>NZ_CP034929.1:664395-1328790 GCF_004014875.1 Nocardioides yefusunii | reverse complement strand
GAAGCTTCGAGGCGATCTCGTCGACGATCGGCTGCTTGGAGTAGTAGGAGACACCCAGGTCGCCCCTGACCAGACCGGACACGTAGTCGACGTAGCGCTCCCCCAGGGGGCGATCGAGACCGAGTTCGGTCTCGATCGCCTCAACCTGGGAGTCGCTGGCCAACGGGCCGGCGATCAGACGGGCCGGATCTCCGGGGGTGACGCTGACCAGGAGGAAGGACAGCGTCATCACCCCGAAGAGTGCGGCCACGAGGAACCCGAGGCGTCCGAGGACGAGGCGCCACGGCGCGTTCACCCCTCGCGGGGTGCGCAGTACGGCGCCCTTCACCGGAGCCAGGGCCATGGGTCAGCCTCGCTTGAGTTCGTCGAACTTCATGCCACCGGTGGGCAGCGACACGTAGCCCTCGAGGTCGTCGCTCATGCCGACGAGGTCGGGGACCTCGACCAGCGAGATGATCGGCTCCTCGTCGACGACGATCTGCAGCGCTTCGTCGATTGCGGCGTCACGTGCGGGACCGGCCTCGGTGATCAGCACCTTGTTGATGATCGAGTCGAACTCGTCGTTGGCGTAGCCGATCTTGTTGAGCGCGGATCCGCTGTGCAGGTAGAGGAACAGCGAGAAGCCGAGGTCGGGCTGCGACGGGCGCTCGGTGTAGAGGTAGGCCGGCATGGTGCGCTCGGCGACGGCTGCCTCGAAGTCGGCCGGCGACGGGACGGCCTTGACGGTGGCGTTGACGCCGACGGCCTTGAGGTCGGACTGCACGAGGCGGGCGAGGTTCTCCGCGAACGGGCCGGGGCGGGCCGTCGAGAAGGAGAGTTCGATGTCGAGGCCGGATGCGTACCCTGCCTCGGCGAGCAGCTTCTTGGCGAGTTCGGGGTCGTACTTGCCGGTCTCGGGCTGGCCCGCGAGGAGGCCCGAGGCCTGCGGGGAGTGGGCCGGCTCGGCGTAGCCCTGGTAGATGGAGGCTGCGATCTCCTCGCGGTTGATCGCGTGGCTGATCGCCTTGCGGACGCGCGCGTCGGCCACCTTCTTGTCGCCCAGGTTGAACGAGATGTTGTGACGGTTGGAGTCGGGCTGGATCGAGACGACGGCGTTGGCGCTCTCGTCGATCTTCTTCAGCTGGTCGAGCGGGGGCTCGGTGATCGCGTCGACGTCACCCGACATCAGCAGCTGGGCGCGGGCCGACGCATCCGGCACGGCCTTGGCGATGATCTCGGTGATCTCCGGCTTCTCGCCGTAGTAGTTCTCGTTGTACTCGAGACGGATCTCCTTGCCCGGGTCGAGCGTCTTCAACTTATAGGCACCGAAGGAGGCGGAGTTGTTGGCGAGCCACTTGCCGGCCCACTCGTCGTCGGCGGTGGCGTGCTTCTTCGCCTCGACGGAGTCGAGGATGCCGTCGACCGGGTAGGCCAGGACGGAGAGCGCGATCGCGGACGGCTTGAGCAGGTTGACCCGCACGGTGAGGTCGTCGATCTTGGTGACCGGCTCGTCCGGGTCGACGTTGGCCGACTTCAGCAGGACACCCGAGGACAGTGCTGCCGGGTTGGAGTACATGCGCTCGAAGGACCACATGACGTCGTCGGCGCTGAGCACGTTGCCGTACTGCGACTTCACGCCCTCGCGGAGCTTGAAGGTGTACTGCAGGCCGTCCTCGCTGATCTCCCACGATTCCGCGAGACCCGGCTTGACGGCGTCGACGCCCAGGACGGCGTCGTCGGAGGCCTTGGAGGTGTCGTACTCAACCAGGTTCTCCATGAACCCGTCGACCGCGTGCACCCAGCTGAGGCCGGTGTAGACGTTGGGGTCGAGCTGGGTCGGGGTGGAACTCCACGCGAGGGTCAGGGTGCCGTCGGCACCCTTGTCGGCGGCAGTGTCACCGGAACCACCACAGGCCACCAGGGCCGAAGCAGCAAGGGCCATCGTGGCCACTCCTGCGACGCGACGCATCACTCGTGAACGCATGTCGACTCCAAATCAAGTGCTCCGGCCCGGAGGCCGCTCGTATATGTCGGACGTAAACGTATGTGAGCCCGGCCACACGAACAACGGTTTCAGAACAATTGTTCGGAAGATTTTTGAATCTCTGTTGAATCTCAGCGAATCGAGCACCACCCAGACGCGTTTTGCCTAGCGTGTAAGGCGAACGATCGTTATGTTTCGTGTTCATCAGACGCGTAACCTCCCCGATCCAGAGCGTTGACGGAGAACTGCCATGCTGACTACCCGGCCCCTCCTCGAGAGCGAGGACCGCGCTGCCCTGCGCGCCCTGGTGACCGAGATTCTCGACCGCCACCTGACACCGCAGGAGGCCCTGGAGCACGACCGGACCGGCACCTTTCCGAGGCCGACCTGGGAGGCGCTCGGAGCCGCAGGACTGCTCGGCATCGGCGCCGACGAAGCACTGGGCGGCAGCGGCGGCACCGTCGGCGACGCGGTGGCGGTCACCGAGGAGATCGCCCGGCGCCTACCCAGCCTCTCCGTCGACCACGTTCTCAGCGGCATGGCGATGCGGATGCTCGCCGACCCCGCCTGCGGTTCGATCTCGGAGGCGCTCCCCCGGGTTGCGTCAGGGGCGTCCATCGGAAGCTTCGGCCTCTCCGAACCAGGCGTCGGCACCGACCTGCTCGCGCTGCGCACCCGGGCCGAGCTCCGGGACGGACAGTGGCATCTGGACGGCCAGAAGACCTGGATCTCCCTCGCCCAGGAAGCCGACGTCATCCACGTCCTGGCGCGCACCGATCCCGCCCCCGAGGGCCGCAGAGCCCGCGGGCTCAGCCTCATCACAGTCCTCGTCGACCAGCCCGGCGTCCAGATCCGGCGCGTCCACCTGGCCGGAATGCGTGCGGCCGGCACCTGCGAAGTCTTCCTCGACGACGCTGTCGCTCCCGAGTCCCACCTGGTCGGTGAACGCGGCAAGGGCCTACGCATGCTTTCGCAGGCACTCGACGTCGAGCGCGTCATGGCCGCAGCAATCAGCCTCGGCATCGGTCGTGCAGCCCTCGACGCAGCCCTCACCTACGCCGGGGAACGCGAGGCCTTCGGTGCGCCCATCGGTTCGCTGCAGGCAGTGGCCCATCCCCTCGCCGACAGCCTGGCCGAACTACAGGCCGCCCGCGCCCTCGTCGACCAGGTCGTGGACCGCATCGAGAGCGGGCACGAGGCGATCACCGCGGCCGGCATGGCCAAGCTCGTCGCCAGCGAGACCACCGCCCGGATCGTCGACCGCTGCATGCGGGTGATGGGTGCCATGGGCCTGGCCGAGGAGTCGTCGATGCAGATGTACTTCCGTGACGCCCGCCTCCAACTCTTCAGTCCGATCAGCAACGAGATGATCCGCAACCTCGTGGCCGAGGACGCCGGCCTCCCCAGGAGCTACTGAGATGTTCGACGGCATCGACGAGCTGGTCCTCCCTGTCGCTTCGCTGGACGAGCCACTGCACCTCTACCGCGACCTCATGGGCTTCACCCTTGCCTCCCGCCACCCCGCCAGCCCCCACCTGGCAGAGCTGTGGGATCTCCCTGCTGCAGTCACCGAAGAGGTGTTACTCACCAAGCCGGGGGCATCGGGCGGCGCACTTCGCCTCGCCCTCACCCCCGGCCTACCCCCCGCCGACCCCGCTGGACGCCCCGACCGCGCCGGGCCCTACGCACTGGACTTCTATCTGCGCGACGCCGCGGCAGTGGAGGACCGGTGCACCACCGCGGGCCGGAGGTTCGTGACCGAGGCCGTCCACTACGAGCTGCCCGGCACCACGATCCCCGTGCGTGAGCGGATGCTCATCCAAGATGACTCAGGCCTCCTGCATGCCTTCGTCCAGCACCGTCCCCGCGGCACCCGATGTGTCCTGGACCAGGCACCGGCCGAGGACATTTCCGAGGTGGCGGCAGCCGTCTTCATGACCGACCGGTTCGAGGACGCCCGCGCCTTCGCTCGCGAGATCCTGGGCGGCCAGGAGTACTTCGTGGGCCGCTTCGACGGCCCCGGCGTGGAGGCCATGCTCGCTCTCGATCCCGGCGAAGGGTTCATCGGTGCGCTCTACCGCGGCGCGACGTCCGCCAATGCTCGTCTCGAGTTCGGCGAGGCGATCACCTCCGAACGCTCCCCCGATCCCGTGCACCGTGTGATCGCACGCGTGGCGGTCGACGACCTCGATCGGGTCGAGGCACAGCTGGCGGGTGGCGTCCACGGACGGGTCACCGGACGTCACGTCGTCGACGGCGTCTCCCGTCTGGGTCTGGTCTCCGCCTACGGAGCGGTCTTCGACCTGCACCAGCGCCGATGAGGCCCTCCTCGACGTCCCCCCGTGGCACGCGAGCCCTGCTCAGCGCCGGAGCAATCGCGCCCGGCGTCATCATGCTGGCCAGTTTCACGCCCACCCCTCTGTATCCCGACTACCAGGAGCTCTTCGACATCGGCAGCGGCGGAGTGTCGCTGATCTTCGCCGGTTACCCCGCCGGCGTGGTCTTCTGCCTGACTCTGCTCGGCGGACTCTCCGACGTCATCGGGAGACGCCGCACCATCCTGTTCGGCGGAACGGTGTTGATCACGGGTCTGATGCTGCTCTCCGTCGCACCCTCCTTGGGCGTGATGGTGGTCGGCCGGTTCATTCAGGGCCTCGGTGTCGCCCTGGTCTCCACCGCGGCCGCGTCCGCCCTGATGGAGCTCCACCCGAAGGGCGTCGAGGCAGGCTCGCAGTTCAACACCGCATCAGTGAGCCTCGGAGTCGCCTTCGGTCCCTTGGTCGCAGGACTGGTGGCCGACCAGATGCCGAACCCGCTGCGCTCCCCGTACTGGGTGGTTGCGCTGATGGTGCTGGTGCCGATGGTGCTCGCCGCGTTCTCCCCCAGGACGCCACGCACCCCGGGTGCCCCACTGGTGCGCCGCGTCCGGGTACCCCGCGAACTCGCGCGCCCGTTCGTGGCGAGTGCGGCGGCCGTGGCGATCACCAACCTGTGCACCGGGCTCATGGGGGCGTTCAGCCCCGAGGTGGCTCGTTCGGTGGGCTGGCAGGGCAGCACTCTCAACGGAGTGTTCGTCTCGGTGCTGCTGTTCTCGATCGCCGTGGCCCAGATGGCAGGCGGCTCCTGGCCCCCGCGGCGCGCCATGGTCGGCGGTGGCATGGTCGCCGTGACGGGGTGGGCGTTGCTCGCCGTCGGCAGTTTCGTCGGCTCACCCGTGCTCGCGCTCGTGGCGGTGGTGGTACTGGGAGCCGGAACGGGTGCCACCCTTCTGGGCTCCGCAGCGGCGATGTCCTCGTGGGCTCCCCCGGAGCGCCGGGCCGAGCTCTACGCAGCATGGCTGCTGGTCCCGTTCACGACGCTGGGCCTGTCCGCATTCCTCGCCGCGCCGCTGGTGGCGTCGACGTCGGTGGCCTTCGCCCTGCTGGGTGCTGGTGCACTGACCGTCGGCCTGACGGCTCTGGTGCGCCACACGGCCGTCAGGACCTGATCCGGCGCAGCCTTCAGCTGAACAGGCGCAGGGTGGCCTCGACCTCGGCTCGATAGAGCGCGGCGACGCGACGACGCTCGCCGTCACCGAACAAGTTTCGGGCTGCGGCCCGGGCAACCGGGTCCTGGTCAAGGCATCGACGTGCCAGTTCGGTGGCACGTTCCAGAACCGATGGCGGCTCCACGACCTCGACACCTCCGTGCACAGCGACCTCCCGGGCCGGGCACCACGCGCCGGTGAGGCTCAGACGTCGGGCAGCGGGGTTGCCGACCAGCCTGGCCAGGACAGAGGCGCCCAACGGCATGCCCAGTTCGAGTTCGGGCACGCGCAGCCGTGCGTCGTCGGCCAGCACCACCAGATCGGCGGCGGCCGCCACGAGAGCGCCACCGCCGACAGCGGCACCGTTGACGCCCACGACGACGGTCGCCGGCGTCTCCAGGAGCCCGAGGACGGCATCGGTCCCGCGGCGCAGGATCTGGGCGGTCATGCCGGCACTCAACCCGTGATTCCACTCCTCGAGGTCCTGACCGGCACTGAAGTGACGCCCTGCGGCAGTGACGAGCAGGACGTGCCCCTCGTCGAGCCTCTGCAGGGTCTCGACGAGGACGTCGTACCGGTCGGCCCCGAGCGCGTTGGCTCGGGTGCCGTCCCACCGCAGATGGACCAGACGGTCGTGAGTGGTGACCGTGCAACCGCGATCCGAGGACGAGGCGGTCATCAGTAGGACCGGGGAAGCTTCAGGGCCTTGTGCGAGATGTGGTTGAGCATCATCTCGGTGCTGACCGGAGCAATGCGGAACAAGCGCACGAGGCCGGACAAGGTGCTGAGCCCGTACTCACGCGCCATGCCGTTGCCGCCGTGGGTCTGGATCGCGGCGTCGAGTGCCATCGCGGCGGTCTCGGACGCCTCCACCTTCGCCATCGCTGCTGCAACTCCGCCGGGTTCACCGCGATCGGCGGCGCGGGCCGACTCGAGGGTGAGCAAGCGCGCGGCCGCGAGTCGCGTCTCGGCGCGAGCGAGGGGGTGGGCGATGGCTTGGTGTGCACCGATCGGCTGGCCCCACACCGAGCGTTCACGGGCGTAGGCGACAGCCTTGTCGATGGCGTAGCGGCTGATGCCATTGAGGAGTGCGGCACTGAGGATGCGCTCAGGGTTGAGCCCGCTGAAGAGAACACCGAGGCCCTTCTCGCCGCCCACGATGGCGTCGCCAGCGACCTGGACTCGGTCGAAGAAGAGCGAGTACTGGCTCTCGGGCGAGGTGATCTCCACCGGGATCTCGGTGCGGGTCAGGCCGGGCGCGTCCGAAGGCACCAGAAAGGCCTTGGGGCCGGCGGGGAGCCCATCCGGACCACCTTCGGCCTGGGCGATGACGACCAGAGCATCGCTGTTGTCGACATGGGAGACGTAGTACTTCTGACCCGTGATCACCCATTGACCGTCCTCGAAGACGGCCTTGGTGGTGATGTTGTGGGTGTTGGACCCGGCGTCGGGTTCGGTGATCGCGAAGGCGAGGATCTTCTCCCCCGTTGCCAGGTCGGGAAGCCATTCCTGCTGCTGAGCCGCGCTGCCGTGGTCGGCGAGCATCGTGGCACACACCGCGGGCGAGAGTGCGATGAGCATCATCGGTAGGCCGTTGGCAGCAATCTCCTCAGCCACGACGGCGAGCGCTTCGAGCCCTTGGCCGCCGCCACCGAACTCCTCGGGAATCGCGACGCCGAGCGCGCCGATGCTTCCCAGTTCGCCCCAGAACGCACGGGCGTTGCTCCCGTCCCCGCTGCTGGTCACGAAGTAGTCGTGGCCGTACTTCTGGCTCACGGCGCGCACGGCGTCGCGCAGCGCGGAAAGCTCCTCGGGCGAGGCGGTCTGAGTAGGGCTGATGGGCATGGCAGAGTCCCTCGGATCGAGGTGACGCGTGGTCGCATCACCGTGGCCTGTCGAGCGACAGTGTTACATAACGATCGTTAGGCAATGAAGAAAATCGATCGAACGATTCTTGCGCCTAAGCCCGCCTCGCAGGGTGAATCGTGAATCAATCGACCTCATTTTCAATCTAACGAACGTTCTGACACCTCCATTGGTGCAGGCAAGGCGTGCTCCGCAAGGGAGCGAACGCCCAGATGCTTCCTGTCCGCCCCAGTGGTACTTCCACACGCATGAAAGGCTCGACGGAGTGCCGACGACGCACGGCACGTCAGGGAACGGTCGCTAGCGTCGTGGGCATGTCTCGCCACCACCGCATCGACTACGTGGAACTGGCCGCCCCCGATCTGGAGGCGTCCAAGCGCTTCTACGGCGACGTCTTCGGGTGGACGTTCGTCGACTACGGACCCGGGTACGCCGGGATCGCCTGCCCCGACTCGTCAGGAGAGATCGGCGGCCTCGACGCTGCCGGCACGCCCGGCGTCGGGTCTCCGCTGGTGATCATCTACTCCGACGACCTCGACGCGACCCACGCCGAGGTCTCAGCCGCGGGTGGCAAGCCGGCCGAGCCGTACACGTTCCCCGGTGGACGTCGGTTCCACTTCTCCGACCCGGCCGGCAACGAACTGGCGGTCTGGGCGACGCACTGACGGGCGCCCCGTCTCATCAGCGGTGACGGCTCAGAGCCAGCCCATCGCCGAGACGATCATCAGCTGCGTGGCCAGGAAGCCGGCCAGGAAGTTGAGCCAGAGGAAACGCTTCCAGCCGTCATTGGCGCGCTCGCAGTCGCCGTCGGTGATGCCCAGGTAGGGCACCACGTTGGCGACGTAGGGCAGCACCAGCACCGCGGCCAGCGTCCCGGGCCACGGCATCGCCAGCAACGCCAGACCGCCCACGACGTAGCACCCGAGCGCGAACCAGACGGTGGTGCGCGCCCCCATCACAGTGCCGATCGAGGCGAGTCCGCCCTCACGGTCGGCGCGCACGTCCTGGACGGCGCCAAAGGCGTGCGAGCCCATGCCCCACAGGAAGAACCCGACCAACGCACCCCACACGCCCAGCGACCAGTCCGCTGCGACGCCGCGGTCAGCGGCCAGCACGAGGCCGTAGGCAGCCGGGCTGACGAAGTGGGTCGCGGAGGTGACCGAGTCCAGGAACGGCTTCTCCTTGAACCGCAGTCCGGCCATCGAGTACGCCACCACCGCGAAGAGGCTCACGGCCAGCACCAGAGCGGAGGTGAACCCACCCAGCGCGAGCAGGACGACGACGAACGGCAGGCAGCTCAATGCGGCTGACCACAACGTCACCCGGTGGATCGAACGGTCCAGGACGACGCCCTCGACGCCTCCCTTGCGCGGGTTGCGCAGGTCGGACTCGTAGTCGAAGACGTCGTTGATCCCGTACATCGCGAGGTTGTAGGGGACCAGGAAGAAGACGACGCCGACCCAGAAGGCGATGTCCACCTCTCCTCCGACGAGCAGGTAGGCGGCACCGAACGGGAACGCGGTGTTGACCCAGGACAACGGACGCGACGACCCCAGCACCGTCCCCACCGTGCTCCAGATGCCACGCTGCCGCGTCACGGAAGCCTCCAGAGCGGTGGTCGTGCTGGTCATGCGTCCTCCTGGGAACGTGCGGGAAGGTCCCCCGCGGTGCGGTCGAGGAGCAGCGTCAGCGACGGAACCACCATCACCGCGGCCAGGGGCCAGGCGAAGTCCTCGACAGGAGCCAACCAGACGTGGAGGCCCGACAGGTGGCTCTCCTCGTAACGGAACAGGTCGGCAGCGATCATGAGGGAGTCGAAGACGGCCGTGAGAACCCCCAGGGCCAGCAGGGTGAGCCCTTGGGCGGCCCACCACCGTCGCCCCGGGCGTCGCAGCAGCACAGCGGCGACGAACGGGACGGCGGAGGCGGCCAGGAACAGGGCGACGAGTCCGGCGTAGGTCATCGCTTCCCCTGCCCCTCTGCCACGGCCCGCGGAAGCAGGCCGACGTCGAGAAGACGCAGGAAGCCGAAGTGGATGACGCCGGTGATGTAGGTCAGGAAGGTGATGAAGACCAGTTCCTCGATCGGGAGGTGCGGGGCGACGTCGATCCCGGTCATGGCGCGGGACTCGCCCTTGGCGTACATGTCGGTGGCGATCGCGACCAGGTCCCAGACCACGAAGAGCACGAACCCGGCGACGACGACCGGCAGCGCCACCCGCGGACGTCGGAAGAGGAAGAGCTTGAACCGGGCGTCGATCGTCCCCATGCAGACCAGGGAGACGAGCAGGAACGTGAGGTAGAGCAGACTCACGCCTCCACCCCGGCGTTCTCGGGAACGTCCGTCCCCCGGCTCGGCATCTCAGGGCAATGGGCGAACGGCTCGGGCAGGGCTCCTCCGCGACGGTCGCCACGGACCCGCTTGAGCACCAGTTCGGCGCTGATCAGGCACATGGGCAGTCCGATGCCGGGCAGAGTGCTGCAGCCGGCGTAGAGAAGGCCGTCGACCTTCCTGGATGCGTTCTTCGTCCGGAAGAAGGCGCTCTGCGACAGCCGGTGTCCGGGGCCGAGCATCGTCCCGGACCAGGCGTTCAGGTCCGCGGCGAAGTCCCCAGGACCGACGGTGCGGCGCACCACGATCCGCTCGGCGAGGTCTGGGACGCCGGCCCACTCGGCGATCTGGGCGATCGCAGCGTCGGCGATCTTCTCGACCTCCGGGTCACCGGCACCGTCTTCACCGCCGCGTCCCAGGGTGACGTCGGCGGGCACAGGGACGAGGACGAAGACGTTCTCGTGACCCTCGGGCGCGACACCGGCGTCGGTGGCGCTGGGCTTGCAGACATAGGAGGACGCAGGAGTGGGGACATACTTGTTGCGGCCGCGACGGTCGCCCAGGACGCCGTCGAAGTTGGTCTGCCAGTCGGTGGTGAAGAACATCGTGTGATGGGTCAGTTCGGGGAGCTCGCCCTGCACGCCGAGGTAGAGCAGGACCGCCCCGGGGCCCGGGTCCTGCTTCTCCCAGTAGGAGGCCGGGTAGCTCTGCAACGCCGCAGGGAGGAGCTGCGTCTCGACGTGGTGGAGATCGGCGGCTCCGACGACGAGATCGGCGGGGCTCCAGACCTGTCGGCCGCTGTCGTCGGTCCAGCGCACACCCGTCACCGAAGGCGTCGCGGAGCCGTTCTCCCCGGCCGTGGTGGTGATGGCCGTCGCGGTGGCACCGGTCTGGATGACGACGCCGTTGGCTTGAGCGAGCGCGACGAGGGTGTCGACGAACGCGGCGAATCCGCCCTGGGGGTAGAGGACGCCGTCGTCGAGGTCCATCCGACTCATCAGGCTGTACAGAGCGGGGATCCGTTCGGGCGCCCCGCCCAGGAAGACGGCCGGGTAGCCCAGGACCTGGCGCAGCCGCTCGTCGGAGAACTGCGACCCGACGTACGACTTCAAGCTGCGCAGCAGCATCGGCGCGAGCGTCTTCGCATGCCGCAGGACGTCAGCGTTGACGACGTCACCGACGTGCTCGAAGGACGTGTAGAGGAAGTGCTCGATCGCGAGCCGGTAGGTCTCCTCGGCTGCATCGAGATACTTCTCCAGTGCTGCCCCGGCGCCGGGCTCCACGGCGTCGAAGACCGCGACGTTGTCACCTCGGGACACGCGGGTCTCCAGCGGGGCGTCGTGGTCCTGGTAGTAGACCCGGTAGCCGGGGTCGAGGACGGTGAGGTCCAACTGTTCGGCGGCGCTGGTGCCGAGCAACTTGTAGAAGTGATCGAACACCTCGGGCATCAGGTACCACGACGGGCCGGTGTCGAAACGGAACCCGTCCTTCTCCCAGGAGCCTGCCCGGCCGCCGAGTTCGTCGCGCTGTTCGAGGAGTTCGACCTCGAGTCCGTCCGCGGCGAGCAGGGCGGCGGTGGCGAGGCCCGCGACTCCCCCACCGATGACCACGGCGCTGCGGGCGCCGGTGACGTCGTGGCGGGGACGGCGCAGCGGGGTGGTGCGGCGGCTCATGCGTCGCCCCGGGCGGCGAACGCGAGCGCGACCAACTGGACCTTGCGCGGGGACGGGACCCGGACGCGTCGGGTGCGGATGGCGTGGGGCGAGGTGCGGCGCAGGCGGTGGGCCAGATCCGCGAAGAGGGCGTGGGCGGCCCGCACGGCACGGCGGCTGGAGGCGGGCAGCTGCCCCAGAGCCGCGGCGGCGACGGCGAGGTCCGCGTCAATGTCGTCGAGCAGCCGGTCACGGGTGGCGGTGTCGAAGGCGTCGACGTCGAGGCCCGGGAAGTAGCTGCGTCCCAAGGTGTCGTGGTCGGCGGCGAGGTCGCGCAAGAAGTTGACCTTCTGGAACGCGGCTCCGAGGGCCTTCGCGCCGTCGTACAGCCGGTCGTACTCTGCCTCGGGGGTGGCGTGTTCGAGCAGGAAGACGCGCAGGCACATCAGCCCGATCACCTCGGCCGAGCCGTGGACGTAGGCGTCGAACGAGGCCTGGTCGTGGACGGTGCGGTGCAGGTCCATCGCCATCGAGGCGAAGAACGGGGCGATCAAGGTGGCGTTGATCCCAGCCGTGCGGGCGGTGCGCGCGAAGGCATGGACCACCAAGTTGGCCGAGTGACCGGTGTCGAGCGCACGCAGGGTCTCGGCGTGCAACTCCTCCAGCAAGGCGGCGCGGGCAGCGTCGTCACCGCCAGGACGCGGGGCGTCGACGATCTCGTCGGCGACCCGGACGAGTGCGTAGATGTTGCGGACGTGGGTGCGCACCGGCGCGGCGAGCAGTCGTGACGCGACCCCGAACGACGTCGAGTAACGGCGGATCACGACGTCGGCGGCGGCCTCGGCCACCTCGTCGTAGAGCTGGTACGGGCTCTGTGCAGCAGGGACGGAGCGGGGTCGACCGAAGGTGATGTTCATGCCACTCCTGCAGTGGAAATGCTGCCGGACGCGGCGATCCGGGCGTCGACGGGGACGGGCTGCCAGGTGGCGGTGAGCGGGTCGACCACGGTCTCGGTGAGACCGAGCCGGGCTGAGTGCCGCCGCGCGAGACGCAGGTGGCGGGCCACCAAGCCTTCAACGTGCTGCACCGACCCGGCCGCGACGAGTGCGCGGCGGACGTCGTCGGCGTGGGCCGGGGTGAGGTCGGGGTCGCCGAGGTGCGGCTCGATCCGGGACCAGTGAGCGCTCGCGGCGGCGTGCACGACGAGCGGGGTGCGCTTGCCCTCGCGGAGGTCACCGTCGGGGTCCTTGCCGAGCGTGTCGGCCGCAAAGGTGCCGAGAAGGTCGTCGCGGAGCTGGAAGGCGATGCCGAGGTGGCGCCCCAGCTGGCCGATCTGCTCGACCACGTCGTCGTTCGCCCCGGCAACGATCGCGGCCGCGCGCAGCGGGAGCACGAACGAGTACGCGGCAGTCTTGAGCTCGGCCACGGCCAGTGCGTCGTCGCTGGTGGGCAGGTGGCCGTTGAGGGTGAACCGGACGTCGGCGAGCTCACCGACGGCGGAGTCACGCAGGGTCGCGTCGAAGAGGTCGAGGAGTGCTGTGGTGACGGCCGGCGAAGCACCACAGGTCGCGATCCCGCGGATCGCTGCGGCGAGAGCGAGGTCCCCGGTGAGGATCGCCCCGGCGCGGGGGTACTCGGGCGAAGGGCTGGTGGTGGAGCCGCGGAACCATCCGGGGACGCTGGTGCGACCGCGGCGCGTGTCGTCGTTGTCGATCACGTCGTCGTGGACGACGAATGCGGTGTGCATCAACTCGATCGCGGCGCCGATGCGGTCCAGAACGTCGGTCTCGACCTGAGGTGAGGCGTCGCTGGCCAGTGCTGCGTGAGCGGTGGTGAAGAGCCAGGGACGGAAGCGTTTGCCCCCTTCGGTGGCGGAGCGCAACGCGATCCCGAGCATGGAACGGTCCAGTCCGAGGCCCCCGAGGAGGTAGGGCGCGGAGGCGGCCGGGAGGGTGAGGTCGTCGATCTGGCCCTGGAGGCTCATGCTGCTGCTCCTTCGCTGGCGGCGTTGCCGCGGTCGGACTCGAGCGCAGCCCAGGTGGCGTCGTCGAGGAGTGCTGCCTGCTTGCGGAACCACGGGCTCAGGGACCACGGCGCCACGTCGAGGGCAGAGCGCAGGTCGGCGAGGCTCACCCAGACGTGCTCGGCGACCTCGTCGGGGTGGGGTGCCAGCTCGGCGGCTTCGTCCGCGTCGAGGCGAGCGAGGAAGACAGGGCAGACCTCGTTCTCGACGATCCCGGCGGCGTCGACGGCGCAGTAGGCGAAGTCGGGCAGCAGAGGCTTCACCTCAGTGACGGTGACTCCGAGTTCGGTACGACTCCCCCGGACGACGGCAGCGGCGAGTTCCTCCCCCGGGCGCGGGTGTCCGCAGAACGAGTTCGTCCACACGCCGGGCCAGGAGCGCTTCGACAGTGCCCGGCGGGTGAGCAGGAAACGGCCGTCGGGTCCGATCACCCAGCAGGAGTACGCCAGGTGCAGGGGCGTGGACGTGCCGTGGACGCTCTCACGGGGCGCGGTGCCGGCAGGACGTCGTTCAGCGTCCAGCAGGACGACGAGGTCGGCGGGGTGGGGATGCATGCGCACTCCTGGGTGGCTCGTGCGTGTGGCGCCCAGTACAACCGGACGAACGGCGTGTGAACAGCGTCTCGTGACCTTGTTCACCGAGACGTTATCCAGCGTGTTCATGCTTCGTCAAAGGTTTGACAAAGGTTTGCACAAGGTTTTGCTCTGGTCTGGACCACATGCGGGTGCCCCTGCGCATGCCGAATGAGTACTGGAGCCCATGCCCACGCCGCCCATGGGACGCCATGCTCGACCCATGCGAATCACCACGACCTTCCAGCTCGCCACCCTTGCTCTCGCCGTCGCGGCCTCTGGGGCTCTCACCGCGTGCTCCGCCGTCGACGACGGCCAGGAGCTCAACCTCGCGGTCGAGAAGCGGATCGCGGACCGCCCCCTGGTCGGCGACGTCCAGCGCTCCTACGTCCCCGCCGACCAGGGATCTTCTGAGGATCTGCACGGATATGCCGTGACCCTGACCGATGACGCCACCCTGGACGACGCCAAGGAACTCGTTCGCGCCGTCCACGCCGAGTACTCCGGCACGGACCAGCGCTGGCTCGGCGAGATCTCCGTCAGCCTCGGGGACGACCAGATCACCCTCGAGACGCGACCGGAGGAGGTGGGAGCGGACGAGGCCGTGGCCCGTCTCGATGCCGCCACCGAGGTTCTGGAGGCAGCCGCGGTGCGCACGACCATCGACGCGAAGACCCCTGACCTCGCCTCCCCCGCACTCGCCCTCGGGTTCACCGAGATGACCGTCGACGGTGGGGCCGCCGAGGTCGTCGCCGCCCTGACCGATGCAGAGGAGGCCTACGCCACGACCTTCCCCGACGCGCGGTGGTCGGCAACCACCTCCCAGTCACAGGCCTGGACCCTGACCGGTGCCGCAGCCTTCCCCGACGCCGAGGAGCGTGCCCAGTTCCTTGCCCTGGCTGCGCTGGCAGGCAAGGACGGCGTCGTCGCCACCGACGGCGACGTCACCCAGCTGACCTTCGCCGCCAGCACCCCCGACGCACGGGTCCTCGACATCACCCTGGAGCAGCTCGACGTTCTGGGAGGCGTCGCTCCGGCCTACGCGCACGTCTCTCGGGAGTCCGCCTTCGCCGCCTGGCTGGATCGCGGCTCCTGCTCCTTCGAGGACGACCACCTGGGGCGCCTGTTCAGGGAGCGGCTCACCTCCGAGTGCTCCACCGTCGAGGAACAGAGCTCCTGAGTCACCGCTGCCCCACCCGCCGTCGTGCACGGCGGAGGCCAGAGGCATAGAGTGGGGCTCGCGAACAGGCCGGCCGGGCGACCGCGTTCTCGAGGGGCAACTCTCGGGGCCGAGGAAAGTCCGGGCTCCACAGGGCAAGGTGGTGGCTAACAGCCACCCGGGGCAACCCGCGGGACAGTGCCACAGAAAATAGACCGCCTCCCTCCGGGGAGGTAAGGGTGAAACGGTGGTGCAAGAGACCACCAGTGGTCCAGGTGACTGGATCAGCTAGGTAAACCCCACCAGGAGCAAGGTCAAGAAGCCGTCCGCAAGGACGGTGCGTGCACGTTCGAGGGCTGCTCGCCCGAGTGCACGGGTAGACCGCACGAGGCGTCAGGCAACTGGCGTCGTAGATGGATGGTCGCCCCCACGCAAGTGGGACAGAACCCGGCTTACAGGCCGGCCTGTTCGCCTGCCCTCATGTCGGCCGAAGAATGTGCGGAGAACGCTTCCGAACAAGTCGGACGCTGCATCATCGGCACATTCTTCTCGGGCTCACTGCCCGTCGGTCAACGTCATCCCTCGCGCAGAATTCGCGTGACCGTCACGACGCACACCTCGAGAGCACTTCGAAAGACTCAGGACATGCCGGCTGGACAATGTGTAACTTCTGACTGATCCCCCATGCAGGCGATGCCGGCCTCCGACGAGCCAGAGCCCCGGAGCACGCCATGACCCACGACGACACCGACAACACACTTGCCCCCGGGGCGTCGTCCGACGCATCGGGACGCGGACTGACGCGGCGTTCCGCCGTGACCACCGCAGCGTGGTCGATGCCCGCTCTGGTCATCACCGCCGCTGCGCCAGCGTTCGCCACCTCGGGCGCACTGTCCCTGACGCCGCTCTCACCTGGGGCATCCGACTTCTCCGAGGACACCGCTGCATCCCGTCAGGTCATCGCCGTCCTGCGCCGCGACGGGTCCCCGCTGAACGGAGCCACCGTGACGTTCAGCCTCACCGACGACTCATGGCTGGAAGTCGTGTCCCCCACCGTCCTGACCACCTCGGGCGGACAAGCCTCGACCGTGCTGCGTGCAGTACCCGGCGCCCGCCCCGACCTCGGCGCACAGACCGTCCTCACCGCCAGCCACGGTGGCGCGAGCGCCGTGTGGACCGTCACCTACCGTCCCTTCACCGCCTTGGCCGCAGGCGGCAGCGGACGTCATATCGTGGCCGTGGCGGACGGACGCCTCTACGCGTGGGGTCGGTCCGGCGGTGCCGGCGGCAACGAACACACCATCGCACTGAGCTCCACCGGTCGGCTCTACGGCTGGGGCGGCAACTCCTTCGGGCAGGTGGGCCCGACCGCTCTGGGGTCCCAGATCCTGACCCCGACGGAGCTCGACCGCGGAGAGATCCCTGCCGGTGTCACCGTCCGCGCCCTGGTCTCGGGGCGAACCACAACATCGCCCTCGGCAGTGACGGTTGGGCGTACGCCTGGGGACGCAACACCGCCGGACAGGTCGGCGCGGGGAGCCCTCCGGCCCGCGTGGGCGCCCCCTGGCCATCTCGCACGGCGCGATCCCGACGACTGTCGCCCTCGTCGCCGTCGCTGCAGGAGCGAACCACACCCTCGCCCTGGACAGCGACGGATTCGTCTACGCCTGGGGCACCAACTCGTGGGGAGAGGTCGGGAACGGCGCCACCGGCGACCCGGTTCTGGAGCCGACCAGGGTCCTTGCGGGTGCGCTCCCGGGGGGTGTCCGGATCATCGACGTCGCGGCTGGGAGCCACCACTCCGTGGCCTTGGGCTCGGACGGACGCCTGTACGCCTGGGGCCGGAACGACCTCGGACAACTCGGCGAGGGCACCACCGATTCCCGCGCAATCCCGGTGTCCGTGAACCTCGGCGCCATGCTCCCCTCGAGCCGCGTGGTCACGCTGGCGGCAGGAGCCTTCAACACCTACGCCATCACCGATGACCGGCTCACCTATGCCTGGGGGGTGGGTAGTGATGGCCAGTTGGGCAACGGCAACGCGTCCCCGTGGGCCACCTCACCCGCCAGGGTCACCGTGGTCCCCTGAACCGGAATCATCACGCCCCGGTCACACCCGGCCTCAGTTCCCTGCCTCGGTGAGGGCCGTCGCAGGGAGCCAGTCGGCCCCGAGCAACTGCGCGACGTCGGTCAGCCCGGCGGTGTCGCTGCCGACGGTGTCGGATGCCGCCGCGATGCGTTCGACCATCACCTTGCCGACCTGCTCCTCAACGGTGTCCTCGGCGTAGGCGATGTGCCACGGGGAGACCTGGTGGTCGCGGTGGGTACGGCCGGTCACCTGACGTCCGGCGATCCCGGAGAACCGGGCCTGGTGGAAGACTCCCACCCGCGGGGTGAGCGACGCCTGTCGTCCGTCGGGCAGGGTCTCGCCGGCGTGCAGACTGATCGAGGCGACGGTGGTGAAGACGCAGACCTTGGCCTCGCCGGTCTGGAAACGCAGGCGTTCGGCCTCGACGTCGAAACGGTCGCGGCCGTAGATGCTGGCGACCTCGATCCCGGCCTCGCGCAGACGCTCGGCGATCGGGTCCGCGGCGGTGGTGACGAACTCGACCGAGCAGGCCACCTGACGTTCGGCTGCGACCTGCTGCGCGATCCACGCGACCGTCGCGTCGACCCGGATCAGGCCGGCCTTCTGCCGGAACCGGAGCAGCGCGGCACGGCCCTTGGCGGTGTTGCGTCCCCGCCGGGCCAGGTCCATCTCACGGCAGAACTCGCCCCACTCGGCCTCGTAGGCAGCGCGCTCGGCAGGCGTCAGCGTCACCGGCATCCCGGAGATCGGCACCGGTCCCCACGGAGCGGCACGGTGCAGCATCGCCGCCGGTTCGGCCTCGGCGAGCCACCCCCGCACCCGGCTCAGGTCTTCGGCGCGACGACGCGGATCGGTGGTCCAGGTGGCGCCGTAGCGGCCGTGCTCCACCTCGACGCCGTGGCGTTCGAGGGCAGAGGCGAACGTGGCGTCGGCCTTGGTGGCCGAGGTCCATTCCTTCATGGGTTCGTCGTGGACCTGCGCGTAGGCGGGCGCGAGGTAGGGCAGTTCCAACGGCGTGTGCCCCGGGGTCGCAGTCGTGGCGATGACGAACGGAGCCTGGTCGTGCGGCAAGCCGTGCCCGGAGACCTTCGCCCAGTGCTTCCAGCGCTTCGTCGACGTGCGGCGCAGCGCATGCGCCTCGTCGGCGATGATCACGTCCCAGTCGTGGTCGACGACCTTCTCCAGGCGGTCCCAGGTGATAACCACCCAGTCGAGGCCACCGTCGCCGAGGGCGGTGACGGTGCGGCACCAGTGCCCGATGGTGATCGCGGCCGGACGGTCCGCGACCACGAGCACCCGTTCCGCGCCACGCAGGTCACCGACGGCGCAGGCTCCGAGGACGGCGGAGATCGTTTTCCCGACGCCCGGCTCGTCGGCGAGCAGGAACATCCGTCCGCCCGACGCAGCCCGTTCGGCAATCGCGTCGGCGGCCTCGAACTGGATCCGGCGCGGCTCGAGGGCATCGGTCGGTTCAGGGTTCGGTGTGGGGGCGTCGGGGTTGAGGGTGTTCTCGACGAAGCGCCCCAGCGTGTACGGCCCCGGCGAGTACGGCGCGAGGTGAGCCGGCAGTGAACATCCGACGTACAGGTGGTTCTTGACCGCCGAGTGCCACGTCGCGCCGTCCACCTGCGTGCCGTAGGGGACGTCGAGCACCCAGTACCGCTCCCCCGGCCCGAGTACGGGCAACGGACGGTCGGGCGTCGTCCTCCCTCGGCGGGACGACGAACTCTTGCGGCGCGAGCTGGAACGACGAGTGGTGGCCACTCCCGGACGGTACCCGGACGGCCACCACTGCAGTGCGACTCAGTCGCAGATGTCGCACTCGCCGTTGAGCGAGCGCACGACGAAGTGGATCTCGCACACCTCGCCGTACAGGTCCTCCTTGACGACCGTGGTGGCGGCGACCGGCCGGAACCACGGGAGTTCGGTGGTGCCGCCCACCTTCGTGGACACCGATCCCTTCCCGATCCAGGCGACGCCTTCACCCTCGGCGCCGAGAGCGACGTAGGCGCTGCTGGCGGGAACCCACACGACGTCGTGCTCGACGCCGGAGAGTGCCTCGTCGATGAGGCGGCGTGCCTCGTCGGTGCCGTGACCGAAGTCGCTGAGTGCAGCGGTGAGGTCGGTGAAGTAGGTGCGGCCCTCACCGTTGATCTCGCGGGCGCAGTGGACACAGAGGCCGTTGGCCTCGACCTGTTCGGCCGTCGCCTCGGTCAGCGTGGAGCTGGCGTTCAGGTGCGGGCACGGGCGGACGTGGACCTTGCCGTGAGCGTTGGTGACGTACATGGTCTCGCGCACTTCGGTCTGGGTCATGGTCTGAACCTACGGGGCCGCGGCCCAGACGGTGGTACTTACGCGATCACCGGTGAGACGACCGCTGAGGTGTCAGCCGCGCGGGCGGGGGTTCTTGACCCGCGCCGTGGCCTCGGCAGTGCGGGGGTCCTCAGGCCAGGAGTGCTTCGGGTAGCGCCCGCGGAGGTCGGCGCGCACACCCGGGTAACCGTTGCTCCAGAAGGAGTTGAGGTCGGCGGTGACGGCGGCCGGACGGCGTGCCGGGGAGAGCAGGTGCAACAGCAGCGGGACCCGTCCGTCGGCCAGTTTCGGGACGTCCTTCCAGCCGAAGACCTCCTGCAGACGGACGGCGAGGACGGGCTGTTCGACGGAGTAGTCGATGCGCACCACCGATCCGCTGGGCACCTCGACCCGCTCGGGGGCGAGCTCGTCGAGTCTGGACGCGACCTGCCACGGCAGCAGCGCCCGCAGCGCGGACGTGATGTCGATGCGGCGCAGGTCGGCGGCAGAACGCACGCGCGCCAGCTGCGCCCCCAGCCATGCGTCGAGGTTCGCGGTGAGGGCGGCGTCGCTGACGTCGGGCCACGGGTCGCCCAGTGCCCGGTGCAGGAAGTCGAGGCGGTCCCGGAGCGCTACCGCTGACTCCGACCACGCGAGGAGGTCGATTCCTTCGGCGGCGATGGCGCCACGGATCGCGTCGGCCACGGCGTCGGCAGGCGGGTCGCTGAGCCGTGCCGAGGAGAGTTCGATCGCGCCGAGCATCGTGCGGCGCCGGGCGAGGACGCGACCCTCGGCCCAGACGACCTCGTCACTCTCGTCCCAGAGCGATCCGGCAGCTTCGAGCGCGAGATCTTCGGTCAGGGGCGCGGCAGCCCTGATCCGGGCTTCACGCTGCCCGGCTCGTCGGTCGGCGTCGGCGACGGCCAACCATTCGAGGCCGGTGAGCGCGCCGTCGTCGCGGGCGTCGAGCGCGGCTCCGGTGCCTGAGGTCATCAGGTACGTCGATGACCCGGGACGCTTCCGTGCGATCCGGTCGGGATGAGCCAGAGCGACGACGAGTCCGACGGCAACGTCGTCGGTCAACGACTGCGCTCCCGGCCCCTCATGTTCGCGGGCGATCGCTTCGAGGCGCTTCACCTGCGCCCGCCAGGAGCCCGAACGGTCCTGCGAGCGCATCTGGCGCAGCGCTGCCACCAGGTCGCCGCCCGGAGCACGGACGTCCTCCGACAGCAGGGCCACCACTTCGGCGGCACGCCGGGCACCGACCAGTGAAGCCCCGTCGAGCAGTGCCCGGGCCAGGCGTGGGTCGACCGGGACACCGGCCATGGCGCGCCCCCGTGGTGTCGTCCTTCCGTCGTCGGTGAGCGCACCGAGTTCGGTGAGCACGGTGCGGGCAACGGTGAGGGCGTGCGCCGGGGGCTGGTCGAGCAGGGCGAGTTCGTCCACTGAGTCGCTGCCCCAACAGGCCACTTCGAGGGCGAACGACGTCAGGTCGGCGGTCGCGATCTCCGGCTCGGGGTGGGGTGCGAGGTGGGCATGTTCGGTCTGGGACCAGCAGCGCAGCACGACACCCGGCCCGAGTCGTCCGGCGCGGCCGGCGCGTTGCTGCGCCGAGGCACGGCTGACCGTGACGGTGACGAGGGAGGCGAGGCCGCGACGGTGGTCGGTGCGGGGTTCGCGGGAGAACCCGGCGTCGACGACGACGCGGACCCCGGGCACGGTCAGCGAGGATTCAGCGACCGCGGTGGAGACGACGACGCGACGTCGAGGCCCTGCGGTGAGTGCTCGGTCCTGCTCGGCGCCGGGGAGTCGGCCGTGGAGCGGGTGGACGTCAGCGTCCAGACCGCCCAGACGTCGGATGACGGCGTCCACCTCGGCGACGCCCGGGACGAAGACGAGGACGTCGCCGGGGTGGTCGGCCAACGCACGTCGCACGGTCGCGGCGACATGGTCGTGAAAAGCGGGAGTGATGCCGCGCTCGTCGGTGCGGCGCTGGCCGGCAGGGAGCGGGCACCAGACCTCCTCGACCGGGTGGAGCGCACCGGGGACGGTGACGACGGGTGCCGAGGCGGGGCCGGAGGCGAGCAGCGCGGCGGTGCGCTCGGCTTCGATCGTCGCCGACATCGCGACCAGGACGAGGTCGTCGCGCAGGTTGGCTCGGACGTCGACAAGCAGCGCGAGGGTCAGGTCGGCGTCGAGGTGGCGTTCGTGGACCTCGTCGAGGACCACGGCACCGACGCCGGAGAGTCCTGGGTCGTGCTGGAGGCGACGCAGCAGCAGGCCGGTGGTGACGACCTCGATCCGGGTCGCCGGCCCGGTACGGCGTTCGCCGCGCACCGAGTACCCGACGCTCTCCCCCACCGGCTCACCCAGGAGCCCGGCGAGACGTCGGGCTGCGGCCCGGACCGCGATCCGGCTCGGCTGGGTGACGACCACCCTCCCGGTGACGGCACACGCGACCGCCGGCGGGACCAGCGTCGTCTTGCCGCTGCCCGGGGGCGCCTGCAGCACCGCGACCCCGTCGAGGCGGAGTGCGTCGGCGAGCTCGTCCAGCCCGGACGCAACCGGGAGGTCGGGCGGGGAGGCGAGCAGGGTGCGCAGCGGATCAAGCGGGGGGTCGGGCAGGGGGTCGGACACCGGACAAGTCTGCCCGACGCCGCACGCCGGTGCTGCAGCGTGCGCGAACAACGGTTCCGCGGCGTCCCCGTGGGAGGATGCCCCCATGAGTTGGGGCGATGTCTGGGTCAGCGGCGGCAACGAGCGTCCTGAGGTCGGCCCCGGGTCACCGAAGGCTCCTTGGGTGAAGGCCGGCGTCATCACGCGCGAGGAACGTGCGTTCATCGAGGCGATCCAGAAGATGCGCGGTACCCGCAAGGGCCAGCCGCGTGCGGTCGACTTCTCCCTGCAGATGCAGAACTACGACGTCGCCCTGACGCGCGAGGACGCGAAGAAGGGTGCGCTCTCCTTCGCCCCCGACGGCCTGTGGCTGCTGATCGACGTCAGCCCGGCCGGTGCCGAGGAGCCGCGCTACGTCGTGACCGCGAACCGCGTGCACGCCGTCACCGGTCGTCGCAACCCTCCGGCCGCAAAGATGGAGCGTCGTCCCGTGGCGACGTTCCCGCTGCGTGCCAAGGCCGGCCACATGGGCATCAGCGCCTTCGAGTCGGTGCGCAACGCCTCGGACTACTGAGCCGAACCGTCAGCGGTCCTCACCGTTGTTCGCCACGATCACGGCGATCGGTGGGATCACCGCAGCGATCATCGACATCACCACGGCCGCGGTGATCGAGAAGAACCGCACCACGTTCCAGGCCAGGACGATCAGCACGATGCAGGTGCCCATCAGCCACAGGTAACGGCGCATGCGGCGGTGCAGGCGCGCGTCCTTCGTCTCCCGTGCGTCGTCGCGACCGTTCTCGTCCTCACGGACGTGGTGCTCCACCTCTCCAGTGCACCACTTCTTCCTCTTCGGCGCACTCCCATCGGCTGACCGGTTCTGCCATGCTCAGGGATGGCCTCTTCTCCCTTCCTCCCCCGAGCTCTCTCCTCCTCGATCGGCAGCGTGCGCAGAAGGTACCGGGCCAGCGGCGCAGACCTGCCGTGGAGCGACCCTCTGCCCGCTCACGGAGTGGCGATGGAGGGTTACTTCTGGCGCTTCACCGATCCTTCGTCTTCCCGGACGTTGATCGCTCTCAACGGCGTCAACCGGGCCGCCAACGGCACCTGGGCGACGCTCGGGCTGGCCTCGCACCCCAACGGATTCCTCCGCACCACCGTCCACCCCACCGCTCACGCCGACCCGCGCAGGCTCGGCGTCGAGGCCGGGGATGCCTTCATCGCGACGCCGGACCGCGTGCGGGTCGACCTCGCGCCTGATGCGCGGCTCGACGTCCGGATCGCCGCATCCGTCCCGTGGCCGCGGCGCTCCCTCGGCGGTTCGAGCGTCTTCCAGAGCGTGCCGGGGCTCAACCAGTACTGGCACCCGTGGCTGCTCGGTGGGCGTGCCACAGGCACCGCCACGGTCGGCGAGGAGACCTGGGAGCTCGACGGGTGGCAGGTGTACGCGGAGAAGAACTGGGGCAAGGGCGGGTTCCCCGACGCGTGGTGGTGGGGGCAGGCGCACGGGTTCGACGAGCCACGTGTCTGTGTGGCCTTCGCCGGAGGTGAGGTGAGCGCCGGTCCGCTGCGCACCACCGTCACCGCGGTCGTGGTGCTCCTGCCCGACGGCACCTTGGTCCGTCTCGGAGACCCCGTGGTCTCACCGGTGCACGCCGATGTCAGCGACGAACGGTGGTCGTTGCGGGGTCGCAGCGCCCGCTGGAGCATCGAGATCGAGGGGACCGGACATCTGGGCGACGCCCACGTGCTGCCGGTCCCGTTGCCCGCCGAACGACGCAACGTGCCCGGCGCGATCGAACACCTGGGAGCAAGCATGACGGTCCGTGTACGTCGCGACCGGAACCTGGTCTGGGAGGGCACCTCAGCCGTGGCTGCGCTGGAGCACGGGTCGATCGCACGGGCGCGCGCCGAGGTGATCCGACGCGGGTGGGGGCCTGACGCCGTCGACGCGGCGCCCGGACAGAACGACGCGTGACGTCGTCCTGTCGACCCCTCAGCCTGCAGCGTTGGTCTGGGCATGCACCTGGGCGACGAGCTGACTGATCCGGTTGTCCCGGTCGTGAGCCAGGTGCTCCAGCATCCGGGCCCGCGCGAGGTCGGCGTCACCGGCGAGGATCGCCTCGAGGATCGCGTCGTGCTCGGCGAGGGAACGAGCCAGCCCCTCGTCGGACTCGTCGGTCTTCCACGGCGCGGAGAGCTTGATCTGCGCACTCAGAGTGGTGACCAGCGAGGAGACCGTCGCGTTGTGTGCGGCGTCGAGCATGCAGTCGTGGAAAAGGTTGAAGAGCCGACGCTTCTCCTTGGGATCACAGGTGGCGTGCGCGCGCTCGGAGAGTTCGGCAAGCCGGGCCCGGTCAATGGCGGTGGCCCGGGTGGCCGCTGCGTGCGCGGCGTTGGACTCGAGGATCCCGCGGACCTCGAAGATCTCCAGCATCTCCTCGTCGGGACGCTTGCGGATCATGAATCCGCGCGAGGTGGAGACCAGCAGACCGTCCCGCTCGAGGAGCCCCAGGGCTTCCCGCACCGGGGTGCGGGAGACCTCGAACTCCTCGCTCAGGGCCTGCGGAACGAGGGAGTCCTCGTGGGTGTAGTGCCCGGCGAGCAGGCGGGCCAGCAGGGCGTCGTGGACGACGTCGCGCACGCTTGCCATCTGGTCTCCTCTCCCCCGCACGTCGGCAGGTGGTGGATGAATTCGTCGTAGTGTTCCAGAGCCACCCCGATAAACCGGTACGTGCTGTCCCGGGGCGGCTCCGTGTCGGTACAGCGCAGTCGTCAGCGCGGCCAGCGCCGCGCCAGGTCCACGAGGTCCTTGGCCGTGACGTCGGCGAAGTCCACCAGGACCAGCACGGCGTCGTGGTCGAAGCTGCACGCTCCCGTGGCCAGCCCGACGAACGGGATCCCCAGACCAAGCGCGGTCTTCTCGTCCCAGGCACCGTCACCGAGGATCACCACGTTGAGACGGTCGTGACCGACCCGACGCACGGTCTCCTCAATCGCCCCGCGGACGATCTCCTCACGGCTGTAGTGCTCCAGCGACGTCGACAGCACAGCGGAGTCCGCGTCGACGCCGACCAGTCCGAGCTTGCGCCGCGCCATGCCGCGCAGCGACCCGGTCGCGAACGCCACGTGGACGCCCGCCATCGCGTCGAGTTCGGCGAGCAGGGCCCGGGCACCCGCGACCTCGGCCACCTCGGTGGTGGCCAGATGGGCGTCGAGTGCTGCGGCGTACTCGTCGTCGAGACGGGCCAGCAGCTCGGCCGGAGCCGGGGTGCCGTGCGTCGCGGTGTGGACCTCGTCGATCACACACCAGTCGGTGTAGTGCGTGTAGGTGCCGAACGGCTTGATCGTGGCGTCCAGACCGTGACGCGCCTGGACGACGGTGATCAGCTCGTTGTGAGCACCGTCGGAGTGCAGCAACGTGCCGTCGATGTCGAAGACCACCAACACCTCCCGAGCCGGTGCCGGCTGCACCGGGCTGGGACCGAGGACGACGGGCAACTCGATATGGGCACGCCACTCGTTCATCGAGGCGTCGTAGACACGCGGCAACGGCAGCCCGGCCTCCGCGAAGGCGACCGCGAGGCCTGACGCGTTCACGCCACCGCCGCAGTAGGCCAGCACCGGGACGTCGGAGTCGAGGTCCCGTGCAGCGGCGAGCGCGCGGGTGCGCTCGACGGAGACGGTGCCGTCCTCGTTGAGCAGGTCCGGGTAGGGGACGTTGACGCTGCCGGGGATGTGGCCCGAGCGTTCACGCGCGGGGTCGCCCTCGAACTCGGGACGACGCAGCGCGCAGACCAGCCGGGCCGCCTCAGCACGGTCGCCGAGAGCAATCGCACGGACCTCGTCGAGATCGGCGAAGAGACCGGCGTCGACGGGGGCGAACCCTGACCCGGGCGTCGGGAGCACGAGGTCGCCGGACTCCACCGGGCCACCGGCTGCGGTCCATGCCGCGAAGCCACCGTCGAGCAGCTTCACTCCGGTGAAGCCCCATGAGCGCAGCACGAACCAGAGCCGCGCGGCGTAGGCCCCGCTGAGCTGGTCGTAGACGACGACGGTGGAGTCGGGCGAGATCCCGGCGGCACGCGCCGCGGCCTGCACCTGCTCGGCGCTCGGCCGGGTGAAGCCGTACTCCCCCTCGGGGTCGGACCAGACGCGGAACAGGTCGGCGAAGACCGCGCCTGCGATCCGGGCGGCGCGCACCGTCGCCGATCCGTCGCTGAAGACGGTGGCGCCGGTGGCGTCCTCGCCGCGGGTGATGCTCGCGTCGAGGACCACCACGTCAGCGTCCTGCAGGTGGTTCAGGAGCCAGTCGGCGGAGACCAGCGGGGACTCGTGGACCGAGCCCATCAGTTCACTCGCCGTCCTTGGCTGCAGCCTTCGCGGTGAGCGCGGAGGCGGCGCGGTTGCGCCACTCGCCACGCTCGGGACGGTTCAGGCCGAGGTTCTCGCGCAGGGTGGTGCCCTCGTAGGCGGTGCGGAAGATGCCGCGTCGCTGCAGCTCGGGGACGACCTCGTTGGCGAAGTCCTCGAAGGCGGCCGGGACGTGGGAGGCCTGGATCATGAAGCCGTCGGCGGCACCGGCGGCCATCCACTGCTCCATCGTGTCGGCGATGTCGGAGGCCGAACCGATCATGTTGCCCTCGGTGCGGGCGCCGTACCAGCGGCCGATCTCGCGAACGCTGAGCTTCTCGCGCTCGGCGAACTCCACGACCTCGCGGTAGTGACCCTCGACGCCGACGACCTCGAGCGACGGCAGCGGGCCGTCCAGGTCGTACTGCGTGAGGTCGACGTTGACGTGGTACGCCAGACGCGACAGGCCAGCCATCGGGTCGACGAGTTCGAAGAACGACTCGTGCTTCGCCATCGCGTCGCGAACGTCCTTGCCGACGACGGTGGTGGCCGCCGGGAGGATGAGCAGCTGCTCGGGGTCGCGGCCGTGCTCGGCGGCGCGCTTCTTCATGTCGGCGTAGAACGCGATGCCGGACTCGAGCGACTCGTGGGAGCAGAAGACGACGTCGGCCCAGCGCGAGGCGAAGTCGCGACCCGACGGGGAGGCGCCGGCCTGGATCAGGACGGGGTACCCCTGCGGGGTGCGCGGCACACCGAGGGGGCCCTGCACCTGGAAGTACTCGCCCTTGTGGTCGATCGCCTCGACGGTCTCGGGACGACCGAAGACACCCGACTCCTTGTCGCGGACCAGGGTGTCGTCGCCCCAGGAGTCCCACAGACGAGTGGTGACCTCAAGGTGCTCCTCAGCGCGGGCGTACCGCTCCTCGCGACCGGGCAGCTTCTCCTGGTTGAAGTTCTGCGCCTCGGCGTCCTGGAAGGAGGTGACGATGTTCCAGCCCGCACGACCGCCGGAGAGGTGGTCGAGGGTGCCGAACTGACGCGCGACGTTGTAGGGCTCGTTGTAGCCGGTCGACATGGTGCCCGCGACGCCCAGGTGGGTGGTGACGGCGCTCATCACCGACAGGACCGTCATCGGGTCCAGGCGGGGGCTGCCGGAGCCGTAACGGATCGCGGGGTCGAAGGAGTCACCCAGGCTGCGGGGCACGGCGAGTGCGTCGGGGACGAACGCCATGTCGAAGCAGGCGTCCTCGAGGACCTTCGCGATGTGGGTGTAGTGAGCGGCGGTCAGGAAGCCGTCGCCCGCGTCGGGGTGGCGCCAGCCGACGGTCCCCTGCGGACCGGCGTTCATGAACGCTGCCAGGTGCATCTGCTTCTTCGACACGGGATCTCCTCAGGAGGGGGTGAGGTGACGCCGGACCCGAGTGTCCGACGTCGGGGAATGTCTGGGGTGAGACGTCAGAGGTTCGAGAGCTCGTCGACGAACGCGACCGCGAACGATCCGGTGCCGGTCGAACGGGCACCGGCACGTTCACCGGCCTCGGCGTAGACGACGTGCGCAGCGACGGCGGCGTCGAACGGGTTGGTGACGGCCAGGAAGGCGGCGTTGACGGCGCCGAGGCTGCAGCCGGTGCCGGTGACGCGGGGCATGAACGCCGAGCCGCCGGGGACGGCGACGGTGCGGGTGCCGTCGGAGATGTAGTCGACCGGGCCGGAGACGGCGACGACCGCGCCGAGCTGGGAGGCGAGCTGGGCGACGACGTCGACGACCTCGCTGGAGTCGAGGGTGGAGTCGACGCCGGAGCCACCGGCACCACCGGCCAGGGCGGCGACCTCGGAGGCGTTGCCACGGATGATCGAGGGCTTGTGAGCCAGGAGCGCCGTCATGACCTCGTCGTAGGCAGGGGCGCCCGCACCGACGGCGACCGGGTCGAGCACCCACGGGGTGCCGGCGGCCTGCGCGGTCGCGGCCGCCTCGAGCAGCTGCTCAGGGGTCGCGGCGGACATCAGCGAAGCGCCGTTGATGAAGACACCGGACGCGCCGGCCGGGAAGGAGGCGGTCCAGCCGGGAGCGGCACCGAAGGCCGGGCCTGCGCCGAGCGCGAGCAGGGCGTTGGCACTCAGGTTGGCGGCCACGAAGTTGGTGAGGCCGTAGATGAACGGGCTCTGCTCGCGGACGGCGGCCAGGTCGGCGCGGACGGTCTCGTCAGCCCAGGTGATGGTGTCCATGTGGTGCGCGCTCCTCGGGAGGTGTGATCAGGCTCTGCGCCGCAACACCCCCCGTGTCGCATGCAACTGTATGCAGTTTTATTCATTCGTGACCATTAAGTCAAGTGACACCGTGGACTTTGGTGAGATTTTGCGAAGCCATCCACTCCGAACCTTGCGTCCCGGCGTCGTCCGGCCATGATGGAGGGCGTGTTCGAGCGGATGACGGAGAACGTCCGGCGCCAGCGGTTGGCGCAGGATCTCGACGCGCCTCCCGACGACGACCGCAGGACGTCACCGCTGCTGGCCGGGAGCCTGCTCGCCTGCAGCGTCGTGCTCGGCACGATCGCACTCTCCCCGGGCGCCAGCTTCGAAGGCCTCCAGCGCCTCGTCGCCCGGACCGTCCCCTGGGTGGAGGAGCCCACCGGTTCCTACGCCTTCATGCAGACCCAGGACGACGGTCGCCCGGTCACCTATCCACCGTGCGAGCCAGTCCGCGTGGCCCTCAACCCGGCGGGCGCACCAGCCGACCACGAGGAACTGCTCTCCACCGGCCTGCGCACCGTCTCCGAGGCCACCGGACTGAGGTTCGAACGCGTCGGGACGACCACCGCGAACGACATCACCTGGCGCGGCTACGGCGCACCCCCACCCGTGCTGGTGCGATGGGCCGACGCCGAGGAGGTCCCCGAGTTGGCCGGCGACGTGGCGGGCATCGGCGGCAGCACCGCGACCTCACACCACGGTCTGCTGCGCTACGTCACCGGCAAGGTCGTGCTCGACCGTGACGCGTACGACGGGCCCGACCCGCTCGAGGGCAACCAACGTCAGGCGATCGTCGACCACGAACTCGCCCACCTCGTCGGCCTGGCGCACGTCGAGGACCGCGGCGAACTCATGAACGCCGAGAACACCGGCAGGACCTCGTTCGGGCCCGGCGACCTCGCCGGCCTGGCGCAGCTGGGGCGCACCGACTGCTGAGCAACGCCCCGGGGCCAGCACTCACCACCAGTAGGTGGGGTATCCCGTCCTCGTGAAGCGTCCCGAGATCCATGCCGTCAGCGTCAGCACCACGGCAGCGGCGAGCGCACAGAGGACGAACGTCGCCTGCCCCGTGGTCGTCTCGACCGCGAGCACGCAGGTCGCGGCAGCCGGAGCGTGGGCACTGCGCAGGAGCAGCATCACGCCCACCGCGAGCGCCGCAGCCACCGCGGCAGCCCACAGCGAATGACTCATCCACCCCACGCCGACCCCGATCAGCACCGAGACCGTCTGACCGATGACGATGTTGCGGGGCTGGGCCAGCGGCAGCGCGGGCGCAGCAGCGACCAGCGCCATCGTTCCTGCCATTGCCGGGATCAGCAGGAGGTGGCCGCTCCACTCACCGAGACCGGCCAGGAGCAACAGGCCCACGGCCACGGTGACCGTCACCGCGGCGACCTTGCCCCACGGCGGACGCGGCGGAGCCTGACTGGCGAAGCGAGCACGACGTGGGGCGTCGTGGACCGGCCCGCTGACGCCCGCGGGCTCCCTCAGTGCAGTGCGGGGCTGTTCCAGAGTCATGCAGGGTCCTTCGTCGCGGCAGGGAAATTCGGCTCCCCGCCTCTACGCTAGGAGTTCCCCCACTCCTGCGACGAACCGAGGTTCTCCGTGCCCGCCAGCCGTTCCGCCCGACAGAGGAAGGCCGGCGTCGAGGCCGGTCCGCTGGCCGTGGCCCGCATCGACCTCGCCGACGACGACTCGTTCGTCTACAAGTTCACCTGCACCGAGTGCGAGGTTCCGCGCCCCGGCACGGGCACCCGCGCCTGGGGCACCTACCGCCGCGGCGAGGACAACGGCTACATGGCGTCCATGGACCGCTGGATCCTCCACCTGGAGTCGAAGCACGCCGACCTCACCGCCGACGACGCCCCCTGCCTGCGCTACCTGGCCGAGGCCCACGAGCGTCTTGACGCCCAGCGCAGCGCCCGTACGGAGCAGCAGGACTCCTGATGTCTTCACTCCGCAGGGTCGGAATCCTGGTCTTCGACGACGTCGAGGTGCTCGACGCCTGCGGGCCCTTCGAGGTCTTCTCGGTGGCGTCGCGGATCGCTGAGGAACCGCTCTTCGAGGTCCTCTGCGTGGGCACCGACCCCGACTTCACCAGCGTCCAGGCCCGCGGCGGCCTGACGCTGGGGGTGCACACCCCGATCGACACCTGCCCGGACCTGGACGTGCTCCTGGTCCCGGGCGGGGTCACCGAACTGGTCGAGTCCGACGACGACGTCCTGGCGTGGCTGCGCGAACGGTCCGCGTCGGCCGAGGTCGTCGCGTCGGTCTGCACCGGTGCCTTCGTGCTCGCGCAGGCAGGGCTGCTGGCCGGTCGCAGCGTCACGACCCACCACGACGATGCCGCAGCACTGGCCGCCCGCTTCCCCGACCTCGACGTCGTCACCGACCGGCGCTGGGTGGGCGGCGACGGGCTGTGGACCTCGGCCGGCATCTCCGCCGGCATCGACCTTGCCCTGGAGCTCGTCGCCGAGCTCGTGGGGCGCGACCACGCCCGGCGCACGGCCGCCCAGATGGAGTACCGCTGGATCGAGGACCCGCGCGCCTGAACGACGCGGGCCGGGCCAGGCGGGGCCGGGATCAGTCCAGGACGACGCCCGCCCGGTGCGTCTCCCGGTGCGCTTCGTAGACGGCGCCGTTGCGGTGCAGTCCAGCGACCTCGTCGTGGCTGAGTTCGCGACGGACCTTCGCCGGCACGCCGGCCACCAAGGTGCGCGGCGGCACCACCATGCCCTCGGTGACGAGCGCACCAGCAGCGACGAGCACCTCGTCGCCGATGACGGCCCCGTTCATGACGGTGGCGCTCATCCCGACCAGGACGTGGTCGCCGATGGTGGCGCCGTGGATCACCGCGCCGTGCCCCACCGAAACGCCTTCGCCCAGGGTGAGCGGCTTGCCCGGGTCGACGTGGAAGACGCAGTTGTCCTGGACGTTGGAGTTCTTCCCGACGGTGATCGGCTCGTTGTCGGCCCGGAGCACTGCTCCGTACCAGACCGAGGCGCCCTCGGAGAGGACGACGGAACCGACGAGGGTGGCATTGGGCGCCACCCAGGCGGTGTCGTGGACGAGGGGGCTGCGGTCACCGAGTGCGATCTTCATGAGCGCGAGGCTAGTGCCCGCACCGCGCCGGGGTCAGCGCGGCCAGGGACGTTCCTGGCGTGCCTCGATCTCGGAGTTGAACCGACGCAGGTGTGCCACGAACGACGTGACGTCGGCCGAGTCCCAGTCGGCGACGAGGTCGGCGAAGAGTTCCTGGAGGTGGGCACGGTGCGCCACCAGCGCCCGCTCGCCTTCGTCGGTCATCCGGAACCGGCGCACCAGACGACCGGTGGAGTCGGCGAACCGTTCGACGAGGCCCCCCTTGAGCAGCGCCGTCATCTGCCGGTGCACGGTGGAGGTGTCGAGGAGGAAGACGTCGGCGAGCTCGGCGGTGGTCAGCGGCCCGTCGACCTCGAGGCGACTGAGCAGGATGTAGGCGCTGCGTTCGAGACCGCTGCCCGAACGCTGTCGACCGAGCGCCGAGCTGTGCCGCGTGAGGAGCATGTGCTCCAACACCAGCGCCTCGATGCCTGCGTCCATCCCTGACTCCCTCGCCCTGCTCGTCGTCGGGCTGCATCACCCGCGCCCGTCCATGGTTTCACGGCTCAGGCACCGCCTCAGCACCCGAGGCATTTTTATTGCAGCATGCAATTTCTTTGTAGCATGCAAAGAAAAGAGCCGATCCAGGAAGCCTCATGTCCTCATCCCCCACCCCTTCGGGAGCCACGGACGCGCGCCGCGTCGGCCCCGTCGTCCCCGTGCTCGCCTTCTCCGGCATCCTCGCCGCGATGATGCAGAGCGTCATCACTCCCCTGATCTCCGACCTCCCCGAGATCCTCGACACCAGCGCCTCCAACGCCGCCTGGGTGGTCACCGCGACCCTGCTCGTCGGCGCGGTCTGCATGCCGATCGCCGGACGCCTCGGCGACATGTACGGCAAGCGCCGCATGATCGTCGTCTGCACCGTGCCGCTCGCCCTGGGCTCCGCGATCTGCGCCCTCTCGACCGCGCTGGTCCCGATGCTCGTGGGTCGCTGCCTGCAGGGCATGGGCATGGGCATCGTCGCACTGGCCGTCTCCTTGATCCGCGAGGTCGTCAGCGCCGAGAAGGTCTCGGCCTCCCTCGCGCTGGTCAGCGCCTCCCTCGGCATTGGCTCCGGCCTGGGCATGCCGCTCTCGGCCGCCGTGTCGCAGTACGCCAACTGGCGCGTCATGTTCTGGATCTGCACCGCGCTGGCCGCCCTCGCCGCCGTCGCAGTGATCAAGGTGGTCCCCGAGGGCAAGATCAGCGCCAAGGGCCAGACCTTCGACGGCCCCGGTGCCGTCGGCCTGGCTGTCGGCCTGATCTCCCTGCTGCTCGGCGTCTCCAAGGGCGCCGACTGGGGCTGGACGTCGGGCGCGACGCTCGGATCGTTCACCGTCGCCGTCGTTGCCCTGCTCGTGTGGGGCTGGTGGGAACTGCGTGCCACTTCGCCGCTGGTCGATCTCCGCACCACCGCACGACCGCAGGTGCTCACCACCAACGCCGCTTCCCTCTTCGTCGGCTTCGGCATGTATGTCTCCATGCTGGTGACGCCACAGATCATGATGCTCCCCACCTCGACCGGCTACGGACTGGGCCAGAGCATGCTCGCCTGCGGCATGTGGATGCTGCCCGGCGGCCTCATCCAGGTCTTCCTGTCCCCGGTCGGCGGCAAGCTGCTCGACCTGCGCGGGCCGAAGTTCACCCTCATTCTGGGCTCGGGGATCATCGCCGTCGGCTACGTCGTCGCCATGTTCTCGATGAGCGCAGCGTGGTCGCTGATGATCTCCCACACCGTGGTCAAGGCCGGCGTGGGCATCGCCTACGGCGCCATGCCGACGCTGATCATGGGAGGCGTCCCCCGCACCGAGGTGGCGGCCGCCAACGGCTTCAACTCCCTCATGCGCACCCTGGGCACCTCGACCGGCGCCGCGGTGATCGGCGTCGTGCTCGCCCAGACCACCGTGAGGTTCGGTGACGCCGACCTGGTCTCCCAGCACGGCGCGCGCATCGGCTACGGCATCGGCATCGGCGTCGGCGTGGTCGCCGCGGCAATCGCCGTGCTGATCCCGCTCACCCGTCGCCCGAAGGCAGTCGACGCCGACGCGAACCGCGCCTGATTCACCCCCCCCACCAACGGGGCCGAGCACCACAGAGGCGCTCGGCCCCGTCTTCGTTCCCACATGTTTGAGAAACGAAGAAGCACTTTCGGGCCATTCCGGGGATAAAACCCACATATTCCAACATGTTCAAACAAGAACCCACCCGTTGGGGGGAGAGTTCGCCTCTAACAGGGACGCGCGTTCCCGTCCCGGCGATGACATGCGTAGCGTGGGCCTGGTGAGTGAGGAAAAGACCGCCGCGTCGACCGTCCCCCAGCAGATCATCGTGATGGGGGTCTCGGGCGTCGGCAAGACAACCGTGGCCCATGGCATCGCTGAGGCGACCGGTTGGCAGATCGCCGAGGGAGACGAGTTCCACCCCGAGGCCAACGTCGCCAAGATGGCGGCCGGCATCCCCCTGAACGACGGCGACCGGTGGCCCTGGCTGCGCACCATCGCCGACTGGATGGACACCCAGATCGCAGCAGGCAAGCCCTCGGTCATCACCTGCTCGGCACTGCGCCACGCCTACCGCGACCTGCTCCGCGAGAACCGTCCCGAAGTGGTGTTCCTGCACCTCACTGCCGACGCGACACTCGTCGAGGACCGCATCAACGGCCGGAGCGGCCACTTCATGCCGGCCTCACTCCTCCCCACCCAGTACGCCACCCTCGAGCCTCTCGGGCCGGACGAGCCGGGCGTTGTCGTCTCGGTCGAGGGTGACGTCCCCCAGGTCGTGGCCCGAGCCATGGCCGCCCTCAATCTCCCCTTGGAAGAACGGAGCGCCTGATGGAGCCGTTGACCGACGCGTCGAACACGCAACTGCTGATAGCCGCCCTGCTGGGCATCGCCACCGTCGTGGTCCTGATCGTGTGGGCGAAGTTCCACCCGTTCCTGGCCCTCGTGCTCGGAGCCGCCGTGATGGGCGGCAGCGCCGGGGTGGCCCCCGGTGACATCGTCACCAGCTTCACCTCCGGCTTCGGCGGAACCGTCGGATCCGTGGGCCTCCTGATCGCGCTCGGCGCAATGGTGGGCAAGATCCTCGCCGACTCCGGCGGCAGCAACGCGATCGTCGACACGATCATCAACAAGGTGGGCCGCAAGGGCCTGCCGTGGGCGATGGCACTCGTCGCCGCGATCCTGGGCCTGCCGCTCTTCTTCGAGGTCGGCGTCGTCCTGCTCGTCCCCGTGGTCATCCTGGTCGCGAAGACCACCAACCTGCCGGTCATGCGCGTCGGCATCCCCGCCCTGGCCGGCCTCTCCGTCCTGCACGGCCTCGTGCCGCCGCACCCGGGCCCACTCGTCGCCATCGGCAACCTCGACGCCGACCTCGGCATGACCCTGCTCCTCGGCCTCGCCGTTGCCATCCCCACGCTGATCATCTGTGGACCGCTGCTGGCCGTCCTGATCGAACGCTGGGTTCCCACCCAGGTCAACGAGGTCGCCCTGGCACGCCTCGGCGCCACCGGTGGTTCCACCACCGACACCAAGGGTGAGGCCTCCTTCTCCGCACCCGTGGCGGCCGGCGTCGTGCGTCGCCCGTCCTTCGGCGCAGCCGTCTTCTGCATCCTGCTGCCGGTCATCATGATGCTGGTGCGCGCGATCGCCGAGATCACCATCGACGACAAGGAGAGCACCCTGCTGAAGACCTTGGTCTTCATCGGTGAGCCCGCCGTCGCGCTGCTCGCGGCCGTCCTCGTCTCGATGTTCTTCCTGGGCTTCCGCACCGGCATGAACCGCACCCAGGTCGAGTCCTCGCTCGGTTCCGCCCTGCCCGGCATCGCCTCGATCCTGCTGATCGTGGCCGCCGGCGGTGGCTTCAAGCAGATGCTGGTCAACGCCGGCGTCGGCAACGTCATCGGCGACTGGGCCGAGGGCGCTGGCATCTCCACCATCCTGCTCGGCTGGCTCGTCGCTGTCGGCGTCCGCCTGGCCACCGGTTCGGCCACCGTCGCCACCATCACCGCCTCGGGCATTGTCGCCGGCGTCGCCACCGACCTCGACTCCCCCGAGCTGGCCCTGCTGGTCCTGGCCATCGGCTGTGGTTCGGTCTTCTTCAGCCACGTCAACGACGCCGGTTTCTGGCTCGTCAAGGAGTACTTCGGCCTGACCATCGGTCAGACCCTGAAGTCCTGGTCGCTCATGGAGACCGCGATCTCCGTCGTCGGCCTGGTGATCATCCTGCTGCTCAACCTGGTCGTCTGAGCGGAGGTCACCCTCCCCGGACGACGACGAGGGCCGGACACCATCAATGGTGTCCGGCCCTCGTCGCATTCCTTCGCTCAGCCCTCGCTCAGGCCTTCGCTCAGCCCTCGCTGAGCCTGACGAGCGAAGCGCCCAACGCGTTCAGGGCGTCCTCCACGACGCGGTAGTAGGCCCAGCGGCCACGCTGCTCGCGCGTGACGAGGCCGGCCTCGACGAGCTGCTTCATGTGGTGCGAGACGGTGGGCTGGCTCAGCCCGACAGGATCGACGAGGTCACAGATGCAGGCCTCCCGTTGGGGCTGGGCCGCGATCAGGGAGAGCAGCCTGACCCGGGTCGGGTCCCCGAGCGCCTTGAAGACACGGGCCAGGGTCTCGGCCGCGGCCGCGTCGAGCGCACCCGCGGTGACCACCGAGCAGCAGCTCTCCGACGCGGACAGCAGAGTGGTGGATTCAGACGGCGAGGTACTCACGCCTCCCACCCTACGGCTCGATTGACATCGGTCGACGCATTGACGACGATCGATGTATCGATTGACATCAATGCGTCTGGAGTTCTCGTGACCGACCAGCCCGGCTGCTGCGGCAGCACCACCTCGACCAGTGCCGACACCCACCCGGCCTCTCCCACCGACGTCACCGCCGAGGTTCGCCACCGCTACGCACAAGCCGCCGTCGCCGTCGGCCAGGGCGCCGCCAACACCGAACTCAACACCGCCCTGCAGGACGGCACCACGATGCCGTCCCTCCTCGTCGCCGAGGGCGACTCCGGTTGTTGCGGCGGCGACGCCTCCGTCGTCGAGCAGTCCTTCGGCGCCGGGCTCTACGCAGGCGACGACACCTCCTCACTGCCTGCGGAGGCCTTGGCTGCGTCACTCGGATGTGGCAACCCGACCGCAGTCGCCTCCCTCGTCGAGGGTGAACGCGTCCTCGATCTCGGGTCGGGCGGAGGCATCGACGTCCTGCTCTCTGCACGACGCGTCGGCCCGACCGGATTCGCGTGGGGCGTCGACATGACCGACGAGATGCTGGCCCTGGCGCGCGAGAACGCAGCGAAGACTGGGGCCACCAACGTCGAGTTCCTCCGCGGCAGAATCGAGGACGTCCCCCTGCCCGACGCCAGCGTCGACGTGGTGATCTCCAACTGCGTCATCAACCTGTCGGTCGACAAGGCCCGCGTGATGCATGAGATGTACCGCGTGCTGGTGCCGGGCGGACGCATCGGCGTCTCCGATGTCGTCGCCGAGGATCACCTCTCCCCCACCGATCGCGCCGAGCGAGGCTCCTACGTGGCCTGCATCGCCGGGGCACTGTCACGCGCCGAGTACGTCGACCTGCTGTCCGCAGCCGGCTTCGTCGACGTCGAGGTGGAGTTCACCCACGAGACGGCCCCGCAGATGCACGGCGCGATCGTGCGGGCCCTCAAGCCGCTCACCGCATGAGCCCCACGACGACCTCTCCCGAGCCAGGAGCCATCGCGCCGGAGCGGCTCGCCGTGCTCGACCGGTGGCTCCCGGCGTGGATCGTGCTGGCGATGGTCGCCGGACTGACCTTGGGGCGTCTGGTTCCGGGCATCGCGGAGGCCCTCGACGCGGTGCAGGTCGGAGGGATCTCGCTGCCGATCGCCGTGGGTCTGCTCGTGATGATGTACCCGGTGCTGGCCAAGGTCCGCTACGACCGGCTCGGCTCAGTCACCCGTGACCGCCGCACCCTGTGGCTCTCGGTGGTCCTCAACTGGGCGGTCGGGCCGGCGCTGATGTTCGCCCTGGCGTGGACGTTCCTGGCAGACCTGCCCGAGTACCGCACCGGCGTGATCCTGGTCGGGTTGGCCCGCTGCATCGCGATGGTGATCGTCTGGAACGACCTCGCGTGCGGCGATCGTGAAGCGGCCGCGGTCCTCGTGGCACTCAACGCCGTCTTCCAGGTGGTCGCGCTGGGCGCCCTGGGATGGTTCTACCTCGACGCACTGCCGTCGTGGTTGGGGCTGGAGGACGCATCACACACCCTTGACGTCTCCCCCTGGACGCTGGCCGGCAGCACCGTCGTCTTCCTCGGCCTCCCCCTGCTGGCCGGGTTCCTGACCCGTCGTGTCGGCGAGGCGCGTCGTGGGCGCGACTGGTACGAGGAACGCTTCCTGCCGCGTCTGGGGCCGTGGGCCCTCTACGGTCTCCTCTTCACGATCGTGGTCCTGTTCGCTCTCCAGGGCGACGCGATCACCCGTGCACCGTGGGACGTGGCCCGGATCGCGGTGCCGCTGCTGGCGTACTTCGCCCTCATGTGGGGCGGCTCGATGTGGGCAGCGCGACGCCTCGGCCTGGGCTACGCCCGCGCCACCTCGGTGGCGTTCACTGCTGCGGGCAACAACTTCGAGCTCGCCATCGCCGTTGCGGTCGCAGCCTTCGGAGTCACGAGCCCCCAGGCGCTGGCGGGCGTCGTGGGACCGTTGATCGAAGTGCCGGTGCTGGTCGCACTGGTGCACGTCAGCCTGCGCCTGCGGCCCCTCTTCCCGCGCGCGGTCAGCTGAGCGCGTCGAGTGCGGCCTGCACCGCGGGCCGCACTCCGGCAGGCACGTTGGACCGCGGGCTCCAGTGGCTGAGCGGCTGGTAGCCGAACTCCTGCACGACGTGGGTGATGTTGGACCACATTCGCTCCAGCGCGTCCCCACTGCGTCCGGTGGCCTCGACCACACCGGCCACCGCCTCGCGGCGACGCACCGGGCGTCCTTCGTGGTCGTCGAGCAGCATCGCGACGTAGGCATCGACGACGACCTGGATCTCCTCGGGCTGCCACGCACCGGTCGGGGCAGGGGCCGCGACGGCGCCGTCGGCCAGTGCCCACCGGGGTCCGTCGACGACGAGGCGGCCTCCCGACGCGAGCGCGGTCGCGGCCTCGCGCAGGTCCACCTGCCAGGTCCAGAACAGGTCGCCGTTGGCCCGCAGATCGGGTTCGTGGCGTTCCCACACGAACCGGGAGACCGCGAGGACGTCGCCAGCGCGACCACTGGCGGAAAGGGCTTCGAGGATCCACTGCTGCAGGAGTTCGGCGTTGCTCACGTCACCAGCCTGCCACTCCTCGGTCTGGGAGTTCGGCCCACCCGGATCGGGATCTCCGAGACGCTGGCCGCGATCACACGCGTCCTCGAGGCCTGAGCGCCCCGTTCTTCCGCCGGACGTCATAGGAATCGAGGCCCAGAGGCCTCGATTCCTATGACGTCCCGGGGAGGGAGAACGCTCCTCCGGACATGAGAGAAGGGCCCGGCGCCTTCCCCGACGTCGGGCCCTTCTCGATCCATGGTGACCCCTTCAACGGGTCAAAGGCGAACTCAGAGTTCGATGACGGCCTCGTCGCGCTCGAGGCGCGGCAGGCGGTCGAACCAGGCGTTCTCGCCCGGGTGGCCGATGTTGACGACCATGACGGCCTTGAGGTGGTCCGGCAGGACGTCGGCGTTGATGCCGGCGACGTCCATGCCGGTCATCGGACCGGCGGCCAGGCCTGCGGCGCGGACCCCGACGATGAAGTAGCCGGCCTGCAGGGTCGCGTTGAAGAGCGCGGCCTCGGTGCGGGCGTCGTCGTCGAGGAACATGTCGCGGGCGCCCGGGAAGTGCGGGAACGTGCGCGGCAGGGTGTCGTGGAAGTTGGTGTCCGCAGCGAGGATCACGGTCAGCGGTGCGGTCTCGGTCTTGTCGCGGTTGCCGCCAGCCATGTGCTTGAGCAGCTTCTCCTTGGCCTCGCCGGAGCGGATCGCGACGACGCGCAGCGGCTGGGTGTTCATCGCGGAGGGGCCGAACTTGGTCAGCTCGTAGATCGCGGCGAGCTGCTCGTCGGTCACCGGCTCGTCGGTGAACGAGTTGGCGGTGCGGGCCTCACGGAAGAGGAGGTCCTGGACGTCAGCGGGGATCGCAAGCAGATCGGTCATGTCGGGTCAACGACCCTTCCGTCCGGACCCTTCCCGTGCGGCGCCGTGAGGTATCTCACGGGGCATGGGTGAAGGAGACCTTCCGCGTCACGGGGTCGGCCTCGGCGAGCTGCACGCGCACCTTCTGGCCCAGCGGAAGATCGCCTTCGGAACGGACGCGGGCCTCGACGGCCGGGACCGCGACGGTGACATCACCCCGTCCGGGACGGTCGTCCTCGACCTCGGTGACCACCGCGTCGAACGTCTCTCCCACCCGGTCCTGCAGGACGACGGCTTCGGTGAGGTCAAGGACGCCGCGTTCGTACTTGCCGGCCAACGATCCCGTCGAGCGCATCGTCGCGGGCAGCTCGGGCAGGCGCTCGAGCACCCATGCCGGCACGGGTTCTCCGGCGTGCAGCGCGAGGCAGACCTCCGTGCCGTAGCGGTCGACGAGACGCCGGAGCGGCGCGGTGACATGGGCGTAGACCGACGCGACCGCTGCATGCTCCACCACCTCGGGCATCTCACCGTCCGGCAGTCCACCGGTGAATGCCGCGTAGCCGGAGCCGCGGAAGAGGCGGGTGCAGGCCAGGACGACGGCCGCGTGGGACGGGATCGTGGGGTCCAGGGAGCGGACGAACTCGGGGTAACTGACACCTGCGTCCCACGCGACCCCCAGCCCAGCTGCAGTCCGACGCAGACGCTGGACGTCGCGGTCCTGGGCAGGCGGCAGCGTGCGGACGATCCCGACGCGCGCCTGCACCATCGTGGTGGCAGCGCAGATCCCGGTGAGCAGCGAGATCTGGGCGTTCCACTCCTCCACCGGCGTCATCGACCGGAAGACCAACTCCCAGCCCTGGGGCCCGGTCACGATCTCCTGCTCAGGCAGAGGAAGGCTGACCCCACCCCGGGCCGCCTCGGCGGCGAGGCGCAGCGGGCCGACCTCACGCAGTAGCCGCACCGTCTCCGCTCCGGACGGCAGGGCGTCGAGGGTGTCGGCGTCGAGCGCGGTCTGCACCTGCCCGTAGGAGAGCTGTGCCCGCGAGCGCACCAGGGCGCGTTCCACCCGGAAGGTGGTCACGGCACCTGCGGCGTCGAGTTCGATCGTCCACAGCGCTGCCGGACGGACTTGGTCAGGCAGCAGCGAACCGGCGTCCTCGGAGATCACCTTCGGGTGCAGCGGGATCTTCGAGTCGGCGCCGTAGAGGGTCTGGCCGCGCCGGTTGGCCTCGACGTCGACGGCGTCACCGGGCGTGATGAAGGCTCCGAGGTCGGCGATCGCGTAGTGCACCACGAACCCGTCGTCGGCCTCCTCTCCGGAGCGGCGGGCGATGTGCACGGCCTGGTCGAGGTCACGGGCACCGTCGGGGTCGATCGTGACGAACTCCAGGTCGGTGCGGTCCAACTCCGGTAGCCGCGGCGACGCAGCAGCCCGTGCAGCGGTCTCCTCCACCTCGGCCGGGAACTCCTCGACCACCTCGAGTTCGGTCCGCAGCGCGGCGATCCCGTCACGCAACTGCTGCTCACCGGGGAAACCGGTGGCCTCCGGAGCAGCGGTGGGCAGAGATCCGTGACGCACCAGACGGGGAGAAGTCATGCCCGCACCCTAACCAGCGGCCCCGAGTCCCACACCGCCTAGAGTTCCTCCGTGCTGATCCTGTTGCCGCCCAGCGAGGGCAAGTTCGCTCCCACCCGGGGCAAGAACCTCGATCTCGACACCCTCTCCCACCCGTCGCTGACGGCGGCACGCTCCCAGGTGCTCGACGCCCTGGTGACGCTGTGCTCGGTCTCCGACGAGGCCGGGACCGACGCTGCAGCTGCGACGCTGGGGCTCGGCCCCAAGCAGCGCGACCTGGTGGCTCGCAACGCGTCGCTGCGTGAGGCCGCGACCGCACGCGCCGACGCCGTCTACACCGGTGTGCTCTACGACGCCCTCAACTTCGAGACCCTCTCGGCGGCTGCGAAGCGCCGCGCCACCACCCGGGTGGGGATCGCCTCGGCGCTCTTCGGCCTGCTCTCCCCCGCCGACCGGATCCCCGCCTACCGCCTCTCCGGAGACGCGACACTCCCGGGCGTCGGTGCGCTGGGCAGCGTCTGGCGTCCGGTGCTGGGTGAGGCTGTCGAGGCCACGAACGGCGACGGCCTGCTGGTCGACCTGCGCTCGGGCATGTACGCCAACCTGTGGCGTCCCGCGACCGCCGACCCCGAGAAGGTGGCCGGCGTGCGGGTCCTGCATCAGCACAACGGTCAGCGCAAGGTGGTCAGCCACTTCAACAAGGCGACCAAGGGGCGCATCGTCAGGGCGCTGATGGAGGACGGCGGCACCCCGCGCACCACCACCGAGTTCGCCGACGCTCTGCGCGACCTGGGCTGGTACGTCGAGACCGGCAAGGTCAGCAAGAAGGGCACCGAGCTCGACGTCGTCGTCCACGAGATCTGATCGCACCCCACCGGTTCGAGTCGTGTTCGGGACGAATTCACGACCCACACCGGTGGGGTCTGGCGTCCCCACGGGCAGCCGGCGCAGCAGAACGTCACGAGGGCCTCACCGCAACCGCGGTGAGGCCCTCGTGACTGTCAGGGGGTCAGGTCAGAGACCGGACTCCTCGTTGCGGACCAGGATGCGCGAGCACTCCTCGCACCGCACGACGTCGTCGGGCGCGGCCGCGCGGGCCTCCTCGATCGCGTCGTGGTCGAGGGTGAGGCGGCAGCCGCCGCACTCACGACGCGTCAGCAGGGCGGCGCCGAGGCCGGCCTTCTGCTCACGCATCCGGTCGTAGAGAGCCATCAGGTTCTCCGGCATGCCTGCGGTGGCGGGACCACGGGTGATCTCGACAGCCTTGATCTGCTTGTCGATCTCGGCCCACTCGGCGTCACGCTCGGCCTCGAGGTCGGCGACACGCTGCTCGAAGGCGGTGAGCTCCTGGGTGACCTGCTCGAGCGCGGCACGGGCCTGCTCGAGGTTCTCCATCACCTCGAGCTGCTCGTCCTCGAGGGTCGTGACACGACGCTCCAGCGACTCCAGCTCGTAGTTGAGGCGGGTGAGGTCCTTCGCGGGGACGAGGCCCTCGTCGACCCGCTTGCGGTCGCGCTCGCGGCGGACCCGCACCTGCTCGACGTCGGACTCGGCCTTGGCGGCATCGATCTCGAGGTCCTCGACCAGGATCTGCGCATCGCGGAAGCGGTTGACGACCTCTTCGTGCTGGTCGGCCAGGCCGGCGATCTCAGCGAGCTGCGGCAGCGTGTTGCGTCGGTGACGCAGCTGCAGGAGTCGGGAGTCGATCTCCTGGATCTCGAGCAGCTTCAACTGGGCTTTCGGGTCGGCTTTCAGTGGAGGCTCCTCGTTCAGGCGTCACACGGGGTGTGAAACAGATTTTGTTCTCAGATGGGGGCAGACGAGCTGCGCGGGTCGCGCGTCACTCAGCCTGGACCAGCATTCTCCACGGATCTGTGCGCAGCGTGGAAACACGGGTCTCCACCGTAGCGCCCAGATGTGTCGTGAGTCGCGCCTCGACGGCCGGCAACCACGTCCACTCCGCCGCCCAGTGGGCGACGTCGAGCAGCGCCGGGCCGCCCTTCTCCAAGAACTCGCCTGCGGTGTGGTGGCGCAGGTCGGAGGTCACGTAGACGTCGACGTCGCTGCTGGCGAGGCGGTCGAGGAGGAAGTCTCCGGCCCCGCCGCAGAGCGCAACGGTGCGGACGCTGCGCTCGGGGTCTCCGGCCACGCGCACCCCGGTGGCGGTCTCGGGCAGGGCCTTGGCCACGACGGAGGCGAACTCGCGCAGCGTCATCTCCTCGATCGTGCCGATGCGGCCGGTGCCGGTGCCGCTCAGGCCGGCGTCGGCCTGCTCGACGACGTCCCAGGCGGGCTCCTCGTAAGGGTGTGCGCCCAGGAGGGCCTTCACCACGGCGGTGCGACGACGACGCGGCAGCACCACCTCGATGCGCTCCTCGGCGACGGTCTCGGCGACGCCGACCTCACCGATGGTGGGGTGAGCGCCGTCGAGCGGACGGAATCGTCCCTCGCCGGGCGTCGAGAACGAGCAGCAGTCGTAGTCGCCGATCGCTCCCGCGCCGGCCTCGGCGAGCGCAGCACGCACCCGCTCGGCGTCGGCGAGCGGGACGTAGGTGGTCAGCTTGTCGAGCTGCTCGGCCGGTGCCGCGATGATCGGACGCAGGTCGCGCAGGCCCAGCGCCAGGGCCATCGACTCGCTGACTCCGCTGACGGCCTGGTCGGCGTTCGTGTGGGCTGCGAGCAAGGCGCACCCGCCGCGGGCCAGCGTCTGCAGGGTGCGGCCCTTGGGGGTGGTCGCGGCGACGGAGTTGACGCCCTTGAGGAAGAGCGGGTGGTGGACCACCAGCAGGTCGGCACCCCACGCGACGGCTTCGCGGGCGACCTCCTCGGTGGGGTCGACGGCGAACATCACCTTCGCGACGTGGTCCTCGGGGTCGCCCAGCACGAGGCCCACGGCGTCCCAGGAGTCAGCCGTGTGCGGCGGGTACCAGGTGTGGATCAGGTCGACGACGTCACCGAGGCGGGGCATGGAGCGAGCCTACCGAGCCCCGACGCGTCCTCATGAGAGTGCTCTCATCCATGCCTCATCACCGCTCCACCGTGGTGGAGGATGGTGGACAGGTGTCGTACGGAGTCACTCGAGGTCAGCGCGGTCAGCGCCGAAGCACGTGGTCAGGAGTCACTGTGGGGTTGTTCGCTCGTCTTGCCCTGGGACTGGCGTTGGTGCTGCCGCTGGGCGGGTACGTGGTCGGCTCACTGCTCGCCACCGAACCAGCTCCCGTCGATCGTTCCCCGATCGTCCTGCGTGACGCCGCGGCCACCCCGGACCCCGATCTCGTGGACCCCGACGCCACTGCCTCCCCCCTGCCCAGCCCAGGCACCACGCCGTCCGCTCCCGTCCCCACTGCCCCCGTCCCCACTGCCCCCGTGCCCGGGCCGTCGTACGCCCCTGACCCGGACGACGACGAGGATGACGACGACGACCCGGACGAGGTGTGGCCCGGCACCGTCGACCCTGACGACGACTCCGACGACGACGAGGACGACGACCGGGACGACGACCGGGACGACGACCGGGACGACGACCGTGAGGACGACGACCGGGACGACGAGGACGACAGGGACGTGCGGCCGAGGTCCGGCGCGTGAACGACACCACCGAACTCCCAGCCGTCCCTGACGACCTGCCCGGCGACGACCTGTCGAGCCCGGGCCAGGCACGGTCCCTCGCCGCGTCCCGCTCCCGTCAGGCGCGTCTGGTCAAGGCCGTGCGTTCGCCTTCGGTGCGAACCCGCCTGACGACGTCGATGGCGGTGCTCACCGCCCTGGCGCTGCTGGCGGCCGGTGTCGTCATCTGGACTCTGGAGAGCAACCGCCGCCATGCAGCGACCGTCGACGACGCCTCCCAGCAGATCTCCGAACTGCGTTCCTTCGCGGCCTCCGGCACCGACCCCGAGACCGGTGAAGCGTTCGCCGACGCCACCGACCTGGTCTCGACGTTCATGGGCCGCAGCGTCCCGGGCCCGGGCGAGATGCTGGCCCTCTGGGACGGCGTGACGGTGCCGCTGGTGACCGCCTCCAAGCACCGTCGCGTGGTGCGCGAGGACGCCTTCGTCGACGCGGTCTCCGGTCTCGCCGGCGTCGGCGGGTCGGCGGAGGTCGACACTGCTGCCGGGCCCGCGCTGGTCACCGTGCAGCCGGTCTCCACCACGAGCGCGGCGGAAGCGACGACCGCACTGGTGGTGGTCTCGTTCCTCGACGAGCAACGCGATGCCCTGATCTCGTTGATGCGCACCTACACCGTGGTCTCGTTGCTGGCGCTGCTCCTGATCACCGGCATCGCAGCGTGGCAGAGCCGCAGGCTGCTGATGCCGCTGCGTCGTCTGGCCTCCGCGGCCCGTGAGGTCAGCGGCAGCGACCTGTCGAGCCGCGTCCCCGAGACCGGGAACGACGACCTCACCGACCTCGCACGCACGGTCAACGCAATGCTGGACCGCCTGGAGACCTCCTTCGAGGGTCAGCGACGTTTCCTCGACGACGCCGGGCACGAGCTCCGCACTCCGTTGACCGTGCTCTCGGGCCACCTCGAGCTCCTCGATCCCGACGACGCGGACGAGGTCGCGGCGACCCGTGACCTGCTGCTCGACGAGGTCGACCGGATGAGCCGTCTCGTCGACGACCTGATCCTGCTGACCAAGAGCCGACGTCCGGACTTCGTCACCCCTACCCCCACTGACCTCGACGATCTGGTGGCCTCGGTGCTCACCAAGGCGCGCCCTCTGGCCCCCCGCGACTGGCGTCTGGCCCCCCTCCCGGCGGTGCAGGCCGAGGTCGACGCCCAGCGCATCACCCAGGCGCTGCTGCAGCTCGTCGACAACGCGATCAAGCACACCGGGGACGGGGACGTCATCACGCTGGGCTGTGACGATCACGCGAACGGCACGGTCAGCGTGTGGGTCGCCGACACCGGCGACGGCATCGCTCCCGAGCACCGCGAACTGGTGCTGCAACGCTTCGGCCGTTCGGCCACCCGTCCCGGCGACGAGGGCTTCGGTCTGGGTCTCTCGATCGTCGCTGCGATCGCCGACGCCCACGGGGGTACGGTGCGGCTGGAGGACACTCCCGGCGGCGGCGCCACCGTCACCCTCGACCTCCCCGTCCACCACCTTCCCGCCGCAGCACCCCAGGAGCACTCGTGGCCAACATCCTGATCGTCGAGGACGAGGCGCGGATCGCGTCGTTCGTCTCCAAGGGCCTCACCGCCCAGGGGTACGTGGTCACCGTGCGCGAGGACGGCCCCTCCGGGCTCGACGAGGCCCTGTCGGGCGCCCACGACCTGATGGTGCTCGACGTGGGCCTGCCGGGCATGGACGGCTTCGAGGTGCTCGACGCCTTGCGCGGCCAGGGCAGCCGGCTGCCGGTGATCGTGCTGACCGCCCGCGACTCCGTCACCGACACCGTCGCCGCGCTGGAGGGTGGAGCCGACGACTACATGGCCAAACCGTTCCGGTTCGCCGAACTGCTGGCACGGGTGAAGGTGCGGCTGCGCCAGGCTCCCGGCAACGACGGCGCCTCCGGCCCGGTGGCCGACACCCTCGAAGCGGCGGGGGTGCGTCTGGACCTGCGCACCCGGCGGGCCCGGATCGGTGACACCGAGGTCGATCTCTCCTCGCGGGAGTTCGTGCTCGCGGAGATCTTCATGCGCAACGCCGGTCACGTGCTCTCGCGCGAACAACTGCTCGACCACGTCTGGGGCATCGACTTCGACCCCGGTTCCAACGTCGTCGACGTCTACGTCGGCTACCTGCGCAAGAAGTTCGGCGCCGGGGCGATCAGCACCGTGCGTGGCATGGGCTATCGCTTCGAGCGCTGACGTCCCGGCCCGCCCCTGGCGTCCGGCTCAACGCACTCGGTAGGTCAGCTGGCCGACCGGCTGGGCCGCGAGCACCGGTTCGAGGGCGTCCGCGATCTCGGCCGCCTGCGGGCGGTCCTCGCAGCGCAGCGCGAGGCAGGCCTCCACGACCTCACGCACCGGCGCGGGGACCCGGGCGTCCAGGCGCGTCGGGGCCAGTGCCAGCTGCGGGAACCTGTTCTCGGGCGAGGCGTCGGGAAACGGACGCGTCCCGCTGATCGCGGTGTGCAGCGTCGCCCCGAGCGCCCACACGTCACTGGCTGCTCCGGGCACGGCCCATTCCCGTGGAGCGCACTGTTCGGGTGCCATCCACGGGTCGGTGCCCACCGGGGTGGTGAGGGCTGCGGCGTCGGTGGCCCGACGGGCCACCGACAGGTCGATCAGACGGGCAGGGGCGCCCATGATGATGTTGGACGGCTTCACGTCCAGGTGGACCCAGCCGGTGCGCCCCAGGTAGTGCAGGGCGGCTGCGAGGTCGATGCCGAGCGTCAGGTACTGCTGCGGCTGCAGGGGTCCGTAGCGGCGCACCAGCGTGGAGAGCCGCGGGCCGTCGATGTTCTCCAGGACGACGTGGGGACGTTCTCCCTCGAGGTCGTGTCGCAGGCCGCGCACGACGACGGGATGGTTGATCTCGGCCAGCGCCCGGACCTCGCGCGCCAGGGCCTCACGTGCGACTGCGTTGCTGCGCAGATCGGGGCGCAGCACCTTCACCACCACCGGCAGGTGGGTGAGTTCGTCGAAGGCGAGCCAGGCCTCGAATGCGGACCCGCCGCCGAGCAACCGCACTGCGGTCAGGTCGGGCGTGATGCGGTCACCGACGTCCAGGTCAGGACGACGACGGGGCTCGGCGGCGGAGGCGGTCATGCGCGGGTGGTCTGGTCGTTGGTCACGTCGTTCGTCACGTCGTTCGTCACGTCGTTCGTCACGTCGTTCGTGACGTCGTTGGTCACGTCGTTCGTCACGTCGTTGGTCACGTCGTTCGTCACGTCGTTCGTCACGTCGTTCGTCACGTCGTTCGTGACGTCGTTGGTCACGTCGTTGGTCACGTCGTTCGTGACGTCGTTGGTCACGTCGTTCGTCACGTCGTTGGTGTCGTCGTCGTCCATGTCGACCACCAGCGACACCTCCGGGGTGTCCTCGTCGCGCAGCGCGGCCTCGTCGGCCGAGGCACTGGCCTGGACAGCGAGTGCGCCGACTGCCAGCAGGCCGGCAACGGACAGGGTGAGACCGGTGTACAAGGTGCGGGTCATGGGGGAACTCCTCGTCTGCAGCGGCACCCACACTGAGCGCCGTTCGTTGAGGACGAGCCTCGCCCAGCGCGGTGAGCGATCGGTGAGTCCTCGATGAGACGCCTCTCATCGCCGTGTCCGTGCGCCAGAACCACGAACGGGCCGCCGTGGTCTCCCACGACGGCCCGTCGTCACCCGCTGGGGGCGCTGGTGCGTCGGGAGGGATTCGAACCCCCGACCGCTCGGGTGTAAACCGAGAGCTCTACCGCTGAGCTACCGACGCATCGGGAGGAGCCTACGTGAGGCTGCGTCCGAGCGCAGATCGGGACCGCAGGATTGGACCTCTCCCGTTCCCCGGAGGCGCGCCTCAGAACTGGGCGGACGTGGTCACGACCTCGAAGTCGTCGTCGCCGAAGAGGGCGGTCACGTCGAGGTCGGCGTCGAGGAGCTCGCCTGCCCGCAGCACGGTGGCAGCGACGTCGGCCGGGCTGACGCGGTCCGAGGCCCACTCCCCTGCCTCGTGGTCACCGACGCACCACGACCAGTTCGCCACCTCGAAGAGGCTCTGGTCGTTGGCGTCGTTGCCCATCGCCACGAAGTCGCGCGGCCCCTCCCAGAGACGCAGCAGACCGGTCGCCTTGTCGACGGAGCCGGGCGACACGTCGAGGGTGCCCTCGGAGCGGTGGACGTTGACCACGACGTCGAGCGCGGAGAGTTCGGCGACCAGTGCGTCGTCGTCGGCGAAGAAGAGCACCTTCGACCACGCCTCGAGGTCATCCATGTCGACCTGCTGGGCGTCGACCCGGTTGACCCGGCTGTAGACGAGGTGGGTGCCGTCACCGGTGTAGGCGAAGTCCCAGGAGCCGTCGACGAGGACGGGGGTGCCACGGCGTGCGATGACGTCCTGCAGCGCTGCCCGGGTCTCCTCGGGAAAGTGCAGGCAGTCGACGACGCCGGCGCGACGCCACAGGGCGCCGTTGCCACCGACGAGGTCGATGTCACGCAGTTGCTCCGGGAGAACCGGGAGCAGGTCGCGGGGCGGTCGGGCCGAGGCGATCACCACGTCGTGACGGGCGGCCACGGAGACCAGCGCCGCCACCACGTCGTCAGCGACGGTGTGGCCGTCGAAGCACAGAGTTCCGTCGAAGTCGCACACAAGAGTTCCCACGCAGGAATGGTGCGACAGCGAGTCGGCGCATCGGAAATCTGTCAGACCGCGGACAGAGCGTCATCGCGGGCATCAGTACCCCCACAAAGCGTTGAGCCGCCGGCGTCTCGGGTCGCCAGCGGCTCAACACGGATGATTCTAGGAGCCCTTCGGAAGGCTTGTCCGGGAATCACACGAAAATTTCATTGAAATCTTCTCGACCTTGCCGAAGTGCCCTGAACTCACGCGTGCAGGGGCGTGAGGGCAGCGTCCAACTGGCGCAGGTGCTCGTCCAGGTCGCGTCCTTGAGGCATCGCGTTGTGGACCGACCAGCGAATCAGTCCCTCCTTGTCGATGACGTAGGAGGAACGTCGCGGCATGCCCTTGGCCTCGTCGAACACCTCGTAGGCGCGGCTCACCTCACCGTGCGGCCAGAAGTCGCTGAGCAGCGGGAAGTTGAGGCCGTCGCCGTCGGAGAAGGCACGCAACGAGTACACCGGGTCGCAGGAGATTGCCAGAACCTCGGTCTCGAAGGTCATGAACTCCGCCAGACGGTCCCGGACCCCGGCCATCTCGCCGGTGCACACACCGGAGAAGGCGAACGGGAAGAACAACACGGCCACGGCCTTGCGTCCTCGGAAGTCCGCGAGGCTCACGTCCTGCCCGAACTGGTCGCGCAGGGTGAAGTCGGGTGCCGGTCCGCCACAGATCAGTCCACTCATGATGGGCTCATCCTCGCACCGAGCACCACACGACCGACAAGCGCGGTGGGCCCCCGGCCCGAGGGCGCCCCGATCCTCAGGGTTGGGCCGCCAGGACTCGCTTGAGGACCTTGCCGGTCGCGTTGCGGGGCAACTCGTCGAGGAAGACGATCTCGCGAGGGACCTTGTACCGGGCCAGGTTGGTGCGGACCCAGTCCTTGAGGATCCGTTCGTCGGCCACGGCGACGTCGTCGACGAGCACCACGAAAGCCCGCAGACGACGCCCGTAGTCGGGGTCGTCGACGCCCACCGCGGCAGCCTCGACCACCGCGTCGTGCCTGGTCAGACAGTCCTCGACCTCACGCGGGAACACGTTCTCCCCGCCGCTGACGATCATCTCGTCGTCGCGACCCTCGACGTACAGACGCCCCGCGGCGTCGAACCGCCCGACATCGCCGGTGGCCATCAGCCCGTCGGCGAGCTCCTTGTTGCCGCCTCCGGTGTAGCCGTCGAAGAGCATCTTGTTCCCGACGAAGATCAGCCCGCTCTCCCCGTCGGGAACTTCACGACGGTGGTCGTCGAGGATCTTGACCGTGGTGGCGAACGGAGGTCGTCCGGCCGACTCCGGTGCGGCGCGCAGGTCCTCCGGCGTCGCGATCGAGGCGTAGGCCACCTCGGTGGAGCCGTAGATGTTGTAGAGGTTGTCACCGAAGGCGTCCATCCATTCCACGGCGAGGTCGCCGGGCAGGGACGAACCCGACGCCGCGACCACCTCGAGGCGAGCGGTGTCGTACTTCGCCCGAACGTCGGCGGGCAGCGCGAGGATCCGCTGCAGCATCACCGGGATGACGATGAACGACTCACAGCGGTCGTCCTGCAGGGAGCGCAGAGCTTCCTCAGGGTCGAACCTGCGACGCAGCACGAGGGTCGATCCCAGCAGCATCGCCATGTACATGTGCGCCAGTCCCCAGGTGTGGAACAGCGGTGCGGCGACGTGGGTGCGCCATTCCGAGCGCAGCGGGAGTCGACTCATCAGGGAGACGCCGTTGTTGATCCCGGCCTCCTTGCGAGGAGCTCCCTTGGGTGTGCCGGTCGTGCCGGAGGTGAGGATGATCGTGCGCGCATGATGCTGCGGCGGTGTCAGGTCAGCGGTGGGACCACCAGCGATCAACTGCTCGAGGTGCTCCCCCACGGTCGTGGCGTCATCGACCCACGCCACGACGCGGCGCTCGACGGACGCCTCGGCCAGCATCGAGGTGAACTCCTGGTCGTGGATGACCAGGACGGGCTTCTCCCGCGCCACGACGTCGATCAGCTGAGGGGCCGCGAAGGCGGTGTTGAGGTAGAGTAGGTCGGCACCCAACTTGGCCACCGCGATGCTCGCCTCGACGAAGCCGCGGTGGTTGCGGACCATGACAGCGACCTGGTCGCGTTCCTTCACGCCCCGCTCGGCGAGGGCGTGGGCCAGGGCATTGGTGCGGGACTGGAGCTGGGCGAAGGTGACCTCGCCCAGCTCGTCCACGATCGCGGCTGCATCGGGACGGGTGTGCACCTGCTGGGCGAATCCGCCTGCAGGTCCCGTCCCCCAGGTCCTCACCGTCCGCACGATCCTGCCCAGTGCAACAGGGTTGATCGGGCGGACCACTCGCGCGGAGCGGAGGACCTTCAGGGTCGTCGAAATGTCGGTTGCACGGCTCACTGCGTAGTCCTAGGGGTGATGGCCCCGTCGACCGCCCTCCCTCCCCAGGGCGGCGGACTCCGGCGCTCGCGGCGCGACGACTGCTGTCAAGCAGGCGTCTTCGGGGTGACCAGTCGCGTCGCCTGCCAGTCCTTGCTGACAGCTGCTGCGGTGGTCTGTGCCAGGCCGGCAATGGGAGCCGCCTCGGCGATGTCTGCAGGGTCGACATGGTTGGGGCGTCCCACCTTGGGGGTGAGCAGCCAGATCACGCCACCACCGACCAGATCGGCCTTGGCGTCCACCAACCCGTCGACGAGGTCTCCGTCCTCGTTGCGCCACCACAGCACGACGGCCTCGACCACGTTGCCGTGGTCACCGTCCACCATGTCGGCGTCGATGGAGTCCTCGATCGCAATGCGGAGGTCGTCGTCGGTGTCCTGGTCCCATCCGAGCTCCTGGACCACCTGGCCGGGGCGGAACCCCAACTTTGCGGCCAATCCGGTTGCCTGGCTCTGGGTGGACTCGCCGCCCACAGTCGCGTTCAACGCACTCTCCTCGTCCTGCACTGCTGCTTCATTTGCATGGGTGTCTGCATGGGTACTGCTCGGACCTGCCGATCAGGCAGGTTGTGTGTAGTCCAGCGCAGAGGGGACGCTATCGCAAGCCCAGCAACTCGGGAGTAGCAATTTTTCAACCCCTCCGAGTGTGGTCCCGGTCTCTCTCGTGGGACAATGTGACAGTGACTGACCAGACGCAACCCGAACGTCCACACATTCCTTCGGTCATCCACGAGGGCCTCCCGACCCAGCTCCCGGACATCGATCCCGAGGAAACGCTGGAGTGGCTCGGTAGCTTCGACGCACTGCTCGAAGGCCGAGGACGGGACCGCGCACGCTACGTGATGCTTCGCCTCCTGGAGCGTGCCCGTGAGAAGGCGGTGGGGGTTCCGGCCCTCCGCTCGACCGACTACATCAACACCATTCCCCCGGAGCGCGAGCCGTGGTTCCCCGGCGACGAGCAGGTGGAGCGACGCATCCGTGCGTTCATCCGCTGGAACGCCGCCGTCATGGTCTCGCGGGCGAACCGCAAGGGCCTGGAGGTCGGCGGCCACATCGCCACCTACCAGTCCTCCGCCAGCCTCTACGAGGTCGGCTTCAACCACTTCTTCCGCGGCAAGGACCACCCCGGCGGCGGCGACCAGATCTACTTCCAGGGCCACGCGTCCCCGGGCATCTACGCCCGCGCGTTCCTCGAGGGTCGTCTCTCCGAGGTCCAGATGGACCGCTTCCGTCAGGAGGCGCAGCACGGTGCCGGCGAGGGTCTCTCCTCGTACCCGCACCCGCGCCTCATGCCCGAGTTCTGGGAGTTCCCCACTGTCTCGATGGGCCTGACGGGCATCAACTCCATCTACCAGGCCCGCTTCAACCGCTACCTGCACAACCGTGGCATCAAGGACACCTCCCAGCAGCGTGTCTGGGCCTTCCTGGGCGACGGCGAGATGGCCGAGCCCGAGTCGCTGGGCGCGATCCGTGTCGCAGCCCGCGAAGAGCTCGACAACCTCACCTGGGTCATCAACTGCAACCTGCAGCAGCTCGACGGCCCCGTCACCGGCAACGGCAAGATCATGCAGGAGCTGGAGTCCAACTTCCGCGGCGCCGGCTGGAACGTGATCAAGGTCGTCTGGGGTCGCGAGTGGGACGAGCTCCTCGCCCGCGACGTCGACGGCGTCCTGGTCAACAAGATGAACTCGACCCCGGACGGCGACTTCCAGACCTACTCGGTCGAGGACGGCGCCTACACCCGTGAGCACTTCTTCTCGGGTGACCCGCGCCTGCGCAAGATGGTCGAGCACATGAGCGACAAGCAGATCGAGAAGCTGCCCCGCGGCGGTCACGACTACCGCAAGGTGTACGCCGCGTTCGAGGCCGCGACCAAGCACGTCGGTCAGCCGACCGTCATCCTGGCCAAGACCGTCAAGGGCTGGACGATCGACGCCCTCGAGGGCAAGAACGCCACGCACCAGATGAAGAAGCTGACGCCCGAGGACATCAAGAAGTTCCGCGACCGTCTGCAGCTCCCGATCTCCGACACCGACCTCGAGCGTTCCTACGCCGAGACCGGCGCCCCGCCGTTCTTCCACCCCGGCGCGGACTCCCCCGAGATCACGTACATGATGGAGCGTCGGGCCCAGCTCGGCGGTTCGATCCCCCGTCGTGTGAACCGTTCCAAGAACCTCGTCCTGCCCGGCGACGACGCCTACAAGGACCTCAAGCGCGGTTCGGGCAAGAACAAGATCGCCACCACCATGGCGGTCGTGCGTCTGCTCAAGGAGTGGATGCGTGACTCCGAGATCGGCAAGCGCATCGTCCCGATCGCTCCCGACGAGTACCGCACCTTCGGCATGGACGCGATGTTCCCGTCGGCAAAGGTCTACAACCCCGGTGGCCAGCAGTACGAGGCCGTCGACCGCAAGCTGCTCCTGGCCTACAAGGAGTCCTCGGCCGGTCAGATGCTCCACGAGGGCATCTCCGAGGCCGGCGCTCTCGCGTCGGCCACCGCTGCGGGCACCGCGTACGCCACCCACGGCGAGCACATGATCCCGTTCTACATCTTCTACTCGATGTTCGGTTTCCAGCGCACCGGTGACTCCATCTGGGCCATGGCCGACCAGCTCGGTCGCGGCTTCCTGGTGGGTGCCACCGCCGGTCGTACGACGCTCACCGGTGAGGGCCTGCAGCATGCTGACGGCCACTCCCCGCTGATCGCGGCCACCAACCCGGCCGTCGTGCACTACGACCCCGCGTTCGCCTACGAGGTCGCGCACATCATGCAGAACGGCCTGGAGCGCATGTACGGCGCCGACCAGGAGAACGTCATCTACTACCTGACGGTCTACAACGAGCCGGTCTCGCAGCCGGCCGAGCCCGCAGGCGTCGACGTCAACGGCATCCTCAAGGGCATCCACAAGGTGTCCGTGGCCGAGGGCACCGGACCGCGCGTCCAGCTCGTCGGTTCCGGTGTCGGTTTCCCGTGGGTCGAGAAGGCCGCCGAGATGCTCCGCGAAGAGTGGGGCGTCCAGGCTGACCTGTGGTCGGCCACGTCCTGGAACGAGCTCGCTCGTGACGCGATCGCTGCGGAGGAGTTCAACCTCCTCAACCCCGAGCAGGCCCCGCGCTTGCCGTACGTCACCCAGGCGTTCAACGGTGTCGAGGGTCCGGTCGTGGCGGTCTCGGACTTCCAGCGCGCAGTGCCGCTCCAGATCGCGAAGTGGGTCCCGGCCGACTACCGCGTCCTGGGCACGGACGGTTTCGGTTTCGCCGACACCCGCCCGGCTGCACGTCGCCAGTTCAACGTCGACGCTGAGTCCGTCGTCGTCCAGGCCCTCCTGGCCCTGGCTGACGCCGGCGAGATCAGTGTCGACAAGGTGATCGAGGCCAAGAACCGCTACAAGCTCGGTGACGCCACCGCGGTCAGCGGTGTCGCCCAGGAGGGCGGCGACGCCTGATCGGGTCGTCTCGACGTCGAGGCGTCCACCTCGCAGCGAGGCCCGTCGTGCTCCGGCACGGCGGGCCTCGCCGCATTCCGGACACCACCGTTCGCCGTGACCATTCCGTGCGGATGACGAGACCCCCACGGTCTGCACAGAGCTGGGGATGCTCCCTACGGTGAAGGAGTGGGGCGACTCGGAGGTGCCATCCGATCCCGCTGCTCACGCCCGGTCAGCGCAGCAGCGGTGCTGGGCCTTGCCGTGGCACTGCTCGGGGTGGCTGCTCCTGCCCAGGCTGGTTCCGCCCACAACGTGCGGGTCACCGATCAGGTCCGCGAACCCGGCACCTCGCACGTCGATGTCGCCCGGGCCGTGCTGAAGAACGGGCGCACCGCGATCGAGGTGCGCCTCCGATTCCGCACCCTGAAGCTCGCCTCCCTGCGCGAGGTCGTGGTGGGCATCGACGTCAACGCCTCCTCCCCCGGCTATCTCGTGCGGGTGCGACGCAGCGGCAACCAGGTCAGGGGAACACTGTCGACCGCCGTCCTCTTCTCCGACGGCAGCACCGAACGTCGGATCACCTGTCGCGGCCTGCGCATCGCGCTGAAAGGTTCCCGGACCGTCCGCGTCGTCGTACCGCGCTCCTGCATGCGGGTGGGCGGCAACCGTGCCCGCTTCCACTGGTTCGTGACCGACCGCCACGGCCACTACGACGAGAGTCCGTGGAACGGCACCGGCTTCTCGGCCTGGACCCGACGCGCCCGCTGACGAGGCCTCCGAGACCGGACGACTAATCTCGAACGGTGACCGACGACCCTCTCCCGTTCGACGACGCCCTCGACGAGCGTCAGGTCCCGGTGGCCCGCGCCCTGGCCCGCGCCACCGGCCACCTCAGCACCACCGCGACCTCGCGCATGGAGACGGACCTGCCCTGGTTCACCCAGCTGAGTGCCGAGGACCGTTCGTGGGTGGGTCTGATCGTCCACGCCGGCATCAAGAACTTCGTCGACTGGCTCGTCACCGACACCACCACCGGCAGCGCCCCGAGCGGTCACACCCTGGCCAGTGCGGTCTTCGGCGCGGCACCGCGTGAGCTGACCGGCGTGATCACGCTGCAGCAGACCGTCGACCTGATCCGGCTCAGCATCGACGTCGTCGAGTCCGACGTCGACGCCCTCGTCCCGGCCGAGCATGTCCCGGCGGTCAACAACGCGGTGCTGCGTTACGGCCGTGAGGTCGCGTTCGCCACCGCCGAGGTCTATGCCCGCGCCGCGGAGTCGCGCGGTGCTTGGGACGCCCGTCTCGAGGCCCTGGTCGTGGACGCCGTGCTGCGCGCCGAGACCGACGAGTCGTTGCTCTCCCGCGCCTCCGCCTTGGGCTGGCGTTCCCCCGACGGCGTCACGGTGGTCGTGGGCAGCGCGCCCCGCACGGCACCGCACCGTTCCGACAACGACGTCTTCACCGAGGTCCGACGGACCGCCCGGGCCGCCGGCATGGACGCGCTCTGCGGCACCCAAGGGACCCAGTTGGTGATCGTCCTGGGCCGCGTCAGCGACCCCGTCGCAGCGGCGGCCACCGTCGCACACCTGTTCGCCGACGGCCCCGTCGTGGCGGGACCACTGGCTCCTGGCCTCGCCCGCGCCCACGCCTCGGCGCACGCAGCCGCTCAGGGGCACCGCGCCGCAGCCGGCAAGACCGCCGTGACCCGCCCGGTGCACGCCGACGACCTGCTGGCCGAGCGAGTCCTGGTCGGGGACGAGGCCGCGCGAACGCACCTGGTCGAGCAGGTGTGGCGCCCCCTCACCGCCCGCAAGGAGCTCGTCGAGACCCTGGTCGCCTGGTTCGAGTCCGGGGGTTCGACGGAGGGTTCAGCCCGCGCCTTGTTCGTGCACCCCAACACGGTCCGGTACCGCCTGCGCCAGGTCGCGGAGGTCACCGGCCTCACGCCTGCCGCTCCCGAGGACGCGTTCACTCTCCAGGTCGCCCTCGTGGTGGGGCGTCAGGAGGACGCATCAGCGAGTTCCGACACACACAGCACTCCTTCCAACTGACGAGTAGCCGAAACATCGGCCGCTTTTTGTAGAAACCCCACAAAGAACACGGGTGAGATTTCGTCTCCAGTTGACGCGAAGCACAGCCGAACAGAAGGCAGAGTTCTACCCGTGCTCGTCATCGTCGCCCCGGGCCAAGGCGCCCAGACCCCCGGTTTCCTCACCCCTTGGTTGGAGGAGCCCACCTTCCGATCCCGCTTCGAGTGGTTGTCCACCGTCGCCGGCATCGACCTCGTTGCCCACGGCACGACGTCGGACGCCGAGACCATCCGCGCCACCGAGGTCGCCCAGCCGCTGCTGGTCGCCACCGGCCTGGTCGCTGCCCTCGAGCTCTTCCCCCACCCCACCGACGCGTTCTCGCGGATCGGCGCGGTCGCCGGACACTCCGTCGGCGAGATCACCGCAGCCGCCGCGGTCCGTGCGATCAGCGCCGAACAGGCGATGGTCCTGGTCCGCGAACGCGGCAACGCGATGGCTGCCGCCTCCGCCGTCACCCCCACCGGCATGACCGCCGTCCTGGGCGGCGACCGTGACGAGGTGCTCGCCAAGATCGCCGAACACGGCCTCACCCCCGCGAACGACAACGGCCCCGGCCAGGTCGTGGCCGCCGGCACCATGGAGCAGCTCGCTGCCTTCGCCGCCGACGCCCCCGCCAAGGCCCGCCTGATCCCGCTCAGCGTCGCCGGTGCCTTCCACACCGAGCACATGGCTCCCGCCGTGTCGCACGTCGCTTCGCTGGCCCGCTCGGTCTCCACCCACGACCCGCGCACCCGCATCGTCTCCAACCGCGACGGCAACGTCGTGCACGACGGCAACGACGTGCTCTCCCGCATCGTCTCGCAGATCGCGAACCCGGTCCGCTGGGACCTGTGCATGGAGACCTTCCGCGACCTCGGCGTCACCGGAATCCTCGAGATGCCGCCGGCAGGCACCCTGACCGGTATCGCGAAGCGCGCCCTCAAGGGTGTGGAGACCTTCGCCCTCAAGACCCCCGACCAGCTCGACGCCGCCCGCGAGTTCTGCGAGCGCCACGGTGAGTCGACCCAGATCCAGACCACTCCGGCCTGGCGTCTCGTCGTCGCGCCCAGCAAGGGCACCTTCACGCTCGCTCCGGAGGTCCGCGAGGCCACCGAGTTCGCCGCCGGCACCGTCATCGGTGACGTCGCCTCGAGCCGCAACCGTGCCGCCGTCACCGCCGTCCACGACGGCGAGCTCGTCGAGTGGCTCGTCGAGGACGGCGACCTCGTCTCCCCCGGTCAGCCGCTGCTGCGCGTGCACCCGAAGGGCGTCGCGTGAGCAAGGTCCTTCCCGTCCCACTGGCCATTCCTGTGGGGGCCCCGCACGCACGCATCATGGGACTGGGTTCGTACCGTCCCGAGCGCGTCGTGCCCAACTCCGAACTGGTCGACGCGATCGATTCCAGTGACGAGTGGATCCAACAGCGCACCGGCATCAAGGAGCGCCGCTGGGCCGGCGAGCACGAGACGGTGAAGTTCATGGCCGTCGAGGCCGCCCGCGGAGCCCTGGCTGCTGCCGGCGTCACCGGGGAGCAGATCGACGCCGTCGTGGTCGCCACGGTCAGTCACCTGATGCAGACTCCGGCCCTGGCGCCGATGGTTGCGCACGAGGTCGGTTCCACCGGTGCCGCCTTCGACGTCTCGGCGGCGTGTGCCGGCTTCTGCCACGGCGTCGCCCTGGCCTCGGACATGGTGCGCGGAGGCAGCGCCCGCCACGTGCTCGTCATCGGCGTGGAGCGTCTCACCGACATCCTCGACGTCACCGACCGTGGCAGTGCCTTCATCTTCTCCGACGGTGCTGGTGCCGCGGTGGTGGGTCCGAACGACGTCCCCGGCATCTCCCCCACCGTGTGGGGTTCGGACGGCGAGAAGTTCGACTTCATCACCCAGACCGAGTCGTGGCGCGACGCGATCGGTACCGAGGACGTCGCTGGTAGCGGCGTCCATCCGGTGCTGACGATGCAGGGCAACGCCGTCTTCCGATGGGCGTCCTTCGCGATGGCGAAGATCGCCCAGGAAACCCTCGACGCTGCTGGCATCGGCATCGACGACCTCGACGTCTTCGTCCCCCACCAGGCCAACATGCGCATCATCGACGCGATGGCCCGCACGATGAAGCTGCCCGCCTCGGTGAAGGTCGCCCGCGACATCGCCACCCAGGGCAACACCTCGGCCGCTTCGGTCCCGATGGCCCTGCACCGCATGATCGAGCAGGGAGAGGCCCGCTCCGGCGACCTCGCACTGCTGATCGCCTTCGGTGCCGGGCTCTCCTACGCAGCCCAGGTCGTCGTCGTTCCCTGACGGGCCTCGCGCTCAGCCGCAGGGGCCACCGCCCCGCGGCGCCCGGTTCCACCCTGTCTTCATCCCACCTTTTCCCACCGCACAGAACAGGAGGCCACCATGGCCACCACCGAAGAGATCCGCACCGACCTCGCCGAGATCGTCAACGAGGTCGCCGGCGTCGAGCCCGCCGACGTCCAGCTCGAGAAGTCCTTCGTGGACGACCTCGACGTCGACTCCCTCTCCATGGTCGAGGTCGTCGTGGCCGCCGAGGAGAAGTTCGGCGTGACCATCCCCGACAACGAGGTCAAGAACCTCAAGACCGTCGGCGACGCCGTCTCCTTCATCGAGAAGGCCCTGGCCTGATCGTCTCGGTCCGACTTCGGTCGCACTGAAACACCGTGACCGGGCGGGTCGGCGAACCCGACCCGCCCGTCGCGTCTCCGCCCGGACGGCCAGCAGGCCGCCGGGACCGCACCATCACCACCGTCACGACGAGGAGACACATGTCTGCCACCCGCGTCGTCATCACCGGCCTCGGAGTCACCTCTCCGGTCGGCGGTGACGTCCCCAGCACCTGGAACGCACTTCTTGAGGGCACCTCCGGTGTCCGTGCGCTCACCGAAGACTGGGCCGAGCAGCTCGGCACCCAGATCGCGGCCCGCGTCGCGGTCGAGCCCGACCAGGTGCTCGAGCGCGTGAAGGCTCGCCGCCTCGACCGTGGCGGCCAGCTCGCCCTCGTCGCCGCCACCGAGGCGTGGGCCGACTCCGGTCTCGACCAGGCCGAGACCGACCCTGAGCGGGTCGGCGTCGCGGTGGCTTCCGGCATCGGTGGCATCACCACCCTGCTCGCCAACTACGACACCCTCACCGAGAAGGGTCCGCGCCGCGTCTCGCCGCTCGCGATCCCGATGCTGATGCCGAACGGCCCCGCTGCTGCGGTCGGCCTCTCGATCGGTGCGAAGGCCGGTGTCCACACCCCCGTCTCCGCCTGCGCGTCGGGCAACGAGGCGATCGCCCTGGGCCTCGACATGATCCGCGCCGGTCGCGCCGACATCGTCGTCTGCGGCGGCACCGAGGCTGCGGTGCACGCCCTGCCGATGGCTGCCTTCGGCCAGATGATGGCACTGAGCAAGCGCAACGACGACCCCACCGCTGCCTCGCGTCCGTGGGACAAGGGCCGTGACGGCTTCGTCCTCGGCGAGGGTGCAGCCGTCGTCGTCCTGGAGTCCGCCGAGCACGCAGAGGCCCGTGGCGCTCGCGTCTACGCCGAGCTCGCCGGCGCCGGCATCACCTCCGACTCCCACGACATCGCCCAGCCCGACCCCACCGGTGCAGGCGTCATCCGCGCGATGCGTCTGGCCCTCAAGGACGCCGGTATGGGCGCCGACGAGGTCGCCCACGTCAACGCCCACGCCACCTCCACCCCGCAGGGCGACGTCGCGGAGGCCCAGGCCATCCGCACCGTCCTGGGCGAGGGAACCTCGGCCGTCGTCACCGGCACCAAGTCGATGACCGGTCACCTGCTCGGCGCTGCCGGTGCGTTGGAGACGGTCGCGACCGTCCTGGCCCTGCACCACCGCGTCGTCCCGCCGACGATCAACCTCGACGACCCCGAGGACGTCGGCCTCGACATCCCCACCACTCCCCGCGAACTTCCCGACGGTCCGCTCGCCGCGCTGAACAACTCGTTCGGTTTCGGTGGACACAACATCGTCCTTGCCCTTCGGAGCGTCTGAATGACCACCGCTGTCTCCCCCACCGTCAAGCCGGCGAAGCCGCCGCGCGAGGAGGACCCGCGCCACCCGGTGCACCGCCTCAACGCGATGTTCGACGAGGGCACGGTCGAGAACCTCACCCCCGTCGACGACTCCGGCATGCTCGCCGTCGTCGGTTCCTTCGGTGGCACCCGTGCCGTCGCGTTCTGCTCCGACCCCACCATCATGGGTGGCGCGATGGGCGAGCTCGGCTGTGACGTCACCGTCAAGGCCTACGAGTACGCCCTGGAGCACCAGCTGCCGATCATCGGCCTGTGGCACTCCGGCGGCGCACGTCTGGCCGAGGGTGTCCTGTCGCTGCACGCCGTGGGTCTGATCTTCCGGGTCATGACGCAGGCCTCGGGCAAGATCCCGCAGATCTCCGTGGTGCTCGGCCCCGCTGCCGGCGGCGCCGCCTACGGCCCGGCCCTGACTGACGTCGTCATCCTCGGCCCCGAGGGCCGTGTCTTCGTGACCGGCCCGGACGTGGTCCGCTCGGTCACCGGTGAGGACGTCGACATGCTGCGTCTCGGCGGCCCCGAGCCGCACGGACGTCGCTCCGGCGTCGTGCACCTGATCGCCGAGAGCGAGGCCGAGGCTTTCGCCCAGGCGCGCGACGTCACCACGCTCCTGGGAGCCCAGGGCTCGATGGACGTCTCCACCGTCGCCGACACCGACCTGGCCGCACTGTTGCCGGACTCGAAGAAGCGCGCCTACGACGTCCACCCGCTCGTGGAGAACGTCCTCGACGAGGGTTCGATGCTGGAGCTCCACGGCAAGTGGGCCCCCAACATCGTCACCGCTCTGGGCCGCATGGGTGGTCGCACCGTCGGTGTGGTCGCCAACAACCCGCTGCGGCTGGGTGGATGCCTGGACTCGCTCTCCGCGGAGAAGTCGGCGCGTTTCGTCCGTCTGTGTGACGCCTTCGGCATCCCGCTGGTCGTTCTCGTGGACGTCCCGGGCTATCTCCCCGGCGTGGGCCAGGAGTGGGACGGCGTCGTGCGACGCGGCGCCAAGCTCCTGCACGCCTTCGCCGAGTGCGTGGTCCCCCGCGTCACCCTGGTGACTCGCAAGACCTACGGCGGCGCCTACATCGCGATGAACTCGCGTGCTCTGGGTGCCACCAAGGTGTTCGCGTGGCCGGGCGCCGAGGTCGCCGTGATGGGCGCCGTCGCCGCGGTTCGGATCATCCACCGCCGCAAGCTGGCCGAGGTCGACGAGGACCTGCGCGGTCAGGTCGAGACCGAACTCGCCGCTGAGCACGAGCGGATCGCCGGCGGCGTCGACAAGGCCGTCGAGATCGGCGTCGTCGACGAGGTCGTCGAGCCTGCCGTCACCCGCTCCGCCATCGCCGCTGCGATCGCCGAGGCGCTCGCCGGCGGCGAGGTGCGTGGACAGCACGGGAACATCCCGCTCTGACGCACTGACTGCTCCCCGCTGACCGCTCCTCCAGGGCGCTCGACCTCCGGGTCGGGCGCCCTGCTGGCTTTCCAGCACCGGTGAACCCCGCAGCTGGCACACCCCGTGAAATGGCCGAGAGCCCCACCCGACCGAAGTCGTGTGGGGCTCTCGCTAACGTACGGGCGCCGGTTGCTCAGTCCGACGCGGAGGCGTCGGGCTCAGACCACCTGGTGCAACCAGCGGACCGGGGCTCCCTCGCCAGCGTGACGGAAGGTCTCCAACTCGTCGTCCCACTCCTTCCCGAGGAGCTTGTCGACTTCCAGTTCGAGGGTCGTCTCACCGCGAGAGGCCTTGATCATGGCTGCACGAAGGCGATCCTCCGGGATCATGATGTCGCCGTGCATTCCGGTCACGGCGTGAAAGACACCGAGTTCCGGGGTGAACGAATAACGCGAACCCTCCGTGGAAGGGGTGGGTTCTTCAGTGATCTCGAAGCGCAGGTGGCTCCAGCCTCGCAGCGCGGACGCCACGGCGGCAGCAGTACCTGCCGCGCCGGTCCACGAGAGCTCGGCGCGAAAGGTGCCCGGCTGGGCCGGCTGGGGGGTCCAGTCGAGACTCACGGCAGAACCGATCACGCCGCCGACTGCCCACTCGATGTGAGGGCACAGCGCGGTCGGCGCTGAGTGCACGAACAGAATTCCCCTGGTTGACGGCCCGTTGGGGCGGGGTGCAGTACGTGTGGTCACCGTGGCCTCCTTCATCTCCAGCGCGAGCTACGCCTTCCCCAGCGATCTCGAAACCCGAAACAAAAGCGGTGCACCGTGACACCTATGAAATTAATGAGTCCATTGTGACTGATGGGACAAGATTTTTCCAGCGAGTCAGGGTGTGACACGCCGGTGCCACCCTACCCAAAATCCGAGGCGGCGCACCACGAAACGTGGTGCGCCACCCCAGAGGGACGATCCGATCAGGAACGCGTCGCGCGCTCGAGCTGGTCGGCTCGGGCTGCAGCGTCGGTGATGTCGTCGGAGTCGATCGCGTGAGTGCGGTGGAACCAGGCCAGCGCCTCCTCGGTGCGGCCAGCCGCCTCGAGGGTGTCGGCGTAGGCGTAGCGCAGGCGCACGACCCACGACGCACGGCTCTTGTGCATCAGCGGCGACAGCTCGAGCGTACGCAGAGCAGCGTCCATCTGACCCATGTCGCGACGGGCGCCCGCCTCGACGATGGTCATCTCGGCCTTGGCCTCGGGGGCGAAGTTCTTGACCGACGGGCTCTTGGACAGCTTGAGCGCCTGCTCGGGCTGCTTCAGGGCACGGTGGCAGTCCGCCATGATCGGCAGGTAGTCCGGAGCACCGTTCATGCGCTTGGCGGCACGGAGCTCGGAGAGCGCCTCGGCGTAGTGACCAGCAGCGTAGGCGGCCTCACCGGTCGCCTCGCGGACGACGGCCAGACGAGCGGCACGGGCACGCGCAGCCAGCGTGTGCTGGTAGGCGGTCTCCGGGTCGGAGTCGATCATGGTGCCGGCAGCAGCCAGGTGACGCGCGACGCGGTTGGCCAGCTTGTCGGGAAGGCCCTTGAGCTGAGCAGCGATGTTGCGGTCGAGCTCCTTGCCGGTGATCTCCTCGGGGAGCGGCGGACCGTCGTAGCGGGCCTGCTCCTCGGTGCGCGGGATCATCTGCTCCTCGCGGTCGCGACGGAAGTCGCGTCCGGAGTCACGACCGCCGCGGAAACCGCCCTTGTCGCCGTCACGGCCTCCACGGTAGCCACCGCGGTCGCCGCCCTGGCCGCCACGCGACGGGCCACCGGAACGGAAGCCGCCCTTGTCGCCGTCACGGGAGCCGCGGTAGCCACCGCGGTCGTCCTCACGACGGGGACCGGAGGAACGGAAACCTGCCTTGTCGCCGTCGCGACGGGGACCCGACGAACGACGGTCGTCCTGGCCACCACGCGAGGGACCGCCGGAGCGGAAACCACCCTGGCCGCCGCCCTGACCACCACGCGACGGGCCACCCGAGCGGAAACCGCCCTTGTCGCCGTCACGCGAAGCGCCGCCGGAGCGGTAACCGCCCTGGCCGCCGCCCTGACCACCACGCGACGGGCCACCCGAGCGGAAACCGCCCTTGTCGCCGTCACGCGAAGCGCCGCCGGAGCGGTAACCGCCCTGGCCGCCGCCCTGACCACCCTCGCGGGAGCCGCGGTAGCCACCACGGTCGTCCTCACGACGCGGAGCGCCGGCGCGGTAAGCAGGCTTGTCGCCGTCACGGCGGGGACCCGACGAACGACGGTCGTCCTGACCGCCACGCGAGGGACCGCCGGAGCGGAAACCGCCCTGACCACCACGCGAGGGGCCGCCGGAACGAGCGCCACCGGAAACAGAGCCTCCGCGGCGGTCCTCGAACCCTCCCTTGCGCTCGTTGGAACGTCCGGAGCCGTTCCGCTCTCCGTTGTTGCCGCGCTCGGGGCGCTGACCTCGTCGCTCGTCAGCCATGGCTGGATCCACCTCTTCGTGTGTGTTGCGTGGGGATACGCCTCGTGGGCGTGTACTTCTAGTTTCGCGTGAACGCGAAATGGCGCAAGGGCCACCCTAGTCAGGGTGGCCCTTGCGTGAAAATTTGTCCGGCGGCGTCCTACTCTCCCACGACCTCTCGATCGCAGTACCATCGGCGCTGAAAGGCTTAACTTCCGGGTTCGGGATGGGACCGGGTGTTTCCCTTTCGCTATGACCGCCGTAACTCTAGCCCCTGTCCCACGACGCACAAGGGTCGTGGCGGGTAGATCTACGGGTCAACCTCTATTTTATTGGGGTTGAATCTCTAGTGCCTCAGACTTGTTGTCTGGGAACTGAACAGTGGACGCGTGGCAATAACTCTTGTTGGTCGAGTTGATTTGTACGGTGTTGGGACAAGCCCTCGGCCTATTAGTACCGGTCGGCTAGGCATTACTGCTGTACACCTCCGGCCTATCAACCCAGTGTTCTGCTGGGGGCCTTAACCACTCAAGGTGGTGGGAAACCTCATCTTGAAACATGCTTCCCGCTTAGATGCATTCAGCGGTTATCACTTCCGAACGTAGCCAACCAGCCGTGCTCCTGGCGGAACAACTGGCACACCAGAGGTTCGTCCACCCCGGTCCTCTCGTACTAGGGGCAGCCTTTCTCAAGTTTCCAACGCGCGCGGCGGATAGGGACCGAACTGTCTCACGACGTTCTAAACCCAGCTCGCGTGCCGCTTTAATGGGCGAACAGCCCAACCCTTGGGACCTACTCCAGCCCCAGGATGCGACGAGCCGACATCGAGGTGCCAAACCATCCCGTCGATATGGACTCTTGGGGAAGATCAGCCTGTTATCCCCGGGGTACCTTTTATCCGTTGAGCGACGCCGCTTCCACATGCTGGCGCCGGATCACTAGTTCCGACTTTCGTCCCTGCTCGACATGTCTGTCTCACAGTCAAGCTCCCTTGTGCACTTACACTCGCCACCTGATTACCAACCAGGCTGAGGGAACCTTTGAGCGCCTCCGTTACATTTTAGGAGGCAACCGCCCCAGTTAAACTACCCATCAGGCACTGTCCCTGATCCGGATTACGGACCTAGGTTAGACATCTAGTACGACCAGAGTGGTATTTCAACGTCGACTCCACAAACACTGGCGTGAATGCTTCACAGTCTCCCACCTATCCTACACAAGCCGAACCAAACACCAATACCAAACTATAGTAAAGGTCCCGGGGTCTTTCCGTCCTGCCGCGCGTAACGAGCATCTTTACTCGTAGTGCAATTTCGCCGAGTCCATGGTTGAGACAGCGCCCAAGTCGTTACTCCATTCGTGCAGGTCGGAACTTACCCGACAAGGAATTTCGCTACCTTAGGATGGTTATAGTTACCACCGCCGTTTACTGGGGCTTAAGTTCTCAGCTTCGACTTGCGTCTAACCGGTCCCCTTAACCTTCCAGCACCGGGCAGGAGTCAGTCCGTATACATCGTCTTACAACTTCGCACGGACCTGTGTTTTTAGTAAACAGTCGCTTGGGCCTGGTCTCTGCGGCCATCACCGCTTCACACCGCACGGGTGCTAACGGATCCGGCCCCCCTTCTCCCGAAGTTACGGGGGCATTTTGCCGAGTTCCTTAACCATGGTTCACTCGATCGCCTTAGTATTCTCTACTTGATCACCTGAGTCGGTTTGGGGTACGGGCGGCTCGTATCTCGCTAGAGGTTTTTCTCGACAGCATAGGATCACCCACTTCACCAAACGGCTCCCCATCAGGTCTCAAGCCTATGTGTGGCGGATTTGCCTACCACACGCCCTACACCCTTGGCCGCGGACTACCATCGCCGCGGTTGGACTACCTTCCTGCGTCACCCCATCGCTTGACTACTACTGAATCGGGTCCCGTGCTCCACACACACGCCTCCACCCCGAAGGGCTTTGGTCACGGTGCTTCGGACGGTTAGCATCAACAGCCTCATCATGGGCGATACTTCGCCGGTACGGGAATATCAACCCGTTGTCCATCGACTACGCCTGTCGGCCTCGCCTTAGGTCCCGACTTACCCAGGGCAGATTAGCTTGACCCTGGAACCCTTGATCATTCGGCGGAAATGTTTCTCGCATTTCATTCGCTACTCATGCCTGCATTCTCACTCGTGTGGCCTCCACAACTGGATCACTCCGCTGCTTCACTGCCCACACGACGCTCCCCTACCCATCCAGACGCCTGGACCACGAAGGCCTAGCTTAATATCTGAATGCCATAGCTTCGGCGGATGACTTGAGCCCCGCTACATTGTCGGCGCGGAATCACTTGACCAGTGAGCTATTACGCACTCTTTCAAGGGTGGCTGCTTCCAAGCCAACCTCCTGGTTGTCAATGCGACTCCACATCCTTTTCCACTTAGTCACCGCTTAGGGGCCTTAGCTGATGGTCTGGGCTGTTTCCCTCTCGACTACGGAGCTTATCCCCCGCAGTCTCACTGCCGCGCTCTCACTTACCGGCATTCGGAGTTTGGTTAACGTCAGTAACCCGCTAGGGCCCATCGGCTATCCAGTGCTCTACCTCCGGCAAGAAACACACGACGCTGCACCTAAATGCATTTCGGGGAGAACCAGCTATCACGAAGTTTGATTGGCCTTTCACCCCTATCCACAGGTCATCCCCTCAGTTTTCAACCTAAGTGGGTTCGGTCCTCCACGCGGTCTTACCCGCGCTTCAACCTGCCCATGGATAGATCACTTCGCTTCGGGTCTAGAGCGTGCAACTCAATCGCCCTATTCGGACTCGCTTTCGCTACGGCTACCCCACACGGGTTAACCTTGCTACACACCGCTAACTCGCAGGCTCATTCTTCAAAAGGCACGCCGTCACCCTTTAACAGGCTCCGACGGATTGTAGGCACATGGTTTCAGGTACTATTTCACTCCCCGCCAGGGGTACTTTTCACCTTTCCCTCACGGTACTTGTCCGCTATCGGTCACCAAGGAGTATTTAGGCTTAACGGGTGGTCCCGCCAGATTCACACGGAATTTCAGGGGTTCCGTGTTACTTGGGGTGACACTCCAGAGATGCTGACTTACACGTACGGGGCTATCACCCTCTACGGCCAGGCTTTCCAACCTGCTTCGGCTTCATCAACATTTTCTTACTCTGTACCAGCACGGCAGTACTGATCGAGTGGCCCCACAACCCCACACCTGCAACCCCTGCCGGGTATCACACAGATGCGGTTTGGCCTCATCCGATTTCGCTCGCCACTACTCTCGGAATCACTTTTGTTTTCTCTTCCTGAGGGTACTGAGATGTTTCACTTCCCCTCGTTCCCTCCACTCACCCTATGTGTTCAGGTGAGGGTAACTGGACATGACTCCAGCTGGGTTTCCCCATTCGGACACCCCCGGATCACAGTTCGTTTACCAACTCCCCGGGGCTTATCGCAGGTTACTACGTCCTTCATCGGCTCTTGGTGCCAAGGCATCCACCATGTGCCCTTAGTAGCTTGTTCCAACATCGTCAAAACAACTCGAACTACAAAGACCATACAATTCTGCTTATTGCACATACACACTCAATAAATTGAGCATGTGATGCTCGCGTCCACTATTCAGATCTCAAACAACAAACCCACCAACCCATCCAGCCAACCGCAAGCAGTCGTCCTTCAGCGAAAGAGGCCAGAGCAAACCAGTCACACCCCACAGGGTGTGGCCTGATCCCTCAGGACCCAACAGTGTGTCTCGACCCTCCCCCTACCAACAACACATCCACTTTCCACGCTCAAAGAGCAGTACTAAGAACAAGCTGCCAGCCAGGTTCAAGTCATTCATCGACGATTCCACTAGTGAGACACCACCATGCGCAACCAAACATTCGTTGGTTGTCGGGGTGTGTGCTCCTTAGAAAGGAGGTGATCCAGCCGCACCTTCCGGTACGGCTACCTTGTTACGACTTCGTCCCAATCGCCAGCCCCACCTTCGACGGCTCCCTCCACAAGGGTTGGGCCACCGGCTTCGGGTGTTGCCGACTTTCGTGACGTGACGGGCGGTGTGTACAAGGCCCGGGAACGTATTCACCGCAGCGTTGCTGATCTGCGATTACTAGCGACTCCGACTTCATGGGGTCGAGTTGCAGACCCCAATCCGAACTGAGACCGGCTTTTTGGGATTCGCTCCCCCTCACGGGATCGCAGCCCTTTGTACCGGCCATTGTAGCATGCGTGAAGCCCTGGACATAAGGGGCATGATGACTTGACGTCATCCCCACCTTCCTCCGAGTTGACCCCGGCAGTCTCCTATGAGTCCCCACCATTACGTGCTGGCAACATAGAACGAGGGTTGCGCTCGTTGCGGGACTTAACCCAACATCTCACGACACGAGCTGACGACAGCCATGCACCACCTGTATACCGACCAAAAAGGGGCACCTATCTCTAGATGTTTCCGGCATATGTCAAACCCAGGTAAGGTTCTTCGCGTTGCATCGAATTAATCCGCATGCTCCGCCGCTTGTGCGGGCCCCCGTCAATTCCTTTGAGTTTTAGCCTTGCGGCCGTACTCCCCAGGCGGGGCGCTTAATGCGTTAGCTGCGGCACGGAATCCATGGAATAGACCCCACACCTAGCGCCCAACGTTTACGGTGTGGACTACCAGGGTATCTAATCCTGTTCGCTCCCCACACTTTCGCTCCTCAGCGTCAGGTAATGCCCAGAGAACCGCCTTCGCCACCGGTGTTCCTCCTGATATCTGCGCATTTCACCGCTACACCAGGAATTCCGTTCTCCCCTGCATACCTCTAGTCTGCCCGTATCGGAAGCAGGCCAGGTGTTAAGCACCTGGTTTTCACTCCCGACGTGACAAACCGCCTACGAGCCCTTTACGCCCAATAATTCCGGACAACGCTCGCACCCTACGTATTACCGCGGCTGCTGGCACGTAGTTGGCCGGTGCTTCTTCTGTAGGTACCGTCACTTTCGCTTCGTCCCTACTGAAAGAGGTTTACAACCCGAAGGCAGTCATCCCTCACGCGGCGTTGCTGGATCAGGCTTTCGCCCATTGTCCAATATTCCCCACTGCTGCCTCCCGTAGGAGTCTGGGCCGTGTCTCAGTCCCAGTGTGGCCGATCACCCTCTCAGGCCGGCTACCCGTCGAAGCCTTGGTGAGCCATTACCTCACCAACAAGCTGATAGGCCGCGAGCACATCCTTCACCGCCGGAACTTTCCAACCACCTCCATGCAGAGGCAGTTCATATTCGGTATTAGACACCGTTTCCGGTGCTTATCCCGAAGTGAAGGGCAGATTACTCACGTGTTACTCACCCGTTCGCCGCTCGTGTACCCCGAAGGGCCTTACCGCTCGACTTGCATGTGTTAAGCACGCCGCCAGCGTTCGTCCTGAGCCAGGATCAAACTCTCCATTGAAATTTCAAAGAAAAGCCAATTCCCGACAGAACAAACCCCGACAATGTTGTTGTCAGAATTTATTGTCAAAAGAAATCCGTTAACTGTTCTTCCGAAGAAGACCAGTCGACGGGGCATATCAAACTAATTCGTCGACTATGACACACTGTTGAGTTCTCAAGGATCAAGCGCTACAGCGTCTCGACTTCGGAAAGTTCCGACTGCTGTGCTTGGTATTAGTTTATCAGGCGATCTCGTCGGTGTCAAACCGGCGATTCTTTCCCGATTCGCCCTCAGCCTCTCGGCATCGTGGCGACTCGAAGAAACTTACGTGAAACACCGCGCGGAACCAAATCCGCGTCAGCCTCACCGCTTCGAGCTGTGTGAGCGCCTGGCCGGAGCCAAGGTCTCGATGTTTGCCGTGTTCCGCCGCTCGTCCTTCTGGATCTGCGCCGGCCCGTTCTTGCTGGGCAACAAGAAGAACAGTAGGTCAGTTTCACCCCGAGTGCCAACCCGAACGGCGGTGAGGGCGGTCACATGCAGTGAGGGCCGCTCCCCTGCACCCGACAGGTGCGGTGGAGCGGCCCTCACGTGAGCCGTGCTGGTGCCGCGAGGCGTCAGGAAGCCTGGACGCCCGCGATCTTCTTCTTGCCACGGCGCAGGACGAGCCATCCGCCGGCCACCAGGTCCTCAGCCGTCGGAACGAACTCGGCGTCCTCGACACGCACGTTGTTGAGGTAGGCGCCGCCCTCGGTGATCGTCCGGCGGGCCTCGCCCTTGCTCTTGCAGAGACCGGTCTCGACGAGCAGGTCGACCACCGACGGGATCGCGTCGCGCGAGATCTTCGTCGAACCGGCCTCGGCCAGGGCGCTGGCCAAGGTGCTCGGCGGGAGCGAGCCCAGCTCGCCGGTGCCGAAGAGAGCCTGGGCAGCGCGCTTGGCCGCGTCGGTCTCCTTGGCACCGTGCACCAGCGTGGTGACGGCGTCGGCCAAAGCCTTCTGTCCCGCGCGCAGGAACGGCTTCTCCTCCGTCTGGGCGGCGAGCTCCTCGATCTCCTCACGCGAGAGGAAGGTGAAGATCTTCAGCAGCTCGACGACCTTCTCGTCCTCCACGTTCAGCCAGAACTGGTGGAACGCGTACGGGGACATCATCTCGGGGTCGAGCCACAGGGCGCCGCCCTCGGTCTTGCCGTACTTGGTGCCGTCGGCCTTGGTGATGAGCGGCGTCGTGAAGGCGTGGGTCTTGCCGCCCTCGGCGCGACGGATCAGCTCGACACCACCGGTGAGGTTGCCCCACTGGTCCGAACCGCCGAACTGCAGCGTCACGCCGTGGTCGCGGTACAGGTTCAGGTAGTCCATCGACTGCAGGAGGATGTAGGAGAACTCCGTGTAGGAGATGCCGTCCTCGAGGCGGGACTTCACGACGTCGCGAGCGAGCATCCGGTTGACCGGGAAGTGCTTGCCGACGTCGCGGAGGAAGTCGATCGTGGACAGCGAGGCCGTCCAGTCGTAGTTGTTCACCATCGTGGCGGCGTTGTCGCCCTCGAAGGAGAGGAAGGGCTCGATCTGGCCGCGCACGCGTCCGACCCAGTCCTTGACGGTGTCCAGGGAGTTCAAGGTGCGCTCCCCGGAGTCGCGCGGGTCACCGATCATGCCGGTCGCGCCACCCACGAGGATGAACGGCGTGTGGCCGGCGTCTTGGAGGCGCTTCGCGGTGACGACCTGAACCAGGTTGCCCATGTGGAGGCTCGGCGCGGTCGGGTCGAAGCCCACGTAGTACCGGACACTCCCGTCACCCAGGGCCGCGTACAGGGCCTCTCGGTCGGTCGAGTTCGCGATCAGTCCGCGCCACTCGAGGTCGTCCAGAATATTGGGGGTCGACACCGTATTTCCTTCCGGTTTGCGCCCGAGCCGGATGCACGAGGCTGGACCAAGCCTGCCAGATCGTGAACTCTGTCGCCGCTTCTGCCTAGGCTGTGCCCCGTGACATCGGGCAGGTACACCTTCGAACGCGAGATCGGTCGCGGAGCCAGCGGCGCCGTGCACCTCGGCAGGGACACCCTGCTGGGGCGTGACGTCGCGCTCAAGCGAGTGGGGTACGTGCCCGGCGGAACCTCTCCCGAGGAGGTACGTGCCGAGCGCGAAGCACGCATCGCGGCCTCCCTCACCCACCCCCACCTCGTCGGCGTCTACGACCTCGTCCACGTCGGAGACTCGTTCTGGCTCGTCATGGAGTACGTCGAAGGAACGAGCCTGTCCGCGCTCGCCAAGAGCCAGGGCGCCCTCGCGCCCGAACGCGCGCGCAAGCTGATCGGAAACCTCGCCGACGCCGTCGCGTACGTGCACGCCCACGGCGTCGTCCACCGCGACGTGAAGCCCTCCAACGTCCTGGTCCATGCCCCCGGCACCCCCGGTGAGATCGCAAAGCTGACCGACTTCGGCATCGCCCGTGGCGAGGACGACCGCGCCCTGACCAAGACCGGTCTCGTCACCGGCTCCCCCGCCTACCTCTCCCCCGAGGTCGTCACCGGCGGACGGGCCACCGAGGCCAGCGACGTCTGGGCGATCGGCGCCACCCTCTTCCACCTGCTCGCAGGCCGTGCTCCGTACGACACCAGTGAGAACGTGCTCAGCACGATGTACCGCATCGTCAACGAGCCTCCGCCGCGACTGGAGACCGATCCGCGTCTGGCCGAGGTCATCGAGCACACGCTCGTCATCGACCCGGCCGCGCGCTGGAGCACTCAGCAGGTGCGCGACCACCTGATCGGCCGCCCCACCCGGGGCAGCCGCCCGACCTCCCCGACACCCGTGCCCGCTACGGAACCGGCACCCGCCGCACCGGTCCCTGCGGCGGCGACGTTCCAGACCGCTGCCCGCGAACGTGCCGAAGCGGCCGTCGCCCGTCCGGTCTGGCACTGGGTCGCGCTCGCAGGCATGGTCACCGTGGCCACGGTCCTGGTGCTCGTCCTCGCACTGCGTGACGACTCCTCCGATGCCCGGGTCGACGGCGAACTCGCGTCGGCCGGGTCCACCCCGACCGGGGACGCGTCGGAACCCACGTCGCGCAAGAGCCCTCGTTCGACGTTGACCCACTCACCCAGCGTGCGTCCGGACGCAGAGGTCGAGCCCTCCGACGAGCCGAGTGAGGAGCCCTCCCCCACCGCCGAACCCGTCACGCAGGAGAGCCTGGAGCGGTTCGCGCGCTCCTACCTGGTCGCGGCACCGAACGATCCGGAGACCGCCTTCACACGGCTCACGCCCGGCTTCCAGTCCTCCAGCGGCGGCTTCGCCGGGTACACCCGCTGGTGGAACCAGGTCGACAGCGCTGAGGTGCTTGCCGTCTCCGGCGACCCCGCCACGCTGCGCGTCTCCTACACCGTGCGGTACTTCCTCTCCTCGGGTCGGACGTCCACCGAGAGCGTCCGTCTCCAGCTGGTGGAGAAGGACGGCGCGTTCCTGATCGCCGGCGAAGGCTGAGATTCCGGGTCGTTCCCGATCCACCACCCCGTTTCCGGGCCTAGGGTGGAACGATGGGAAAGCGACCTGCTGACGACGCCCGACCACATCCCGGCGACGAGATCCGCCGGCGACTCGGGCAAGCACTGAGCGAACAGTTCCCCGTGCGGGTGAGCAGCCACCACTGCGACGACGAGAGCCACGGCTTCGTGGTCGCGCTGGGCAAGCGGTGGGCCGCGATCGCGCTGCTCGACGAGGGACGCCGCCACGACGGCTGGGACCTCGTCCGGCTCCGTGACGTCTCCCGGGTGCGTCGCAGCCGACGTGAGAAGGTCGCCGAACGCATCCTCCGCGCCCGTGGCACTTGGCCGCTACTCGCCCCCGTCGGGCTGGACCTCGACCGCGCCAGCCGATTGCTGGGCACGTTGGCCGCGCGGGGGGACCTCGTGTCGATCCACTGTGAACGTGAGCGGCCCGACGCTCTTTGGGTGGGAGTTCCGCTGGCCGCGGAGGGGCGCGACGTCGTCGTGCACGAACTGAACACCGTCGGCGAGTGGGACAACGACCCGTCCTACTTCACCGCACGCGACATCACCCGGATCACCGTGGGCGACGCCTACATGGAGGGTCTGGCGCTGGTCGCACCCCCACGTCCACCCCTGACCGAGCACGGCTGACGCTGCGGAGGACCTGCGCGCACGCGGTGCGATCGCGATGGGAGTGGTGGTAGGGCGGGTGGGGCTCGAACCCACGACCCAAGGATTATGAGTCCTCTGCTCTAACCGACTGAGCTACCGCCCCGTGCCGGCACTTGTCCGGACACAGGGACGAGCCTAGTCGGATCGCCCCGCGAAAGCCGACGAGGGGGCAGGATGGGGCGCGTCGTCGCGTCCGCAAGAAGGAGACCTGCTTCCATGGGCCTGAGCACCACCCCGATCGACCCCCACCAGTGGTTCCTCTCGCGCAGTGCGCGCGGCAACACCAGCACCACGATCGACGACGCTCACCCGGGCGAGGCCTGGAGCCGCGGCAACCTGGCGCGCCCCCTCGTCCACGGTCACACCTACTTCACCGAACTGTGTGCCGCGGTGGAGGCCACGTCGGCGGGAGACATCGTCTGGTTCACCGACTGGCAGTCCAACGACGACCAGCAGCTCACCGACTCCCCCCACGACACCCTTCTCGCCGTCCTGGGACGCGCGATCGACCGAGGCGTCGACGTCCGGGCACTCGTGTGGCGTTCCCACGCGGGCTTCCTGGGCTACTCCCACGAGGAGCACCGCGACCTCGGACAGGCGTTGCAAGAGCTCGGCGCGGACGTCCAGCTCGACATGCGGGTGCGCCGCAACGGCGCCCACCACCAGAAGTTCGTCGTCATCCGGCACGCAGACGACTCCAGCCGAGACATCGCCTACGTCGGCGGGATCGACCTGTGCCACGGTCGTCGTGACGACGCCAACCACCACGGCGACCCCCAGGCCGAGGAGATCGCCTCCGAGTACGGCCCCCGGCCCCCGTGGCACGACGTCCAGGTGGCACTGCAGGGGCCGGTGGTCCACGACGTCGAGACTGTCTTCCGCGAACGCTGGAACGACTCCACCCCGACGAGCCGCAACCCGTTCCGTCGCCTGCGCGACTCCGCGGACGACCTGCACGACGAGGTCCGTCCCCTGCCCGAGCAGCGACCGGCTCCTGCAGCGCGCTCCGATGCCGACCATGCAGTGCAGCTGCTTCGCACCTACCCCAAGCTCGGTCACGGCTGGTCGTTCGACTTCGCTCCCGAGGGTGAGCGTTCCGTGGCCCGGGGCTACACCAAGGCGGTCTCCCACACTCGCCACCTGATCTACATCGAGGACCAGTTCCTGTGGGGCGGCGAGATGAGCACCGTCCTGGTGGATGCGCTCCGGGCCAACCCTGAGCTGCACCTGGTGGCCGTCCTCCCCCAGTTCCCCGACCAGGAGGGCTGGTTCGCCCGCGACCCGCAGATGCTGGGACGGATGCGGGGCGTGCTGCGCGTGATGGCGGCAGCCCCCGGCCGGGTGGCGTTCTACGGTCTGGAGAACCACGCCGGCACGCCGGTGTACGTCCACGCCAAGGTCTGCGTGCTCGACGACGCCTGGGCCTCGATCGGGTCGGACAACTTCTGCCGTCGCTCCTGGACCAACGACTCCGAACTCTCCGCGGCCGTGATGGACCTCGGCGGCGAAGGTCGTGCGGGGTACGCGCGCCGCCTGCGCCTGACTCTGGCCGCTGAGCACCTGGACCGACTCGACCCGGACCGACTCACCTCGATCGACGCGATGGAGGACGCCGACCTGCTCGAGGTGATGGACGACTGCGTGGATCCCGCGGCGCTGTTCGACAGGTTCGCGGAGAGCGCGGACGCCCTCGAGGCCTGGCACGCCGGCGGCCAGCAGGGCCCCCGTCCCCCGGGGCGTCTGCGACGTCTTCCCGATCCGTCCCTGGGGCTGGCGCGTCAGGCGTTGGCTGCTCCCATGTACCGGCTCCTTCACGACCCGGACGGCCGCTCCTGGCCGATGCGCTGGCGCAAGGAGTTCTGAGCGTTTTCAGATTCCCTGCGAAGTGAGAACTTGAACCACCCCACCCTCATCGAATAACAATCCAGTCAGTATCGGTTAACTGATCGGGCGTCCCGACACCGCCGATCCACGGAGGAGTTCTCGTGAGGACATCGACGGCGTGGAGGAACCGGCTCCTCGCACAGATCGGCGCCACCCCCCTGACCGTGCTCCACGGCCCGGGAGGCAGCGGCAAGACCACTCTCCTGCGGGCATGGGCCGACCTCCAGCGAGAAGCCGGACGTCCTGTCCTGTGGGTCACGCTCACGCCTGACGTCACCTCGGCCCAGGATGCGTGGGAAGCCGTGGTCGAAGCGGCCGCATGCGCAGGCGCACCTGACGACGTCATCGCCGCCCTGCGACGACCGACGTCGCGAGGAAGGCGACTCTCCTCCACCCATGCGCTCGCACGTGCCCTGCCCGGCGTCACCGTCGTCCTGGACCGGTGCGAGTACCTGACCGACCGCCCTGCTGTCTTCTGGCAGACACTCACCCTGGTGGCAAGTCTTCACCACGACAACCAGATCGTGGTCGCGAGCCGATGGATCGCACCCGACGTCGTCACCGGGCTGCTCCTCGACCCCGGCACCCACGTCATCGACCCGGTGACCCTCACCGCCTTGCCCGACGAGGTCACCGAGATCATCACCTCCGCCGGCCTCAGTGCGACCCCTGCACTGCTCGAGGCTTCTCTGGCCCATGCCGGGGGCGATCTCCGCACCCTGGGTGCTGCCGTCCTGCATCTCACTGCGTACCGCCCCAGCAGCGGCACCGACACCAGCACCGAGAACACGATCGAGATCGACTGGGCGGAACTGCGGGTCGCCCAGGCCCAACGTGACCTCGACCAACTCGACCTCACCGACCTCGTCCGGCGCACCGCCTGGTTGCCACACCTGGACACGACGACCGTCTCACTCGTCACTGGCGACTCCCCCGCTTCGGTCGAGCACGACCTCGGCCTCCTGGAGCACCAGGGCCTGTGTCACCGTGACCGGACCGCGCATGCGGCTCCGGTTCTGCGATGGAGCGAGCACGCCCATGCCTGTGCCGCCCACCGGAGCGGCCTCTCGGGGGTGGACGTCGATCCCGAGGTCGCCGACGCCGTCATCAACCAGATGGTCGCGATCGATGCGCCCGGCGCCGCCCTCGAGGCAGCCGTCCGCGCCCGTCGGCTGGACAGGGCCAGTTCCCTCTACCGGCGCCTGGCCATCAGTCGGCCCTCCGAACTGACCCCCGGCTTCGACGCCGCGCTGCGTGAGGTGCCCACCCGGCAACTGCTCGGCCATCCCCTGCTCTCCGTCGCTCGAGGCGTCGCCCTCATGGACAACCCTGCGACCCGCAGCGCGGCACAGCAGTTCCTCGAACCGATCGCGCACCGCGATTCCAGCGCCCTCAACGGAGACAGCGCCGAGGACCGCCTGATCGACCTCACGGTCCAGAGCGTCATCCTGGGCTCACTCGGGCGCCGTGACGCGAGCGTCGCCGCAGCCACCGACGCCGCCGCCCTCCTGCACAGCCCCGGATTCGCCGCTGCGTCCTGCCCGCTGGCCGATGTCCTGGCCTGCCAACTCAGCCGGACGCTGGTGGAGGCAGGAGAGACCGAGGCGGGGCAGCACCTGATCTCGCAGGCACTCGCCGCCGCTCGGCCCGAGAACGCGCCCTTGTGCGCCGTCCACGGCCGTGCCTACTACGCCATCGACGGCAGGATGCCAGAAGCCCTGGCCATGCACGCCCAGGCAGCCGCTGACGACGCGCTGCCGCCGAACGAGGCAGGCAGCATCTGGGGTCCGCGCACCGAGTCCATGGCACGCGTGGGCCAGGCCCTGATCAAGATCGACGACTTCGACGTGGCCGGAGCCAGCGCCCACCTCCGCGGGGACACCGAGGACTTCGACCCCACCGACCACTGGGTCCAGTTCCTGCGGGCCGCCTTCAGCCTCGCCAACGGATCCTTCAGCGCCATGGCACCCGTCCTCACCGCCGAACTCGAGGCGCGGCCGGTCGTTCCCTCCTTCGCCACGGCGCACTTCACCACGTTCCTCGCCCTCGCGTGGCTCGCCACCGGACAGGTCACCCGCGCCCACAGCGTCCTCGCCCTCGGTGGTGCTGAGACCGGGATCCAGACCCCCGCGCTCCTGGTCTCCGAGATGCTGACATCAGGGCCGGCAGCCGCACTCGACCTCGCTCCCCACCTCGACGCACTGCCTGGGCACACAGTGCGCTCCCGGGCCGCGCTGGAGACGCTGACCGCCGCGGTCGCCCTGCGCATCGGCAACCAGCAGACCGCCCGTGACCGGCTGTTGCGATCGGTCGCCCTGCACGCCAACCACGGCGTCCGCGCGCACCTGACGATGATGGACCGGGTCGACCTGCAGGCAGTGATCGACCTGGGCCGTTCCCTCGCGCTCCCCACGGTCGACGCCTTCCTCGAGGGATCCGAGACGCTCTTCATCGGCTCCACCGCCCGGCCGCTCATGCCGGTCCTGCTCACCGAGCGCGAAACGGCGGTCCTCTTCGCGCTCGTCCACGAGCCTTCCCGCCGCGCCATCGCGCAGCGTCTGCACGTCTCGGAGAACACCGTCAAGAGCCAGTTGCGCTCGCTGTACCGCAAGCTCGACGTCACCGATCGCGCCTCGGCGATCATCCGAGCCGTCGACCTCGCCCTCCTGCCTGGAGGCGTCCAGCCGGCCCCCGGGGCGGACGCACGATGACCTCGCCGACGGTGTCGACCTCGCCAGCGGCGGCCCCCCGCCCCGACCGGTCTCCCCATGCAGCCCAGGCGGTCTCGGTGCTGCTCGGTGCTGCAGCAGTGCTCGGCGTCGCGGCACTGCTCGGCGCGGTCGACGGGGTGGTCGGACGTCCGACGGTGGGTCTGCTCCGCGGCCCCGGCAGCGCTGCGGCCTGCGCGGTGCTGGCGCTGCTCTGTGCCGGGGTGGCGCTGATCCTGCGTCGGCGCCGCGCACCGGGTGCGCTTCCGCGCCCGGACGGAACCGACCTGCGCGTCGTCGCCCACGAACTGCGAGCTCCCCTGACCGTGGCCGTCGCGCACCTGGACACGGCACGCACCCCGCGGCGCGACCCCGATCTGGTGCTCGCCGACGTCGCACAGGCGAGCCGTGCCATCGATCGCACCGAAGCCCTGCTCCATCACCTCGTCGACGGCCCCGACGTGGCCGGCCGCCACGAGGAGGAGACCGCGCTCCTCGACGTCGTGTCCGAGGCGGCCCTCGACTTCGCCGCTCTCGCCTCACGCCGCGGGCTCAGCGTCTCCGTCCAGTGCGAGCCCGACACCGACACCCGCGTCCACGGTGATCCGGTGCAACTGCGTCAACTCGTCGACAACGTCCTGAGCAACGCCGTGAAGTACGCCGAGGAGGACGGGTGGGTCGACGTGGCCCTCACCTCCGACGACGACACGGTGACGTTGGAGGTCGCCAACCCCGGCACCACACTGGACCCGTCCGAGGCCGGTGGCATCTTCGCCTCCCGGGTGCGGGGCAGCGGGGCGGAGCTGCGGGCCGAGGGGCACGGTGTGGGACTGGCCGTGGTGGAGTCCGTCGCCGCGGCCCACGGCGGCAGCGCAGCGATGCTGGTCGACGCTGTGGCACAGACCACGTTGCTACGGGTGAGTGTCACCCGATTTCACCCCGGATTTCACCCCTAAATTACGACGCCGTCCAGAGGTGTCCTCCAGATTGGTGATGAACACCAGACACATTCTGTAGGGAGCGCCACGGGTGGACCACTCACCGACATCGACGGGCATCGCTCGGCGCCCCACCGACCCACCGGTGCAGGACGTCGACAGTCACGTCCTGCACACCACCCCGCGTGCCGCGCCCGCCCCTGCGTCGCTGTACCAGGCCACGGTCGGGTGCGTCATTCCGGCCTACAACGAGTCCGAGACCTTGGCAGCAGTCCTCGAGTCGCTGCTGGCCCAGACCCGGCTCCCCGACGTCATCCACGTGGTCGTCAACAACACCACCGACGACTCCGTCGAGATCGCAGCCCGCTACGCAGGACTCCACCACCGCGTGGTCGAGGGGCGCGACGAGACCACCGAGGTCTACGTCCACGACATCGGGGAGAACCCGGACAAGAAGGTCGGCGCCCTCAACTACGGGTTCGCGCTCGTCGAGGGGATGGACTACTTCCTCGGCGTGGACGGTGACACCACCGCTGATCCCCGCGCCGTCGAGCACCTGCTGGGCGAGATCGCCTCCGACGGCCGCATCGGCGGGATCTCGGCGATCTACAGCATCGACGACAGCGACCTGCCCGGCCCGTTGGCGAAGTTCCTCGTCGCCGGCCAGCGCCAGCAGTTCGCCTCCTTCAACATGCAGAACCTGCTCCGTGGCCGCCAGATGGCGGTGCTCGGCGGCCAGTACTCGATCTTCCGGATCGAGGCACTGCAGCGCGTCATCACCGAGTTCCACCAACTCACCCCGTGGGTGCGCGACAGCGAGATCGAGGACTCGCTCCTCTCCCTGCAGATCCGCAGCACCGGTTACCTGACCAAGATCAGCGCCTCGGCCCGGGCCGACGTCGGCGGCATGACGACCCTGCGTTCCCTCGACGCCCAGCAGGTGAAGTGGAACGTCGGAGCAGTCGACCTGATGTGGCCAGGTCAGCGCGGCGACACCCAGGGTCAGCCGTTCCACCCCAACCTGCGCCTGCGCTGGTTCGAGAACTTCTCGATGCTGCTCAACGCCCTGACCCGGTTCTGGTTCGTGACACTGCTGCTGTGCTCGGTGATCTTCGGCGCCCTCGTCTTCAACCCGATCTGGTTCGTCCCCCCGATCATCGCGACCTGGCTGAACCTGCGTGTGGCCCACTCCATGCACGACGCCAGCGCCCGCGACTATCTGTTCGCGTTGCTGTGGCTGCCCTCCGAGCTCTACATCTGGGCACGGATCGGGCACTTCGTCCGCGCCTGGACGAAGTTCTTCTCCGGCTCCGAGACCGACAACTGGGCGCTCCAGGCGAAGGCGGAGAGCGGCGGCGGTCGCGGCCTGTCGGTGCACTGGGTGCCCCACGTCGGCATGCTGCTCGCGATCGGCACGTGCGTCACCGTCTTCCTCCAGCTCTCCACCGGATGGCGTAGCAACGTGCTCTACGTCGGCTGGAACATCCTCGCCATCACCACGATCCTCCAGAGCGGCTGGCTGCTGATCAAGTGCCTGCGCCGCTACCGGGGGTTCACGGTCTGATGTCCACCGCCCGATCCCTCCACCCTTCGCGCGCCGCCCGTCGTGGCGCACACATCGAGGTACCCGTGACCGCTCCCGTCCCTGCTCGGCGTCGACTGACCCGCCTGGCCGTCCCGCTCCTCTGCCTCAGCGCTGCGCTGGCCGGGTGCTCGTCCACGGCGCAGGAGGCAGCTCCCGACGAGTCCACCGTCCTCGGGGCGGCGACTGCGGCCGAGATGCCGTTCAACTCCGAGTTCTCCCGGGACGGGACCTACCAGTCCCACACCAAGGTCGACGGCATCGACTTCGTCTTCAACATCTGGGCCTCCAAGGCCACACCCCGCATGGGCGAGTGGTACCCCAAGGGCGACAAGTACTTCTCGTTCACCTTCCAGGGGTACGACACCGCCACGCCGATGCGTTCAGCGTTCGCCCGCAAGCGTCTGGTCTGGCTGGAGAAGGTGCAGGTCACCTCCACGAGCACCACGGCATCCGGACGCGTCGAGACGCCGTACACGCTCGACGCGTGGGCCCCCGACGTGACCTTCGACCCCGAGGCGCGCACCCTGGGCCGCAAGGGAATGCTCATCACCTCACCCAAGGGCGCCTTCGAACTGCGCAACCAGGTGATCAAGGACCTCGCCGACGACACCGAGGGCGTCACCCTGACCTTCCGTGCCACCGCGCACGTCCAGGAACGTCGCAACTCCAAGAACTACCGGAGCCACGAGATCACGCTGCAGATCCCGGTCGCGATCTTCGCCTCCGGGACTCCGACCGTCCCGCAGCCCGTCCCCTTCAACGCCTCGTGAGGACCTCGACCATGACGATCCTGAGCCGCCGCGCAGCGTTCGCGGCCGCGACCGTGAGCGCGACGTTGCTGCTCAGCGGCTGCACACTCCCGTTCGGTGAGAGCCCGGGCGCGACCGCCACCGAGCGCGCCACCACCACCGACGCCACGGACGCCCCGGACTCGCCGACCACTGGCACCACCGCCGGTGACACCGGAACGGGCGCTGCGTCGGAGCCGACTCCGGTGACCGCACCCAGCCCGCTCCAGTACGTGACCTCGGATGCTCCCGCCTGCACGGTGGTGTGGTCGCCCGGGGCGCTGCTGGCCAAGGACTACGAATGGTGCCGTGACGCCGACGGTGCTCCCGTGGCCGGGGTCCGTATCGGCTCCTGCGAGGTCGTCACCCATCTCAACCAGATGTACGCCGTCCCCGGCCACCCGATCATGGCGGCCCTGGGCGACATCAACCTCGACACCCAGTTCGCGCAGTTGCTCACGTCCTGCAAGCGCCATCCCTTCGCCCGCTGACCTGACACCCCGGAGTCACCCATGTCTGGAACGACCGCCACCTCGGCCTGTGCCGTGGTGATCGACGACGATCCGTCCATCCGGGCGTTGTACCGCCCAGTCCTGGAGCAGATCGGGCTGGAGCCGGTGATGACCTCGAACGCCGCGGACGGGATCGAAGCAGTCCGCGAGTTCACCCCCGTCATCGTCTTCCTCGACGTCACCATGGGCGGGATGGACGGATTCGCCGCACTGGCCCGGATCCGGGAGTTCTCCGACTCCCCCGTGGTGATGATCAGCGCGCACTCCGACGAGATCGACGTCATCCAAGGGCTGGGGACCGGCGCCGACGACTACGTCTTCAAACCGTTCCGCCCCCGGGAGCTGCGCGCCCGCGTGGAAGCCCTCCTGCGTCGCGCAGCAGGCCGCTCGCACCCGGCCGCCGAGACCGCTGCTCCCGAGGACGTCGTGTGGCGGGCTCCGAACCCTGCGACCAACCGTCCCGGTCCCGCCTTGCTCCGCCGCGTGGAGACCCTGGCAGAGCCGGCCCGATCCGCACGCCCCGATGTCGTCGCCGACAACCTGGTGGCCGGGGCGAACGCCGTCGCGCTGGTCGCCGACACCACGGCCCTCACCGTCCCGGTCCCCGCTCCGTTCGATCCCGCCTCCGCCACCGTGCCGTTCCGGCTGACCTCGCCCCTGACCACTCCGTCCGCGAATGTGCCGGTGCCTGCACCCCTGGCCGACGAAGCCAGCGTCCATGCCAACTCGCCGGCCAGCTCGCCAGTCGCGTCGCGCGTCAACACCGCCACAGCCCTTCGCCACGGCGAGCTCCTGCTCGACCTCTCCACCGGCCGCGCGGTCGTCGGGGACCAGGAAGTGTCACTGCCCGGGGACGAGGTCAACCTGCTGGCTTCCCTGATGGAGACCGGCACCCGGGTGCGTTCGACCGCCAACCTGGTGCTGGCGCTGCGCGGTGAGTCCTACGTGACCACGTACTTCGTCAACGATCACGACAAGCGCACCGTCATCGACGTGATGGATACCCTGCGTCGCCGCCTCGGCGACACCGGTCCTGCACCCCGTTGGATCGAAGCCGTCGGTACGGTCGGTTTCAGGATGACCCCGGCGTGACCACCAGGCCGCTCAGGAGAGCGGCAGCGCCCCTCCGGCCCCACCTGCGGGGCTCACCAGCCCGCGGCGCGGACCAGCTCCAGTGCACGCTCGGCCCAGAACTGCCCGGCGGCCGGGCCGCCGCCGCACTCCCCATCGCTCTCGCCGGGAGGCTTGACCCAGAGGCGTGCATCCATCGCGCTCCCGTCGTCCACCCTGCCGGGCAGGGCCCCGACGGCCTGACCTGCGGGGTTGCACCATCCCCGACCAGGTCCGGCACCCCCCGCGCGGCCGGTGTCGACGACGAAGTGGCTCCCGCCCAAGGCCTGCGACACCGCGGATCCGTAGGCACGTTCCGCGCTCTCGGCACCGTAGTTGGCCACGTTGAGGGCGAAGCCGCGCACCTTCTCCACACCGACCTGACGCAGCCGCGAGATCATCGTGGCCGACGACTGCCAGCGCGAGTGGCCGGCATCGACGTAGGTCACCGGCCCCTGCGACAGCACCTCGACGGCGTCACGCAGCAGCGTGACCCGTTCTTCGTCGCCGCTGCAGGACCCCAGGGAGGCCAAGGCATCGGGTTCGAGGATGACCACCGAACCGTGTCCGGCCGCATCCGAGATCTCGCGGATCCAGGTCGGGTAGTCGGCAGCCGTCGTTCCGCCGGAGGAGTGGGAGTCGATGCAGTCGCGCCCCGGGACGCCGTAGACCACGAAGACCGCGATGGTGCCCTGCTTCTGGGCGCTGAACACGAGACTCTCGACGTGGGCGCCCACTGCGCCGACCGGGTAGGCCTCCGGAAGCAGCCAACTGGCGGTCGGCACCTCGGCGAGGCGCTCGAGCAGTTGCACGTCCGCCCGGGGCCCCGTCACGGCGTGCGCGGCGTCAGCCACCGAGGTGTACTCGTCCAGGAACGGCGCCGCATCGGCGAACGGATTGCCGCGCACCACCGGGACCGCCGTCGGAGTGACGCGGTCCAGCGGCGTGCTCCACGAACGCGCGCCCCAGACGGGGTTGCCCATCGAGGCACGAGGGTCCTCCTGACCCACCTGGGCCGGGACCGTGGGCCGGGTCTCCGAGCTGCAGCCCTGGAACACACCGAGCGAGGCGCTGAGCAGCACCGCCCCTGCACTCCTGGCCAGCCACTTCATCCCCAGATTCTAGTTGAATTCCCACCTGTCCACCGGTCTACCGGAGGAGAAGGACGAGACGATGACGGAACCACGCCCCCACATGCACCCATCGCCCGCGCGCACGAATCCCCCGCATCCCTCCGGAGCGACGCAGGAGACCACTGCCCAGCCCCGTGACGCCCGACGTCACGCGCTCGTGGCCGCCGTCGCTGCGCTCGTGATGGCATGCGTGGCCGCTCCGTGGGCCGCTCCGTGGGCCGCCACCGCTACGGCCGCCCCCGTGACCGCCGCCGTGACCGCCGCCGGTGTCCAGGCCACCTCGGCGGCCGCTGCTGCCGCCACCGCTCCGCCCCCTGCTGCGGCCACTGCTGCGGCCATCACCACGGGACGCGTCGTGGGACGCGCCGTCGACGCGACCGGCGCCGGAATCCCCCGCGCCCATGTCGCCGTCTTCGACACGGACTGGAACTGGATCCGGGAGGTGAAGGCTCGCTCCACCGGACGGTTCACCCTCACCGGCCTCTCCCCGGGACGCTACATCGTCCAGGTCAGCGACTCCCGGCCCGCGTGGCGCACCGATCGCCGTGCGCCCTCTGACGCCCGGGTGCGGGTGGTCGCCGGCCAGGACTCGGTCCGCACGATCACGCTGCGCCGCGGAGGATTCATCACCGGCGCCGTCACCCGCGGCACCGCGAACAAGAAGGCGTCGCGTGCCATGGTGCGGGCCACGGACGCCGTGGGACGCAGTTACACCGTCACCGCGGACCGATCCGGTCAGTTCGCGCTCGGCGGTCTGCCGCGCGGGACCTACCGACTCTGGGGGTACGACGCGGGCAAGAAGTGGGTCGGGCGCACCGTCAAGGTCTCGGTCACCACAGCAGCCCACGCCGGACACGTCACGATCCGCCTCCGCACCCGCGCCGGCGGGGTCAACGGCTACGTGCTGGAGGGATCAGCGCTGGCGCGGCACACCACCTGGGTGACGGCGGTCAACCGCAGCACCGGCCAGTGGTGGGTGGTGAAGGTACGCGGGGGCGACCTCTCCCTGCGCGGGCTCTCCCCTGGGCGCTACACGTTCGTGGTGCAGGCAACCCCCACCCACGCCGGCGCCTCGCTGCGTCCGTCGTTCCGGGTGAAGGCGGGACGTACCAAGAACACCACCCTGCGCCTCACTCGACGGGTCCCGCAGATCACCGATCCTGCGTGAGCGCAGTCCGAGAACGTGAAAGGGCCCAGGTCAGTGACCTGGGCCCTTCTTCACCAGCTCCCCCGGTTGGACTCGAACCAACAACCCTCCGGTTAACAGCCGAATGCTCTGCCAGTTGAGCTACAGGGGATCGCTGCCACCAGCGCGGCAACGGGAAGAATCGTAGCAAGAAGTCGTCCCAGGACGTAACTTCCCCACCCCTCACCTCCACCAGGACACCCGAACGGGGAGAGTGGCCGCCCCGACGAGTGCCGGACGCCGTCGGGCCAGGAAATGCGGAAGGGCCCAGGTCAGCGACCTGGGCCCTTCCTCACAAGCTCCCCCGGTTGGACTCGAACCAACAACCCTCCGGTTACCTGTATGACGAGGCCAGCGACGGTGAGGTGACGTTAGGGCCACCCGAAGGGCCCCAGCCGCTAGGGCGAGTCCTGACGTTCCGGCTGCGGCGGGCATGATCTAGAAACCGAGAGCGCGGGGGCTGTCGATTTCTGACGATCCCCGCATGACCCCCCAGAACTGGCACACAGCCACCCAGAAGTACTCCACCCACCTCGCAGCCGCTGGACGATCCCCAGGCACCGTGCGGCTGCACATGCACTACCTCTCGCTGTTGCAGCGCACCCCCACCACCCCCGCGAACCCGTGGGCGACCACGGTCGATGACCTCTCCGCATTCCTGTCGCGTCGAGACTGGTCACCCGAGACCCGGAAGTCTGCCCGCAGCGTCATGCGCGGGTTCTTCCGCTGGGCGCACGCTCGAGGATGGGTGGACCGCGACCCCGCGACGACGCTGGCCGCCGTCGCGGTGCCGCCCCCGCGGCCACGCCCCACCCCGGAGCACCTGGTCGAGATGCTGGTACGTCGCCCCGACCGGATCGGGCTCATGGCGCTACTCGGCGCCAGGGCCGGCCTACGCGCCGCCGAGATTGCCCAGGTCCACCGCACCCACTACACGGGCGGGCGGCGCTCTGGTGACCTCGTGGTGCTCGGGAAGGGCGGGAAGACCCGCGTCGTGCCCGTGGAGTCCCCCGAGCTCGCCACACGACTGTGGCGGGTCGAGGGATGGGCTTTCCCCAACGGCCGAGGATCGCACCTTTCCCCAGGGCACGTGACGCGGCTGATCTCGAGGGCCCTCCCGGACGACTGGACGGCCCACACCCTGCGGCACCGCATGGCAACCAGGGCGTATGCCGGCACGCGTGACCTACTCGCGGTCGGCGAGGTGCTCGGCCACAGCCGCCCGGAGACCACCCAGAGGTACGTGCTACTTCCGGATGATGCTCGACGGGCAGCTGTGGCCGCTGCGGGGTGACGCTTTACCGGGCGCTGACGGCGGCGCGGACGGCGCAGTCCTTGGCTTCCAGCAGTTTGCGGACAGCGACCGTGGCCTCGGGGCCGTCGAGCGTGGCGGCGACGTCGTGCGCCAGGTCGTGGAACTTCTCCGAGACCTTGGCGAGGTGCGGCGGCAGGTGCTCGAACTCGAAGAAGTCCAGGAGTGCGGTCGTTGCGGGGTGAGCCATGATGGCTCCTTTCGTGAGTGGGTAGTGGTGCGCTTTACCGGGCAAGTGCGTCAGGCGCGGAGGACGCCGCCTGCCGAGGCGAGCAGCCGCTCAAAGGTGGTGACCTCAAGCCACCCGGCTGCCACGGCAGCGTCGATCTTGCCGAGTAGGTAGGTCAGCCGCGCCGGGGTCATGTCGCCTGCGGACACCGTGGAGATTCCGTGGGTGTACCCGAGGCACAGGCCCCGAGTCTTCTCCAGGCGGTTGAAGATGTCATCAATGAAAGCGTCGGTGGAGAAGTGCAAGCCCACGCGAGCCACGTCGAGACGGTTCATCGGGGGCCACGTAGCGATCTGGGAATCCCTCTCCGTCGAGGTCGCCAGCATCGCGTGATAGGGTGCACAGCCCCTCGCATTCGGCGCGAGATTCTGAAGGAATGCCCCTCGGAAGAGGTAGCCCTTACCCCACCCCTCGGCCTGCGCGACAGCGATGGACTTGAGGGAGTCATCGCGGACCTGCTCGCGGGTCATGGTCGCCATCAGTTGCCCGTCATTACCTGCGACCCACGAGTGGAAAGAGATCTCGTCGCCAGCCGCCTTGAGGGTAGCGACGTCGGCGACAGTGATCGTCTCGTTGAAGGCACCAGGGCGCTTGCCGAGCCAGCCCGGATTGAGTGCCCACACCGTCGGGTATTTGCGCGACCGCAGTTCCGGGATCGCGTGGGTCATGTACGACTTGTAGCCGCCGTCCTGAATGAGCAGGAGCGACGCCTTCTTGGGGCACTCGAACCACGTCGAGTCCACCGACACGCTGGTGGCCTTGGTGGTCTGGAAGATGTAGCGGGTCGAGTAGATGCTGCCCCATCCGGCAGCGCTGTACATCCCGAGAGTGTCGTCGGAGATCAGATTCCATCCGGTGCGGAGCGACGAGACGGGGACTTGCTTCACCCATCGCTGGTCGGCGGGCGGAGCGACGGTGTCGATCACAGCGCCGCGCGTGTGGATGATCTGGAAGTACCCGGTGAGTGCCGTGACATCCTCGATCCATACCCACGTGCGCCAGATGGACGCGGGACCGTGAGTGAGGGCGGTGGCGGGCGAGTGGGTCGCTACGGCAGTCGCGGCCCCGGAGGTCGTGAAGCGCCGCGACTGAGTGCCCGTCTTCTTCCGCAGGGTGTCATCCGAGACGGCGCAGCCGGAGACAGTGAAAGTCTGGCTGCTCTCGCCGGTCACCATGTAGACCGCTGTGCGTCCGTCCGGCGTGAGGGTGGCGCGCTCGTCATCGCCAGACCGGACCACCAGTGCAGCCTCGGAGACGGCCTGCTGTCCCGCAAAAGTCAGCGTCTCCAGAGGCGTGACCTGATCGCCGATGGCGGCGTAAAGCGCACGGCCGATCGGGGTGCCTGCGTCGCTGGCAGCTGCGGCCACGTGCTCGTCGATGACGGTCCGGCCGGGCTGGCCGTCGCCAAGGGCGTGCGCGACCGCGAGGGCGGTGGGCACGGTGCTGGGGCCCGGCTCGCCCTGCGGGCCAGGCGAGCCCTGGGGACCGGGTGCGGTGATGACGATTCGGTTAGACACGGGTGGCCTCCCGGCATTCGAGGACGCCGACGACGAGGCGGTCGGGTCCGGTGATGGTTTCGTGGTCGACGTGGTAGGCGAGCCGACCTGCGGGCAGCGCCGCGGTGACGGTGGCCGCGAGGGTGAAGTCAAGGCGGCCGTCGTCGACACCGTCGACGGTGTGGGATGCCAGGACCTTGCCGTCCTCGTCGAGGACGGTGAGGGTGGCGGTGGTCCCGGTCATGTCGACGCCCTCGGTCGAGGGCTGCTGGTAGAGGATGGTGAGGTCGAAGCGTGCGCCCTGGTCTACGCGCAGCTGGTGGTACGGGGCGCTCATCGGGCGCGTCCGAAGATGCCGCGGGGCTTGGCTGCCTCGAGGACGTCGACGCGGGCGGCGAGGTCGTCGACGGCTGGGACGAGTCGTGCCTCGACGAGCTCGCGGGTCGCGGCGGCATCGGCCGCGATGGAGTCGCGCTGGTCCTTCACGGACCCGCCACCGTTGTTGGTGGTGAGGGTGGTGTCGAGCGCCTTGACTCGGCGGTTGGTGAGGTATGTCAGGACTGCGGGGATGACGAGGACCGCGAGGATCAGGACGATCGCGGTCGCGGCCTGGGGCCAGGTCACGACGTCGGCGGGGTCGACGGGGAGCGGGGTGGCGGTGTCGGTCATGTCTGGTCTCACTTCTTCGGCAGGGAGCGCAGCGCGCCGAGGGCGGTCTTGAGAGTGCGGTACCGCTTGGTCTGGCCGCGCTTCTTCGCGATGCGGGCGGACTTCGCGGTGGCCGCGATCGCGTCGTCAACGTGCTTGCCGCGGGTGGTCTTGGGCCAGGGCAGCGTGGGCGTGGGGACGGAGACCTTGGGGCCGTCGTCGGGTCCGGTGCTGGCCAGGCCGTTGCGTCCCTTCTCACCTGCGGTGACCTGTCGCGCGGCAGCCGGCGCAAGGTTGGGGTGCCCCTTGACGACGGCGTGGATGTGGTCCTTCCACTTCCCCTGGGCAGGGGTGCGGTGCCAGGCCCAGAACCCGGCGCGGCGCAGGTGGCCCACACAGGCGTCGTGCCCGCACCACGCGAGGTCGACGACGCCGCCCTTGTCGTGGGTGCCAGCGGAGGCCACGACGGTGGACTGGTAGCTGCCCTGGGTGACGGTGAACTGGTGGCCCGCGAGGGCTTCGGCGTGCTCGAGCGCGGCGATGGTGAGCGCGTCGACGTTGCTTCGGCCGCGCCAATTGGGGCGGTGCAGCGGGTTGGTCGCCATGGTCTTCCTTCAGTTGAGTGGGAGCGGGACAGCGGTCGCGGACCCGAGGACGAAGTCGGTGTGCCAGGTCGCGGGGCGGCGCAGGTCGCCGGCGCGGGCGGTGATGCGGTGGGTGACCTGTAGGACCCGGCAGGAGTAGGTGGTGTCGCGGTGGATGACCGAGACGCGGCGCTGCGGGGCGGCTGCGATCGCAGCAGCCCGGATCGTGGGCGTCGAGTTGTAGGTGGTGATGCTCTGCACTTTCATCGCGGGCGAGGCGTTGCTGTCGAGGACTGTGGACGCGAGCCCTGCACCGGCCGTGGGCGAGAGAGGGCTGTTGGCGTCATAGGTCTTGTAGGTCGCGGCCCTGGTGCCCCATGCCGCGACCGAGGCGAAGTTCACCCACGGGCCGTTCGTGACGGTCTCGGCGCCGTTGCTGACCTCGACATAGACGGTGTTGATGCAGTCTTCGGAGTCGAAGCCGCGCTGCACGTCGACGTAGCGGGCGGCGGTGCTGAGTGCGGGGCTGTCAGTGAAGGTGGCCGCGATGCCGTCGAACCCGGACGTGCCGTACACCTGCAGGACCCCGAAACGGTCGATCCATGCACGGACACGGCTGATGGTGGCAGTGGTGACAGTGCGGATGACCTGGTCAAGTGCGGACGCACCAGGGGTGGAGAGCGTCGCCGCGACAGCCACGGAGTCGCTGACGCCCTGCACCACCCACGGGGTCGTGCCGCGGTCCAGCGACGCGGGCAGGTTGACGAAGGAGGTGACCCCGCGGGGGGCGGGCGTACCGGCGAGCTGCGTCACGGCGTCGGTCGCGGTGATCGTGACGATCGGCTTGAGGTCGACGCCGGCGCGCTTGGCCTTGCGAGACTCCGAGACGACGCGGCTCACGACGCCGGTCCAGAGCCGTTGCCCGCCGACCTCGACCCGGATCTGGTGCCCTGGACGGGCGGCGAGCACTGCCCACTGGTCATGGGCGCGGACGGTGAGGGTGCCCACTGAGAGCCCGGCGAGCGTCGCGGTGATGTCTTCGCACCAGTCGCTGATGTCGTTCCACGTGAGGCTGCCCACGGTGGCGTCTCCGGGGGCGGTCGCGGCGGAGGTCAGCTTGAAGTCAGTGAGGACGTGACTGGTGCCAGCACCAGACGCCGTGAAGGACATTGACAGCACGCAGGTACGCGCACCGGCAGGGGCCGGCGCGGCGGGCAAGATCGCGAACCGTGTCCGCGTCGTGCCAGCGGGCACTACGTGCGTGGATGATGTGCCGATCCACGTCCCGGCAGCGTCGGTGTAGGTGAACGTGCAAGCCAGGTCAGCCGACGTGAAAACGGCTGTGAAGTAGGCGTAGGGGCGGTGCCCCGCGGCGCCGTCGACGGGGAACTCGACCGACTGCCACACCTGCGCCCCGGCCGCGGACGAGACGTAGGCCAGTGCCTCGGGTGCTCCCTCACTGGACGCGTCGACGCTCTGAATCCGAGACCCAGGAATCAGGGTGCGCCACCCGACTCCACCGACGGCCCCGTTGGGATTGAGGCAGTAGTTCGGGTGGGCGCTGGCGTTGTACCCCAGGAGCACGGCAACACTGTCGGGGTCGATCATCCCGGCACCCCCGCTCCGAGACCGCGACCGCCTGCGAGACGGAAAGCGTCGAGGACCTTCTGCAGCTCCCTGCCGACCGCGACCGGGTCGCTGGTGGGGTGCATGTAGATGTTCACGTCCCCGCCGCCGAGGCCGCCGAGCCGGTCGAGCGGAAGAATGGCTTCCGGACGTCCCTCACCGGCGGTGATCGTGGTGGCGCGGGTGACGATGCCGCCCATGTTGAGGCGCGGAATGTCGGGGGTGTTGAGGGTGAAGCCGCCGACCTGTCCGAGGCCAGGCACCTTGACACCGGGCAGCGAGATCGAGAAGTTGTTCCACTTGTCGATGACCCAGTTGATCGCGCCCTTGAAGCCGTCCTTGATGCCGTTCCACAGACCCGACACGGCCTGCGTCATTCGGCCCGGCAGTTTCTTGAAGAAGTCGATCAGCCCGGAGATCTTGTCTGACACCCAGTCGATCGCGGCGCCGACGCCGTCCTTGACTGCCTCCCAGACCTTGATGACGGCCTTACGGAATCCTTCGTTGTTCTTCCACAGGACGGTGACGATCGCGATCAGGGCGGTGATCGCGATCATGATCAAGCCGACCGGCCCCATGGCGAACCGGATCGCGACACCGAGGGCACGCTTGGCGGCGGCGAGGCCCTTGGTGGCTGCGGTGGCCACCTTGTGAATCCCAGGGATCTTCTCGGTGGCCAGGTTCATGAGGTCGGCTGCACCGGTGACACCCATGATCGCCTGTGACGCGGTGTCGAAGGCGGCTGCGGTGTCTTCGGAGATGAAGCCGGCCGCGGCCATACCACCGGCGAGGTCACCCAGACCACCGGCGAGCTGCGACGACGCCGACGCCGTTGCGTCTGCCGACTCGGCGGTCGCGCCCAGGGCAGCCTCGACGCGGCGGCCGTTGTCGACAGCGGTGTCGCCGACGTCGTCGAGCGCGGCCTCGGCCTGCGACAGCGCGCGGCGCAGGTCGCCGGAGTCGCCGACGACGGCGACGCGTACTGGTCGTCCAGCACTCATGGGTCACTCTTCTTTCAGGTCACGGGCGGCGTCGTGGAACGCTTGCTTCTCCAAGACGGTGAGGCTGCGCCACTCGGTGGGGCTCATCCGGTAGGCCAGGCAGGCGCGGGCGGTTTCGTAGGCGATGCCCCTCAGGGCATGGAGTCTTTTCCCAGGTCGGTGGCGGGGTCGTCGGGGGTGACCTCGTCCTCTTCGGCCGGGAAGTAGGTGCCGAGCTCGGTGATGGTGATCTCCATGCACGTCTGCCAGGCGGCGGCGTCCTTGGCGCCCTGGCGTCGCTGGTCGATGAAGATCAGCGCACGCAGGCTGACACTGCCGTCGACGTCCCGCTCACCGTTCTCGTCGCGGGATGCCATCTGGGAGAAGGACTTGCCGAAGTACTTCGCGACGGCGAGGTCGTCGAAGCCGTTCACGGAGGCCGCGAGTTCGCGGGGTCCTACGGTGGTGCGGGTCATAGGAGGCCGTTCCTTTCAGCGATTTCGTTCCACCCGTCGGTCAGGATCTCGACGGCGCGGGTGCCCATGACGTCGTCGGCACGGGCGATGAAGTTGGCGGGCTTGATGCCCCTCTTGGGCCAGCCGTAGTTGATTGCGCCGGCGTAGGGGACACGGGCGCGTCCAATGAGGACCTGGGCGCGACCCTTGGCGCGGTTGCCGCGCACGGAGTCCCGCAGGGCGCCAGGGCGCTTGGAGCCCCGCGCCGCGCTGCCGACTGGCACGAGCCGGGCGAGGGTGTCGGCGTGCTCGCCCGCCACCCGACCCATGACGTCTTTGAGGTCCTCGACGTCGACGCCGGCACGCTCGAACGCCCGCGTCGTTTCACGCAGCCCCTCGATGTAGATGCCGGACGGACTGGCCATGGCTCAGGCCGTGACCTTGACGGGGGCGCCGTCGAGAGGCCACACGAGCTCCATGCTCGAGCGGGCATTGCGGGACCGGGTCGCGGTGCCGCCCATGGTTCGGCCCTCGATCGGCTGCACCGTCGCCATCTGGGTGTAGTGCGGCTCGGCCGGCGTGGCGGTCGCGTTGCCGTGGGGGCGGTACACGACCTCGACCTTTGTGCCAGGGCTGTTGAGCGCGAGCTGGTAGGCGGTGCCGGCCGTGCCGGTTTCCTTCACGGTCATCTGCACCGACCAGTCCCGCTCCCCGCCCTGGCGTGCGGTGGCGAAGGTGACGAACTCGTCGGCACTGGGAACGGAGTGGAACTCGAAACGGGCGAGCTCTGCGCCGGCTTCCTCGTCGTCGATGAGGACGTCGATCAGGTGCGGCCTTACGTCGGTCATGGTGTGTGGTCCTTACTGGGTCTCGGTGATGCGGACGAGAAGAGCGTTCAAGGTGGCGCCGCCGAGGGCGATCTCGGCGGGCTCAAGGTCGGTGATCCGGAGGGCGCGAGACGGCAGGACCGCGTCGAGCTGCGGGATCAGCTCGTCAATGCGGCGCTCCGACGCGGCGACGTCGGCGGTGAGGTTGATCCGGACAACCCACTGCGTGAGCCACCCCTCTCGGAATTCGTCGTCCGACTCTGTGCGGCCTGCCCAGAGCAGGGACGCGGCTCCGGGCTTGGTGGTCTGGGTGTAGTACGGGGCGCACTTGATGCCCTCGATGGTCGAGATCGCGTCCGCGATCGCGTGCCGCATGGACGGCTCCCCAGGCCGCTTCGTGAGGGAGACGGGGTTCATCCGAGCACCAGCTTCACGTGCGGTGCCTCGAGGCGACGCACGACGGGGTCGAGGCCACCGACACGGTCGGTGGAGACACCGAAGTCGGTGACCGACACCGCGACTCCGAGCGGGTTCGCGCGCATCGCGAGGGCTGCGAGCGTGCGGCGTAGGAGCGCCTCGACCAGGTCGGCGGGCCACTCCCCCTCGGTGGGGACGCGGCAGCGGCGTGCCTGGGCGGCACGCTCGGCGGCGAGGACCGTCGTCACCTCGGCGAGGGTGTAGTCAGCCCTGCCGACGTACTTGTGTGCCTGGTCAGGTGTGGGTGCAGTCACGGTGTCTCCAGTGAGGTGGTGCCACTGCACCGGGACGTGAGGGCGCCCCGGTGCAGTGGAGCCGGTCAGTCGCTGTCCGGGGTCTCCGGGACGGCGACGCGGTAGACGGCCAGGGTGAGGCCGTCGTCGTTGACGAACCGGTGCTCGCCGGGTACGGCAAGCACGTGCTCACGGCGAACGGTGGTGACCGTGCCGTCGTCGAGGGCCACGAGGGTGGCTCCGGACGGGACCTCGATGGTCTCGCCGAGTGCGAACGCCTGGGGCGTGCTCTTCTTGGTTGCCATGGTCATCACGCCGTGGGGTCGTAGGAGATCTTGCGGAGACCGGTGACGTCGTACATGAGCCCGGCGAACCAGCCGAAGCAGCCGATGTCCCAGCCCTCGACGTCCTGGCCGAGCATGTCGAGCTCGGTGAGACCGGAGGCCCAGACGTGGACTGCGGCGGGGTCGGCGACGTAGGACAGCGACGCGCTGGCGCTGGTCGCGCCGAGGGTCGCGGTCGGGGTGAAGCGGTAACCGGCCACGTCGATGAACGAGTACTTGTCCCCCGCGATGCCGTCGCGGTTCTGCGGGTTGATGATCGGGTAGACCGGCTCACCGTCACCGTTCTCGACGAGCGCGAGGGTGGTGTAGAGGTCTTCGTGACCGAAGCCCTGGACGAAGCGGGACCCGTCGGCCTGGAACTGCAGCTTCAGCAGCCCCGTCTTGAGGGCCAGGCCGAGCGCCTTGCCGTCTGCGCCGGCTGTGATCGCCGCGGTGAGGGAGGTGATCGAGGCCGAGGCGGCGGAGATGATCGCGTGGGTCTTGGTCTCGAGCGCGATCCCGAAGGTGCGGTGGAACTCGTCGCGTGCCAGGGCGGAGGCGGTCGGGGTGCCTCGACCGGCTGCGACCTCGCGGGTGATGTGGACCTTGCCGGAGACTGCGGACGGGGTGACCGTGGTCCCCTTGGCGGTGGACACGTTGGTGGCCGTGGGTTCGACGCCCTCGACGTGGTTGGCGACGGTCGCGGTGGTGGCGACGCGGTCGAGCTTGGCGTAGTCGAAGGTCTGCGGTCCGTCGATGGAGCCCTTGCGGAAGAAGTCGAACAGCGGGCTCGACGGGGCCGGTGCCTGGCCCAGGAACATGTCGGGGCGGTGCTCGACGGGGTTCACTGCGGCGGTGTCGCTGGTGGTGGCGAAGGTGAGTCCGCCGCGGTCCTCGGCAGCGAACCGGATGACGCGGTCCTTCGCGGCCTGGTCGCCGAAGCGGGCGGCCTTGAACAGGTCCTCGGCGAAGTCGAACCCGGACGGGGCGCGCACGGAGCCCTCGAAGCGGTACATGGGCTCTTCGCGGACGGTGAGCCGCGATGCCGCGGAGCCGGCAGCGAAGGTGGCGACAGGGGTCTTGATCTTGCTGAGCGTCGCGATCTCACCGACGGTTTCCTCGACGGTTTCCTCGACCTGGTTGACGGTGGTCTCGAGCGTGGTGACCCGGTCCTCAACCGCCGTGAGGCGGTCCTCGACCGTGGCAGTGGTGGTTTCGTCCTCGTCCATGAGGTTCCTTCCGGAGGTGGTGCCCGACGCCGAGGCGGCGACGGAGCGGATCTGGGCGTTCTCGAAAGCGGGGATGGGGGTGGTAGAGGTCTCGATGACGACGCCGCGGGAGACCTCGTGGACGCCGTCGACGAGGTCGAAGTCGATGTCATCGGCGAGGCCGATGGACAGGCCGTCGATCGCGCCGATCTCGGCCAGAGACAGGACCTCGTCGCCGAGGCGGGTCTGGGCGACGCTGGCCGCCATGAGCAGCCCCTCGTCGGTGTCCTCGAACTTGACAACGCCGATGGTCTGGTCCCAGTCGTGGGCGTTGAGCAACTTGACCTTGTCCCAGGTCAAGGACCCACGCTTGAACCGGAACCGGCCGCGGCCGTTGTCGCCGATCTCGCCCCACGGGACCGCGAGACCGCGGATCGTGCGGGTCTCCCGGTTGACCTTGAAGGTGACCGCGGCAGGGTTGTCGAAGCGGTGTGTCTTGGGGATCACGACGCGGAAACCTCTTGGGCAGTGGTGGTCTTGGGCAGCGGGCCGAGGCCGCGCTCGGCGCGGATCTCGTCGCGGGTGACGATGTCGGCGTAGACCAGGGCGGCATCGGTGGTGGCCTGCGTGGCGTCGTCGGCGCGGGAGAACTCGCGGGTGTCGAAGCGGACGCTGTAGCCGGGCGGGGCGATGTCCTCCATGGAGAGGCGGTCCTCGATCGCGCGGCGGTACGGACCGAAGGTGAAGTCGAGCATCGCGCGGCGGCGGTCCTGCGCATTGAAGTACGTCCGCGAGGTGGTGGAGACGCCGAGGTCTTCGGCGTCAATCCCGGTGAGTCGGCCGATCTCGGCGATCGCTTCGGTACGCAGCTCGACGAGCTGCAGTTGCTTGGGGTCGAACCCGTTGGTCTGGTACTTCACGCCGCTAGGGATGAAAGCGGTTGAGCGAGCGCGGCGGGCAGCGGCCCAGGAGTCGAGGAATTCCTTGGCTTCCTCATCCGACTCGAAGGGGTCGACGTTGGGGTCGGTGGACTCGAAGTAGTCCTGCGGGGGCACGCCTGAGACGGCGTTGAGGCCCGCGGCGCTGATGAGTGAGAGAGCCCGGATCGCGCCGGCGCCAGCGTCGAGGATCGCGTCGTTCGGGGACTCAATCTCGATGACCTGTTCTTCGGGGACCCAGTCGGCATCCTTACCGGGCACGTTGACCCAGTACCCGCCCCGCAGGTCGTCGCGGGTGTAGGAGCCGGGCTTCATGCGGGTGACGTGTGCGGGGCGTCCGTGCCATGCCAGGTCGGTGACCCGGAGCCGAGCGAACTTCTCGAACAGCAGATCCTCGAGGACGTCGGCCCAGGTGTTGATCGGGGCCCGCTTGACCTCGGGCTGGAGCAGCAGCGTCCAGTCCGTTCGGTTGTAGGCCCTGGTGACGTCGGCGCCGGTCTCGTCGCGCATCACGAGCGGCGACTGTGCCAGCGAGCAGATCAGGTCACGTGCGCGCTTGATCGCCGGGGTGGCGATCGCTTCACGACGGGTGACCCGGCCGAACCCCGAGAGGTAGGTGATCGCGGCGTCGACCGTCGACACACCGTGGATGGGGTCGATGTGCGTACCCGAGAACACCGGCCCCGACTGCCTCTTGGGAGGAAGGGCAGCCGGGACCAATGCGGTCGGGTCGACACGGTGCCAAGTGCCCCACAGTCCCTGTGTCGCGTCGGTGTCCATGCGTCAAGACTGCGGGCGAAACACGCGCCCCGGACGCCGTTAAACTCACGCGGATTCGCAACGTTCCTAGGACGACGCAACAAGCACGCGCATCTTGGACTTCCGAGCGGGTCGGTTGCGCGCTGCCGAGGCTGCCCAGGCGGCTGCCTTGATCGCATCGGCGCGGGCGTGGGTGGCGAGTCGCGGGCCACCTGCACCGGGCACGGTGCGCTGGGCGAGGATCTGCCGAGTCAGGGCGTCCCCACCGGCGTGGGCCAGCTGCCCGTCTCGGAGCAGCTGCGCGATGTCGAGGACCCCGGCAATGGGAGTGGCGCGGACGGGGTCGAGCGGGAGGCCACGAAGTTCGACGTGGTCAGCGATGGATGCACCGACCGAGACCCGGCCCCGGTACCCGGAGGCGTCGACTGCCTCGCGGGCGGTCGCAAGGTCGGGACAGTCGACGACGTGGACCAGGGCGGCGCCGTCCTCGAGCGTCCAAGCCAGGGCAACCGAAACACCGGAGTCGAACCAGGACTCGACCGCGCAGCCGGTCGGGGTCGACGACGGCGCGGGCACGGTGAGCTCGTCCCACGCAGCCCGGTCCACGATCGCGGTGCCGCGCGCGAGCTTGGCAGCCTTGAGCGCCCACACGTTGAGGTACTGGGCACGGAAGCCCTCCATGGGGTCGGGGTCGTCGGCGTCGGGGTCGTCCTCACCGAGCAGTGCACGCTCGTACTTCGTGGCCAGCATCTTCTCGCGCTCGGCCGACCAGTGCGGGGACGCCTTGCGATGCACCTCAGGGTCGCCGGGGTCGTCCTGCGGGAGCGCGCCCCACCACAACAGAAGGGTGCGGCCGTCGTCGGATGCCAGGGCGGCGGAGATCTTGCCCTTGAGCAGAGACGTGGCCTTGCGGTGAGCGGTCGAGGTGATGTGCAGCTGCGACCAGAGCCGCTCCATGAGCGCGGGCTCAAGTCCCTCGGTGATCGCGGCAGGCTTGACATCCCACGCCTCGTCGACGACGCCGAGCCCAGCGTCGTACCCGTACACCGAGTCTTGTGCCTTGACGAGCCACCGAGACCCGTCCGCGCCCTCGATCTGCTCCTTGCCGTTCGCGGTGGTGACGGACTTGTCGCCCCAGCGGGCGCGGGCCCAGGGCCACGCGCCGCGCTGGATCTCGCGACAGATCGGGAGGTCGTTGCCACAGTGGACGACGGTCTGGATCTCGCCGATGAGGTCGGCGTGCGCCATGCGCCACAGCGCCATGACCCGGATGCGCACCGACTTGCCAGAGCGGCGCGGCGCGGTCTCGTCGACCTCTTCCCAGCACGGGGTGCCGTCGGCACGGTGCTCCATCTGACGGACGATCGCCAGGCGCTGCCACCACCGCAGATCGACCTTCACCGACTCCCGCGCCCACCGCACGATCTGGTGTCCGGGGTCGACGTGGGTGCAGCCGTCCCATCCGTAGGAGCACACAGCCTCGGGGTGAGGCGGCGTCATCGCCAGGGGCGGCGCCGCGTCGTCCGGCACCAGGGCGAATTCCTCGAGCCACGAGTACTCCCGCAGCCGGGCCGAGTCCCACACCAGATCCTGGCGGAGGATCAGCGGCTCACGCGTCTCGATCGACGGGGCTGCCTTGCTGGTGGCGGTAACTCGGGGTCGAGTGGTGGCGGGGAGAGAGAAAGGAAGGGGCGGCGACTGCCTGGGGGCGCGGGGCTCGGGAAAAAGTCCGCCGTCCGCGACGAGCTCGGCTGCGTCCGCGCGATCGACGCCGACCGCGACGAGCGCGGTGACCGCCGCGTTCTTCTGCACGACGGACTGCGACGACGAGTTCGAGCAGTCGCGGTGCTCGCGCTGCCAGTTGGTCGGCTGCCACATGAGTTCCGGGAACAGTGCTCGATCCTTGATGTGCCCCAGCACCCACCCCTGGGCGGGCTTGATGGGCCCCCCACACTTGCCACAGGTGGCCGGGAGGTGACCGAGTGCCCACTCCCGGGCCTCGGTCACCCTCCGGCCGGACCACTCGTTCACACGTCATCCCAGAAGTCGCTGATGACGCTGCCGGTCGGTGCGATCGCGGAGCACATGGCACGGCAGAGCGGGCCGTCGTGGGGCGTGCCCTTGGTGGTGACCGCGTATCCGGCGCGGTGACCGCCACCGATGTCGGTCCGGATCCTGACGATGCGGGAGCCGTGCCAGCGCCGAGGCGACTGGATACGCCCCACCGCGACGAGGACGGGGCTCCCGCTTTGGTAGTTAAGCGGGTTAGTGATCTCAGCCACGGTTGGTCACCTCACGAGCCACGTTGGACCACAGTCGCATCCCGGAGGACCCAGGGCGGAGCAGACCGGAGTAGACGCCCTTGCGGATCGCGTTGGACACCTCAGCGGCGGACGAGTCAGGAGCGACAGCGTCACGCAGCTCACGACGTGCCAGGGCGCGGCCGTGGTTGTACTCGGCGTACGCGCAGACACGGACCCAGAGCGGCAGGGAGCGGCACTGGTAGGAGTACTCGACCGCAGCAGCCTGGACACGGACGCAGGCGCCCTCGGTGTGCTCGACACCGCGGATCGTGCGAGTGGCGACGTCGTCCAGGCGTGCCCCGCGGCAGGCACAGAGCGGGATCAGTACGGGTGCCGTGCTGCGGGGTGTGGCGGTGGTGCTCAGTGTCGCGGTGGTCATCGGGTCCCCTCCGGTGAGGTGTGGTTGTGGTGATGTGACAGGCGGTGCTGCATAGGTATGCGGTGCTACGCGTGGATTCAGAGCAAGGGCGAAGATCGAGACCCCTTGGGCCCCGCGCCTCTGAGCCCCCCCAGAGTCCCCCCACTCAGAGTTCGCACCGCCGTTACGGGTCGCTGACGGACCCGACAAGCCCCAGAGGCTCGGGTTGGCAGTCAATGGCCGCCTCGACGCGTTCGAGACCTGGTCACTGACGACGCGGGCTGTAGCGCGTCGAGCATTTCCCTCGGGGGTCGATCTCTCAGCTCACGCTTCGACCCTGGTTCCGGTTCAGCCCCACAGAGTTGTGCCGCCCCCTACGGGCGCCCCGGTCGTGCGTCTCGTGCTCCACCGGGATTGGTGCATGTCAGCGGACTACCACCGCCGCTCTGCGCTCGGCAGGACTCCACTTGTGGTCGTTACCCCAGCGCTGCATGTGCAGCGGGTAGGGCAGCGAGCAGATGGTGCAGGAGCGGGTGTCTTTGGGCCCCGCGCTCTTCGGCGCGGGCAGCGCGACGTCGACGCCCTTGAGGACGTCGAGCAGCTGCGCTTCGGGCAGCGCCTTGAGGAGCGAGACCAGGGCAGCGGTCTGACGGGCTTCACGAGACGCCACGAGTCACCTCCGGGCCACAGGTCGGGTGGGTGTTGGTACGCGCGATCAGCGGCACCTGGTGGCGGCAGTAGCGGCACACCGGGCCGAGCATCTCGGGCGTGAAGTAGCGGACGTTGCTCACGAGCGGGCCACACATTCGGTGGTGCCGTCGCCCTCACAGGAAGCACAACGGTCGTCCAGGCACTCGGTGCAGTGGTCGTGGCCGCCCATGTCGTGCTTCCAGCCCTCGGGCATGAGCCCGGACGGACGGAGCACCGGTACACGGCAGAAGTCGCACTCGAAAGCGACGGAGGTCATGCGGCGACGGCTCACAGTGCCTCCACCACCCACAGGCCGGCCACACGGCGAACTGCCTGGCGAACGCCAGTCAGCGACTCCCTGTAGTAGGCCAGGCGCAGGGCAGATGCCCACGCCTTGCGGCCATCCGGTGCAGTACTCATGTGCGAAGCGTGACATACACAGACTGAATATCGCAATGTTTCAGCAAGACTCTTGCTGATTGACGCATCACAGACCGCTAAGCCGCCTAGGCAATCTCCCCCCAAAGTGCCTATGCTGAGTGCATGACTCAGCAAGTCGTTTCAATCTCAGCGGATACGCCGTCGCGTAAGATCGCGGCCGAGTTCCGGGCCCAGCTCGCGCGTCGAGGGCTCCGACAGGCCGACATCGGCGCCGCCCTGGGCAAGCCCCAGGCGTGGGTGTCTCGGCGGCTGAGTGCCACCGGCGATCACGTGTTCACCATCGAGGAAGTCCTCGAAATGGCGAACGTCCTCGGCCTACAGGCCGAGGACGTCCTCCGTACTGTGCTCCCCCGGTTGGACTCGAACCAACAACCCTCCGGTTAACAGCCGAATGCTCTGCCAGTTGAGCTACAGGGGAACGTCTCACCTCGTTTCCGAGGCCCGCTCTCGCGGCGACAGGTGAAACAATAGCAAGCCCTCGCGAACGGGCCAAACCGGGTGCCCCAGGAGCCCCTGCGGGCGATCAGGCACTGCCCAGATCTGCGCTCAGCTCACTGCGCGAAGCCCTTCGTGCGGAGCGCCCGACGACGCTGCTCGAGCGTCATCAGCTCGGCGAAGAGGCGGCCGTGCTCACCCGAGGGGTCGCTGGGGTCGCTGCGCTGGAGCCGGGACTTCAGGTCACCGACCCGTCGGTCCACCGAGAGCTCGAGCAAGCGGTAGAGGAAGGAACGCACGTAGGTGTCGGTCGGCTCACCGGCCGACCGGATGGGTTCCACCCCCAGCTCGGTGATCGCAGAGGCGACCACGGGGTGCGGGGCCGTCTGGGGCAGCTTGCTCACCCAGTAGGCGTCCTCGCGAGCGGCCAGCATGCCGCCCGCAGCCAGCACCGTCTCCCACACGGCCCGGTAGACCGGGTGCTGGAAGTCGGCCGGCGTCACCTGGTCGGCAGGGCGGTCCACGAGGTGGGTGTACTGCAGTACGAGTTTCAGGGTCTCGCGTTCGATCGCGAAGCGCGGATCGCGCAGGTGCGGCATCGGAGGCCGACGCGGTGTCTCCGGCTGGGCCGCCTGCTCGGCCTGGGCAGCACGCTCGGCACGACGTGCCTCCGGGCTCGGGGTGCGGCCCTTGTCCTCGGCGCCCCACTTCTCCGCGCGGCGGACCTGAGTCAGGGCGTCCTCGGGGTCGACCCCCACCAGCGAAGCGAGCTCACGGGCGAAGGCGTCGACCTTGGAGCGGTCACGGACACTGGAGACGAGTCGGGCCGCCTCCCGCAGCGCGTCGACCCGGCCGTCAGCCCGGTCGAGGTCGTGCTTGGACACGACGTTGCTCAGCACGAACCGGTACAGCGGCTGGCGGGAGTCGATCAGTTCGCGCACTGCCGCATCGCCCTGTTGAATTCGCAGGTCGCAGGGGTCCATGCCGCTCGCCTCGACCGCGACGTACGTCTGGGAGACGAAGTTCTGGTCACCCTGGAACGTGCGCAGCGCCGCCTTCTGGCCGGCTGCGTCGCCGTCGAAGGCGAAGATGACCTCGCCGTGGAACTTCTTGTCGTCACCGAGGAAACGGCGCAGGACGCGGGCGTGGTCGTCACCGAAAGCGGTTCCACAGGTCGCCACGGCCTGGGGGACGCCGGCCAGGTGGCAGGCCATGACGTCGGTGTAGCCCTCGACGATCACCGCGCGCGAGGACTTCGCGATGTCGCGACGGGCGAGGTCGAGGCCGTAGAGGACCTGCGACTTCTTGTAGATCGGGGTCTCGGAGGTGTTGAGGTACTTGGCCTCGATCCGGTCGTCGTCGAAGATCCGTCGCGCGCCGAAACCGACGGTGTCGCCGTTGGACTCACGGATCGGCCACAGCAGGCGCCCCCGGAACCGGTCGTAGAGCGAACGTCCCTGAGCCACGAGGCCAGAGACCGTCATCTCCTCGACACTGAATCCCTTCTGCGTGAGCAGACGGTGCAGGGCGTCGCCGTCGCGCGGCGCGAACCCGATGCCGAAGGTCTCCGCCGCGTCCTGGTCGAAGCCGCGGTCCGAGAGGAACTTACGAGCCGTCAGCGCGTCGGGCGTCAGGAGTTGGTCGGAGTAGAACTCCTGGGCGATCTTGTGCGCGTCGACGAGACGGCTGCGCTGCGGCCCCCGCGGACGCTGCGGCTCGTCACCTTCCTCGCGGCGGACCTGGACACCGAACTTGTCGGCCAGGTGCTCCACCGACTCGGAGAACGAGAGGCCGTCGATCTTCATCAGGAAGGAAATCGCGTCGCCGCCCTCCTGACAGCCGAAGCAGTGGAAGAAGCCCCGCGAGGGGGTCACGTGGAACGACGGTGAGCGTTCGTCATGGAAGGGACACAGCCCCTTCATCGATCCGCCCCCGGCCCGGCGCAGGGTCACGTACTCGGAGACGACCTCGTCAATGCGCGCCTTCTCCCGCACCTCTGCGATGTCTTCGTCACGGATGCGTCCAACCACGTCCGGAGTCTACGTCCACCCACCGCGGTGGACCGGACTCCGCGCGAAGGGTGTGGACAAGTCTCGGTGCACGTTGCATCGTGAACCCCAGTTCCCACTGCAAGCAGGAGTGACGCATGAGCGAAGTTCGGACGTCGAAGAAGTACGTCCTCAAGCGCACGTTGACCGAGTTCACCCGGCACCAGTGCACTGACCTCGCGGCGGCGTTGACGTACTACTCCGTGCTCGCGATCTTCCCCACCATCGTGGCCCTGGCCGCGCTGCTGGGCGTGGTGGGTCAGGCCGAGGAGTCGATCCAGTCGATCCTCGACCTGATCGACCCGCTGGTGAGCGACGACATGATGAACACCTTCGAACCGGTGATCCGGGACCTCGCGTCCTCGCGGGCCACGGGCGTCGCGCTCGTCGTCGGTCTGGGTGGTGCGTTGTGGTCGGCGTCCGCGTACGTGAACGGGTTCTCGCGCGCGATGAACCGGATCTATGAGGTCGAGGAGGGCCGACCGGTCTGGAAGCTGCGCCCGCAGATGCTGCTGGTGACCCTGGCGGCGGTGGTCGTGCTCGCCGCGGCGGCGCTGATGCTGGTGATCTCGGGGCCGCTGGCCGGACGGATCGGGGAGGTGCTGGGTCTGGGCGACACCGCGGTGACGGTGTGGAACATCGCCAAGTGGCCGGCCCTGGGACTGCTGGTGCTGTTCCTGGTGGCCCTGCTCTACTGGGCCACCCCGAACGTGCAGCAGCCGAAGTTCCGGTGGATCTCGCCGGGGACGGTGTTGACCTTGGTGACCGGACTGGTGGCGGCCGGCGGGTTCACGTTCTACGTCGCGAACTTCGGTTCCTACGACAAGACCTACGGGGCCCTGGCCGGTGTGATCGTGGCGTTGGTGTTCCTCTGGATCATGAACGTCGTGCTGCTCCTGGGCGCGCAGCTCGACACCGAGGTGCAGCGGATGCGTCAGATCGGCGACGGCATCGCCGCCGAGAGCCACGTCCAGTTGCCGTTGCGCGACGACACCGGCGTGCAGAAGGCGGCCCAGAAACGGCTCGACGCGGTCACTGAGGCGCGGGAGATGCGGGTCGAGAACGCCGAGGACCAGTTGGTCCCCGGGGAGGACATCTCCGCCGACGTCGAGTCGAGCGGCGCGAACACCCCCACGTCAGATTAAATTTTCACTTACATCGGGCATGTTCCGAGTCCCTCGCGCGTTGACGAGACGTGACGACGCACCACCTCTCCCCCGGCTCCGAGTTCCCCACCGCGACCGACGACGTTCCTGTCTGGGACGCCGTCGTGATCGGTGCCGGACAGGCCGGACTCTCCGCCGCCCACCACCTGCAGCGCCGGGGCGTGCGTGCCGTTGTCCTCGACGCCAACGAGGGCCCCGGCGGCGCGTGGCGGCACCGGTGGGACTCGCTGCTGATGAACGGCGTCCACGGCGTCTCCGACCTGCCCGACGCCCCCGCGCCGGAAGAGTCCACCGAGCAGGCCAACCAGGTGATCCCCGCATGGTTCGGCCGCTACGAACACGACCAGCACCTCGACGTCCGCCGACCGATCCGCGTCACGCGGGTCAGCGCCCTCTCTCCCGCCCCCGACTCGCTGCTGCGGGTCGAGACCGAGGGCGGAGCCGTCTTCCTCACCCGGACGTTGGTCAACGCCACCGGAACGTGGGACCGTCCGTTCGTCCCTCACGTCGCCGGCCGGGGGCTCTTCGGTGGCCGCGAGATGCACGCCGCCGACTACCGCGGAGCCGAGGAATTGCGCGGCCTCACTGTCGCCGTCGTCGGTGCAGGCGCCAGCGCTGTCCAGCTGATCGGCGAGATCGCACCCGTCACCACGACGCGCTGGTTCACCCGCCGCGAACCGCGCTGGGCCAACGGGTTCGACGGACTCGCCGCCGTCACCCGGGTGGAGGAACGTGTTCGCGCCGGCCTCCCTCCCGAGAGCGTCGTCAGCCTCACCGGCCTCACGCTGCGCCCCCAGGAGCAGGAAGCCGCAGCCCTCGGCGCCTACCGCCGGATCCCGATGTTCACCGCCCTCACCGAGCACGGCGTCGTGCTGCAGGACGGCACCGAACTCGACGTCGACGTGGTGCTGTGGGCCACCGGGTTCCGGCACGCCATCTCCCACCTCGCCCCGCTCAAGCTGCGCTCCGAGCACGGCGGGGTCGCCCTGCTGACCGGACCGTTCGGCCCGCAGTCCGCGACGACGGCAGCGACGGACCCCCGCATCCAGCTGGTCGGCTACGGGCCCAGTGCCAGCACCATCGGCGCCAACCGAGCCGGCATGGCTGCCGCGATCGCGGTGCGCAAGCACCTCGCGACGCTCGCCGCCTCAGCGTCCGGTCAGGACAGCGTGGCGTGAGACAGCGCTGGAGTCAGTCAACGACGCCACCTGGTCGATGACGACCCGCAACCGCGCTGCGTCGTCGTCGGCCTGACGGAAGTCGTCGGCGAAGTCGGGATCGAGCGCGTCCGGACCACGCTCCCCCATCACCACGACGAGGTCGTGGACGAGGTCGCGTTGGCGCTCCATCAGCGCCACCCGCTCGGCGGTGCTCATCACGTAGTGCGCAGCGATGCCCTTGAGCACCGCCATCTCCACCTCGATGCCCTCGGGCACCACCAGACGTGCCTCGTGCCGGACGAACGGACCGGGCCCCGAGGCGAACGTCGCCGCCTGGACCGCGCCGCAGAAACGCCCCACCAGGTCGCTGGTGAGGTTCTTCAACGACGCCAGCCCGCGTCGACTGCGGTCGTAGGGGCGAACCGGCCAGGAGTCCATCTGCGCGAAGTCGTCCAGCACCGCGTCGAGGCGGGCGTCCTCAGCACTGGGGAGGTACCAGGCACGGACCGAGTCGCGCACGGCGTCCCGGTCGAGGCGGGTCAGGTCGATCTTGCCGGCCACGATGCCGTCCTCGACGTCGTGCACCGAGTAGGCGACGTCGTCCGCGAGGTCCATCACCTGGGCCTCGAAGCACTTGCCACGCCCCTGCACCCCCTCGCGCATCCAGGTGAAGACAGCGAGGTCGTCCTCGTAGACCCCGAACTTGCGACCGGTGCGCGGCGTGCCGTCGCCGTGGACACCGCCGGGCGCCTCGGCCTCGCCGCGGCGCCACGGGTACTTGGTGCAGGCGTCGAGGGTGGCGCGGGTGAGGTTGAGCCCGACGCTGCGACCGTCCGCGTCGAACGTCTTGGACTCCAGACGCGTCAGCAGACGCAGGGTCTGGGCGTTGCCCTCGAAGCCACCGCAGGCTTCGGCGAGCTCGTCGAGGACTCGCTCACCGTTGTGACCGAACGGTGGGTGGCCGAGGTCGTGAGCCAACGCTGCGGTCTCAGCGATGTCCGGATGGCAGCCGACCGCACGAGCCACGTCGCGGGCCACCTGGGCGACCTCGAGACTGTGCGTGAGGCGGTTGCGGACGAAGTCGTCGGCCTGGGGGCCCATCACCTGCGTCTTCGCGGCAAGACGCCGCGTCGACGCCGCGTGGACCACGCGGGCACGGTCGCGTTCGAAGGCCAGGCGCACCGGAGCGTCGACCCGCTTGGGCGGCTCGGGAACCAGGCGGGCACGGGAACGTTCGTCGTAGAGATTCTCCATTGCCGGCCACGCTACCCCCGACCCCCGACAGGATCAGGGAGACGGCGAGCGGGACTCAGGCGACCTGCAGACCGATCAGTGCAGCGAGCACGCACCCCAGGGCTGTGCCAGCGGCGTGCACGATTCCCGACAGGAGGCCTTCGCTGCCTCCGGCCCGCACGCTCTGCACGATCGAGGAGCTGAACGTCGTGTAGCCGCCCAGCAGCCCGAGGCCGAAGACCTGCGCAGTGAATCCGCCCGGAGAGACCGCACCGAGCAGGACGCCCAGCAGGAAGGAACCCACGACGTTCACGACGAAGGTGCCCCACGGCAGGCGGTCACCGGTGACCGCCTGGACGCGCGTCTCGGTCAACCAACGCAGTCCGGCACCGACACCGCCGGCCGCACAGATGCAGATCAACGTCAGGAGGTCGAGGAAGAGGTTCATCGCTCCCCGTCCTGACGCACTCGCGGGTCCCGACCGCCGCGGCCACCGCCGAGCGAGGCCTCGACCTGCGGCATCAGGTCACGGTCGCCGACGAGGAGTCCGACCACCGCAGCGCAGACTCCGAGCACGATCTGGGCGCCCACCTGCCAGATGGCGGTCAGGACGTCACCGGCCTCCACCAACTGAGCGCCGTGGACAGCCAGGGTGCTGTAGGTGGTGAATCCCCCCAGCACGCCGGTTCCCAGGAAGACCTGCAGTCGACGGACGCGTGCCGGGTCGAGTCGGGAGCTGCCCAGACGAGCAGTGACGTAGCCGAGCAGGCCGGCGCCGATCACGTTGGCCATCACGATGCCCGCGCTGAGGCCGGAGGCGTCACCCAGCACGCTCGCCATCAACCATCGGCAGAACGTGCCCAGCGCCCCGCCGGCCGCGGCGAGCGTGAGGGCGTCCTTGGTCCCGAGGGGTTTCACCAGACGGTGACGTGCACGTGGTCGAAGTGGTTGGCCGTGGCCGAACCGCGGTCGGACATCGCACGCCAGCCTTCGCCGCCGCGCTCCACCGACCAGATCTTCTGCTCGTAGATCAGGTACTCGATGCCCAGTTCGGAGGCGTGGGCGCGCAGGTGGTCTGCGATCTCCCACCCCACCGGACCGGAGACCATCACGTCGACGGCGCGGCCCTGACCGTGCTCGCCGTCGGTACGCGTGGTGCCGTAGTCGGTGATCTGGGGCCAACGGGCGCAGACCGCCGCGTGAACCTTGCTCAGGCTCGGGTCGAGACCGGCAGGGATCGAGGTCCCGTTGGAGCAGGAGGTGCCCACCGTGCCGCCGGCCGCAGCGTTGCCGGCCTTCTTCTCGGCGACCTTCGGGGCGACCGGCTTCTCGGCGACGAGGTGACCGCTGGTGACCCAGCGCGCCTTGCCCTTGCGGACCACCTCGGTACGACCGTTCTCGGTACGACCGGTGACGAGCACGGCGGTGCCCTCGCCCAGGATGCCGAGGTTGTCGGCGTCTGCAGCGGCGGAGCTCCACAGGTTGAGGTCGGTGGTGGCCCAGCGCTTCTCCTTCGCGGCGGCGACCGCGGCAGCAGTGGCGGCGGCCTCCTTCTTCGCCGCGGCCCGGGCAGCGGCCTTCTTCTCAGCCTTACGCTTCTTCTTCGCCTCGGCCTTCTGCTCAGCCTTGAGTTCGGCGGCAGCAGCGGCGCGGGCCTCGCCCTGGAGGGCCAACTGCTCGGCGTCAGCGGTGCGGTCGGACGAACGGCTGACCGACTCGCGATGGGTCAGGTCCACGTCGACGGCCGACGAAGGCGCGCCAGCAGCGGGGGCGTCGGCGGTGGGGACCTCGTGTCCGAGCAGGCCCAGCGTGACCGCGGAAACGGTCGCGAGCACTGCGACGGGCGCCATGACGGCGGCGGCCCGAGGAAGCTTGCGGGCATTGGCGTCCCGCTGGTGGCGGTGATGGGCCACAGCGTTGATCCTTTGCTGTTGCGTGCAGGGTCAGCCCCACCCGGTGATGAGGGTGGGGACAGTGAGCGAGTCAAGCACAGGAACCAATGTCGGGGGCGATCCTGAGGAGACTTCTCGGAGTCCTGCGAAGCACTTGACAGCGCCCCGTCCAGGACCCGTGCGGATCAGCCGCCGCTGGCCTCGTCGGCGTCCTCGACGGTGTGGATGCCGCGGCCGTCGGCGTCGTCGAGCCATCCTTCCGGCATCACGATCCGCTTGCGGGGAGCGCCCTGGCGACCGCGCGGAGCGCCGAGCTCGGAGGCCGGGAACGGCTCGTTCCAGTCCAGGTCGGCCAGCATCTCGTCGAGGTGCTCCAGGGTGTCGACCAGGCCGAGGCTGTGGCGCAGACTGCCGCCGGCACCGAAGCCCTTGAGGTACCAGGAGATGTGCTTGCGGAACTCCTTGCAGCCCTTCTCCTCACCCATCAGGTCACAGAGGAGCTCGGCGTGACGACGCATCATGCCGGCGACCTCACCCAGGGTGGGGAGCGCGGTGGTCGGCTCACCGGCGAAGGCCGCCGCGAGGTCGCGGAAGAGCCACGGACGCCCCAGACAACCACGACCGACGACGACGCCGGCGGCCCCGGTGTGCTGGATCATCCGGACCGCGTCAGCGGCCTCCCAGATGTCGCCGTTGCCCAGGACCGGAATGTCGACGTGCTGGACCAGCTCGGCGATCGCGTCCCAGTTGGCGACGCCGGAGTAGGCCTGCTCCACGGTGCGGCCGTGCAGGGCGATCGCGGCGACGCCGCTCTCCTGCGCGATCCGGCCCGCGTCGAGGTAGGTCAGGTTGTCGTCGTCGATGCCCATGCGGGTCTTGATCGTCAACGGGACGTCGTACTTCGAGGTTGCCGCAACCGCGGACTCGAGGATCTCGGCGAGCAGGCCCCGCTTGTAGGGCAGGACACCGCCGCCACCCTTGCGGGTCACCTTGGGGACCGGACAGCCGAAGTTGAGGTCGACGTGCGCGACGCCGTACTCGTTGCAGAGGATCTCCGCAGCCTCGCCGACGTACTTGGGGTCGGTGCCGTAGAGCTGGACCGAACGGACGGTCTCCAGCTCGTCGAAGACGAGCATCTGCTTGGTGTGCTCGTCACCCTCGACGAGACCACGCGAGGTGATCATCTCGCAGACGTAGAGGCCGGCCCCCTGCTCGGCGCAGAGACGGCGGTAGGCGGCGTTGGTGATGCCCGCCATCGGCGCGAGCACCACAGGGGTGTCGACCCGGACGTTGCCCAGGACGAGCTCGGTGGGGAGAGCGGGTGCTGCAGAGACCATGCATCCATTCTCCGCCCGCCCTCGGGGCCACCCAAATCTCGCCCGTTCACCGCTCGTGCGGGAAGGTCAGCGTCCCGCCCAGCGAGGAGGCGCGTGTACAGCCGCCCTTCACCCGGCAGCGCACCAGCGCCGAGGCGCCACCGCGGTTGACCTCGAACACGACCCGGGTGTCGTTCTCGAAGGCCGCCGTGGTCTCTCGCCCGCCGCGCGCGCCGTAGGCCCACTTGCGCAGCACCGTGCCGTCCGACATCCGGCGCAGCTGCAGGACCTGGCGCCCGTGACTGCGGGTGATCTGGTGCCCCAGGACCAAGCGGCCGTCGGGCGAGACGTCATGCGGTTCGAAGTTCCTCGCCGTCCACGCCGGGACCCCGGGCGAGGAGATCTTCGTGGGCCCGTAGGACCAGCGTCCGGTCGCGACGAAGATGACGTCGTCCTCCATCATTGCGCCCGAGGACGCACCCACGGGGAGCTGACGAGCCCGCGCCGTGGTCGGGTTCCAGACGTAGGGAGCGCCGACCGCGACGAGGATCCGGTTGCCCTTCGCGTCGAGCGGCTGCGACGTGGGGAAGTGGTCCTCGTAGTTGAAGGGAGCGATCCCGAACACCTTGCCGTCGGCGAGGCGCACCACCGTGGTCTCCGTGCCGCCCCTGCTCTCGGCCGTCCACACGAGCAACTGCCCACCGCGGGAGAGCCGCACGGAGCGGATCAGCGACGGGTTCTCCTTCGGCTTCCCGCCGGGGACCAGCCGCGCCGCACGGCCACGGCGCACTGCGTGCACATGGCTCGCGGAGCGGTAGGTGGTGTGGACCACCCAGTCCTTGCCCGAGCGTCCGAGCAACGTCTGCCCCGAGGCCCGGACCGGGACCGAGACCTTGAGCGACCTCGGACCGACCCGGATCACCCCGTCCTGGAGGTGCGGGACCGTCGACTCCACGCCACGCACGAGGCGCCGCGGATCGATCTGTTCGGCCGCGCCAGCCGGACCGGCCTGGGACACGAGGCCCGCGCAGAGGACCCCCGCCATGGTGGAGCCGAGAAGGACGAGCCTGCCGCGCCGTTGAGTGCTCATGAGCCCACCGTCCCACCGGGCAGGGCCGGGCGGAAGAGTGCCGGACAGACGGACGAGCCCCCGTCCGGCAAGGCCGGGCGGGGGCTCGTGGAACGGACGTCAGACGTCCGTCGTGACCGGTCCTCGGTGCGTCAGCAGCCGATCAGCTTCGCGGCGAAGTACGCCGAGATGCCGTCGAGGGAGACGCGCTCCTGGTTCATGGTGTCGCGCTCGCGGACGGTGACCGCGTTGTCCTCAAGGGTGTCGAAGTCGACGGTGACGCAGAACGGGGTACCGATCTCGTCCTGACGACGGTAACGACGGCCGATGGCACCGGAGTCGTCGAACTCGACGTTCCAGTTGCGACGCAGTTCCTCGGCCAGGGCCTTGGCCTTGGGCGAGAGGTCGGCGTTGCGCGAGAGCGGCAGGACGGCGACCTTGACCGGAGCCAGGCGCGGGTCGAGCTTGAGCACGACACGCTTGTCGACGCCACCCTTGGTGTTGGGGGCCTCGTCCTCGGTGTACGCGTCGACGAGGAAGGTCATCAGCGAACGCGACAGACCAGCCGCCGGCTCGATGACGTACGGCGTGTAGCGCTCGTCGTTGGCCTGGTCGTAGTAACGCAGGTCAGCGCCGGAGTGCTGGGCGTGGGTCGAGAGGTCGTAGTCGGTGCGGTTGGCGATGCCCTCGAGCTCACCCCACTCCGAACCGGCGAAGCGGAAGCGGTACTCGATGTCCGTGGTGCCCTTGGAGTAGTGCGACAGCTTCTCCAGCGGGTGCTCGAAGAGGCGCAGGTTGTCGCGGTTGACACCGAGGTCGACGTACCAGTTGAGGCGCTCGTTGATCCAGTACTGGTGCCACTCGTCGTCCTCACCCGGCTTGACGAAGAACTCCATCTCCATCTGCTCGAACTCGCGGGTGCGGAAGATGAAGTTGCCCGGCGTGATCTCGTTGCGGAACGACTTGCCGATCTGCGCGATGCCGAACGGCGGCTTCTTGCGCGAGGAGGTCACGACGTTGGCGAAGTTGAGGAAGATGCCCTGGGCGGTCTCGGGGCGGAGGTAGTGCAGGCCCGACTCGTCCTCGGTGACACCGAGGTGGGTCTTGAGCATGCCCGAGAACTCCTTCGGCTCGGTCCACTGGCCGCGGGTGCCACAGTTGGCACAGGCGATCTCGGCCATCGGGACGTCGTCGGGGTTCTCGATGCCCTTCTTCTCCGCGACGGCCTCCTGGAGGTGGTCGGCGCGGAAGCGCTTGTGGCACGAGAGGCACTCGGTCAGCGGGTCGTTGAAGGTGGCGACGTGACCCGAGGCGACCCAGGTCTCACGCGGCAGAATGATGGAGGAGTCAAGGCCGACGACGTCCTCGCGGCCCTGGACCATGGCCTTCCACCACTGACGCTTGATGTTCTCCTTCAGCTCCACTCCGAGCGGGCCGTAGTCCCAGGCGGACCGGGTTCCGCCGTAGATCTCGCCGCACGGGAACACGAAACCTCGGCGCTTGGCGAGGGAGACGACGGTGTCGACGATCGATGCGGGGGCCTTGGCCACGTTCTTCACTCCTGCTGCAAGGGAAGGGTCGGCTGGCTGCCGACCCCTGAAGCCTCCAGCGTATCCACCCGCGCCCGGTTTCCCTTCCTCCGGCCGCCCGCGGTGCGTCGCGGGTGTGACCTGCGCTTCCCGGGGACGTGGCTCACGGCGTCCATCTCGAACCAATGCGTGTCACAGAATTGAAAACCGTTCTCACAAGTGTGAGAATCGTTCTCATGTCATCGCGTCGTTCCCTCCTGCACCGCCCCCTGACCACCACCGCACTCCTGGGTGCGCTCCTGCTCGCAGGGACCGGGTGTTCAGCCTTCGAGGAGGACGACACGGTCCGCGTGGCAGCCGGGTTCTACCCCCTGGCCTGGGTCGCGGAACAGGTCGGCGGCGACGACGTCGAGGTCGCCAACCTGACCCGCCCCGGCAAGGATGCTCACTCCTCGGAGCCCTCCCTGCAGGCCACCGCCACGTTGGCCCGCGCCGACCTCGTCGTCGTCAGCGGTGGTTTCCAGGCCGAGATCGACGCCTCGGTGAAGGCCAACGCCAAGGGCCGGGTCCTCGACGTAGCGAAGGTGCTGGAGTTCATCCCGTTCGAGGAGCACGACCACTCCCACGACCACTCCCACGAGGACGAGCACGCCGGCGAGACCGAGGCGGAACACGCCGACCACGCTGACTCTCACGACGGGCACGACCACGGCGACTCTCACGACGGGCACGACCACGGCGACACCGACCCGCACTTCTGGCTCAACCCGCTGATGATGGTCACCTACGCCGAGGCCCTGGCCGACGAGCTCAGCGACCTCGATGCCGACAACGCCGAGACCTACCGCGCCAACGCCGACGCACTCGTCGACCAGCTGACCGCCCTGGACACCGAGTACGCCGAGGGGCTCGCCTCGTGCGAGCGCTCCACCGTCGTGGTCAGCCATGACGCGTTCGGCTACCTGAAGCGGTACGGCCTCGAGTTCGAGGCGGTCGCCGGCCTCTCCCCCGGCGCCGAGCCGACCCCGGGCGACCTCAAGCACCTCTCCGAGGTGATCGCCGACGAGGGCGTCACCACCGTCTTCACCGAGACGCTGGCCCCCACCAAGCTGACCGAGCAGCTGGCCAAGGACGCCGGCATCGGCACCGCGGTGCTCGACCCGCTCGAGGGTCTGGTCTCCTCCGACAGCACCGACGACTACCTCTCCCTCATGCGCGCCAACCTCGGCGCCCTGCAGAAGGCGAACGCATGCTGAACGCCACCGCCCCCGAGTCCACGGACCCCTCCGACGCTCCCGTCGCGCCGCTCGTTCTGCGCGGCGGTTCCGTCGTCATCGAGGGTCGACCGATCGTCCGGGCCGTCGACTTCACCGTCCGCACCGGCGAGTTCGTCGCCCTCATGGGCGCCAACGGCTCCGGCAAGTCCACTCTCGTGCGTGCCCTCACCGGCCTGCGACCGCTGGCCTCGGGCACCCTGGAACTCTTCGGCACCGAGGTCTCGAAGTTCAGCGACTGGCACCGCGTCGGCTTCGTCCCCCAGCGTCCCGGCGCCGGGTCCGGCGTCCCGGCCAACGTGTGGGAGGTCGTCTCCGCCGGGCGCCTCACCCACCGCAAGCCGTTCCGCCCCCTGAGCCGCACCGATCGCGACCTGATCGACCGAGCCATCGAGGTCGTCGGCCTCACCGACAAGGCCCGTGCCGCGGTCTCCTCGCTCTCGGGCGGCCAGCAGCAGCGCGTCCTGATCGCCCGGGCCCTGGCCAGCCAGCCCGACCTGCTCTTCCTCGACGAGCCCACCGCCGGCGTCGACCTGCCCAACCAGCAGGTCCTGGCCGACACCCTCAAGGTGCTCCAGGGCCGCGGCGTCACCATCGTCCTGGTCGCCCATGAGCTCGGCCCGCTGGAGCCGCTCGTCGACCGCGCGGTGGTGCTGCGCGACGGCCGCGTCATCCACGACGGCGCCCCGCTGAGCCACGAGGCCGTGCACACCGCACATCTGGACACCGGTCACGCCCACCACGTCGACGAGACCCCCGCCCCCGACCACCTGCCCCACGTCACGTCGCCCTTCGAGGCAGCTGCCACGCGCGACGAGGAGAAGAACTGATGAACGACTACCTCGACCTGCTGTCGATGGAGTTCATGGTCCGAGCCCTGCTCGCGGCCTTCTTCACCGGCCTCGCCGTCCCGGCGGTCGGCACCTACATGGTCCAGCGCCGAATGTCCCTGATGGGTGACGGTCTGGGCCACGTCGCCGTCACCGGTGTCGCCATCGGTCTGGTCACCAGCGCCTCCCCCACCTGGACAGCGGTGGTCGCCGCGATCCTCGGTGCGGTCGCGATCGAACTGATCCGTGAACGCGGGCTCTCCGGCGGTGACGTCGCGCTCGCGCTGCTCTTCTACGGCGGTCTCGCGGGCGGCATCTTCGTCGCCGGTCTCGGCGGCCAGTCCACCTCCAAGCTCCAGCAGTACCTCTTCGGCTCCATCACCACGATCTCGTGGGGCGACGTGCTCGTCACCGTGATCCTGGCCGCGGTGCTGCTCGTGCTCTGCGTGGGTCTCGCACCGCAGCTCTTCGCGGTCGCCCACGACCAGGAGTTCGCCCGCGTCTCGGGTCTCAACACCCGCTTCTACAACCTGCTGGTCGCGATCCTCGCAGCCATCTCCGTCACCGTCGCGATGCGCACCGTGGGTCTGCTCCTGGTCTCGGCGCTCATGGTGATTCCGGTGGCCACCGCGCAGCAGGTGACCAGTTCCTTCCGCCGCACCCTGTGGATGTCGATGACGGTCGGCATGACCGCCGCCGTGGGTGGCCTCCTCACCGCGGCCGGCGCGCCGTCGAGTGCAGACGTCGCTCCGGGTGCTTCCATCGTCCTGGTCGCCCTGGCGATCTTCCTGGTGGCCTGGCCGTTCGGTGCCTGGATGCGGCGTCGGGACCGGTTGAACGCACCCTTCCCGCTGCTCGACGAGGCCCCCGACGCGGTCCCGCACACCGACCCCGACGACACTGGGCACACGCACCTGCACGGAGAGGACTGCGGTCACCGCGCAGTTCCGCACGGCGACCACGTGGACTACCTCCACGACGGCCACCGTCACGCACCGCACGGAGAGCACTATGACGAGCACTGATCCTGCCCCCAGTCCCAGCACCGGGCACGGCCACGGCCATGCCCACGGGGCGGTGGACGACGAACCCGCTGCACCCCCGATGCGTCCGACCAGGCAGCGCGTCGCCGTGACCGCTGCGCTCACCGATGCCCGCGAGTTCCGTTCCGCGCAGGAGATCCACGACGCCGTGACGTCGGCGGGCAACAAGGTCGGCCTGGCCACCGTCTACCGCACCCTGGCGGCGCTGGCCGACGCCGGGATGATCGACGTCCTGCGCCGTGAGGACGGCGAGTCCGTCTATCGCCAGTGCGAGGCGGACCGCCACCACCACCACCTGCTGTGCCGCCAGTGCGGTGCCACCGTGGAGATCGAGGGCCCGGCCGTCGAGGCGTGGGCCGAGTCGATCGCGAACGAGCACGGCTACAGCCAGATCAGCCACTCGATCGAACTGTTCGGCACCTGCCCGGACTGCGCTGCCTGATCCGTACCGCACGGCTCGAGCGTCAGAGCACGAGAGGCCGTCACCCCACGGGGTGACGGCCTCTTTGCGTGCGTGGGCGTTCAGGCGCCGCTCGGCGCTGCGACGGGGTTCGGCTCCGCGCCGCCGTAGCGACGGTCGCGGCGGGCGTACTCGTCGACGGCTGCCCACAGGTGACGACGGTCGACGTCGGGCCAGAGCACGTCGGAGAAGACGAACTCCGCATAGGCCGCCTGCCAGGTCATGAAGTTGCTCAGTCGCTGCTCGCCCGAGGTGCGCCAGACCATGTCGGCCTCGGCCAGCTCGGGCACGTAGAGGTGCGCGGCGATCGTCTTCTCGGTGATCTTCTTCGGGTCGAGTCGGCCTTCGGCGACCTTCTTGGCGATCGCCTGGACGGCGTCGGTGAGTTCGGCGCGACCGCCGTAGTTGACGCACATCGTCAGGGTGCAGACGGTGTTGTTCTTCGTGAGCTCCTCGGCCTCCTGGAGCTCCTTGATCACCGACTTCCACAGACGCGGCGCGCGGCCGGCCCACTTCACCCGGACGCCGAGCTCGTTCATCTCGTCACGACGGCGGCGGATCACGTCGCGATTGAAGCCCATCAGGAACCGGACCTCCTCGGGTGAGCGGGCCCAGTTCTCGGTCGAGAACGCGTAGGCGCTGATCGCCTTCACACCGATCTCGATCGCGCCCTCGACGACGTCGAAGAGAGAGGACTCGCCCTGCTCGTGGCCCTTGGTGCGCGGCAGTCCACGCTCCTTCGCCCAGCGTCCGTTGCCGTCCATGACCACCGCGACGTGGTGCGGAACCAGTTCGGCGGGGATCGACGGCGGGGTCGCGCCGGAAGGATGCGGGGTCGGCTGACGGACCGCCTGCGGTGCAGATCCCGAACGGGACGACCGGGAGGGAGTCTGGGGCGCTGCGAACTTCACGTCCAGAAGCCTACGACCCCCGGTGCGGAGCAGCCCATCGGCTCGGTGCGGAGCAGCCCATCGGCTCGGTGCGGAGCAGCCCATCGGGCCGGTGCAGCCGCCCCGTCTCGCTCAGCGCTCGACGTACTCCAAGGATCGCAGTCCACGCTCGAGGTGCCAGCCGAGGTAGGCCGCGACCAGACCACTGGCCTCCTTGGCACAGCGCGGATCCGCGGCGTGCACGAACGCCCAGTTGCCGGCCAGCAGCGCGCCCAGCAGTTCCAGGGTCTCGGGAGCAGGCGTCGCACAGCCCGGGACCCGACAGGTGACGCACAGGACGCCGCCGGCCGCCGGGCTGAAGAAGCGGTGCGGGCCTTCGACACCGCACCGGGTGCAGTGCAGGAACGACGGCGCGTAACCGGCCACCGACATCGAGCGCAGCAGGTAGGAGTCCAGGATCTGGTGGGGTGCGTGCACCCCGTCGACCATCGCCCGTAGGGCACCGACCAGCAGCAGGAACTGCTGGATCGCGGGCTGCTTCTCCTCCACCACGAGACGTTCGGCGGTCTCCAGCATCACTGTCGAGGCGGTGTAGCGCTCGTAGTCCAGACCGAGCTCGGACTGGAAGGGGCTGATGGTCTCGGCCTGGGTGATGGTGTCGAGGCTGCGTCCCTCGGCCAGCTGGAGGTCGACGTGGGTGAAGGGCTCCAGCCGTGAACCCCAGCGCGACGTGGTGCGCCGCACCCCCTTGGCGACAGCACGGACCAATCCGTGGTGGCGGGTCAGGAGGGTGATGATGCGGTCGGCCTCGCCCAGCTTGTGGGTGCGCAGCACGACCGCCTCGTCGCGGTAGAGAGGCACCCCTCCATTGTGCCTCCTGCCCCCGACATCGCGTCGCATCAACGGCTCGCGCCACCCCCCGGTGCCCGGTCACCGCAATCTCTCATTCGGGGTACGCAGGTAATGCACGACTGCCAGACTCCCCACCGTGACGTGGAGGGGACTGTGTCGTGGAGGACCGTGGTGGGCCGTGCTGCTGGTGGTCGCATCGGCGGTGTTCACCTGGGCCTCCCTCTCCCAAGCGCCCCTCGGCGCCCCCTCCCCGGCCTGGTCCTCGACCGCAGTCCCCCTCGTCGTCGTCGCGCGCACGGCCCCTCGGTGGTGGCCGCCGTTGCTGGTCCTCGTCGCCGGAGCCGTGGCCGTCCCCCACCTGCTGGTCGGGGACAGCCCCGAGATGACCACGGCCGTGACCCTCGGTTCGGTCCTGACGGTCCTCGTCTCCGCGATCGTCCTCAGCAACGGACGTCGCCCGTCCGAGGTGATCCTCTTCGCGCCTGCTGACCTGGGACGGATCGTGGTCGCGGCCGTCTTCGGCGGCATGTTCGCCGGGGCCGTGGACTCACTCGCCATCCATCTCGACGGTGCCTCCACTCTCTCGGGCTGGGACGTGCTCGCGATCGCCGGCCCCGCCCACGTCGCGTGGACCCTGCTCGCCGCCTCAGCATTGCTCCCCGTCAGCCGTGAACGTCAGCGTGCAGGTCGGGTGGAGAGCGTCGCACTGGCGGTTGCTCTCCTCGGGGTCCTCGCGCTGCTGCGCCTGGAGAGCATCCCGGTCTCCGCGATCGCGCTCTCCATCCCGATCGTGGTGCTGGCCGCGCTCCGCGGCAGTGTCCGCGGAACCACCCTGCACCTCCTGGCTCTGGGCACGTGGGTCAGCGTGCTCACCACTGCCCATCGCGGCCCCTTCGCACTCCCCGACGAGGTGACACTGGAGTCCCTGGGCGTCAGCGTCGTCGGTCAGGGCTACGTCGTGGTGACGGCGATGATGGCTCTGCCTCTCGCAGTGGCCACCGCCCAGGGATCGCTGCTGCGCCGCGAACTCCGCTCCGAGCGCGACCTGTCCGAGATGACACTGGCCACCGCGGGGTGTCTGGTGCTGGTCACCGACCTCAAGGGCAGCATCCTGCGGGTCAACACCGCAGCCACGCGTGTCCTCGGCGTCGACGCCGCAACCCTGCTGGGCACTCCCGCCTGGGGACTCGTACCCCGCGAACACCGGAGCGTGGCACGGCGCATGTTCGCCGCCCCCGACGGCTCCTTCCTGCCGGAGTCGGTGGAGGGACGTCTCGTCGACCACACCGGCGAGGAGCGTCGAGTGCTGTGGACCACCGGCATTGTCCGCGACCACGCCGACTCCCCCACCCATCTGGTCCTCACCGGACTCGACGTCACCGCCGAACTCAACGCCGCCGGCCACACCGAGCACCTGCTCCGGGCACCGATCGACACCGCCATCATCGGGATCGACCGCCAGGGCCGGATCACGCTGGCCAACGCCGGAGCCGAAGCAGTCCTGGGAAGCAACGCGAGCGATCTCGTCGGCAGCCCGTTCATCCGGGTGCTCTCCGCAGCCGAACTGGCCGAGTGGGCCGGGGGCCTACGGATCAAGCCCGACTTCGCGTCCTTGCTCGCCCAGACCGTCGACGCCGGCCCCCGCGACTGGCACTGGCTCGGCGACGGCACCGCCACCCTGGTGTCGATGGAGCTCTCCCAGATCGTTGACAACTCCGGCACCCTGATCGGCTACCTCTGCGTCGCCAACGACGTCACCGAGATCCGCACCCGCCAGCAGCTCCTCGTCGACGCCCTCGACACCGAACGCCACGTCGTCGACCGGCTCCGCGAACTCGACGCCACCAAGGACCACTTCGTCACGACCGTCAGTCACGAACTGCGCACGCCGGTCGCCACCATCGTCGGGTACACCGAGATGCTCACCGCGGGCGAGCTGGGCGATCTCACCCCCGCCCAGATCCGGGCGATGGAGGCGGTCAACCGCAACGGTGAACGTCTGGTGACCTTGGTCGACAACCTCCTCGCCCTCGCCGGACCCGGCCCCGAGAACGCAGGGTCCTCGAAGGTGCGGGTCGATCTCGTCGACCTCGCGAAGGAAGCCGAACGACAGGCCGGCGCACTGCTGCAGGGACGCCGCCTCTCCGCGATCTTCTCCTTCCCCGGACGTCCGGTCCCGGTCTCGGGCGACCGGCGCCAGCTCGCGCTGGTCCTGTCCAACCTGCTGAGCAACTCGGTGAAGTTCACCGAGGACGGTGGCGAGATCCGCTGCACCGTGGTCCTCGACGGCGAGGACGCCGTGCTGGAGGTGACCGACAACGGCCTCGGCATCCCCGAGGACGAGCAGGACCAGGTCTTCACCCGGTTCTGGCGCTCCCGCACCGCCATCGACCGGCACATCCAGGGAACCGGCCTGGGCCTGGCCACCGCCCAGGCGATCGTGACCGCCCACGGCGGCTCTGTGACGCTGGAGTCCACGCATCTCGACGGCACCACCGCCCGGGTACGACTGCCGCTCCTGGCCGAGCCCACCCTGCGCGAGGAGGGGCCACGTCCTGAACGGGTGCGCCGCGACCGGAGCGGTCCGATCCGGCCGAACCGGCCCGGCCTGCCCGAACTGACCCGGCGATCCTCACGCGGGCCCGAGCAGCAGTTCGAGTCCCACCCGGACTCCCTGTTCGAGCGCCCCGACGACCTCGACGCCGGCCGGGAAGCCGAGACCGACGCTGATCCGGCCGACGCTGATCTGGCCGTCGCTGTCGCGGTCGACGCCGAGGAGACGACAGCGGCGCCCTGAACGACGAACGGCCCGGGGCCGGGGAGAACACTCCCCGGCCCCGGGCCGTTGCTGTTGCTGTTGCTGTGGCTGGGTGTCGCGGTGGGCGTCAGGAAGCGCGGTTGACGGCGCTGATGACTGCCTTCAGCGAAGCGGTGACGATGTTGGCGTCCAGCCCGACGCCCCAGACGATCTTCTCGCCCACGGCACACTCGACGTAGGCCGCAGCGATTGCGTCGCCACCCTCGCTGAGGGCGTGCTCGGCATAGTCCAGGACGCGGACGTCGCCACGGGACGCGTAGACCGGGTTGCCCTGCGCCTGCTCGTCGGCGGCCAGCTCGTTGAGGGCCGCGACGAAGGCCGCGATCGGGCCGTTGCCCTCACCCACCAGCTCGCGCAGCTCACCGTCGACGAAGACCTGGGCCTTCAGCTGGTCCTTCTCGCCCGCAGCCGAAGAGGTGTGAACGGAGTCCAGCTTGAGCGGCGTCTCCTTGTTCAGGTACTCGGCCGAGAAGACGTCCCAGATCCGCTCCGGGGTGATCTCGCCACCCTCGGTGTCGGTGTAACCCTGGATGACGCGGGAGAACTCGATCTGCGCACGACGCGGCAGGTCCAGCTTGTGCTCGGCCTTCAGCACGTAGGCGACACCGCCCTTGCCCGACTGGGAGTTGACGCGGATGACGGCCTCGTAGGAACGGCCCACGTCCTTGGGGTCGATCGGCAGGTACGGGGCCTCCCAGGCGATGTCGCGCACCGAGATGCCCTGCTCCTCGGCCTGACGCTCCAGGTCTTCCAGACCCTTCTTGATCGCGTCCTGGTGGGAGCCGGAGAAGGCGGTGTAGACGAGGTCGCCGGCGTAGGGGTGACGCGGGTGCACGGGCAGACCGGTGCAGTACTCCACCGTGCGACGGATCTCGTCGATGCCACCTTCGACCGCGAAGTCGATCTGCGGGTCGATGCCCTGGCTGAACAGGTTCATGCCGAGGGTGACCAGGTCGACGTTTCCGGTGCGCTCACCGTGGCCGAACAGGCAGCCCTCGACGCGGTCAGCACCGGCCATCATGCCCAGCTCGGCGGCCGCGACACCGGTGCCCCGGTCGTTGTGCGGGTGCAGCGAGATCGCCGAGTGCTCACGACGGGTCAGACCGCGCGAGAAGTACTCGATCTGGTCGGCGTAGGTGTTCGGCGTCGACATCTCGACCGTCGCGGGCAGGTTCAGGATGATCTCGCGACCGGCCTCGGGCTGCCACACGTCGGAGACGCGCTCACAGACCTCGAGGGCGAAGTCGGTGTCGGACTGGGTGAAGATCTCCGGGCTGTACTCGTAGCCGAAGTCCTGCGAGCCGACCAGCTCGGGAACGAACTTCTCGGCGTACTTCATCACCAGCTCGGTGCCGCGCACCGCGATGTCGATGCACTGTTCGTCGGTGACGCCGAAGACGACACGCTTGAACATCGGCGCGGTGGCGTTGTACATGTGGATCGACGCGCGGGGCGCGCCGGCCAGCGACTCGGCGGTGCGCGAGATCAGGTCCTCGCGGGCCTGGGTCAGCACCGAGATCTGGACGTCGTCGGGGATCCGGTCGCCTTCGATCAGCTCACGCACGAAGTCGAAGTCGGTCTGCGAGGCCGACGGGAAGCCGACCTCGATCTCCTTGTAACCCATCTTGACCAGCAGGTCGAACATCTTCAGCTTGCGGGCCGGGGTCATCGGGTCGATCAGGGCCTGGTTGCCGTCACGCAGGTCGGTGGAGAGCCAACGGGGAGCGCGGGTGATCTTGTTCGACGGCCAGGTGCGGTCCGGAACGGTCACGGGCTCGAAGGCCTTGTAGCGCCCGAACGGCATCGGGCTGGTCTTCTGCTGGTTGGTGGTGTTGCTCAGGTTGGTCATGAAGGTGCCTCACAGAGATACGGAATGGGCGACCGGCACGCGCACGCACTCCGCAACGAGGGGGCCGGCTGTTCAGGCCTCGTTGCGGCAGCGAAGGAGAAGAAGACTCATCATGACGGAACCAAATGTACGCCTCCTCGTGACCTTTCCACAGCCGGGGTGTCGCAGGACACGGTGCGTAGGCTCGTGCCATGCCTCGCCTGCTCCTCGTCCAGCACTGCCCCACGGCCGCCACGCGCCGCCTCGGTGACGCCGTCCTGGCAGGCGCCCGTCACCCTGACCTGGAGGGCGTCGTCGTCGTGGTGCGCGAAGCCCTCGACGCAACCGCGGACGACGTCCTCGCCGCCAACGCGGTGGTGCTGGGGACGCCGGCCAACTTCGGCTACATGAGCGGCGCGTTGAAGCACTTCTTCGACCGTTCGTTCCTGGCCCTGGGCGGCGCCCTGGACGCCGACGGTTCCGGCAGCACCGGACCTGCCTCCGGCCCTCGGGTGCCGTGGGCGCTGTGGGTGCACGGCAACTACGACACCGTCGGCGCGGTCCGATCGGTGGAGTCGCTCGTCGCGGCCCTTCCCTGGCGTCGTGCGGCGCCCCCGTTGGCGTTGACGGGCGAGGTCACCGAGGATCATGAGGCCCGGGCCTTCGAACTCGGGGCCACCCTGGCCGCACTCACCTTGGAGGACGCATGAGCTCCCGCCCCCGGACCGTCACCCGCGCTCTGGCCCTGTGGGGTGCCGCCCTGCTGGTGAGCGTCTCTGCCTGCAGTGGAGAGGACTCCACGCCCGAGGCCGGCGACTCCCCCGGCCCGACGGCCTCCGCGACGCCGACGCCCACTCCTGAACCGACTCCCCCGCCGAAGCCGAAGGTCGGGTCCTGCCACGTCCTGAGTTGGAACGACGCTCTGGCGCCGACCGCGACGGTGGCTGGCGAGTCGTGCACGAAGTCGACGTCGTTGACCTTCCACGTCGGGACGTTGAAGGCAGACCAGGTGGACTCCACCTCCGCTCAGGAGCAGATCGCCAAGGCGTGCCCGAAGAAGCTCCGCTCCTACCTGGGCGGGACGTCGGAGCAGCGTCGCCTCAGCGTCCTGACGACAGTGTGGTTCACCCCGACGATCGAGGAGGAGGAGCAGGGTGCCGACTGGTACCGCTGTGACCTCGTCGCCCCCAGCAACGGCAAGCTGCTCAAGGTGAAGCGCGGCATGCGCGACTCGATCGGCACCGAGAGGGCAGCCAAGTACGAGCTCTGCGCGAAGGGATCGATCGGCTCGAAGACCTTCACCCACGTGGCCTGCGCCAAGAAGCACTCGTGGAAGGCGATCTCGACGGTCAACCTGTCGGGTGAGAAGTACCCCGGACGCAAGGCCATCGCTGCGACCCTGACCCAGCCCTGCACCGACGCCGCCACCGCGGTGGCCAGCAACAAGCGCGACGTCACCTGGGGCCAGGAAGGCCCCACGAAGGCGCAGTGGAAGGCCGGACAGCGGTACGGGTACTGCTGGGCACCCGCCTGAAATGAGCCACGCACCAGTCAGAAGTGCTGCCGGAACGGACGTTCCGCAGCACTTCTGACTGGTGCGTGAGTGGCCTGAGGCTGTGTTGGCTGAGGCTCAGAAACCCAGGCGACGGAGCTGACGCGGGTCGCGCTGCCAGTCCTTGGCCACGCGCACGTGCAGGTCGAGGTAGACCGGCGAACCGAGCAGGGCCTCGATCTGCTGACGGGCCTCCTTGCCGACGGCGGAGAGGCGTGAGCCCTTCTTGCCGATCAGGATGCCCTTCTGGGAGTCACGCTCGACGTGGATCGTGGCGAACACGTCCAGGAGCGGCTTCTCGGGGTCGCGGTTGGCGCGCATGCCCATCTCCTCGACCGTGACGGCGATGGAGTGCGGGAGCTCGTCGCGAACACCCTCGAGGGCGGCCTCGCGGATGAGTTCAGCGGCCAGGATCTCCTCGGGGGCATCGGTGAGGTCGCCGTCCGGGTAGAGCTGCGGGCCCTCGGGCAGCAGTCCGACGAGGAGGTCGGCGAGCAGACCGATCTGGTCGCCGGACTCCGAGGAGACCGGGATGATCTCGGCCCAGTCGGTGTTGGTCTCCTTGCCGAGCGCCTGGATGGCGAGCAGGTGCTCACCGAGCTGCTCGGGGTTGACGAGGTCGGTCTTGGTCGCGATCGCGACCTTGATCTTGCGACGCACCTTGGACAGCTCGTTGACGATGAAACGGTCACCGGGGCCCGGCTTCTCGTTGGCGGGGAAGCAGACCGCGACGACGTCGACCTCGGCCCAGGTGGTCTTCACGAGGTCGTTGAGGCGCTCACCCAGCAGGGTGCGCGGGCGGTGCAGGCCGGGGGTGTCGACGAGGATCAGCTGGGCGTCGGGGCGGTGCACGATGCCACGCACGACCGTACGGGTGGTCTGCGGCTTGTTGGAGGTGATGACCACCTTCTTGCCGACCAGCGCGTTGGTCAGCGTCGACTTGCCGGCGTTGGGGCGGCCGACGAACGAGACGAACCCGCTCCGGTGCTCGGGGGTGGTGTTCTCGTTCATGCGTCGTCCTTGCTGGTGGAGGTGGTCTGGGCCTGGTCGGCCTGACTGGAGGTGGCCGCCGAGGGGCGGACCGGGTCGATCTTGCGGGGCTGTCGTCCGGCGACGGATCGCCAGTAGCCCATCACGTCGTAGGCGCTGGTGGGAAGCTTGCGCTCGCGCATCAGGTGCTTGCGGATGGCGCGCATCTGGGCGGACTCGCCGGCCATCCAGAAGTACCCCTCGCCCTCGGGCCAGTCGATCTTCTCGACGGCCTCGGCCAGGGCGGAGGTGCCGTGTCCGGGCTGGTCCAGCCAGGTCACGTCGGTCGCGGCGGCGAGGTAGGAGGCGAGGTCGTCGGGGACCTCGGCCCACATCCGGGTGGGGAGGTCGGTCTCCTCCGCGATCCGGGCCATCGCCGGCAGCGCGGTGAGGTCGCCGACGAGCATCAGCCACTGCGCGCCTTCGGGGAGCTCGAAGGAACCCTTGGCCTCCTGGACGGTGACCTCGTCACCGACGCAGTCGCCAGCGGCCCATTCGGTGACCAGACCGACCTCGTGGACGACGATGTCGAGAACCATCTCGACGCCGTCCCACGAACGCACCGTGTAGTAGCGCGACTGGAACTGACCGGGCACCACCAGACCGACCCATTCGTCAGGAATGCCGGTCGAGGTGAAGCCGCTCAGGCCTTCACCGCCCAGGACGATCCGGACGAAGTGGTCGCTCAACTGCTCACGGCGCAGGACCGTGGCGGTGTACTGCAGTGCTCGGGTGCTCACCGTTCAAGCCTAGTCGGCGCCCGCCCACCCACGAACTCACCAGCCCGTCGCCCTCGGCTCACCAGTGCGGACGCAGACCCAGACCGTCGTCGCCGTCCTCGGTGCGCACCGCCAGGACCTGGTGCAACTGGATCTTGTCGCGCTCGAACCCCAGTCGCGACGCCGCCAGGTAGAGACCCCAGATCCGGGCGGTCCCTGCCCCGGCCTCGGCGACGCACTCGTCCCAGTGCTCGACGAGGTTGGCGTTCCAGTCCCGCAGCGTCATCGCGTAGTGCTTGCGCAGGTTCTCGGTGTGCACGACCTCGAGTCCGGCGTCCTGGGCCTCGGTGACGATCCGCCCCGAACCGGTGAGTTCCCCGTCGGGGAAGACGTAGCGGTCGATGAAGGCACCGGCCTCCTCGGGGTGGTTGTGCGGCCGGGTGATGCAGTGGTTGAGCAGCCGCCCCTGCGGCTTCAGCTTGCCGCGCAGGAACGTGAAGTAGGAGCCGTAGTTCTTCACCCCGACGTGCTCCATCAGCCCGATCGAGCTGATCGCGTCGAAGTCCCCTTCGGTCACCTCGCGGTAGTCCTGGTGACGGATCTCGACCAGGCCCTCCAGCCCTGCCTCGCGCACGGCCCGCTGTCCCCATTCCGCCTGGGACGGCGAGAGGGTGACGGCGGTGACGTGGACGCCGTACTCCCGCGCCGCGTGCATCGCCATCCCACCCCACCCACAGCCGACGTCGAGGAGGCGCTGGCCGGGCGCGAGCTCGAGCTTGCGGGCCACGAGGTCGAACTTGTCGTACTGGGCCTGCTCCAGCGTCCGGTCCGCGTCGGTGTAGAGCGCACAGGTGTACGCCATCGACTCCCCTAGCACGTGGGAGTAGAACGCGTTGGAGACGTCGTAGTGGTGCTCGATCGCCTCGGCGTCACGCGCCTCGGAGTGACGCATCCCCTCCACCAGACGACGCCACCGCGGCAGGTGCTCCTGCGGCGGCGGGGTGGGCGGGACGAAGGTGCGTGGGCCCAGGGTGCGCACCAGCCGGACCAACTCCCCCGGCCCGGGGACCCGCAGCGCGATCCGGTCCAGGAGCAGCAACAGAAGGTCGTAGGGGTCACCGGGGTGGGCACCGGAGATCTCCAGGTCTCCCGACGCCCAGGCGCGCGCCATCCCGAGGTCACCGGGAGCGGTGACGAGGTAGGAGAGCGCTCGTTCTGAGCGTAGGTGCAGGCCCAGCAGGCTGTCGGCAGGGCCGGCGCTGCTGCCGTCCCAGGCCGTGAGCCGCACCGGCATCCCGTCCCGGAAGAGGCTGGCCAGAGTGCCCGCGACGTCGCTGGTGCCGCCCTCGTCCCGGGCTCCTCCGCCGGAGCCTCCTCCGGACGATCCGTGCGGGTCAGCGGTACGGAAGAAGGCGCTCATCGTCGCCTCACCACCTTGTCGTAGGCGTCGGTCAGTCGGTGTTCGGGATCGAAGCGTTGCTTCACCGCAGCAAGATGGGCCCCGCCGTAGAGACGGTCGAAGGTGGCACGGTCGTAGAAGGCCTCGGAGTAGAGCGACTTGTGCCCTCCCAACTCCGCGACCTTCGCCTCGACGGCGCGGTTGCGGGGGGCGTGCGGGGCGTCGGGCCCCACCTGCACCGTCCCCCAGAAACCGAGGTTCACATAGGTCCGCCCTGCCTCGAGGGGGTAGAGCGGCCAGGTGTGCTCCCCACGCAACCGGAGCGGGCACAGCCACAGCGGACGCATGCCCACCTCGGCGTCGAACCAGTCGAGGAACTCCCCGGTCCGTTCGATCGGCACCTCGACGTCCTGGACCACGCGTTCACGCTGGGGGCGTCCGGCACGCGCGTCGAGACGTCGGATCACGCCGAATCGGTGGTCGAGGCCGACGAGGCGCTGGTACACGTCGGAGCGGCGCCACCGCCGCGGCCACATTCGACGGATCTTGGGGTCGTGGAGGCCGAAGGCTCCCGAGCACCAGAACCAGTCGGTGTCCCAGCGCCACAGGTACTGCTCGGCGGTGACGAGGTCGGTGAGCCGGTCCCGCACGGAGTGGAAGTAGATCTCGTCACCGGTGAAGTCGGACGGTTCGTGCTGTCCGTGCCAGTCGTGGCCCTCCACCTCGACGTCGAAGGTGGCCAGGCTCAGGCGCAGGTCGTCGGGGGCGAAGGCCACTCCGTCGACGGCGTCGACCCGCAGCCCGGCGTGGGCTCCGGTGCGGGAGATCTCCGCCACCGCACGGACCCAGTCGGCCGACGAGCGGAACCGGAGGTGACGCAGGCCCACCAGGTCACCGATCGGCTCCAGATCGATCAGGAGCCGCACGACGTAGCCGAGCGAACCGTAGGAGTTGGGGAAGGCGTCGAACAGCTCGTCCCCGGGGTAGCACGTGACCAGACGGCCGTCGCCGGTGAGGACGTCCATCTCCAGCACCGATTCGTGTGGGAGGCCGTTGCGCAGGCTGGTGGACTCGATCCCCAGACCGGTGACGGCTCCGCCGATGGTGATCGTGCGCAGTTGCGGCACCACCAGCGGCATCAGCCCGTGGTGCAGCGTGGCCTCGGTGAGCGTCTCGTAGGTGCACATCCCCTGGACGAGTGCGGTGCGGGTGACCGGGTCGACCTCGATCACACCGTCGAGGCCGGAGACGTCGAGCCCGCGCACCGCTCGGTCACGGGGTCGGAACAGGTTGGTGGTGCGTTTGGCGAGCCGTACCGGCTCCCCCGCAGCGATCGCGGCGTAGGACGCACGCAGCCGGTCCACGGCCGCCTCGTGAAGACGGTGGGCTTCCTGGCGGTCGTGGCTGATGGGTGACGCTTCCGTCTGGCTCACCCTTCGACCGTAGGACGATCAGCGGCAACGGTCGAGGGCGTCGAGGTCTCGAATTGGTGTGTTCCCGCAACGCGAACGACCCGGCCACCGCAGTGCGGTGACCGGGTCGACGACTCGTACGGTGTCCGGGATCAGACCGCCGCGACGCTGCTGGAGGAGACGGCACCCTTGGGGTCGCCCACGTGCAGGATGACGGAGTCGCCGCCGAACTCGACCAGCGCGGCCACGTCGGCGCCGGTGACCTCCGCAGTCTCCGAGAGACGCACGGCCGCCTCGAGGCCGGCGGAACCGGACGCGAACGCCATCGCGACGCAGACCTGCAGCGCGGAGACCTTGAGGGAGTCGAGGTCCACCGATGCGGCGGCGTAGGTGCGGCCGTCGGTGTCACGCACGGCAGCGCCCTCGGCGGCACCGACCCGGGCGCGGGTGGCGCGGGCCAGGGTGACGAGCTTCTTGTCCTCGGCGGAGAGGGGGGTCACGTCGCTCACGCCTGACCGCCCTCGACGGGCTCGTCGTCGACGACGTCGGGGCCGGCGATGGCTTCCTTGTCGGCAGCCGGGAGCGCACGCCACTTGGCGAGGAGCTGGTCCTGGAGACCGAACATCTCCTTGTGCTCCTCGGGCTCGTAGTGGTCGTAGCCCAGCAGGTGCAGGATGCCGTGGGTGGTGAGGAGCTCGACCTCGGCCCAGTAGCCGTGACCAGCGGTCTCACCCTGGGTCTCGGCGATCGTGGGGCACAGGACGAGGTCGCCCAGGACGCCCTCCTCGGGCTCCTGGTCGACCAGGCCGGGACGGAGCTCGTCCATCGGGAAGGCCAGCACGTCGGTGGGGCCCTCCTTCTCCATCCAGTTCTCGTTCAGCTCGGCGATGGTCGCCTCGTCGACGGCCTTGATGCAGAGCTCGGCCTGGGGGTGGACGCGCATGGCGTCCATGACGAAGCGGGCCAGTCGGGCCAGCTCGATGACGTCGAGCTGCTGCTCGGACTCGTTGAGGATCTCGATGCTCATGCGTCAGCGCTCCTTGGCGGGACGGGGGTTCTGGCTGGAGGTGCCGGCGGCGTCCTTGGACGCGGCGTCGGACTTCGCCGCGCGGGCCTCACGGTGCTCCTGGACGCGGAGTCGCTCGACCTCCTTCGCGGCGTCGAACTGGTCGTAGGCGGCCACGATCTTGCCGACCAGCGCGTGCCGGACGACGTCGTGGGAGGTGAGGCGGTGGAAGGAGATGTCCTTGACGCCGTCAAGGATCTCCTCGATGACCTTGAGTCCTGAGCGGACGCCGCCGGGGAGGTCGACCTGGGTGATGTCGCCGGTGACCACGATCGTGGATCCGAATCCCAGACGGGTCAGGAACATCTTCATCTGCTCCGGCGAGGTGTTCTGGGCCTCGTCAAGAATGATGAACGCGTCGTTGAGGGTGCGGCCACGCATGTAGGCCAGCGGTGCCACCTCGACGACACCGGTCTCCATCATCTTCGGGATCGCTTCGGGGTCGACCATCTCGTGCAACGCGTCGTAGAGCGGGCGCAGGTAGGGGTCGATCTTCTCGGTCAGTGTGCCGGGCAGGTAGCCCAGACGCTCGCCCGCCTCGACTGCGGGACGGGTCAGGATGATCCGGCTGACCTTCTTGGCGTTGAGTGCCTGGACGGCCTTGGCCATCGCGAGGTACGTCTTGCCGGTACCGGCGGGGCCGATGCCGAACGTGATGGTGTTGTCGTCGATCGCGTCGACGTACTTCTTCTGGTTGAGCGTCTTGGGGCGGATCGTGCGACCGCGGTTGGTGAGGATGTTCATCCCCAGCACGTCGACGGGACGTTCCTGCTTGCGACGCAGCAGCATGATCGACTGCTCGACGCCGTCGTTGGTGAGCACCTGTCCGCGACGAACCATCTCGACGAGCTGGGCGATCAACTGGTCGGCCAGGTCGACCTCGCGGTAGTCACCGCGCAGGGTGATCCGGTTGCCGCGCACGTGGACGTCGCAGGTGAACGCACCTTCGATGATGCCCAGGTACTCGTCGCCGGGCCCCAGGACCCGGACCATGTCGACGTCGGGAGGGATCACCACGACGTGCTTGCTGCTGAGGGGACTCTCGCTCATGCCTGCCCGGACGGGCGACCTTCCTTGGGAGGAACCGAACCCCCATCGTAGCGAGGGCCCGGTCCCGACCCCATTCGATCAGGCGTGGCGCGGGCGTGGGTTCAGCCGGGGGGCCAGTTGAGGGGGCGTCCGCCGAGGACGTGCAGGTGGGCGTGGAAGACGGTCTGACCGGCTCCGGCACCGGTGTTGAAGACGGTGCGGTAGTCGCCACCCAGGCCCTCGGCCTCGGCCACCGCGCGAGCGGTGGTGAAGAGGTCGGCGACGACGCCGGGCTCGGCCTCGGCCACCGCGGCGGCGTTCTCGTGGTGGCTGCGCGGCACCACGAGGACATGGGTGGGGGCCTGTGGGGAGACGTCACGGAAGGCGAGCGTGGTCGCGGTCTCGGCCACCACGGTGGCCGGGATCTCGCCGGCCACGATCTTGCAGAAGAGGCAGTCAGCCTGGGGCTGGCCCGTCGGTGCTTCGGTCATGGGCACACCCTACGCAGGCTCGCGAACACTGTCTCGGGCCGCGTCGACGCTTCTTTCGGGTCCTCGGCGACCCCTCCCACAGGCACCTCTGGACTACTCTCGTCACATGAACGCGCTGCTTCTTCCCCGCCGTGCCACCACTCTGGCGCTCGCCGCGACCCTGGCTCTCGGTCTGACCGCGTGCGGCACCGACGAGCCCGAGCCCACGGGCAGCACCCCGCACGCCGGTGCCACCACCACGCCGGCCCCCACCGACGAGGCACCGGAGGACGCAGCCACTCCCAGCACTCCCTCCACGGGCGACGACGCCGGCAACACGTCCGCCGCGCCCCGCGCCGTGGCGGTGTACTTCGTCGGCAGCACCCCGGCCGGGCCCCGCCTGTTCCGTGAGTTCCGCAACGTCACCGGCGATGCCCTGACCGAGGCCGCCCGCCTGGTCGACGGCGGCGGCGCCCTCGACCCCGACTACCGCACCCTGTGGCCCGGAATGGCGCTCGACTCCGTCGCCACCGGCGACGGCACGATCACCGTCACCCTGAAGGCAGACGCCTTCACCCAGGCCCCCGACGGGATGGAGACCGACGAGGCCGAGCTCGCGATCCAGCAGCTCGTCCACACTCTCCAGGCCGTGGCTGGGGACCGCCTCCCGGTCCGGTTCGAGCGCCCCTCCGGTCCCGCGACCCTGTTCGGTGTCGACGTCTCCGAGCCCGTCACCGCGGCCGACCCGCTCGACGTCCTCGCCGGGGTCAACCTCACCACTCCCGCGCAGGGCGCGAGCACCGCGCGCGGAACCCTGGCCGTGGCCGGCGTCGCGAACGCCGACGAGGCCACCGTCCAGTGGCGGATCGAGGCCGACGGTGAGGTCGTGCTGAACGGCAGCGCCACCGCCGAGGGCTGGATGGACAAGCTCTACCCCTTCGAGACCTCCGTCGACGTCTCCTCCCTCGAGCCGGGCCAGTACGTCTTCGTCGCCGCGAACGGCGAGACGGGCGAGGGCGAGGAGGGCTTCGGCCCCACCGAGGACAGCAAGGCGTTCACGGTGCGCTGAGCGACAGCGGCGCACGACGACGCAGGGCCCGACCGGTGACCGGTCGGACCCTGCGTGTGTCTCACGACGGCGTTCGGAGCCCCTGGACGCTCAGGCTCCCCAGCGGGGCGAACGCGCCAACAGGGCGCCGACCGCCACGACGCCGGCGGTCGAGGTCCGCAGGACCTCGCTGCCCAGACGGACCACGTGCGCACCAGCCTCACGCAGGGCGGTCACCTCGTCGGGGGCGACACCGCCCTCGGGGCCGACGACGAGCAGGATCCGTCCGGTGGCGGGCACCGGGACCGCGGCCAGAGGTTCGGTGGCCTCCTCGTGGAGCACCAGCGCCACGTCAGCCTCGGCGACGAGACGCAGGACCTCTTCGGTCGACGCCATCGGCGTCACCTCGGGGTGCCAGACGCGGCGCGACTGCTTGGCCGCCTCGCGCGCGGCGTTGGACCACTTGGCGTGCGACTTCACCGCACGCTCACCACGCCACACCGCGACCGAACGGGACGCGGCCCACGGCACGACGGTGTCGACACCGACCTCAGTGAGCACCTCGACGGCGAGCTCACCGCGTTCCCCCTTGGGCAGGGCCTGGACGACGGTGAAACGAGGCTCGGGGTGCTCGTGCACCTCGCGCTCCTCGACGCTCACGGTGAAGACCTTCTTGCCGGTGCTGGCCACCGGTCCGGTGACGGCGGTGCCCCGACCGTCGGTGAGGACGACGCGTTCACCGGCCGTCATCCGACGGACCTGGACGGCGTGGTGCGCCTCGTCGCCGCGCACCTCGACCTCACCGCCGACGACGGCGCCGGTGAGGTCGTCGACGACGTGGACCGGGAGGCTCATCTCAGTGTCCCCGGAAGGCGTCGCGCAGGCGTCCGAAGGCGGACTTGGAGGAGTCGCGCATCTTGCCGCTCACGCTCTCCTCGCCACGCAGGGCGGCGAGCTCGCGCAGCAGTTCCTCCTCGCGACCCGAGAGCTTGGTCGGGGTCTCGACGACCACGGTGACCACGAGGTCGCCGCGGCCGCCGCGCAGGCCGGGAACACCCTTGCCGCGCACCGTGAACTCGGTGCCGGACTGGGTGCCGGCCTTGATCTCGAACTCGTGGGTGGCGACGAGCTCCTCGTCGCCCTCCTCGAGCTTCACCTCGGCCTCGAGCAGGTCGAGGGTGACGGTGGTGCCGAGCGCGGCAGCAGTCATCGGGACCGAGAGGGTGCAGTGCAGGTCGTTGCCGTTGCGGACGAACGTCTCGTGCTCCGCGACCCGGATCTCGACGTACAGATCGCCCGAGGGGCCGCCACCGGGACCGACCTCGCCCTGCTCGGAGAGCTGGACACGGGTGCCGTCGTCGACACCGGCGGGGATGCGGACCTTGAGGGTGCGCTGGGAACGGACGCGACCGTCACCGGCGCACTCCCGGCACGGGTCGGGGATGATCGAGCCGTGGCCCTGGCAGGCCGGGCAGGCACGCAGAGTGCGCATCTCGCCGAGGAACGAGCGCTGCACCTGGGCGACCTCACCGGCGCCGCGGCAGGTCTCACAGGTGACCGGCTGGGTGTTGGGGGCGGTCCCGGCGCCGTGGCAGGAGTCGCACAGCACCGCGGTGTCGACCTTGATCTCGCGGGTCACACCGAAGGCGGCCTCGGCGAGCTCGACCTGGATCGCGATCAGGGCGTCCTGCCCACGGCGGGTGCGCGGACGGGGACCGCGGCCACCGCCGGCACCACCTTGGCCGCCGAAGAAGGCGTCCATGATGTCGGTGAAGGAGAAGTTGCCGCCTTGGCCGCCGAAGCCGCCCTGGCCACCGAACGGGTCGCCGCCGCGGTCGTAGTGGGAGCGCTTCTGGGGGTCGGACAGCACCTCGTAGGCGGTCGAGACCTCCTTGAACTTCTCCTGTGCCTCCGGGTCGGGGTTCACGTCCGGGTGGTACTTCCGGGCGAGACGGCGGTACGCCTTCTTGATGGCGTCGGCGTCCGCGTCGCGGTCGACACCGAGGAGTTCGTACAGATCCTGGCTCACGTGAGTCCTTGTCGTGCGTGTGTGACTGGTCGGAAAGGGGGTCAGGGGTGACGCGGTGGTGGGGCCGGGGGCCTCACACGTCGCCGAGCACCCGGGAGAGGTAGCGGGCCACGGCGTGCACCGAGGCCATCGTGCTGGGGTAGTCCATGCGGGTGGGCCCGACGACGCCGAGGCTGGCCATCGCTTCCTGGGGGCCGTACCCGGAGGCGACGACGCTGGTCGCGGAGAGCTCGCTGTAGGGACCCTCCTGACCGATGGTGACGGTGAGGGCACCGTCGGCGCTGGCCTCGCCGAGCAGCTTGAGCATCACCACCTGCTCCTCGAGCGCCTCGAGCAGCGGCCGCACCGAGCGGTCGAAGTCGTCGCCGTACCGCGCCAGCTGGGCGGTGCCGGAGACGGCGACGCGCTGGTCACGGCGGTGGTCGCTCATCGCCTCCACGAGCGCCTCGGCGACGACGCCGTAGACGGGCGCGTCGGCGGGGACGACCTCGTCGACGAGCGCACGCAGGGCCGTGGTGGCGTCGGAGATGCGCTGGCCGGCGGCGACCCGGTTCACCCGGGTGCGCAGGTCAGCGAGGAGCCGATCGTCCAGGCCCGAGGTCAGCAGGTCTCCCCCGGGAACGTCGACGAGCCGCTGCTCGACGCGCCCGCTGGAGAGGATCAGCACCATCAGGGCCTTGGTCGGGGCCAGTGCCACGAACTCGACGTGGCGCACCGTGGAGCGTGACAGCGTCGGGTACTGGACCACTGCGACCTGGTGGGTCAGTTGCGACAAGGTGCGGACCGAACGCTGCACGACGTCGTCGAGGTCGATCGCGCCGTCGAGGAACGACGAGATCGCGCGCTTCTCGGCGCTCGACATCGGCTTGAGCGTGGCGAGGCGGTCCACGAAGAGTCGGTAGCCCTTGTCGGTGGGCACACGTCCGGCGCTGGTGTGGGGCTGGTGGATGTAGCCCTCGTCCTCCAGCACCGCCATGTCGTTGCGCACGGTGGCCGGGGAGACCCCGAGGCCGTGACGCTCCACCAGCGCCTTGGACCCGACGGGCTCCTCGGTGGCGACGTAGTCCTCCACGATCGCCCGGAGCACGGCGAGCTTGCGGTCGTCCACCATGGTGCTCTCCTCGTCGTACGTCCTGCACTGGATGACCGGGTCGGGCCCGGCGTCTGGTCCGGGGCGCGCCACTGGCCTCAACCTCTGGCACTCCACACGGACGAGTGCCAGTCTAGCGTCCGGACCCACCACTACGCTCACTCCGTGACGTCCAACCCCTCTGCCCCCACCCCTGCTGACGAGCCACGACGCGGCGCACTGCGCGAGGTCGCCGACCGGGTGTGGGTGGTGCGTCACCCATGGCTGGACGTCAACGTCACCGTCGTGGGCAGCGCCGCCGGACTCGTCGTCGTCGACTCACTCGGCTCCGCCGCTGCGGCCCGCGCCCTGGTCGAGACCCTGCGACCGCTCGCCGGAGCATCGGGCGTGCACACGGTGCTCAACACGCACTGGCACTTCGACCACACGTTCGGCAACGACGAACTCCTCCACACCTGGCCCGACGCGGTGCTCGTGGCCCACGAGGCGGCTGCCGCCGAACTGGCCCGGGACGGTGAAGCGATGCGCCGCACTCTCTCCGAGCCCGGACATCCTGACTCCGACGGCCACCACGACGACGTCGCTGCCACCATCCTCCGGGTACCGACCGAGACGTTCTCGTCCGCGCGGGTCCTCGACCTCGGCGACCGCGTGGTCGAGGTGCTGCACCTGGGCGCCGGGCACACCGCTGGCGACGCCGTGGTGCACGTCCCGGACGCCGACCTGCTCGTGGCGGGTGACCTGGTCGAGGAGTCCGGGCCACCCTGCTACGGCGACGACTCCCATCCGCTGGCGTGGCCCGGCACCGTCGACTCGCTCCTGGGGCTGTTGCGTCCGGGCACCGTCGTGGTGCCCGGGCACGGCGACGTCGTGGACCGCGCCTTCGTCGAGGCCCAGGCCGACGACGTGCACCGGGTCGCGGACACCGTGCGCGGGCTGGCGTCCTCAGGCGTCAGCGTCGACGACGCACTTGACGCGGCGCAGTGGCCGTGGCCGCGTGAACACCTCGTCGAGGCGGTGCGTCGGGGGTACGCCCACCTGCCTGCGACGGCGTTCGGGCCTGCGCGGCGCCTGCCGCTGGCGTGAGCGGGAGAGCAGGGTCCCGATCCCGGCGTTGCAGGCGAGTCGCGCTCAGAGCCGTCGCCGTCACCCCCTAGCGTTGTCCCGTGTCTTCCCCCACCTCCCGCTACGGAAATGACGTGCTCGCCGGCGACTGGCGTGCCCCCAAGAACGGACGCGCCACCGAACGTCCCGCCGAACTCGGCCTGGTGATCGAGGAGGTCACCAGCGACTGGTGCGGCGAGATCGTCGGCATCGACCGCGACCTGCGCACCATCACGCTGGAGGACCGCCGCATGAAGCGGAAGGTCTTCCCGATGGGCCCCGGCTTCATGCTGGAGGGCAAGCCGGTGATCCTCACTCCCCCGGTGCAGGTCAAGGCACCCGAGAAGGCGACCCGGACCGCGTCGGGTTCGATCGCCGTGCACGACGCCAAGGCGCGCGTGGCGCGACAGTCCCGGATCTACGTCGAGGGTCGCCACGACGCCGAGCTGATCGAGAAGGTCTGGGGCGACGACCTCCGGATCGAGGGTGTCGTCGTGGAGTACCTCGGTGGTGTCGACGACCTCGCCGACCACCTACGTGACTTCAAGCCGGGCCCCGGACGACGCGTGGGTGTCCTGGTGGACCACCTGGTCAAGGGCTCCAAGGAGTCCCGGATCGCACACAACATCATGCGTTCCGACGTCGGCAAGGACGTCCTGATCGTGGGCCACCCGTTCATCGACATCTGGCAGGCCGTGAAGCCGCAGCGTCTTGGGTTCGCCGAGTGGCCGAAGGTGCCGCGCACCATCGACTGGAAGAAGGGCACCTGCCAGCAGCTGGGCTGGCCGCACCGTGACCAGGCCGACATCGCCCGGGCCTGGAAGCACATCCTGGGTGGCGTGCGTGGCTTCCAGGACCTCGACCCGGCCCTGCTGGGACGGGTCGAGGAACTGATCGACTTCGTGACTGCACCGGGTTCCTGACAATGCCGGGTTCCTGACGGCGCCGGGGCTCAGTCCTCGAGCAGGTCGCGGACCACGGCGTCGGCGAGCAGGCGTCCGCGCAGGGTGAGCACCATGCGCTGGGCGCCCTCGTCGCCGGCCACCTGGACGAGTCCGTCGGCGGTGAGCTGGGCGACCCGCGACCGGCCGTAGGCGTCGAGGTCGGACAGCGCGATGCCGCGGGCCAGTCGGACTTCGAGCAGGACCCGCTCGACGTACTGGTCGCCCGTCTCCAGGACCTCGCGGCCGGCGGCCGGGGTGACTCCCTCGGCGAGACGCTTGCCGTAGGCGGCGGGATGCTTGACGTTCCAGAACCGGGTGCCGCCGACGTGGGAGTGCGCCCCCGGCCCGACGCCCCACCAGTCCGCACCCGTCCAGTACAGGACGTTGTGACGGCACTCGGACGCTTCGTCACGGGACCAGTTCGAGACCTCGTACCAGTTCAGACCGGCGGCCGTGAGCCGTTCCTCGGCGATCAGGTACTTGTCGGCGAGGTCGTCGTCGTCGGGCATCTGGATCTCGCCGCGGCGGATCCGGCGTGCCAGGGCGGTGCCGTTCTCCACGATCAGGGCGTAGGCCGAGACGTGGTCGGGCTCGCTCTCCAGAGCGACGTCGAGCGACTTCTTCCAGTCGTCGTGGCTCTCGCCGGGGGTGCCGTAGATCAGGTCGAGGCTGACCTGGTCGAAACCGGCCTCACGCGCCCAGGCCACCGCCTGGGGGACGCGGTCAGGGTTGTGGGTGCGATCCAGGGTGGCCAGCACGTGCGGGACGGCGGACTGCATGCCGAAGGAGAGGCGGGTGAAGCCGCCCTCGCGCAGCGCGGCCAACGACGCCGGGGTCACGGAGTCAGGGTTAGCCTCGGTGGTCACCTCGACGCCGTCGGCCAGACCGAAGCGGTCACGCACGGCGTGCAGCATCTTCACCAGGTCGGCGGCCGGCAGCAGCGTCGGCGTTCCACCACCGAAGAAGATGGTCTCCACCTGGCGGGTGTCGGCGGCCAGAACCCGGCGGGCCAGGTCGACCTCAGCCACAGCGGCGTCGGCGTAGGTCGCGATCGAAGCCCCGGTGACGTCACCGAGCTCGGGGGCGGTGTAGGTGTTGAAGTCGCAGTACCCACAGCGCACCGTGCAGAACGGGACGTGCAGGTAGACGCCCAGGGGTCGGGTGTCAGCACCGTCGAGGGCGTGGGCGGGCAGCGATCCGTCGGTGGGGACGGGCTCGCCGTCGGGCAGGGCTGAAGGCACGACTCCAGTCCATCACAGGCCGGACAGCACCGGAGAACCGCGAAGGGCGCCGCCCTGACCGGTGCTGGTCAGGACGACGCCCTCGTGGCCTCGCGGGTGCGGCGAGGATCAGTTCTCGGCGTACATCGCTTCGATGATGTCGGAGTAGTTGTTCTCGACGACGTTGCGCTTGACCTTCATCGAGGGGGTGAGTTCACCGGACTCGATCGTCAGGTCGTGGTCGAGCATGCGCCACTTCTTCACGGTCTCCCAGCGGTTGAGCGCCGCGTTGGTCTCCTGGACGTGACCGTCGATGAGTCGCTGGACCTCCGGGAGGTTGACGAGCTCGGTGTAGGACTTGCCGGCGTGACCGTTCTCCTGGGCCCAGCCCGCGATGGCGTCCGGGTCGAGGGTGACCAGTGCGACGCAGTAGTTGCGCTCCGCACCGAAGACCATGAACTGGCTGGCGTAGGGACACACGGCCTTGAACTTCGCCTCGATCGCCGGCGGGGCGACGTACTTGCCGCCTGAGGTCTTGAAGAGCTCCTTGATGCGACCGGTGATGGAGAGACGGCCCAGCTCGTCGAGCGAGCCCTTGTCTCCGGTGTGGAACCAGCCTTCGGCGTCGAGTTCCTTCGCCGTGGCCTCGGGGAGGTTGTGGTACCCCTCCATGACGCCGGGACCACGCACGAGCACCTCGTCCCCGGGACCGAGCTTGACCTCGGTGCCGGGGAACGGGAACCCGACGGTGCCGAACTTGTTGTGGTCGGGGTGGTTCACGAACGCACCCGCGGAGACCTCGGTGAGGCCGTAGCCCTCGAGGATCTGGATGCCTGCGACGTTGAAGAACTGGGCGATGTCGCTGTTGAGCGCGGCGGCACCGGAGATGAAGAACCGCACCCGGCCACCGAAACGGGCCCGGATCTTGGAGTAGACGAGCTTGTCGAAGAGCTTGTGCTGGAAGCCCAGGCCACCGGGGATCGGCTTGCCGGCCTCCTTGAGTGCCTCCACCTCGCGGCCGACGGCGAAGGCCTTGGTGAAGATCTTCTCCTTGAGGCCACCCTCCGCCTCCTGCATCGTGATGATCCGGCTGTAGGCCTTCTCGAAGATGCGGGGGGCCGCCCCCATGAAGGTCGGCTGGACGACGGCGAGGTTGTCGACGATCTTGTCGACGCGGCCGTCGATCGCGGTGGCGAAGCCGCAGGCCATCTGGGTGGAGAGCAGGACCTTGCCGAAGACGTGGGCCATCGGCAACCACAGGAACTGCAGGTCGTCCTCGCTGAGGATGCCGAGCGACGCGATCGCGGAACCCTCGTAGACCCAGGAGCGGTGCACGAGGCGCACGCCCTTGGGACGCCCGGTCGTGCCGGAGGTGTAGACGAGAGTCGCGAGCTGGTCGGGAGCGATCTCCGAGGCGATGCGCTCCAGGACGCCGGGGTTGGCATCGAGGTAGGCCTGTCCGAGAGCAACGAGCTCGTCCAGGGTGATGATCCAGTCGCCGTCGGCGGTCCCCTCGAAGGTGACGACCTTGGCGACGTAGGGCAGTTCGGCCTTGCGGTTGACGAGCTTCTTGACCTGCTCGTCGTCCTCGGCGAAAACGACCCGACACTCGGAGTCGGCCAGGATGTAGGCCGTGTCCTCCTCGTGGGTGGTCGGGTAGACGGTGGTGGTGGCGCCCGCCGCGGCCATCACGGCCATGTCGGCGAGGATCCACTCGTAGCGGGTGCTGGAGGCCAGACCGACACGCATCTCGGGCTGGAGGCCCAGAGCGAGCAGACCACCGGCGATCTTGGCGACCGAGTCTCCGGACTGGGCCCAGGTGACCGACTCCCAGGTCTCCGCCTTGGTGACGTACCGGAACGCCTCTCGTTGCGGTGTCTTGGCCACGCGGTCCCAGAACTGCACCGCGACGTTCGGGTGCATCGTCTCCAGGAAACTGGTGTCGAACGTGATCGGCTGCTGCATGTGTCTCCCCTGCACTTGCGTCAAAACGCCCTCCGCGTCCTGAGCTGTTTGCTTGCGACGTAACCTAGATCACTCCGGCGACGAGCAACAGGCCATTCCAAACGCTTGACGCATTTGGCCGGACCACTCCCCCAGACTGGGTACGTGCGCAGGACCGCACCTCGAAATGCACGAAGCCCCTCCCCGAAGGGAAGGGCTTCACGCTCGCGGCAGGTCAGAGGACCGCCACAGGGCTCACTTCTTGGTCTCGGCTCCAGCGGTCGCGCCGCCACCACCGGTGGCCAGAGCAGCCACGAAGGCCTCTTGGGGGACCTCCACGCGTCCGACCATCTTCATGCGCTTCTTGCCCTCCTTCTGCTTCTCGAGCAGCTTGCGCTTACGGCTGATGTCGCCGCCGTAGCACTTGGCGAGGACGTCCTTGCGGATCGCGCGGATGTTCTCGCGGGCGATCACGCGGGCACCGATGGCCGCCTGGATCGGCACCTCGAACTGCTGGCGCGGGATGAGCTCCTTGAGCTTGGCGACCATCTGGACGCCGTAGCCGTAGGCGGAGTCGCGGTGCACGATCGCGCTGAACGCGTCGACCGGCTCGCCCTGGAGCAGGATGTCGACCTTGACCAGGTCGGCCGCCTGCTCGCCCTTGCGCTCGTAGTCGAGGGAGGCGTAGCCCTTGGTGCGCGACTTCAGCTGGTCGAAGAAGTCGAAGACGATCTCACCCATGGGCAGGGTGTAACGCATCTCGACGCGGTCCTCGGAGAGGTAGTCCATGCCGAGCAGGTTGCCGCGCTTGGTCTGGCACAGCTCCATGATCGTGCCGATGTAGTCGGACGGCGACAGGATCGTCGCTCGCACGACCGGCTCGAGGATCTCGTGGATCTTGCCCTCGGGGAACTCGCTCGGGTTGGTCACCTCGACGCGGGAGGTGTCCTCCATGACGACCTCGTAGACCACGTTGGGTGCGGTCGAGATGAGGTCGAGGTTGAACTCACGCTCCAGGCGGTCGCGGGTGATCTCCATGTGCAGCAGGCCGAGGAAGCCGCAACGGAAACCGAAGCCGAGTGCGCCGGAGGTCTCCGGCTCGTAGGTGAGGGCGGCGTCGTTGAGCTGGAGCTTCTCCAGCGCCTCGCGCAGGTCACCAAACTGGTCGCCGTCGATCGGGTAGAGACCGGCGTAGACCATCGGGTTGGGGTGCTTGTAGCCGCCCAGGGACTCGGTGGCAGCACCGTTCTGGGTGGTGATGGTGTCACCGACGCGGGACTGACGGACGTCCTTCACCCCGGTGATCAGGTAGCCGACCTCTCCGACGCCGATCTTGTCGGACTTGACCTGCTCGGGGCTGATCACGCCGAGCTCGAGGAGCTCGTGGGTGGCGTTGGACGACATCATCTTGATGCGGTCGCGGTGGGTGAGCTCACCGTCGACGACACGGACGTAGGTGATCACGCCGCGGTAGGTGTCGTAGACGGAGTCGAAGATCAGGGCACGGGCGGGAGCGTCCGCGTCACCGACCGGGGCCGGGATCTGCTTGACGATCTCGTTGAGGAGCTCCTCGACGCCGACGCCGCTCTTGGCGGAGACACGCAGGACGTCCTCCGGCTCACAGCCCACGAGGCCGGCCAGCTCGGCGGCGTACTTCTCGGGGTTGGCGCTCGGGAGGTCGATCTTGTTGAGGACCGGGATGATGTGCAGGTCAGCGCTCATCGCCAGGTAGAGGTTGGCCAGCGTCTGGGCCTCGATGCCCTGGGCGGCGTCGACCAGCAGGATCGCGGCCTCGCACGCCTCGAGGGAACGCGAGACCTCGTAGGTGAAGTCGACGTGACCGGGGGTGTCGATCATGTTGAGGACATAGGTGCCGGCCTCGGTGTCGTGCGCGGCGGCGGCCTCGTCGGTGATCGTCCACGGCATGCGGACGGCCTGCGACTTGATCGTGATGCCACGCTCGCGCTCGATGTCCATGCGGTCGAGGTACTGCGCGCGGGCAGCACGGGCGTCGACGACGCCGGTGAGCTGCAGCATGCGGTCGGCCAGCGTCGACTTGCCGTGGTCGATGTGCGCAATGATGCAGAAGTTGCGAATGATCGACGGCGGGGTCGAGCCGGGCTTCGGCGCGGAGTTGAGGCTCATCTGCTGCTTTCTCACAGTCCACGACGGGACAACTACGTACGGATCACCCATTGTCCCACGCCCGGACGCAGCCACGGAAACACCGGGGCACCGCTGGCCACGGTGACGGCGCACCCCAGGAGCCCGGGGAGACTCGCCACGGGAACCGATGAGCCCGGCCCACGCCCCTCGCGACGGCAGGATGGGGGCGTGCCGACGTCGTTCCCCCCGTACCCGGTCCCTCCCCTGGACAGCGCCCGCCGCCTCGAATGGGCCCACCTCCCACCCCTGCTGCGCGACCGGATCGAGCAGCGCTGCGGCGCCCCGGTGCTGGGCGCGGAGTCGATCGAGGCCGGCTTCACTCCCGGGATGGCGTCGGTGCTGACCTGCGCCGACGGCTCGCAGCATTTCGTCAAGGTCGCCTCTCACCGCGCTCAGGCCTCCTTCGCAGCGTCCTACGCCGAGGAGCTCGCCCGGTTGCGTCAACTGCCTCCCGACGCCCCGGCGCCGGCTCTGCTGTGGTCGCAGGAGGACGACGAGTGGGTGGTCTTCGCGACCGAGTTCGTCGACGCCGAACCGGTGGCCCGCCCGTGGTCGCTCGCGGATCTGGAGGCCTGCCTGGACTCGTTGGCCGAGATCGCGGAGCGGTTCACCCCCGCCCCCGCCGCGATGAACCTGCCGACCTTCGCCGACGAGACCGCCGCCTGGGCCGGTGCGTGGCGTGGGCTCACTCCCCCGACGTCGGACGAGAACGCCGCCGAACTGGCGGCCGAGGCGGCAGTACTGGCCCGACGTGCTCGTGACCTGCTCGTCGGAGAGACCCTCGTGCACGGCGACCTGCGCGCCGACGACGTGCTGCTGCCGCCAGACTCGGCTGCACTCTTCTGCGACTGGAACTGGCCCGCCAGAGGCCCGGAGTGGCTGGACTCGTACATGCTGCTGGTGGCTGCACGTGGTGACGGAGTGGACGTCGACGCGGTGATCGCAGATCGCCCCCTGCTGGCCTCGGCGCCCGCGGAGGCCGTTGATTCGCTCCTTGCCCTGATGGCGGGCTATTTTGTCCGGGCAGGGTGTGGCTCGGTTCCGCCGAACTCACCGCACGTGCGTGACCACCAGTACTGGACGGGATCGGCTTGCTGGCAATGGCTGGCCGATCGTCGCGGGTGGTGACAACCGGCGTCATTGCGGATCGGACTCGTTCGAACCGCTGTGAACCCCGCTGGCAATGTCCGCAACCGCGGGCACTCACCTTCCAGATGAAGAGGTAACTCTCATGGCGAACATCAAGTCGCAGATCAAGCGCAACAAGCAGGCCATCAAGGCCCAGGAGCGCAACAAGGCCGTCAAGTCCGGTCTCAAGACCGCCGTCCGCAAGTTCCGCGTTGCCGCCGAGGCTGGCGACAAGGACGCTGCTCTCGCTGCTGCTCGCGAGGCCGGCAAGAAGCTGGACAAGGCTGCCTCGAAGGGCGTCATCCACAAGAACCAGGCCGCGAACCGCAAGTCGGCCATCTTCAAGAAGGCTGCTGCTCTCTGAGCCAGCTCTCCTGAGCGCTGAAGGCGCCGTACTCCTCACGGAGTGCGGCGCCTTCGTTATTTCTCGACCCCGCAGGAGCGGCCGGGACAGGCGGGACTCAGCGACTGCCGCGGCGCAGTTCGGTGAGGGTCAGCACGAGACGTTCCAACGTGTAGTGGGCGTCGTATCCGGCCCCCTTGATGTCGGCGTCGGCCGCGGCGACGGCACGCAGTGCAGCCGAGATCTGCACGTCGTCCCAGCCGCGGGCCTGGGAACGGATCGACTTCACCTTCCACGGCGGGACGCCGAGGTCACGGGCCAGGTCGGCCTCACGTGCACCGCGCGAACTGGTGCCGAGGAACTTCGCCACCGCCCGGACCGCACCGGCCAGCGCGGAGGTCACCAGGACGCCCGGGGTGCCGCCGTCGAGAGCCCAGCGCAGCTCCTCGATGGCGGCGTCGGTGTTGCCGACCATGACGGCGTCGGCCACCGCGAACGACTTCGCCTCGGCGCGGCCACCGAAGTAGCGCTTGACGACGTCCATGCCGATCGACTCCCCGGGGAAGTCACTGACCAGCTGGTGGGCCGCGGCCGCCAGGGAACGCAGGTCCTGTCCGACGGCGGCGACCAGGAACTCAGCGGCCTCCGGAGCCACGCGGGCGCCCAGGGCGGCGAACTCGCTGCGGGCGAACTCCTGGAAGCCGGAGGCGTACTTCACCTCGGCAGCCTTGACCTCCGTCACCGTCGCGGCCTTGCGCAGCTTGTTCAGCAGACCGCTGCCCTTGGAGCCGCCACCGTGCATCAGCACCAGCGCGACGTCCTCGACCGGCGCGGCGGCGTAGGCCAGGACGCGGTCGTAGAGGTCGTCGGGCAGGTCCTCGAGACCACGCACCACTGCGCACCGGGTGGAGGAGAACAACGACGGGGCCGACATCTCCTCCAACGACGACGCGGTCAGCGTCGAGGCCAGTGCCTCGGAGAACTCGGCCTCGGAATCGAAGGCCATGACCGCCCGACGCACCGAAGTGACGGCCCGTTCGTTGAGGAACTCCTCCTTGCCGGTCACCAGTGTGATCCGGCCGAGAACCTGCTGGGCGCTGACGTTCTGGACGCCGGTCGGGACGGAGTTCTTGGGAGCTGCAGCCATGGTGTTGCAAGCCTGCCACAGGACGCCGACACCCACGGTCACCGCAATCACCTCCGCGACACCTGTCCGAGTCGACCGTCACGCACGGTCAACGCCACGTCCCCGCCCTCGTCGGTGCGCAGCACCTGGGCCCCACGTGCTTCCAGGCCCGCGACGAGGTCGGGGTTCGGGTGTCCGTAGGTGTTGTCGGCACCGGAGCTGACCACCGCCACCCGTGGCGCGACGGCTTCCAGGAAGGCGTCGTCCTGGTGCCGGCTGCCGTGGTGCGGCACCTTGAGGACGTCCACCTGCCGTCCGGACAGGATCCGCCGCAGGTGACGTTGCGCCGGAGGCTCGACGTCACCGGTCAGCAGGATCTCCACCCCGGCGACAGTGGCCAGCAGCACCACACTGGAGTCGTTGTCGACCGCGTCAGGGCAGGGTTCTCCGAGCGTGCACACAGGCCAGATCCGCTCGATCCGCACCTCTCCCACCTCGCTCACGGTGCCGGCCACCGCCGGAACCACGGCCACCCCGGCACGGGCCGCGACCGCCTCCACCTCGGCGCTGCGATCACCCGGTTCGCGGACCGGGGTCGTCTCCACCTTCCCCACCCGACGGCCTGCCAGCACTCCCTCCAACCCGTCGACGTGGTCGGCATGGAAGTGGGTCAGTACCGCCAACGGCACCTCTTCGACACCCAACCGGTCCAGGCACCGTTCCACCGCACGAGGCTCGGGTCCTGCGTCGACGACCACCGCAGCACCGTCCCCTGCCCGCAGCACCAGGGCGTCTCCCTGCCCCACGTCGCAGGCCACCATCACCCAGCCGCGCGGTGGCCATCCCGGCGTCGGGACACCACGCAGGATCACGACGACGAGCAGCAGCGTCACCGGGACGCAGACCATCGGTCGCGCCAGCACCCACGGCACCACCGGCAGCGACAGCACGACCAGCAGCGTCAGCAGGCCGAGAGCCAGCGCCCCGCTCCCCCACGGCACCCCAGGCATGGTCAGGTCCGCACCGCGGTGGGCCACCACTGCGATCCATCCCACCGCCCAGCTCGCCGGCAACGCGATCCGGCTCCCCACCGTCACCGAGACCAGACCCACCAGGCCAGCGACCAGGCCCAGGATCGTGGCCGGTGCGACCGCCGGTGCTGCGGCGATGTTCGCGAAGACCCCCACCAGGCTCACCTCGCCCTGCAGCGCCACCACGACCGGGGTGCAGGCGACCTGCGCCGCCAGTGGCACCGCCAGGGCCAGTGCCACCCACCGTGGCATCCACCGTTCCGCTGCCGTGGCCCACCCAGGTGTCAGGAGCAGAATGCCTGCGGTGGCGAGCACCGAGAGAGCCAACCCCACCGAACGCGCCATCCACGGGTCGACGACGAGAACGGCCAGGACGGCCAACGCCAGACAGCGCAACCCTCGGCCGGTGGCGTGACGTTCCAACGCGAACAGTGCGACGGTACCCATCGTGGCTGCCCGGACGACGCTCGGTTCGCTGCGGGCCACCAGCACGAACCCGGCGATGCAGGCCGCACCCACCAGCCAGCGCCACCGTCCGCGCACCCCGCACCGCTGCGCCACCCAGAGCGCGAGTCCCAGCAGCAACGTCAGGTTGGTCCCCGAGACAGCCAGCAGATGGGTGAGTCCGGTGGTGCGGAAGTCAGCGGCGAGTTCCTCCCCCACGCCCGCGTCGTCCCCGACCACGAGAGAGGGCACCAACGCGCGCTGGTCCTCGGGACGCTCCGCCACGACGGCGCGCAGTGAGGCGCGCACCGCAGCAGCACCTCGCCACCACACGTCTGGCTGCTCCGTCACTTCAGGCGCGCCTCTCACCCTCCACGCAGTGCGTTGTCCTCGTTGATCGGGAAGGGGCGATGCGGTGAGGCTCACCCGTGCCCCCAGCACTGCGTCCGCGGGCCACGACGACGCCAGCAGCAGCACCTGGTCGTCGACGGCGAAGACCGCACTCGTCGTCTCCACTGTCTCGACGTTCATCCGGACCGAGACCTGGTCCCCGACACCGGACGCGACCGAGCGCGGGTCGGAGGCGACCTGACCGTGCAGGGTGACCGGTCTACCGGCATGAGCCAGTTCCGCGACGACCCGGTGATCGGCCACGGTGGCCCGGCCCAGTCCGAGCAGCACTCCCAGCACGAGGGTCACGGCCACCACCAGCACCTGCACTCCCACATGGCAGGTAGGGCGGCGGTACAGCCGCGCCACCACCGTGAGGACGACAGCCCCACCCACTGTCGCGAACGCCCAGCCGCCCCCGGCCAGACCGGCGAGCGCTCCCACCCAGAGCCCCGACGCGGCCACCGGCAGCCGGAGGTCGTGCACCTCACGGGGTACGCCTGCCGGGACGTCGGGGGCGAGGTCGACGACGGTGATCTCGCGACGGGAGGTCACAGGGTCACGTGCGGCAGGAGGTCCGCGAGGGTGGCCTCGCCGATCCCCTTGACCTCCAGGAGTTCACGCACGTCGCTGAAGCCACCGTGCTCGGTGCGCCACGCGATGATCGCCGCCGCCGTCACCGGGCCGACGCCGGGCAGGGTGTCGAGCAGCGCCTCGTCCGCAGCGTTGAGGCTCACCGGGCCGCTCCCGCCCTTCGCCCCGGCCCCCGGTCCCCCACTGGGCTGCGTCGCCGTCTGGGCACTCGGATCGGGATCCACCCCGACCAGGATCTGCTCCCCGTCGACGAGGACCCGCGCGAGGTTGAGTCCGGTGAGGTCCACGCCCTTCTGCGCTCCCCCGGCACGCTCCACCGCGTCGGCCACCCGGGAACCGGCCGGAAGGACGGCGAGCCCAGGCCGTTTCACCTTCCCGGCGACGTCGACCACCACCTCGACCACCCCGTCGCCGGGGCCCTTCGCCCCCTGCTCCGTCGGGGAGGCGGATCCGGAGGCGGACACGGAGGCGGACACGGGGGCGGGAGTGCTGGACGTCGCTGGCGCCGCCTCGCTGCGTGCTGCCACCGGGGTCACCTCGTCCTGGGCGGTCCCGAAGAGCAACCACAGGCAGGTCACCGCCAGCGCGAGGACGACACCCCCGAGTACGACGCCCACCTGTCCTGGCCCCCAGCCCCCGGCCCCGGTCTCGTCCCCTGTCTCCTCCCGGGCACGGCGGCGGGCGGCGTGGCGTCCCGGCACGGCGCCTGGAGGCACCTCTCCCCGGTCGGACGAGGACGATCCTTCGGATCCGCTGAACAGTTCCTGCGGAGCCTCAGGGATCCGCACGACAGCACGCTCGAGCGTTCGTTCCACTTCCTGCTCGTCGGCTGCGTTGCCTTCAGCGGCTCCGCCGTCGGCACCGTGAAGTGCGGATGCAGCCGCCCGCTCGGCCTCGAGTTCGGCGCTCAGCGCTGCCAGCCGTCTCGCCACGGCCTCGGTGTGGTCCAGAGCAGGTCGTCGGGTGCGCATGGGCACGACGGTAGGGAAAAGGACGGCTGTCGCGCCGGCGTCGCCGTCCTACCTGTGGAGAACTCAGGTGCAGACGGTTCAGAGAACCGGCGCGAGCGCTCCCGCCACCATGCCGGGGCCCACGTGGGCACCCACGACGCCACCGACCTCGGCGACCCGGACCTCGCGGTCTCCGAGGTTGTCGGCGAGGCGTTCGCGGAGGCGTTCCGCCAACTTCTCGGCACGCTCGGGGCTGTCGAGGTGGGCGATGCAGAGCTCCACCTGCTGCTCACCGGCAGCGGTGACGATGAGTTCCTCCAGGCGCGCCAACGCCTTGCCGGCGGTGCGCACCTTCTCCAACGAGGTCACCTTGCCCTCGCGCAGGGTCAGCAACGGCTTGACCGCGAGCGCTCCACCGAGGAAGGCCGAGGCGGCGTTCACCCGGCCACCACGGCGCAGGTACTCCAGGGTGTCGACGTAGAAGTAGGAATGGCTCAACGCGGCCCGGCGACGGGCGGCACGGGCCGCCTCCAACGCAGTCCCGCCAGCGGCGAGCACGTCGGAGGCAGCCAACGCTGCGTAGCCGGTGTTGGCCGAGACCTGCCGGGTGTCCACGGTGTGCACCGGGATCGGCGAGTTGCGGCCCGCCACGACGGCGGAGTCGTAGGTGCCACTCACCATGCCCGAGATGTGCACCGAGACGATGGCCTCGGCACCCTCTGCGGCCAGACGGCGGTAGAGCTGCGTCAACGTCTCCGGGGTCACCCGCGAGGTGGTGACCCGGGAGCCGCCCTTCAGCGCCGCCGCAACCGCGGTGGGGCTGACCTCGTCAGTGCCCTCGTCGTGGCCGACGTCGTCGATCACGACCTGCAAGGGCACGACCACGATCCCGCGCTGCTCGGCCAGGTCGGCCGGCAGGCAGGCGGTGGAGTCGGTGACGACGACCGTGCGCGCTCCCATGGCGGAGACCCTAGTGGGTGGGAGCGGCACGGCGGGCGGTTGTCCGGAGCAAGTCAGACGACGATGTTGACGAGCTTGGGAGCCTTGACGATGACCTTGCGGACCGTCAGACCTTCCAGGGCACGCTGCACGCCTGCGTCAGCCATCGCTGCGGCCTCGAGGTCGGCCTCGGAGATGTCCGGAGCGACGTCGAGACGAGCCTTGACCTTGCCCTTGATCTGGACCACGGCCGTGACCGTGTCCTCGACCAGGAGGGCCTCCTCGACGGTCGGCCAGGCGACGGCGGCGATGCCGGGAGCGTGACCGAGACGCTCCCACATCTCCTCCGCGGTGTACGGGGCGATCAGGGAGAGCAGCGTCGCGACGGTCTCGACCGCCTCACGCACGGCCGGGTCGGCCGCACCACAGCCGGAGTCGATCGCCTTGCGGGTGGCGTTGACCAGCTCCATGGTGCGGGCGATGACCACGTTGTAGCGGTGGTTCTCGATCAGCTGCTCGGCGTCGGCGATCGTCTTGTGGGTGACCCGGCGCAGAGTCACGTCGCCGCCCTCGGCCGGGGTGCCGGCCGCCGAGGTGACGTCGCCGGAGAGACGCCAGGCGCGCTGCAGGAACTTCAGCGACGAGGCCGGCGAGACGTCGGCCCAGTCGATGTTGTCCTCCGGCGGGGAGGCGAAGACGAGGGTCAGGCGGACGGCGTCGACACCGAACTGGTCGAGCTGGTCGCCCAGGTTGACGCCGTTGCCGAGCGACTTGCTCATCTTGCGGCCCTGGTTGAGGACCTTGCCCTGGGACAGGTACGCCGAGAACGGCTCGTCCCAGGTGACCAGCCCCATGTCGCGCATGGCCTTGGTGAAGAAGCGGGAGTACAGCAGGTGCAGCACCGCGTGCTCGTCGCCACCGACGTACAGGTCGACCGGGCCCCACGCGTTGGCGAGCTCGGAGTCGAAGGCCTGGGTGTCGTCCTGCGGGGAGATGTAGCGGAAGAAGTACCAGGACGAGTCCACGAAGGTGTCCATGGTGTCGGTGTCGCGCTCGGCGGGACCACCACAGGTGGGGCAGGTGGTGTTGACCCACTCGGCCACGCCACCCAGGGGCGAGGTGCCCTTGGGCTTGAGGTCGGCGCCCTTGAGGTCGGGGAGCAGCACCGGGAGCTGCTCGGCGGGCACGGCGACCTCACCGTCGACGGGGCAGTGCACGATCGGGATCGGGGCACCCCAGTAGCGCTGACGGCTCAGCAGCCAGTCGCGCAGACGGAAGTTGACGGTACCGGTGCCACGCTCGTCGGCCTCGAGGATCTCGATCGCCTTGCGGATGCCGGTGCCCTTGTCCTCCAGGCCGTCGAGCGGACCGGAGTTGACGTAGACGCCGTTGCCGGTGGTGGCGACGAAGGTCTCCTCGGGGTTCTCCTCGCCGGTGTCGATGACACGACGCACCGGGAGGTCGAACGCCTTGGCGAAGTCGAGGTCGCGCTGGTCGTGGGCCGGGACGGCCATGATCGCGCCGGTGCCGTAGTCGGCCAGGACGTAGTCGGAGGCCCAGACCGGGATCTGCTCGCCGGTGACCGGGTTGGTGGCCGTCACACCGAGGTCGACGCCGCTCTTGGGGCGGTCGGTGGCGAGACGGTCGATGTCGGAGGCCTTGCGGACCTCGACGAGGTAGTCCTCCAGCGCCTGCTTCTGTGCGGCGGAGACCAGGGTGTTGGCCAGCTCGGCGTCGGCGGCGACGACCATGAAGCTCGCGCCCCACAGGGTGTCGGGGCGGGTGGTGAAGACGGTGACCTTCTCGGTCTCGCCGGAGTCGAGGGTGACGTCGAAGGTGACGTGGGCGCCCTCGGAGCGACCGATCCAGTTGCGCTGGGCATTGACGACCTTGGACGGCCAGGTGGGGGCCAGGTCGTCGAGGGAGTCCAGGAGCTCCTGGGCGTAGGCGGTGGTGCGGAAGTACCACTGGGTCAGCTCGCGCTTGGTGACCTCGGCGCCGCAACGCTCACAGGCACCGTCGACGACCTGCTCGTTGGCGAGCACGGTCTGGTCGTTGGGGCACCAGTTGACCGGGGAGTTCTTGCGGTAGGCCAGACCCTTGGCGTGCATCTGGGTGAACAGCCACTGCGTCCACTTGTAGTACTCCGGGTCGGAGGTGTTGAAGCGACGCGACCAGTCGAAGGAGGTGCCGTAGCGCTTGAACGACTGGTACTGGGTCTCGATGTTGCCGTAGGTGTACTTCGCCGGGTGCTCGTCGTTCTTGATCGCGGCGTTCTCGGCGGGCAGGCCGAAGGAGTCCCAACCCATGGGGTTGAGGACCTCGTAGCCCTTCATCCGCCAGAAGCGCGACTTCACGTCGTGCAGCGCCATGACCTCGGCGTGACCCATGTGGAGGTCACCGGAGGGGTAGGGGAACATCGTCAGGGCGTACTTCTTCTCGCGCGACGAGTTGTCGTCGGCGCGGAAGGTGTCGAGCTGCTCCCAGACGGGGAGCCACTTGGCCTGGATCGCCTCGACGTCGTAGGTGACCTCGTCGTCGTGCTGGGTCTGGCCGTTCGCTTCGCTCATCGCTCCTGCGTTCCTCTCGCGTTCTCGTCCGTGCCCCACATGGAAAAACCCCTCGTCGCGAGGGGCTCCGCCCGGCGGTGAGACCGGGCTTCCCGAAGAGATCGGGACGTGTTCTGCACGCGGGTCATCCTAGCCCCGCGCACCACCGGCACGCACGACGCGGGGGCGCAGGCGCGAACCGGCTGGTGCTCATCGCACGAAGGGGATGGTGAAGTGGGGACGGTACGGCTCACCGCTCCACGCCCTGAGCGCTCCGACGCAGTGCACCCACAGCACCAACGCGTAGGCGAAGGCCGCGATCGCGAAGCCCACCAGGATCAGCATCAGCGGCAGTGCCACCACCATCAGCACCAGGAAGGTGAGCTGGACGTTGAGCGAGTTGGCCGTGTGCAGCCGGACGAACGGGCCGCGGTCCTTGTACACGAGGTGGATGACGATCGAGGCGACGAACCCGAGTGTGCCGGCGCTCAGGACGAAGGCCACACCGGGCACGACATGGGCCAGCGCTCCCCAGGTGCGTTCCTCCGAGGGGCTGAGGGCGCCGTGCCCCCGGCGGTGGTCGCCGAAGCGATCGGCGCCGATGGGGTCGTGGGGGGTCACGTGGGACATGGGATTCCTCCGAGAGCTGGGGGGACGCAGCCACCGGAACGGGTGCCTGCTGGTCCAGTGAAACCCCGAGCCGCAGCGGGGTTCAAGGGCTGCGGCCCACGACGCGGGGTGGCCCCGGGGAACCACTGGTCGGGTTCTCGGGGTTCCCCTGAGGAGAACCCCGAGAACCGCACACGTCAGTCCCGTGCGGCGACGTCGGCGACGAACCGCTCCCAGGCCGCGACCACGTCGGCGGGGCGTTCCTGGTGCACGAAGGACCCGGCGTCAGGCACGACCTCGAACGTGACGTCGGCGAGCAGTTCGGCAACCCGAGCGTCGTAGCTCCGATATCCGGCGTTCTCACCGTTGAGCGAGAGCACCGGCACGGTGATCCGCGACAACAACTGCTCCACGCCAGCCAGACCGACACCGCGCTCGCTGGCCCGGACCCAGCGCCCACCGCGGGCACGGGAAGCGTTCTGGTCCTCGGCGATGCGCGGGTCGGATGTTCCGGCCCGCGCGTTCTGTCCGGGCCGCGGCATCCAACCGGGACCGAAACCGGGTCGGACCATGTCGTCGATCTCGCGCGTACGGCGGGCGCTCAACGCCGGAGTGGCCGAGGTCGCCACCACCGTCAACGAGACCACCCGGTCAGGATGCGCAGCAGCGACGTGCATCCCGACCACGCCACCCATCGAGCACCCCATGAGGTGGAACCGATCGAGGCCGAGCTGATCGAGGACGTCGAGGACCTCGGCCGCGGAGACGTCGGGCCAGTGCACCCACGGGGCGTTCCCCTCACGGGTGGAGCCGCCGTGTCCGGGAAGGTCCAGGACGACGACACGGCGTCCGTGGGCGAGTGCAGTGGCGACCTCGCGCCACTCCGCGACCCAGCCACCCAGTTTGTGCAGCAGGACGAGGGGCGTCGCGTCGTCGGCGGCGCGCGCGGCGGACGGGAGGTCGACGACGTGCGCGTACCCCAGGCGGGCACCGTCAGCACGCTGCACTCCGACGAGGCGTCCCACGACGCCGGGCCAGCGCTCCACCTCGGTGGGGGCGGCTGGGGCGACGGCGTGGGGGGAGCCGTCGCGGCGGGCCGTGTGCCACGCGTGCGTGCGCCGGGCGACATCGGCACGGAGCACGTCGGCCAGCACCTGCACCTCGGCATGGTGCAGGCGACCGTCCGACAGTGCGGTCGTGTGCCACTCCCCCACCCGTTCCGGGGAGAGCAGCAGCACACCACCGTCACGGGAGACGCCTTCCGGCGAGCCGAGCGCCGTGGGGGCGACGCAGAGACCACGCAGGACGGAGGCAGCGGGCGCGTCCGCGACGCCTGCCTGGTAGGCGACCAGCACTCCCACGTCGTCGACGCCCGCGGCGAGGGGCGTCAACGCCACGACAGGGTCGTCCACCTCGAGGTCGATGCCGATCGCGTAGGCCGCGACGAGACGTTCGGCGATGCCGGGGTGCTCGACGTGGTCGAGCAGCAGTTGACGCACGTGTCGAGCACCCTGGCTGTGGCCCACCAGCACCAACGGTCCCCGCGGCCCGGGGGCACGTGACTCGTCGGCGAGGAACTGGGTGAAGGCAGCCGCCACGTCACGATGCGCGAGGTCGTAGGCCTCCTCCCCGCCCGCGTCACGCTCGGCGAAGGCCCGGGTGGAGGCGGCCCGGTAGTGCGGAGCCCAGAGCTCGCCGGGGAACGCGGCTGCCTGTGCTGTGACCACCTCCTCCACCGCACTGCGCACGCCGGCGTCTTCAGGGTCACCGAACCAGTCGGTGTCGCTGCGGTGGGTGGTGGGGTGGACGAGGAAGATCGCCGGACCGGCCGTCCCCGTCGGACGGCCCCGGGTCACCCAGGCGTCGTCGTGGGCATGGTCAGGAACGTCGAGGGCGTCGAAGGCGGCACGAACGCCGTCGGCCACGGTCCGGGGTGCGTCCCCCTCGCCGTGGCCGACATGCTGTGCGTCCTGGTGAGGACCGGTGCTCATGCCTGTCCTGCCACCTCGGACAGGTACTCCTTGACCTGGGCCATGGACCGGACTTCGCCGATCTTGGCCGCGATGTCACGGAGGTTCGACTCGTGCGGGTCGACGTGGCGGTCACCGACGGCCTCACGCACCACCACCGGCACGAAACCGGACTGGAGAGCGTCGAGGGCGGTGGCGCGCACGCAGCCGCTGGTCGACCAACCACCGATCAGCAGGGTGTCCACCCGCAGCGCGTTGAGGGCCGCCGCGAACGAAGTGCCTGCGAACGCGCTCGGGTAGTGCTTGGTCACGACCGTCTCGTCGTCGCCGGGCTCGAGCCCTTGGGCCCACTCGCCCATCGGGTTGCCCTCGACGAACGCAGCCAGGGCAGGAACCTTCTGGAAGAAGAGACCACCCAGGGTGCCGGATGCGTTGTCGTAGAGGACCCGGGTGAGGAACACCGGGATGCCTGCGGCACGGGCCGCCTCACGCAGCTCGATCATCCCGGCCTGGGAAGCCTCGACGCCCGCGTACAGCGACGACTCGGGGTCGACGTAGGCGCGAGCGGGGTCGATCAGGACCAGGGCAGGGCGGGCGCCCAGCTGGAGGCCGCCGCCGAAACCGGCCGCTGCGTAGTCCTCGGCGAGCGAGGATCCACGCAGCGGCGCGGCGCCGGACTGTTCGGTGCTGGTCACGCAAGGTCTCCGGACGAGACCACGGCGGCGTCGTCGTACTGGACGAACGCCTTCGAGCCGAGGACCGGACCGATGTGGTTCTTCACCACGGCGACGTGCGCGGGGTGCGTGCGGTACGCCTCCCACGACGCCTGGGTGTCGAAGCGCATGTGGAAACGCACGTTCGCGTTGCCCTCGGTGAGGCCGGCGTCGCGCACGACCTGGGCCGAGAGGAGACCGTCGATCTGGCCGTACAGGGCGACGAGACCGTCGACGATGCCGGCGACCTGCTCGTCGGTGACGTCAGCAGCAAGGGTCAGGTGACCCACGTGGTTGAAAGCCATGGTGCTCAGTGCTCCTCGAGGAGGCGGCCGTAGCCGGAGATCTTGTCGTCGATGCCGTTGACGCGGAAGGCGTGCCAGGCGGTGGCGATGTTGATGGCGATGACCGGCTTGCCGATCTCCTTCTCGAGCTCAGCCGCGGTGGCGGCACACTCGAGGTTGGTGCCGCACTGGATCAGTGCGTCGACGTCGTCGCCGTTGACGGAGAGGAACGCCTCGCGCAGCTTCTCCGGGGACTCGGTCGCGATCGAGGTCGCGGACTCCGAGCAGAGACCGGTGATGCCGGCGACCTCGAAGCCGAGCTCGGTGAAGTAGGCCACGACCTGCTCGTCACCGACGGGCTGGTAGGGGGTGATGATGCCGATCTTCTTGGCGCCGAAGGCCTTGAGGGCCTCGCCGGCGGCGGTCGCACCGGTGGTGACCTCGCGACCGGTGAGGTCGCGCACGCGCTGCTCGAACTCGGCGTTGCCGGCGACGCCGCCCCAGAAGGTCTCGGCCGACATGCCCATGACGATGTAGTCGGGGTCGCAGGTCATGACGATCTCGAGAGCCGACGGCATGGAGGCGTTGAGGCCCTCGCGGAAGGCGCCGAAGGCGTCCGCGGAGTCGAGGGCGGGGGCCTCGATCATGATGCGTCCGGTGTGCCAGGAGCAGTCCTGCGGACGGAGGTCGTGGAGCTCGCGCTCCACCGACGTGTTGGTGGACGGCAGGACCAGGGCGAACTTCTTGCCCTTCTTGTCCTGCGGGGTGATGACGGCACCGGTACCGACGGGCATGGCGTGCTCCTCACACTCTGTGTTGCCTGGGTGGTTCTGCATGACGCGAACCGGCTCTCGGGGCCGGGCCGCGTGGTCTGGGGTCGTGCTGGGTGCTGCTGCTGGGGAGACGGACGCCGGCGTGGGCCGGCGTCCGTCGCCCTCGGGTCTGTGTCAGGCCTGGCCCTGGGCGAGCTGCGCGGCCCGCTCCAGCTGCTCGTCCTGGCCCAGCACGGTGGTGAATGCCTTCCAGTCCTCCTGGCCCTTGCCGGACGTACCGGTGGCGAGCAGACGCTGGTAGGTGGCCGCGATCGACTCGGCCGCGGCGAGGACCGCCGAGACCGGGTGGATCAGCAGACCGACGCCGGCCTCGTGGGCGAGCTCGATCGGCGGCAGCGCGGAGCTGTCACCGGCCTCGGAGAGATTCACCATCAGCGGGCGACCCTGGGCGGCGTCGCGCAGTGCGGTGAGCTCCTCGGCGGAGTAGACGCCCTCGGCGAAGACGAGGTCGGCACCGGCCTCGGCGTACGCGGCGGCACGCTCCAGGACGGCGTCGAAACCGTCGACGCCCTTGGCGTCGGTGCGAGCGATGATCACCGCGGAGGTGCGCTCGGCGACGGCGATCTTGATCTTCGCGACCATCTCGTCGAGCTCGACGAGCTCCTTGCCGGCCAGGTGACCGCAGCGCTTCGGGGCCAGCTGGTCCTCGAACTGCACCGCAGCCGCGCCGACCTGCTCGAGGCGACGCACGGCTTCGCCGGCCTGCAGGACGCCGCCGTAGCCGGTGTCACCGTCGACGATCACCGGGAGGGTGGTCGCCGAGGTGATGCGACGCACGGCCTCGGCCATCTCGGCCAGGCCGATGTACCCCAGGTCGGGCTGACCCATCACCGAGGCCGACACCGCGGACCCGGGGACGTAGACGGCCTTGAAACCGGAGTTCTCGACCAGCTTCGCCGAGACCGCGTCGTAGGCACCGGCCGCGTAGACCGGGCCCTGGCCCAGGAGCTGCGAGAGCTTCTGGCCACCGGACAAGTTCGGCGCCTTGACGGCGTGCAGCTCCCGCTTGAGGCGACCCAGGGTGAGACGCAGCGAGGTGAACATGGCCGAGTTGCGCTGGTGCTCGCGCTTCTCGAACAGGTCGCGGTCCAGCGCGGAGAGCTGGTCGGCCTGCTCCGCGCGGGCGCCGTCGTCGTCCTGACGCATGTTGTCGTAGTTCTTCTGCGCACGCGCCTGGACGTGGTTGATCGCAGCGTCACGACGCAGCTCGGAGTAGAGCGAGGCGGCGTGCGTGGCGTCGACTCCCTCGGTGAGGACGGCGTTGATCACCTCGACCGCGGCCCATGCGTCGTGGATGCCGGAGTTCATGCCCATGCCGCCGAGCGGGTTGTTGCAGTGCGCGGCGTCGCCGGCCAGCAGGATCTGGCCCGAGGCGTACGTGGAGGCCGATCGCATGTTCACCGCGTAGACGTTGCGGTGGACGATCTCGTACGGCGTGTCCTTGGGGTTGAGGCGCTGCATGCGCGCCTCCATGTTCTCGGCCGACATGACCTCTTCGTCGGTCTCTGCGTCGGTGACCGGGAAGAGCGCACGCCAGTGGTTGGGCGTGCGGAGCAGGACGCCCCACTCGGTGGGGTCGTAGATGTACGAGACGTAGGCCAGGTCCTCGCCGAGGTCCTCACGGAACTCGTGCGTGGTGGAGATGACCAGGAAGCGGTCGTCGTACGTCGTGCCCTCGAAGGCGATGCCGAGCGACTTGCGGGTCGGCGAGGCGGCACCGTCGGCGGCGATCATCCACTGGGCCAGGATCGGCTCGTCGCGGTGACCACCCTCGAGGTGGATCCGGACGTGACGGTCGCCGCGCTCGACGCGGGCGACGGGCGAGTTGAAGCGCAGCGTCACGTTCGGCATCTCCTGCAGCTTGCGCAGGATGATCTCGGTGAGGTTGTTCTGCTCGCTCTGCAGGCGGTAGGGGTACTTGGTCTCCCCTGCCAGCAGCGTCATGTCCATCTGCGACAGCACCGCGCCGGAACGCTCGCGGTACTGGTAGATCGGAGCCTTGAGACCGACGGCGTGCAGTTCGTCGACGACGCCGAGCTGCTCGAGCAGCTCCAGCGAGGACGGGTGGAACGTCGAGGCACGCGCCTCCGCCGAGAGCCCGCCGAGCGCCTCGAAGACGATGACGTCGTGACCCATCTGGGCCAGGCGCAGGGCGGCAACCATGCCGACCGGGCCCATGCCGGAGATGGCGACGGTGTGCATCTTCTCGAACGGCGGGTTGTCCCGCATCGCGAGCAGGGTGGGGATGTCGGTCTCAGTCATCACTGTCCTCCGGTGGCAGCCTGCAGGAGCGGGCCGTACAGGTTCGGCTGACGGGAGCCCACCGGGTCAAGGTGGAAGCCCATCATCTTGTTGTGGGACTCGCGCAGGTCGAGGCGCTGGAACAGCTGCTCCTCGAAACCGGGGCGGGTCCACTGGGCAGACGGGTAGCGCATGAGCGCGACCGGCTGGCCCGGGACGAACGGGTCGGAACGCACGATCTGCGAACCGATCGCGACGGGCGAGTCGAGGCGGTTGACCGAGAGCAGGTGCACCCGGTTCTCCTCGGTGCGCTCGACAGCGGCACACTCGGCTGCCTCACGGCGGTCCCAGTTGGTGGGGTGCGCGATGAGCTCGGCGCCGCGCAGGGTGAGCAGGCGCGCCACCTCGGGGAGCCAGACCTCAGTACCGAGCATGATGCCGATGCGGCCGATCTCGACGTCGGCGACACCGATCTCGTCACCGGCGACGGCCCAGGCGTCGTTCGCGTCGAGGTGGGTCTTGCGGTAGGTGTGGCGCACGACGCCGTTCTCGTCCACCAGGTAGGCGGTGGAGTGGAAACCGGCCTCGGACTTCTCGACCAGGTTCACCACGGTCCAGAAGGAGTGCTCGGCGCACGCGGCCTTGATCGTCTCCAGCACGCCCTCGGAGTAGGCAGCTGCCTTGGCGGGGTCGGCTGCGACCTCGCCGGGCTTGAAGCAGAACAGCTCGGGCAGGACGCCGAACTTCGCACCCTGCTTGGCGGCGTAGGCGATCTGCGCGACGGCGCGGGTGACGGTGTAGTCCTGGTTGTGGAACCAGGAGACCTGCAGGGTGACGACGTCGAGCGGCTTGGCCGGCATCTCCGGGTCGACCGGGCCGAGCATCACGGCGACCGGGAGGTCGGCGTGCGGGGTCATCAGGTCGGCGTACAGGTCGGTGCGGCGCCACTTCATGACGTCGGCGAAACCGGGGACGTCCTTGTCGTCGGCGACGGCGACCTCGATGTCGGCCCAGACCATGCCCTCGGACTCCTCGCCGGCGCCGACGAGGACCTCGCCGCGCGGGTGCACGATCTGGGAGCCCCCCATCCAGGGCCACGCGTCGGCGGGACCGCCGACGGTGTTGGAGGAGATGTGCCAGACGTGGTTCTCCAGGGTGCGCAGCGGCACGTGGACGCGGACCTCGTCGGGACCACGGGAGTTCAGGGAGTTGCAGAAGATCTGGGCGCCGAGGGTGCCCAGGACGCGCGGCACGTCGGGGACGATGCCGTCGGCGCACATGAGCAGACCGATCTTGCCCAGCGCGGTGTCGACGACCTCGAGCGGCTTCTCACCGGCGGTGAACAGCGTGTACTCGTAGTCCCAGAAGACCGTCTTGTGGTGGACGTGGATGATCTCGCCGTCAGGACCGATCAGGATCGAGGCGATGCGCACGATCGGCTTGACGTCCTCGGACACGTCGACACCGACGACGGCGTGGACACCGTGCTCCTTGCACGCTTCACGCACACGGGTGACGAACGCACCGTCGAGGCGCTCGCTCTTCTCCCAGCACTCGTCGCGGTCGGCGTAGTCGCGGACCCGGTTGGAGTTCTCGGGGAAGACCACCAACTGCACGCCGTTCTCCGCAGCGACGCGGAGGTAGTCGGCGACGAGCTCGGCGTTGGCCGCCACGTCCGTCCCGGAGAAGAACTGGGCAGTGCCCACGCGCACGCTGGTGGCGCTGCGGTTCTCTCGGGAATTCAAGACCTTGGTTTCCATGATGTGGAAATGCTCCTTTTATGATGTGGCAACAGATTAATGAGATGTGAAAAAGTGCGCAACCACTTCGCGCAATGTGGCGCTCAGGCTGCGCTTCTTCTCCACATCGGTGGAAAACTTGTTCTCAGCTCCGGACGTCGGTGAGCACCAGGCCACCGCCAGAACCCGGACCTCTCGGAGGAGATCCATGACCCAGGACGACACTCGTCCCGACACCCCGCGTGTGCAGGGCGCGAGCAGCAGCCGGAAGCTGCTGCACATGCTGTTGTGCTTCACCGAGGAACGGCCCACCTGGACGGTGGCCGAACTGGCGGGAGAGCTCCACCTCTCGGTCACCTCGGCCTACCGCTACCTCGGGCTCCTGCGCGAGGTCGGTCTGATCGACGGCGCCGGCGGCAAGAGCTACCGCGTCACCGACCTGGCCGTGGGCCTGGCCCGAGCAGCCGAAGCCGCCCAGGGGCCGCTGGCCGAAGTCTCGGTACCGGTGATGGAGCGGCTCCGCACCGAGTTCGACGAGACCGTCCTGGTCGCTCGCCGTGGCGGCGGTGCCGTCTACTGCGTCGACCGGGTGGAGTCGCGTCGCCCGGTGCGTCTGCAGTTCGACCGGGGCCAGGCGATGGACCTGCACGCCGGATCGCTGTCCCGCGTGCTGCTCTCCTCCATGCCCGCCGCGGAACGCCGTCGCTACGTCGAGCGTGTCGTTGGTCAACTCTCGCCCGACCGTGCCGCCCTGCTCACTCCCACCGCACTCAACGAGGTCGCCGAACGCGGATGGACCGAGAGCTTCGAGGAGGTCGACGAGGGCATCTGGGGTTGTGCCGCTGCGATCCGCGTCGGAGAGACCGTGATCGCCGCCATCGGAACCGCGGCCCCCGTCTACCGCACCGGCGAGACGCGCCGAGCGGAGATCATCCGCCTGGTGCGCGACGCCGCCGACGAGATCGCTGCCGCTCTGGGCTGAACGTCCCGCACGGACCGGCCCCCGGTGGGGGCCGGTCCACGACAGCGAACTCGTCAGCACGGTTCGTCGTTCCTGAGTCCGAGGACTCAGACCAGCTCGGGGTTGTTCGGCTTGAGGGCCGAGCTCGGGTTGAAGGCGTCGCGCAGAGCGTCACCGATCATGTTGAAGGCCAGGACCAGCATCAGCAGTGCACCGCCGGGCGCCAGCGCAGCCCACCAGGACAGACGCAGCGCGACCTGACCGTCGGAGAGCATCGAACCCAGCGAGAAGCCGGGCGCCTGGACACCGAGGCCGAGCAGCGACAGACCCGACTCGGCCAGCACCAGGACACCGGCACTGGTCGACCACAGCACCACGACCGGAGCGAGGACGCTCGGGGCCACGTGCTTGAACATGATGCGCGGGGTGCCGGCTCCCAGGGTGCGCGCGGCAGTGACGAAGTCAGCACGCTTGACCTGCGCGACCGAGTTGGCGATGGTGCGGGCGTAGGTCGTCCAGCCCCAGACCGAGAGGATCACCAGCACCGGGGCGAGACCCGGTCCGAGCGCAGCGGTCAGCGCGATACCGACGGCCACGAACGGGACGGCGAACTGGATGTCGGCCAGACGCATCAGCACCTTGCCCAGGGTGTCCTCGTACCAACCGGCCAGGATGCCCAGGGTGAGACCCAGGATGGCCGAACAGGTGGCGGCGACGATGCCGACCAGCAGCGAGAGGCGCAGACCGTGCATCGTACGGCTCAGGACGTCACGCCCCAGAGAGTCAGCACCCAGCAGGTAGCCGTTCTCGCCACCCAGCCACACCGGCTTCTCGTTGCTGGAGGTCAAGGTCTGACGGACCGGGTCGTGCGGGGCGATCCACGGCGCCAGCACGGCAACCAGGACCAGGAGTCCCAGGAGGATGAACCCGAAGCGACCGCTCGGGTTCTTCCAGGCCTTGCGAAGGATCTCCTTCATCCGGCCGGGGGTCTTGCGCGGCGGCACGTGAGTGTCCGGCACGTCAGGGGTCTTCACGTTGCTCATCACGAGACCTTCGTTCGCAGACGGGGGTCGAGGACCCGGACGATCGTGTCCATCACGATGTTCACCACGGTGATCAGAACGGCCATCACGATGACGGCGGCCTGGACGATCGGGAAGTCACGCTGGTTCACCGCGCGGACCAGGAGCTGGCCCAGACCCGGGTAGTTGAGCATCGACTCCAGGATCAGCAGCGAGCCGATCATGAAGGAGAACAGGATGCCCAGGAACGCGATGAGCGGCGGGACTGCCAGCGGCACCGCGTGCTGGAACAGGACAGTGCGGGCCGGAAGGCCCTTGGCCTTGGCCATCGTGACCGGCCCCTGGCTCAGCGAGTCGATCAGCTGACCACGAGTCAGACGCGACAGCGTCGAGAATCCCTGGACGGTGAGCACCGCGATCGGGATCACCAGCGCCTCTCCCCCGGAGCCTCCGGTGGCCGGCAGCCAGCCGAGGTTGATGGCGAAGACGAGGACGAGCAGCAGCGCCACGAGGAAGTACGGCAAGCCGTCGAGGACGAAGGCGATCGCCATCAGGACGCGGCCCTTGGCGTCGGCCTGGTGCAGCGCGGCATAGGTACCGATGACGCCGGCCAGCACAGCCGCGAGGACGATGGCCGGGACGACGAGCTTGAGGCTGGGGAGGATGCGCTCGAAGACGAGGTCACCGACGTCCGTGCCCAGGCTGTACGAGGTGCCCCAGTTCAGGGTGAAGGTGTTGATCAGGGCGTCCCAGAACTGCTGCAGGAGGGGCTGGTCCAGCCCCAGGCGCACACGGGTTGCCTCGATGACGTCTTCGGATGCCTCGGGCGGAGACATGAGCACGGCCGGGTCGCCGGTCGCGCGGGTGAGGAAGAACATGAGTGCAGTGACACCGACGAGCACGGTGAACAGCAGCACTGCCTTCCAGAAGAGGAAACGCAGGATGTTCATCAAAGTCACCCAGCGTCCACGACGGGCTCGGCGTCGACCGGGGGCACAGCCGCGGCGAGACGCTGAACGAGCAGCTTGCGGTCGGCGTCCAGTCGAGCGGCGACGTCGTCGCGGAAGGCGACGAGTTCCAGCTTCTCCTCGTTCACCAGACCGTGGTCGGCGAGCACCGTCTCGAGCAGGACGAGACGGTCACGGGTCACGGAGAGCTCACTGGTCACCTCGAGGAGGAGCCGGTAGAGGGTCTCGGCGTCGACGGCACCGTCGATGTAGCGCGGGCGGTCTTGGGCGTGTCCAGGCATTGGGTTCCTCCTAGATGGCCGAGGGGGCCGAGGTGACGACGGGGAGCGGCGCAGGCACGGTCTGACCGTGGTCTCCGGCTGCTGCCAACTGAAGTTCTCCCGGGAAGTGGCAGGCGAACGAACGAGGCTGGCCCGAGACCACGTCGGTGGTCTCCTGCAGCTCCGGACGCTCGGTGGCGCACTGCGGACGGGCGATCGGGCAACGCTGGTGGAAGGCACAGCCGCTCGGCGGATTGGACGGCGAGGGCAGTTCGCCCTCCGGGATGATGCGGTCCTCGGGCTCGAGCTCCATCGAGGCCAGCGACGTCGTGTAGGGGTGCAGGGGACGGCTGAAGACGTCCTCCGCGGTACCGAGCTCGACGATGCGTCCGAGGTACATGACCGCGATCCGGTGACTGATGCGCCGCACCAGAGCCAGGTCGTGGGTGATGAAGAGGTAGGACAGACCGCGCTCGGCCTGGATGTCCTCGAGCAGGTTGACGATCTGCGCCTGGACCGAGACGTCGAGCGAGGCGGTCGGCTCGTCGGCCACGATCAGCGACGGGTCGAGCATCAGCGCGCGGGCGATGCCGACACGCTGGCGCTGACCGCCGGAGAGCTCGTGCGGGTAGCGATCCGCGTAGGCAGCCCCGAGACCGATGACGTCGAGGATGTCAGCGACCTTCTGCTTGCGCTCCGCCGGAGTGCCGACCTTGTGGATGTCCAGCGGTTCACGCAGGATCTCGCCCAGTCGCATGTAGCCGTTGAGGCAGGTGGTGGGGTTCTGGAAGACCATCGAAGAGCGGCTGCGCAGGATGCGGCGCAGCTTGGAGCCCTTGATCCTGGAGACGTCCTCACCCTCGAAGGTGATGGTGCCCGAAGTCGGGGTGTAGAGACGCAGCGCCGCACGGCCCACGGTGGTCTTGCCCGAACCGGACTCCCCCACCAGGCCGATGGTCTCGCCACGAGCGATCTTCAGGGAGACGCCGTTGACGGCGTGCACCTTCAGTCCGCCCTTGACGTTGAAGGTCTGGACGACGTCGTCCAGCTCGAGCACGACGTCGGTCGGGTCGACCGGCGTCTTGCCCGTGCGGACGGTAGTGGCCTCGGTCATCAGGCCTCCTCGCTCACGGTCTCGACGGGGGTGGTGGTCACCGGTGCGCGGTGCTTGCCGCCGGCCGCGGCCTGGACCCGGAGGCAGGCGGTGCGGTGGACGGCGGACTCATCGACGAGGACCAGTTCGGGACGGGTGCCGTGGCACTCGTCAGTGGTGAACTGGCATCGGGCGGCGAAGGAGCAGCCCGACGGCAGCGCGTCCAGAGCCGGGGGGCGACCCTCGATGGTGCGCATGCGCTGGCCGGTGTTGTGCTTGGGCGCGGTCTGCAGGAGCGCCCAGGTGTAGGGGTGCTGCGGGTTGGCCATGACCTGCTTGGTCGGGCCCTCCTCGACGACGCGCCCGGCGTACATGACGACCAGGCGGTCGGCCAGTCCGGCGATGACGTCGAGGTCATGGGTCGCGATGACGATGGTGAGACCCATCTCGCGGTTGAGCTCACGCAGCAGGTCCAGGATCTGTGCCTGGGTGGAGACGTCGAGCGCGGTGGTCGGCTCGTCGCAGAGCAGCAGCTTCGGCTTGGCGACCAGTGCCATCGCGATCAGCACCCGCTGCAGCTGCCCACCGGACATCTCGTGCGGGTAGGCCTTGAGACGGCTCTCGGGGTCAGGAATCCTGACCTTGGCCATCATCTCGACGGCCAGCGAGCGCGCCTGCTCCTTGCTCAGGGACGGATCGGCAGATCGGGCCGACTCGACCATCTGCGCACCGACCGACTTCATCGGGTGCAGCGAGGACCACGGATCCTGCAGGATGATGCGGGCCTCCGAGGCACGGAAGCGACGCAGTTCTTCCTTGCCCATGGCCGCGACATCGCGATCGCCGGCCATGATGCGGCCGCCCACGCGGGCGCCCCACGGGAGCAGACGCATCAGGGAGAGTGCAGCGGTCGACTTGCCCGAGCCGGACTCGCCGGCCAGGGCCACGACCGAACCCGCCGGCACCTTGAAGGAGACGCCGTGCAGGATCTGCAGGTCTCCTCCGGCTCGGGGCAGGCGGACGGTGACGTCGTCGAGCTCGACCGCTGGGGCAGCGGGCTCGAGTCCGACAGTGGTGGGGGTAGTGCTCATCAGGCTCCCTCGGGCTTGCGGGCAGTGGTGCCCATGGGGTGTCCACCCGGCAGCAGCTCGTAGCGCTCGACGTCGACGAATCCGACCTCACGGGCGATCTCCGCGATGTCGGTGGTCGCGGCCAGGCGCCACCACGGCTCGTTGCCGTGCTCGGCGTCCCAGTCGTCGTTCCAGGCGTCGTAACCCGAACGGGTCTCGTAGGCGCCGACGTCACCGAAGTGGACGTGACCACCCGGCTCCAGAAGCCGGAACGCCTCGGCGAAGACCGCCTTGATGGCGTGCGGGGGCATCTCGTGGAGCAGGATGTAGGAGGTGACCAGGTCGGCGGAGCCGTCCGGCAGGCCGGTCTTCTCGGCCGCCGCGCGACGGAACTCGACGCGCCCGGTCAGGTCGGCGTCCTCGGTGCGACGCTGGGCGTAGTTGACCTCGGAGGCGGACAGGTCGAGGCCGACGATCGTGGCCTCGGGGTAGGCCTCGGCCAGCTTCAGGGTGTACTGACCGGTGCCGCAACCCAGATCGACGATCGAGGAGTAGGACTCCTTCGGCGCCTTGTCGGCGAACTTGCGACGCAGGGCGAAGATGTCACCTCCGCCGCCGTAGATCTTGGTCAGCAGGTAGTGGTACACCATCTCGTGGTGGACGAAGCCCATGTGGTCGTGTCCGTCCCAGCCACCCTCGGTGGCGTGGAACTCGTACGTCCAGTAGCGCGGGACGTCGTCACCGGCCACGTCGACGACCTGGCCAGCGGGGGTCGCCAGGGACTCGAAGAACTCACGACGACGGTCGAAGGCCTCGACGCCGCGCGGCGTCTGGATCTCGCGGCTCCAGCGCAGCGTGGCTGCCTGGAAGCGGTGCGCGGCGGTGGCCTCGACGACCGGGTCGACCGCTGCCCGGAGGGCAACGATGTCGGTGGTGTCCTGCGGCAGGACTCCGCTCTCCTCGATCCGACGACGGACCTGGCTGCGCAGGGCGCTGGTCATGCCGGTGCGCAGGGCCACGACGAACTCAAGTTCGGCGCGACCTCGCTGGTCGATGAGCTGTCCGGGCGCGCGAGTGTCGCTCTGGACGGTCTCCGTGCTCATGATGTGCCTTTCCGGATCGGGAAGCGGGGGATGGTGGGTGGTGGAGGGGGACGACGACACACCTGCCGATGACGTCGTGGAGGCCCGATCGCCCCGCTGCCGGACGAGACACGGGGTCTCGTCCGGCAGCGGGTCACGCCGAGGTGCTGGGATCAGCTCGTCACTTCTTGACGGCGTCGTCCAGGAGGAGCATCAGGCCGTTGTCGAAGGTGAGGCCGGAGACCTCGTCGATGGTGGCGTTGACGCTCGGGCGGCCGTAGGTCCACAGGACGAAGTCCTTGTCGGCGACGTACTCGCTGACCGCCTGGATGGCCTGCTCACGCTTGGTCTCGTCGAGTTCGGTGCGCTGGGCAGCGTAGAGCTCGGAGTACTTGGCGTCCTTGACCATGGCCTTCTCGCCGCGGGCAAGCTGCGAGAGGGAACGGTCGGCGTCGAAGAAGCCCATGTCCGAGACGCCCTTGTAGAAGACGTCCGCGTTGGAGCCGTTGCGCAGTCCGTCGAGCCAGACCGAGGTCTCCAGGGAGTCGACGACCGGCTTGAAGCCAGCCTCGCTGAGCTGAGCAGCGACCACCTCGAGGAGCGGCTTGTAGAGCGACGGGCCGGCGATCACGATCTTGGCACCCTCGGCACCGGCCTTCTTGACGGCAGCCTTGGCGGCGGCGGCGTCGTAGGCGGGGCGCTTGATGTCGGCGGAGTAGCCGAAGATGCCGTCGATGGGAAGCTGACCGTCCTCGAGGAGGCCCTGGCCGTAGGTGAGGGCTTCGATCAGGCCCTGGGCGTCGATCGCCTTGTTCGCTGCCTCGCGCACGGCCTCGTCCTTGAAGACGCCCTTGGTCGAGTTGAAGGTGATCATGTTCTGGTTGCCGGCGTAACCGGACTTCACGACGAAGTCGTCGTTGCCCTCGAGGGTCTTGAGGGCGGTCGGGGGCAGCTCGTGGGCCACGTCCACCTGGCCGGACTCGAAGGCGGTCGCCAGCGCGTTGCCGTCGGCGAAGTACTGGAGCTCGACCTTGGGGGTCTTGGCCTTCTCGCCCCAGAAGTCGTCGTTGACCTCGAGGGTGACCTTCTGGTCACCGTCGATGGTGGCGACCTTGTACGGGCCGGTGCCGATCGGGGCCTTGGCGAACTCGACGCCGCCCTTGGCCTCGTAGACCTTGGCCGGGACGATGGAGATCTGACCGACCGACTTCAGCAGCAGCGGGTCGGGCGACGCGGTGGTGATGCGGACGGTCTTCTCGTCCACTGCCTCGACACCGGTGATCGTCATGATCAGGGTGGAGGCGAGGGTGGCGTTCTCCTTCGGCTCGTTGAAGGAGTAGACGACGTCCTCGACGGTGACGTCGGTGCCGTCGTGGAACTTCACACCCTCGCGGAGGGTGAAGTCGACGGTGGTGTCGTCGACCCGGGTCCACTCGGTGGCGAGTCGACCCTCGACCTCACCGGTGGGGGTGACGCGGACGAGACCGTCGAAGACGTTGTGCTGGATGGTCTTGTACTGCATCGCCATCGGGTCGATCTGACCCAGGGAGATGGTGGTTCCGACCTTGATCAGGTCGGCGGCGGAGCCCGAGTTCTCGTCCGAACCGCCGCAGGCGGTGAGGGCACCGGCAAGGGTGGCGCCGACTGCCAGTGCGGCAAGAGAACGCTTCAGGGTGTTCTTCATGGGGGGTACCTCGGGATGTCAGTGGGGGGATGTCAGTGGTGCTCGGCTGGGCCGACGCGTGTGGTGACGCGACGGTGGGACCCGAGCGGGTGGTGCGGTTCTGGGCCCCGGCGTGGTGGACCGGGGACCCAGATGGAGCGAGTCAGCGCTCGACGGTGCCGAGCTCTCGCTCCAGACGCTTCTCGTTGTCGAACACGGCACCGAAGATCCGGGCCGAGAACGCAGCGCGCTCCTTGGCGATCGCCTGGGCGGTCTCAGGGGACGGCTGGTAGGCCTCGACGGCGGCCGGAGTGGTGACGCCGGCCTCGGCGAGAAGCGCCTCCAGGACCATGGTTCGGTCCTTGAGGATCCAGAGTTCGGATGCGACCTCGGTCAGCATCCGGGTGATGTCGTCGAGTCGGTCGGAACCGAGGTACGACGGGCGGGTGGGAACGTCGCCACCGGACATGGCGGGCCTCCTGGGGGGAAAGTGGGGTGGGCTCGTCTCGGGGAAGGTGCGAGCCCGGTTCTCAGGGGTTGCGTCTGGCGAGGCTCAGACGGCGGGCTTGGTGGCGCGGGTGACCCAGGGGTACACGCCGCCGCCGACGCCGTAGGCCTCGATGTCGACGAAGCCTGCCGCTGCGAGCTCGGCAGCCCAGTCGTGGTCCATCACCTGTCGCCAGTACGGCTCACCGCGGTTCTCGGTCTCCCAGTCCAGGACGACGGAGCGGAAGGCGTCCTGGTGCTCGTAGGGAGCGATCTCGGAGATCAGCAGGTGACCGCCGGGCTCGAGGAGTCGGAACATCTCGGCGACGATCTTGAGGTTCTCCTCGACCGGCACCTCGTGCATGAGGGTGTAGGCGGCGACGAGGTCTGCGCACCCGTCCGGGAGGCCGGTGGCCTCGGCGGGCGCGTGGACGAAGTCGATCTCGACGCCCTTGTCGCTGGCCAGCGCGTGACCGTGCTTCAGCGCGGAGGCGGAGAGCTCGACAGCGGTGATCTTGGAGTTCGGGAGACGACGCTTGAGCGCGAACGTGAAGCGACCCGAGGAAGCACCGAGCTCGACGACGTGCTTGTAGTCAGTGCGCGGGGTCTCGCCGGCGACCTGGTCGCGCTGGCTCATGAGGTTCTCGCCGGCCTTGACCGCGCCGACACCGCCGGGGGTGAGGACGTAGGCGAAGACGAGCTCGGAGATGGCGGGGCCCATGAGGTCGTGACCGTCCCAGCCGCCGGGAGCGAGGTGGAAGCCGCCCTCCCAGTAGGCCGGGGGCACCATCTCGGGGTTGAGCGTGAGCGAACCGACCGGGTTCTTCACGTCCAGCCAGGCCTCGACGGAGTCACGCTTCTCCTCGATCGCGGGGAGGGCACGGACGTAGATCTCCTCGGCGACCCAGCGGGTGAGGAAGCGGTCGAACTCCCAGCCGGAGTGGCCCTCGAGGACCTCGTAGACGGACGCCCGACGCGAGTCGAGGTCGAGCGGCGGCTGGGGAACGGCGGAACGGTAGGCCTCCCCCGCAGCTGCCTGGAGGGTCTTGCCGGCGTAGTTCTGCACCGATCCGAGGAACTCCAGGCCGGCTCGGCGGCGCTGACGCAGTGCGATGTCCATCGCAACTCCTATCACTATCTGGGAACCCCCACCCCGCCCCGTGGAAGTTGATAACTGAAATTTAAGCGCCAATCAACGATTGGTCAACGATTCACTCGTTGAATTAACAGTTGGGTAACTGGGGGCCGAGGAAGTGTCACACAGATGACACCTTCACCCCCATTCGGGGTGCCTGTCAGGACGGCGTGGAGCCGCGGCTCACGCCCTCCCGGCAAGCACCCCGGAACGGCCCCCACTCACCCCACCGGGTGGCCGATCAGGCGGTCACGGTGGCGCGCGCCGCGACGTGGTCCGCAGCCAGGAAGGCCAGGCCGAGCGCCGGGAGCAGGCCGTTGCCCGCGAGGTAGCCGCTGGAGCCGTGACCCGAGATGCCGTTGGCCGCGCCGCCGGAGGCGTAGAGACCCTCGATGACTCCCCCGCTCGCACGACGGACACGGGCATGCTCGTCGACACACAGACCACCCTGGCTGTGGAACAGCGCCGGGATGATCTTGATCGCCGCGTAACGCGGCGCAATGGCGTGCGGGAACGACGTCCGGCCGAACTCGTCCTCGGCCTCCCCTGCGCTCACGGCAGCAACGGCCGCCAGCTGCGCCTCGACGACGTCGAGGGGAAGCTTGGTGACCTCCGCGAGCCCGGTCACGTCGTCGGCCCAGAGAACGGCTCCGGCCTCGACGCAGTGCTGGTAGTCAGTGAAGGCGAGGCAGCGCTCGTGGATCTCGGCGTCGACGACGATCCAGCCCTCTGCGCCCGGCTGGGCAGCCAGGAGCGGAGCGAACTCGGAGTAGCCCTGGGTCTCGTCACCGAAGCGCTTGCCCTCGGAGTTCAGGACGATGCCGCCGTGCATGATCGTGGCCCAGCCGACGAGGGTGCTGGCGTGCTTGGAGAGCGCCGCGTGACCCTGGTAGGCGTCCAGGTAGGCGACCTCGGCACCGAGACCGGCGCCGATGCGCAAGGCATCGCCCTTGGAGTGCTCAGAGCCGTGGTACTGGGCCGTGGCGATCTCAGGCATGTGGTGGCCCACGAGACCAGCGTCGCCGGCGTAACCGTTGGTGGAGAGCAGGACGGCGTCGGTCGGGATCTCCTCGCGCGAGCCGTCGGGCATCTCGATGACGACGCCAGCCACCTTCTCGGTCCCGTCGACGAGGACCTCGACCAGGCGGGCCGGGACGAAGAGATCGATGTTCTCCTCGGCCTCGACAGCACGCACCAGGAGGTCGAGCAGGACGCTGCCGTGGCGACCCTCGAGGGTGTGGCAGCGGAACGCGGTGTGACCCGGGTACTGGAAGTCGGTCACCAGGGAGAGCGGGAACCCGAGGTCGTCGGCCATCCACTCCAGCATCGGCGACGAGACGCGCGCCAGGGTGCCGGCAAGCGCGAGGTCACCCATGCCCTTGGTCTTCTTCGAGACGTCTCCGACGAAACGCTCGACACTGTCGTCGACGCCGGCCTCGGCCTGCCAGCGCGAGCCGATGCCCGGGATCATCGCCGTGGAGATTGCCGTGTTGTTGCCCTTGCGGAAGTGCTCGCTCGCCTCGACGACGAGGACCTGGAGTCCGCTGCGTGCGGCCCGGAGGGCTGCAATCAGTCCGCCGCCAGCACCGGCGACAACGAGGTCGGGACCATCACTCATGGGAGTTCTCCTGCGATTCGGCTCAATCCCCCCACGGGAGACCCCAGTACCCCCGGTTGGGGACACACGAACGGGTCAGTCCTCTGCGCCAGCAGAGCATCACAGACCGCAGCACGGCCCGTCAACGAGTTTCGTGGAATTGTCCAACAATCGGACGAGGTGCGCAGGGAGGACCCTCCTCCATGAGCCGTCGGGAGGACCCTCCTCCATGAGCCGTCGGTCCGGGGGCCGAGATGACAGCCGAAATGACGAAAGGCCCGGACGCAATGTCCGGGCCTTTCGTTGCGGTGGAGGTGAGGGGACTCGAACCCCTGACCCCCTGCATGCCATGCAGGTGCGCTACCAGCTGCGCCACACCCCCGCTGGGGTTTGCCCCCGCTCTCGCGGCGACATGGAAAACATTAGTACACCACCCGCCCCAGATCCCAACCGGGGCCACGGACACGCACCGGAGAAGCACCGCCAGGCCCCCGGAACCACGCCGAAGCAGACACGACGCCCAACGACGCCCGAAGTGACAGCCGCAATGACAGCCGCAATGACGAAAGGCCCGGACGCAATGTCCGGGCCTTTCGTTGCGGTGGAGGTGAGGGGACTCGAACCCCTGACCCCCTGCATGCCATGCAGGTGCGCTACCAGCTGCGCCACACCCCCGCTGGGGTTTGCCCCCGCTCTCGCGGCGACATGGAAAACATTAGTACACCACCCGCCCCAGATCCCAACCGGGGCCACGGACACGCACCGGAGAAGCACCGCCAGGCCCCCGGAACCACGCCGAAGCAGACACGACGCCCAACGACGCCCGAAGTGACAGCCGCAATGACAGCCGCAATGACGAAAGGCCCGGACGCAATGTCCGGGCCTTTCGTTGCGGTGGAGGTGAGGGGACTCGAACCCCTGACCCCCTGCATGCCATGCAGGTGCGCTACCAGCTGCGCCACACCCCCGCTGGGGTTTGCCCCCGCTCTCGCGGCGACATGGAAAACATTAGTACACGCCCGCATGCGTGGGAAATCAGGGGGTACCGGACGCAAGCGCCCTCGCACCGCTCCGGCCTCCGAGCCCTGCAGCAGGCTCAGGCGTGCCGGTTCCAGGCGACCAGACGCAGGCCACCGGCAAGGTTCTCCGGCGCCCCGGAATCGTCGATCTCGACCCAGTGACAGTTGCCCAGGGCGTGCATCGTGCCCACGGCCTCCGCCGGCCAGCCCAGCAGCGCGGCGACCGCCACCTTCAGCGCGGCGCCGTGCGCCACCACCACGCCCAACTCCCCCGGGCGCAGTGCACGCAGCGCGTCCTGCACCGCGGGCACGAAACGCTCGACGAGCTGCTCCCTGCTCTCCCCACCGGGCACGACGTCGTAGCGACCCGCACGGAACGCTGCGTACTCGTCGGCGTGGGCCGCGGCATAGTCGGTGAGCCGGGCTCCCGCGCGCTCCCCCAGGTCGAACTCCCGCAGGCGGGAGTCGAGTGAGACCTCCACCCCACACGCGTCGGCCACCGCCTCAGCAGTCACCCGCGCGCGAGCGAGGTCGGAACTTCGCACCAGGACCGGGGCGTACTTGGCCAGCGCCGGCGCGACCAACCGGGCCTGCTCGACCCCGACCTCGTCCAGGGGAACGTCGGTCTGTCCCTGGACCCGTCCTTCGAGATTCCAGGAGGTGCGTCCGTGACGCAGAAGGAGCAGGCGCCTCGGCGCGCTCTCGCTCACCGTGGTGCCTGCTCCCATGTCAGTGCTCCGCTCGTTCGTCCGGATCAGACGATGGCGGGAGCGAGTGCGTCCGGGTCGTCCTCGGAGTCGTCGACAACGTGCTCACCGGCGTGCGGCCCGACCTCGGCCGGCAGCTCGATGGCCGGGCAGTCGCGCCACAGACGCTCGAGGGAGTAGAACGCACGCTCCTCGGTGTGCTGGACGTGGATGACCACGTCAGCGAAGTCCAGCAGGATCCAACGACCCTGACGGTGACCCTCGCGGCGCAGCGGCTTCTCGCCGTGCTGCTCACGGATCTGGTCCTCGATCTCCTCGGCGATGGCCCGGACCTGGCGGTCGTTCGAGGCCGAGGCGAGGACGAACGACTCGGTGATCGCGAGGGTGTCGCTGACGTCGAACGCCATGATGCGGTCGGCGAGCTTGTCAGAGGCAGCGATCGCTGCGGTGCGCACGAGGGCGAGGGCGTGATCGGTGGCGCTCACGAAGGGTCCTTCTGCTCCGCGACCCGAGGGGCGGAGTCGGTGTAGAGGTGGTGCTTGGCGATGTACTGGACGACCCCGTCAGGCACGAGGTACCAGACCGGCTCGCCGCGTTGGGTGCGACGACGGCAGTCCGTCGACGAAATGGCCAACGCAGGGATCTCCCCCATCGTCACACGGTCGGCGGGGATCGCCGCCAACGTCGCGGGATCCATCTCGTACCCGGGACGCGTGCAACCGACGAACTGAGCCAGGCTGAAGAGCTCCGTGGCGTCGCGCCAGGTGAAGATGTCGGCGAGTGCGTCGGCGCCGGTGATGAAGAACAGTTCGGCGTCGGGCATCTGCGCCCGGAGGTCGCGCAGGGTGTCGATCGTGTACGTCGGCCCGTCGCGGTCAATGTCGACGCGCGAGACCTTGAACCGCGGGTTGGAGGCAGTGGCGATGACCGTCATCAGGTAACGGTGCTCGGCCGGCGAGACCTGGCGGTCAGCCTTCTGCCACGGGTCACCGGTGGGCACGAAGATGACTTCGTCGAGGTCGAACTTCGACTGCACCTCCGAGGCGGCCACCAAGTGGCCGTGATGGACGGGATCGAACGTCCCGCCCATCACGCCGACCCGACGTGGGGTGTTCAACTCAGCTGTGCTCGCGGCCGTTGCCGAAGGCGATCAGAGCGCCGATCATGCCGAGCATGATCACGAGGACGGTTGCGCCGACCCAGTACGGGTCAGCCCCGCCCCAGGCGTGGGCTTCTTCGGAGGATGCGAGGACGATGGCAGAGTTCAGCATGGGAGGGATCCTATCGGGTGTTCAGGTGATCAGCGGACGTGGCCGTCGCCGACCACGACGTACTTCGTCGAAGTCATCTCGGGCAGACCCATCGGGCCGCGGGCGTGGAGCTTCTGGGTGCTGATGCCGATCTCGGCACCGAACCCGAACTCGCCGCCGTCGGTGAAACGGGTGGAGGCGTTGACCGCCACGGCAGCGGAGTCGACCGCCGCGACGAAACGACGGCTGGCCGCCATGTCCTCGGTGACGATGGCGTCGGTGTGCCCTGAGGAGTAGCGACGCACGTGCGCGATCGCCTCCTCGACGTCCACGACGACCTTCGCCGCGATGCGGGCGGCGAGGAACTCCTCGGCGTAGTCCTCCTCGGTCACCGGCAGGACGCCGTCGAAGTCGGCGAAGTGCTCGTCGCCGTGGATGGTGACACCGGCACCCTGAAGGGCCTCGACCACGCGCGGCAGGAATTCGCTGGCTACGTCCTCGTGGACGAGGAGCGACTCGGCGGCGTTGCAGACGCTGTTGCGCTGGGTCTTGGAGTTCATGACGATCGCCAGGGCCTTCTCGAGGTCTGCGGCGGCGTCGACGTAGACGTGGCAGTTGCCGACGCCGGTCTCGATGACGGGGACGATCGACTCGGTCACGACCGAGTTGATCAGGCCTGCCCCACCACGCGGGATCAGCAGGTCCACCAGACCGCGAGCACGCATCAGGGCCTTGACGGAGTCGTGGGTCTCACCCGGCACCATCTGGACGGCGTCAGCAGGCAGGCCGGAGGCGACGACGGCGCCGCGCAGGGCCTCGACGATCGCAGCGTTGGACGAACGGGCGTTCGACGATCCGCGCAGAAGCACCGCGTTGCCCGACTTCAGGCAGATGCCGGCCGCGTCGACCGTGACGTTGGGACGGGCTTCGTAGATCATGCCGATGACACCGAAGGGCACGCGGACCTGACGCAGTTCGAGGCCGTTGGCCAGCGTCGATCCGCGAACGACCTCACCCACGGGGTCCGGAAGCCCGGCGACGTCACGCAGGCCCTGCGCCATGCCCTCGAGGCGCTCGGGGTCGAGGCGCAGACGGTCGATGATGTTGGGCGAGGTGCCGTTCGCCTCGGCGCGGGCCACGTCCTCGGCGTTGCCGGCCAGGATCGAGTCGGTGGAGGCCAGGAGCGCATCGGCCATCGCGAGCAGCGCTGCGTCCTTCACCGTCCGGGTCGCAACGGCAAGGTCGTAGCTGGCCTCACGGGCCTTGACTGCGACCTCCTGGACGGCGGTGACGACAGAGTGCTCAACGGTGCTCATGGCAACGAATTCTAGGTCGCCGACCAGCATGCGAGAGATTCCGGTCCACGCCGTCCTCATCCGTCCCACGATGCGGTCATCAGCGTGCCCCACGTTGCGTGCCAGCACGCACGCTGGAACGACGAGACCCCGCCACCCACCGGGTGACGGGGTCTCGGAACGACCGTGGTCGATCAGCCCTTGCGGGCCTCGATCTGCGCGGTGGCAGCCGGGAGAACGGCGTGCAGGTCGCCGACCACACCGAAGTCGACCAGCTCGAAGAGGGGAGCCTCTTCGTCCTTGTTGACCGCGACGATGGTCTTGGCGGTCTGCATGCCGGCACGGTGCTGGATGGCACCGGAGATGCCCGCCGCGACGTAGAGCTGCGGCGAGACGGTCTTGCCGGTCTGGCCGACCTGGAAGGTGTGCGGCTTCCAGCCGGAGTCGACGGCGGCGCGCGAGGCGCCGACAGCGGCACCGAGCGAGTCGGCGAACGCCTCCACCGAGGTGAAGTCGCCACCGGTGCCACGACCACCGGAGACCACGACGGCGGCCTCGGTGAGCTCGGGGCGACCCGATGCCTGACGCGGCTGCGACGCCACGATCTGGGCAGTCTTGGCGGCGTCGGAGATGACGGCGTCGAACTGCTCGACGGCGCCAGCTGCAGCCTTCTCCACCGGGGCGGCAGAGTTGGGCTTGACCGTGATCACCGGAGTGCCCTGGGTCGCCTTGGCGTTCACCGTGAAGTTGCCGGCGAACACGGACTGGGTGGTGATGCCACCAGCCTGAACGTCGACGGCGTCGGTGATCAGACCGGAGGAGATCTTGACCGACAGGCGAGCCGCGATCTCCTTGCCCTCGGCGGAGGACTGGATCAGCACGGCGGCCGGGCTGGTCTTGGCGACGAGCTGCTGGAGGACCTCGGCCTTCGGGGCGACGAGGTAACCCTTGATCTGCGCGTCGTCGACGACGTAGACCTTCTCAGCACCGTAGGCCTTGACGGCCTCGGCAACCTGCGCGCCCTGAGCAGCGGAACCGATGAAGACGGCCGACGGCTCACCCAGACGGGCAGCGATGGTCAGCAGCTCGTAGGTCGGCTTCTTGACCGCACCGTCGACGTGGTCGACGACAACGAGAACTTCAGACATGTTCAGGCTCCTCAGATGAACTTCTTCGAGGCGAGGAACTCGACGAGCGCCGTGGCGCCCGAGCCGTCCTCGTCCTTGACGATCTCGCCGGCGGTGCGCGGCGGGCGGGCAGCGGTGGCCTCCACCTGCGTCCACGCGGCGGCCAGGCCTACCTGACCGGCGTCGATGCCGAGGTCGGCGACCGAGAAGGTCTCCAGCGGCTTCTTCTTCGCGGCCATGATGCCCTTGAAGGACGGGTAACGAGCCTCGCCCGACTGGTCGGTCACCGAGAGGACCAGCGGCAGCGTGCCGCCGATGACCTCGGTGGCCGCGTCGCCGTCGCGCTTGATGCGGACCTGGTTGCCCTGGGTCTCGACCACGGAGGCGAGAGTGACCTGGGGCAGGCCGAGGCGCTCGGCGACCATGGCGGGGACGACGCCCATGCCGGCGTCGGTCGAAGCCATGCCGAAGACGACGAGGTCCACGGGGCCGACCTTCTCGACAGCCTTGGCGATGACGAGCGAGGTCGCGGCGGCGTCAGAGCCCGCGATCGCGTCGTCGAGCACGTGGACGCCCTTGTCGGCACCCATCTGCAGCGCCTTGCGGACGGCGTCGACGGCCTTCTCGGGGCCGACGCTCAGCGCGGTGACGGTGATCTCTTCGCCGTCGCGCTTCTCCTTGACCTGGAGCGCCTGCTCGACGGCGTACTCGTCGAGCTCGGACAGCAGGCCGTCGACGCCGACGCGGTCGACGGTGTTGTCCGACTTGAACTGCCGATCGGCAGTCGCGTCGGGGACGTACTTCACGCAGACAACAATGTTCATGGCGGTTCGCCCGAAGGCTCCTCCTGTGCACTCGAATGTGTGAGCGAGAGTACAACCGCGAAACCCCACCGTGGAACGGAGGTCCACGGTGGGGCATTTCACAGTTCACTGCCACGCGGGCCGAAACCCGGCGAGCAAGGCAGGATCAGTGCTTCTTGAGCACTGCCTTCAGCAGATCACGCAGGATCGTCAGCGCCACCGTGATCAGCACCGTGACGGGCGTCCACTTCGACGGCGCCGGGCTGGGCGTACCCGGAGCAGTGGTCGGCGTCGGGGTGGCCGTGGGGCTGGGCTTCGGCGTCACAGTCGGGGTCGCCGTCGGGGTCGGGGTCGGGGTCGGGGTCGCGGTGGGCTCCGGCGTGGGCGTCGGCTCCGGCGTCGGCTCCGGGGTCGGCTCCGGGGTCGGCTCCGGCGTCGGCTCCGGCGTCGGCTCCGGGGCCGGGGCGCTGACGACGGTGGAACCGATCGCCTTGTTGCCCGCGGCTGCCTTGCACGACGCAGCCGCGGCCTGGCTGGTGCCGTCGGCCTTGGTCATGGTGAGCGGCGCCTCGAAGCCCTGGATGGTGAGCTCCTGGGTGCCGGTGGTGTCGGCGACCCACGTTCCGGAGCCACTGACGGGGATCTGGAGCACGCCGCCTGACGGGAGCGCGGTCTTCGGCAGGGAAGCGGTCAGCTCGATCGGCTTGTCGCCGAACTTCGCCTGGATCGTGGCGGTGCCCTCCAGCGCTCGGCCGTTCAGGAACGCGTAGGCAGCACTGACGGTGCTGTTCGGCACACTGACGCTGCCCGAGAAGGTTCCGGTGATGCTGTCACCCTGGGTGACGGCCGCCGGGAGATCAGGCGTCACGTCAAGCGTGAAGGCCTGGTCAGTGAGAATCGAGACCGCACAGTTGAAGCTCTGCGTGGGTGCCGCAGCAGCGTGGGCCGTGCCAGCCATGCCGACGAGACCGGCGGCCGTGAGAGCGGTCGAGGCCACGAGCGTGACAGGGCGATTGAAGAACGAACGCATTGAGTTTCCCTCCCTAGGAATGTGCGTTGCGAGCCCGAGAATGCGCACCCGCAACAACCTGTGACCTTAGCCACAAGAAATGCATGGAAACCACCGCTGACCTGCGATTACCCAAAATCAGTCAGCCCCGTCCGGCGTCGCCGGACGGGGCTGCTGCGGTTCACTTCGGAGCAGCACGGAACGCCCCGTCGCCGGGAGGCCGTGCCGCGCTCGGAGCGGATCAGATCTTGCCCATGACCGACTTCTTCGAGCCCTTGGTCTTGGCATTCCCGGCATAGGTCGCCTTCACGGTGAACTTGCCCTTGGCGAGCTTGGAGAAGGTGGCCTTGCCGACGCCCTTGGCATTGAGCTTGACCGTGACCTTCTTGGTCTTCTTGCCCTGCTTGAGCGAGACGCTCACCTTGCCCGCGGCGGCCTTCTTGCCAACCTTGACCGTGACGGTCGCAGTGGCCTTCTTGCCCTTCTTGGCGATCTTGACCGTGGTCTTCGACGTCGCCTTGACCGGCGCCTTGGGGGCGGCAGTGACCTTGACCGTGGCGATCTCGACGGCGCTCGCAGCGCTGCACTTGATCTTGAACGGGCTGCCGTCGACACCGTTCTTGTTGAAGACCAGCGCTGCGTCGAAGTCCTTGACCGTGACAGCAGCAGTGCCCGCTGCGGGAGCAACGAAGTTCCCCTTGCCCTTCACCTGGACGACCAAGGGGCCCTCGGTCGTCGGAATCTCGACAGTGGGAATGGTGGCGGCGACGGTGAGCGCCTGCGAACCCAGGGTCGACGGGACAGTGGCACTTCCGCTGACCTTCTCACCCAGCAGCCCTCGCGCGTCACGGCGCACATCGTCGGGAATGGACACCGTGGCGACGAACTCGTAGGAGCTCGCCTTGCCGGCCTGCACCTTGGCAGGGAAGGTCGCATCGGCGCTCACCGTGAAGACCTTGGCGCCCAGGAATGGCAAGGCGCAGTTGAACGGGACGTCGGAGGCCGCGGCAGAGGCGGCCGGCGAGAGAGCCACGAGGCCCGAAGCGGCCACGGCGGACGTGGCGAGAGCGGCGAACGAACGGCGGATGCGGAGCATGGACAAGGTTTCCTCCCAGATGCTTGTCAGCAGACGTTGTTACCTGTGCGTAACAACGTCTCGTGACTGTAGTCACATCCGAGTCCGCCCGGCACCCCTCGCAGCCGTCCTGACTGCACACTCCCCAAGATGGGTGACGCCGACCGAGCACCCTCGCCGGGTCCCTCACCTCCGCCTGCGGCCGCCCGAGATCCACCCCAGCACGCTTCCGAGCAGCACACCGAGAACGAGCCAGCCCAGGGCGGCCACGCTCCATCGCGCCGCGGACTCCCGCAGCCCCTCACCCACGAAGGCAATCCCCGGCCCGAGCCCCTCCAGAACCGACGGCGAGACCGCGTCCGCCCCTCGGGCGACGTACGTCCACCCCGGCAGGTCGCCCTCAGCGCCCAGGAGCAGCAGGAGCACGCTCACGGCCAGCAGGACCGCCACGACGGAACAGAGCCCCCGGAGCGTGCGCGCAGCACGACCCCGGGGGCCCCGGACCGACGACGGCCGTGCGCCGTCAGATCGACTCATCGGCCGACGAACTGGGCCTTGCCCGGGCCGTGCTCGACGAACGAGCCCATGCCGATGGCGCGGTCCTCGGTGGCGAAGAGGGCGGCGAACTGCTGGCGCTCGATCTCAAGGCCGGTCTCGAGGTCGACCTCGATGCCCTTGTCGACGGCTTCCTTGGCGGCGCGCAACGCGAACGAAGCGGCGGCGGTGAACTGCGAGGCCCACTTCACCGCCTCGTCGTAGACCTCCTCGGCCGGGACGACGCGGTCGGCCAGGCCGATCGCCAGCGCCTCGTCGGCCTTGACGAAACGACCGGTGAAGATGAGGTCCTTGGCCTTGGAGGGCCCGACCAGACGCGTGAGGCGCTGGGTGCCACCGGCGCCGGGGATGATGCCGAGCAGGATCTCGGGCTGACCGAAGACTGCATTCTCGGCAGCGATCCGGACGTCGGCACAGAGTGCGAGCTCGCAGCCACCGCCGAGGGCGTACCCGTTGACGGCGGCGACGACGGGCTTGGGAATCTTCGCGACGGCCGAGAAGCAGGCCTGGAGCTCACCGGAACGCTTGACCATGTCGGTGTACGACATGTCGGCCATCTCCTTGACATCGGCGCCGGCGGCGAAGACGCGCTCACCTCCCCACACCACGACGGCCTTCACGTCGTCGCGCTCGGTGGCCTCGCGGGCAGCCGCCCGGATCTCCTCCTGCATCGCCGAGTCGAGGGCGTTCATCTTGGGACGATCCAACCTCAACGTCGCGACACCGTCGACGACCTCGAGCCTGACGAACTCACCCATGTGACATCACTCCTGCTTCCGTGCACGTTGACCGGCCTCGGCCGGCGGACGGGGCGAGCCTAACGACACCCTCTCCCGCGAAGTTCGCACTCCCCCGACCCGTGTGATGGGTGCACATCCCACCCAGAAGGGTGTAGGCAAGGGGTATGGCCATCACTCGACGTCTTGCCCGCCCTCTTCTCGCCAGCGTCTTCGCCGTCGGCGGCGCTCAGGTCCTGCGCGATCCCGCCACCGCCGCCGTACGCGCCCGCAACCTCACCGACCGGGTCGTGCCCGCGCTGCGCAGCCGGGGCATCCCGATCCCCCAGGATCCACTGGTGATCGCCCGGGCCACGGCCGGGGTACAGCTCGTCGCGGCGGCGACGCTCGCCACTGGACGTCTCCCCCGGACGTCGTCGATCGTGCTCGCGGCCACGCTGGTGCCGAGCACCGTGGTCTCGCACCCGTTCTGGAGGGCCACCGATCCGACCCAGCGTCGCGGTGATCTCCACCAGACCGCCAAGAACGCTTCCATCCTCGGCGGTCTCGTCCTGGCTGCGGTGGACACCGAGGGCAAGCCCGGCCTCGCGTGGCGAACCCGTCGTGCGACCAAGGACGCCAAGCGCCAGGCGCGCCACCTGGCTCGCACCGCCTCACTCGAGGCGCGTCTCGCGGCCACCCAGGTTCCAGGCATCGGCTGAGGCCCGGCGCCGGTGGCGCTGCACACACCGTCGCTAGGGTGAGGGCGTGAGCCTTGATCCGAGCCTGACCACCAGTCGCCCAGGGGTTGCACTCCTGTGGTGGCCCGCTGCGCTGGCCACGGAGAGCTTCAACGACACCGCGCGACTGGTGCGGGAACTCATCGCCCGCGCTTTGGTGGACCACGGGCGTGTCGAGGCGTGGATCGCCCCCGAGGACTCGGCCTCGCAGCGGCTGGCCACCTGGTCCGGTCTGCAGCGTGAGGGAGTGGTGCGCGGCGGAGCTGTCGAGGACGGCGTGCACCACGATCGCATCCTGTACGGACGTCTGGCCACGGACGCGCCCGTCTCCGAACCGGCCGGGTTCCGACAACTGCTCAACGCCTTCCTGCCCCGCAAGCGGGCGATCGCGCAGATGTTGGTGCGCGACGACTCCTCCCGAGTACTGATGTGCGAACTCACCTACAAGCCCGACCTCGACCTTCCCGGAGGTGTGGTGGAAGTCGGTGAGTCCCCCCACGCCGCGGTCTCACGCGAAATCTCCGAGGAGCTCTCCCTGCGCATCCCTGCCCGGGGGCTGTTGCTCACCGACTGGCTACCGGCGTGGAGCGGCTGGGACGACGCCCTGTGCATGGTCTTCGACGGTGGGGTCCACGACTCCTCGCTGCTGGGGCGTGCGGTCCTGGACCCGCGCGAGATCAAGGCTCTGCACTTCTGCACCCTGGACGAGGTGCGCGAGCGGTCCGCTGACTTCACCGCTCGGCGTGTCGAGCAGTCCCTGCGCGCACTCCAGGACGGTGCGTCCTACCGGGAGTCCGGAAGGCCCCCAGAGAGTCCGGTCTGATCCCGCGACGCCGGCCCGTCATCACCCGGGCCCACCGACGTCCCGAGCCACGGACGACGAAGGGCCCTGCCGTGCGGCAGGGCCCTTCGTCGTCATCGCGGGATCAGAAGAGGGCGGAGGCCAGGTTCTGACGTCCGCGCAGGACGCGCGGGTCTTCACCACCGACGACGGCGAACAGTTCGACGAGGTGGTTGCGCACCCGGGTCCGCTCGTCCCCGGCGGTGCGTCGCACCAGGTCGGTGAGGCGCGCAAAGGCGTCCTCGACGTGACCGCCGAGCAGGTCGAGGTCAGCGACCAGGAGCTGGGCATCGACGTCGTCGGGGCCAGCGGCAGCAGCGGCGCGGGCGGCCTGGAGGTCGACACCGCGAGTGCGGTGGATGAGCTTGGCCCGCGACAGGCCGACGGCTGCTTCGGTGTCGGCAGGGTTGGCGGTCACGAGCTTCTGGTACTCGGCCACTGCCCCGGCGGAGTCACCAGCAGCCAGCGCCTCCATGGCAGGGGCGTACCGGGGGTCGTAGGTCTCCCCCTCCGCGCCCTCGACCTCACCGGTGTGGCGCGGCTGGTGACGCGTGGTGATGCCCTGCGCGGTGAGCTGCTGACCGACCTGGGTGAGCGCTTCGCGGAGCTGGTCGATCGGCGCGATCTCCTGGAAGAGCGGCATGGGGCGCCCGTCCACGACGGCCACGACGAGAGGCACCGACGGGATCTGCATGGCCTGGGCGATCGTGGGCGCCTGCTCCACGTCGACGAGCCCGACGAGGTAACGCCCCTCGAACTCGTCGGCCAGGGTCTCGAGGTCGTCTGCCAGCTGGCCAGACTCCGGCATCCGGGTGCGCGAGAAGAACACGAGGAGCACAGGAGCGTTCATGCTGGATTCGAGCAGGGTCTGGAAGTTCTGCTCGTCGACGACGACCGAGTAGGCGCTGCCGGCAACGGCGGCCTCAGGGTCGACGGGGGCACCTGCGGCCGGACGGGCAGGCGCGGCGGGGCGTCGAAGAGCAGAGAGGTCGACGGCACCGGGACGGCTGAAGGGCTGCTGGGTCATGGGCGACATTCTTCCGGATGCCCCCTCGCCACGCGACGCTGAGTCCGCGGCGTGTCCCCTGACGGCTTCGCCCGGCGTTCCGGAGGGTGAACAGGGCGTTGCCACCCCCTTCCCGAATCGTGACCCGAATGATAGAAACCTCACGTCCGGCCGACGCTCGCCGGCTGGACAGGGAGACGTCGGTGAGGCTCTGTTCTCCCGATGAGGGGCGGAGGGGATGTCGGTGATCGACGTCGGTTTTGACTTCAGTGGACGCCACGTCGTGGTGACCGGAGGTGCGCGCGGAACGGGCCTGGAGATCGCCGAGGCGTTCCGTGCCTGCGGCGCCAGGGTGTCGGTGACGGGAACCAAGATCCTCCCGTCGCTCTACGACGCCGATCTGGACCGCTTCTCCTACCACCAGTTGCAACTCGCGAGCAGCGAAGGCATCGACTCCTTCGTGGAACGCATCGGCCAGGTCGACGTCCTCGTCAATGCGGCCGGCGCACGGCTGCCGGGTGCCTTCGACGAACACGAGCGCGAGTTCCTGATGCACTCCGCGCGTCTGGGCCTCGTCGGGCCACAGCGCCTCACGCAGCAGCTCCGGGCCAGACTCTGCTCCACCGCCCACGCCGGCGGCGGCGCAGTGGTGCACACGGGCCAGAGCCTGGACTGGCTGACCCTCACCCTTCCCCCGGCTGAGGCCGAGGCCGAGTTCCGCTCCCTGACGGCCCAGACCGGACGCGCCTGGTCACGCCTCGGGGCCCGGGTGAACGCGGTCCTGGCGGCGTCTCGCCCCAACCTGCCGGCCCAGAGCTCGTGGGCGCACAGGGAGAACGGCGGTGCGGTGATCACGCGCCTGCGCCCCTCAGCCACCGCTGCCGACCTGGCGTCCATCACCCTGTTTCTCGCCTCCAGCGGGGCGCGCGCCCTGAGCGGCCAGACCTTCACCGCCGACCAGCACGTCTGAGTCGTTCCCGGCCCAGCGGGAACGCCGGGTCAGTTGGGAATCTTGGGCCCGCGCAGGCCCGCTCGTTGCACGACCCGTTGGATGGACTGGTCGCGGTCGTTGGGGCGACCGACGAACCGGATGTCACGCAGCCCTTGTTCCTGAGCGGCGGACTCGAAGCAGAAGTGTCCGTACCCGAAGATCCGGCCCGCGAGGGGCTTGATGACGGTGATGTCGAGGATGCGGGCCAGCGGCATCGTGGCTGCTTTGCGATTGAGGACGCCGTGCACCCGGAAGACGCGCATGTTCGTGATGACGAAGCGGTCCATGTGCTCCACCAGTCCCAGCCAGGCCGCTCGCCCCCAGAGCACCAGGCCAATCACCAGAGGCAGCCACGCAACGTCGACCTCTGCGAAGGGAACCAGGGTCAGAGCCAGCAGTCCGAGGACGAACTCGAGGCTGGCGCGGGAGTAGGCAACCCAGTGGTGACGCACCTCGTCCACCACGACCTCACCCTCTTCACGCAAGAGGTACTGACCGACGTCCGGGTCGCCCAGCCTCGCGACGAGTCCCACATCGACTCACCCCAACTCGCGTACGAAGGACAGCACCGAGTCGAAGAATCCCGCACAGAGGTCCCATGCCTTGGTGAACAGGCTCTCGAGCGCGGCGGCCATGCCGGACGGGTCCTGGAACAGCCAGAAGAGCAGGAAGGCCACGAAGACGATGAGGAGCAACTTCTTCATCTTCACGTACTGACTCCGTCCGAAGTGTGGCCACAGGTCTGGACCTTCCTACCAGTGGCACGCCCTTCACCGACAGCCCCAAGGCGGGTACGTGGACTGCATCCAGCGCTTCTTCACGTTTCCACACGCAACTTCGTGAATATTCCAGCGAACGAGATACCTCTCGCCCTAGCCTGACGGACACCACTCCCAGCGGCCGTGCCCTTGCTGCCGCGGAGGCCATCCCGACGCACCGCACGCCACGGTGCCCCGCCCCACCCCACCACTGTCAGGAGACAGCCATGTCCGAGAACCAGTTCGACGCAGTCATCGCCCAGATCTCCACCTCCGTGCAGGGTTTCATCGCCGCTTCGCTGGTCGACCTGGACAGCGGAATGCCGCTGGCCTCGCGTACGAGCCGTCCCGACTTCGACCTCGACGTCGCCTCTGCCTACAACTCCGAGCTCGTCAAGGCGAAGCTCAACACGATGCGCGTCCTCAACATCACCACCGGTCTCGAGGACATGCTGCTCACCCTGGGCGACCAGCTCCACCTGATCCAGCTCGTGGGCGACGGCGCCTTCATCTACGTCGCCGCGGATCGCTCCTCCACCAACCTGGCCCTGCTCCGCAACGCGGTGAAGTCCGCCGCCACCGCCCTGGGCTGAGCGGTAGAACCCGCAGCACGGAGCACGTGGCGATGAGCCGACAAGGATCCAGGATCACGCGGTGGCTCATGGGCATGCCAGAGACCGAGGCCTTCACGGACGAAGCACCAGCCTCGACCGTGGACCTCCTGGGGCAGTCAACGGCGCCGCCTCTGCCCTCACGTACGCCGGACGGTTCGCGCCCCAAGGTGATGGGCCTCCAGGGGACCGCACTGGAGGTACGTCGGCGTCAGGCAGCCATGGACCCACGGCATCGGGGAGCAGCGCCGATTCCGGCGACGCTCCTCGACCTGCAGCCCGCCATCGGGGAGATCCTCGAGGCACTGGCCACCCGACTGGACGGATTCCGCTCCGCGGTGGTGGCCACCCACGACGGCGCTGCAGTGGCCCACGTCGGCGTGAGCGCCGAGGAGGCTGAAGCTCTGGCTGTCTCCACCTCCCGCCTGTGCGACGGGCTGGGGCTTCCGCCGGACGCGCTGGACGTCGCCACGGTGACGCTGGTGACCGGCGACATGGTCGCGGTGGTCCATGCTCCCCGTCCCGAGGCAGGACTCCTGCTCCGCATCACCCTGCAGGAGACGGTCCTGGGACTCGCGATCGTGCACGCACAGCGCACCGCCAAGGAGATCCTCTCCGCATGAAACAGCTGGGGGCCCGACGCATCACAGCGTCGGGCCCCCAGCTGTTCGTCAGGACGAGTGGCCGACCAACAGGTCCGCAGCGCTCCAGGGATCACTCCGCCCTGCGACGATCTCGACCGCCAATGACTCCAGGGCTTCTCCCCCACCGGCGAGCGACCATCGGGCACGCAACATCTCGGTCGCGATCTGTTCGACCTCACGGCGAGCTCGACGGCGACGCCGAACGTCCAACGTCCCGCTCTCGCGGGAGTGTTCCAGATGCGCTTCCAGGGCATCGGCCCACTCCGCCACGCCCTGGCCCGTGCGTGCCACCGCCTTGAGGACCGGCCGGCGCCAGCCCTCCTGCGACGAACCGCTGAGGCTGAACATGCTGCGCAGTTCCCGGCGCACCGTGTCCGCACCCTCGCGGTCAGCCTTGTTGACGACGTAGAGGTCGCCTATCTCCAGGATCCCGGCCTTCGCCGCCTGGATGCCGTCCCCCAGGCCGGGGGCAAGCAGGACGACGCAGGTGTCGGCGAGCCCAGCGATCTCGACCTCACTCTGGCCCACGCCGACCGTCTCGACCAGGACGACGTCGAAGCCTGCTGCGTCGAGGACCCGCAGGGCCTGCGGCGCCGCCCAGGACAGCCCACCCAGGTGGCCACGCGAGGCCATCGAGCGAAGGAAGACTCCCGCGTCGGTGGCGTGATCCTCCATCCGGATCCGGTCCCCCAGCAGCGCACCTCCGGAGAAGGGCGAGGACGGGTCCACGGCCAGGACCGCCACTCGCCTGCCACGCGAACGGAGCTCGGAGACGAGCGCGTTGGTGCTGGTGGACTTGCCGACGCCCGGTGCACCGGTGATGCCCACGACGTGGGCCCGACCGGCATGCGGCGCCAACAGCGACATCGCTTCCCTCAGACCGGGAGCGCCGTTCTCCACCAGGGACAGCAGACGTGCCAGCGCGACAGGGTTCCCGTCCAGCGCCCCGGAGACGAGGTCGGGGACCGACGCCTTGCGGCGCCGGCCCCCGTGAGCGTTGCTCATGCGTGCTCTCAGACCTTCGGGACCCGCACGATCAGGGCGTCGCCCTGACCGCCACCACCGCAGAGGGCAGCGGCACCGATGCCGCCGCCACGACGCTGCAGTTCGAGCGCGACGTGCAGGACCACGCGGGCTCCGGACATGCCCACCGGGTGGCCCAGCGCGATGGCGCCGCCGTTGACGTTGACGATGTCCTCGGAGACACCGAGCGCACGGGCCGACTCGATACCAACGGCCGCGAAGGCCTCGTTCATCTCGAACAGGTCGATGTCTGAGACGGCGATGCCCTCCTTGTCGGCCGCCTTCTTGATGGCGTTGGCCGGCTGGAGCTGCAGGGTGGAGTCGGGGCCGGCGACCTGGCCGGAGGCACCGATCTCGCAGAGCCACTCCAGGCCGAGCTCCTCGGCCTTGGCCTTGCTCATCACGACGACGGCAGCGGCACCGTCGGAGATCTGCGACGACGAGGCGGCGGTGATGGTGCCGTCCTTGGCGAACGCGGGGCGGAGCTTGCCGAGAGACTCGGCGGTGGTCTCACCACGGACGCCCTCGTCCGCGGAGATGACGACCTCGCCCTTGCGGGTCTTGATCGTGACCGGGACGATCTCGTTGTCGAAGACGCCGTTGGCCTGTGCCTTGGCAGCACGCTGGTGCGACTGCGCGGCGAAGGCGTCCTGCTCCTCGCGGGTCAGCTGGGCACCACCGGCGTTGCACGCCTCGGTGAGGTTGCCCATGGCCTGCTGGGTGAACTGGTCGTAGAGGGCGTCGTAGGCCATCGAGTCGACGAGGCCGGTGTCGCCGTACTTGAAGCCCTCACGGGACTTCTGCAGCAGGTGCGGGGCCTGGGTCATGGACTCCATGCCGCCGGCGACGATGACGTCGTGCTCACCGGCACGGATCATCTGGTCGGCCAGGGCGATCGCGTTGATGCCGGAGAGGCAGACCTTGTTGATGGTCAGCGCGGGAACACCCATCGGGATGCCGCCCTTGACGGCGGCCTGACGAGCGGTGATCTGACCAGTGCCGGCCTGGATGACCTGGCCCATGAGGACGTACTCGACCTGGTCGCCGGAGATGCCGGCCTTCTCCAGGGCGCCCTTGATGGCGATGCCACCGAGGTCTGCTGCGGTGAGGTCCTTGAGTCCGCCGAGAAGGCGGCCGATCGGGGTACGCGCGCCAGCGACGATGACGGAAGTGGTGCCAGACATGAGCGAGGTGCCTCCTGAGTGCTTCGGTTGACGTGAGCCTAGTCCCCCCGTTCGGGGGGCCTGCGAGTGTCCCTGATGTGGACCTGTGCGCAGCTCTCGCGAGCACGCGGGTGAACATGTGTCCATGACTGCACCCCTGGAGATCCCCGCCCCCCTCTTCACCGCCATCGACCACGTCGGCATCGCCGTGCCCGACCTGGACGTCGCGATCAAGTTCTACAAGGACGTCTTCGGCATGGAGGTCGCCCACGAGGAGACCAACGAGGAGCAGGGCGTGCGCGAGGCGATGGTCGCCGTCGGCGACTCCGGCTCGTGCATCCAGCTGCTCGCTCCCCTGAACGAGAACTCCACGATCGCGAAGTTCCTCGACCGCTCCGGCCCCGGCCTGCAGCAGCTCGCCTACCGCGTCACCGACGTCGACGCCGTCAGCGCCGTCCTGCGCGAGCGCGGCGTCCGCCTGCTCTACCCCGAGCCGAAGCGCGGCACCGCCAACTCGCGCATCAACTTCGTCCACCCCAAGGACGCCGGCGGCGTGCTGGTCGAACTGGTCGAGCCCGCGGCCGACGCCCACCACTGATTCCTGCCCCGTTCGACGCAGCATCTCCCGAGAGCCGGAACCTCACCGAGGTCCGGCTCTCGCGGCATTTCCGGGGCTTCGACGCCCCCTGCACACTCGTCCCCCGAACCATCCGCGACACGCCCACTTCTCGCCCAGGGACGCTCAAGATCCAGACCATTCGTGTGACTTGGATCATAGTTCTCCCCGGTGGAGGTTACTGGTGCATAACCTTCCCGGCGAAGCTCACGAGCACCTCTAGGAGAGATCCGTGCAGAACATCCTCGAAGCGATCCAGTCCGGCAACGCCACCGCCGACGACTTCGCGAACCTCGAACTGCCCGAGTCCTACCGGGCTGCCTTCGTCCGCAAGGACGAGGTCGACATGTTCGACGGCGTCGCCAGCCGCGACAAGGACCCGCGCAAGTCCCTGCACGTCGACGAGGTCGCACTCCCCGAGCTCGGCCCGGGCGAGGCCCTCGTGGCCGTCATGGCCTCGGCCATCAACTACAACACCGTGTGGACCTCGATCTTCGAGCCCGTCTCCACCTTCGGCTTCCTGGAGCGCCTCGGTCGCACCGGCCCCCTGGGCAAGCGCCACGACCTCGACAAGCACATCGTCGGCTCCGACCTCTCCGGCGTCGTCCTCAAGACCGGCCCCGGCGTGCAGAAGTGGCACGCGGGCGACCGCGTCGTCGCCCACTGCCTCTCGGTGGACCTCGAAGGCCCGGACGGCCACAACGACACGATGCTCGACACCGAGCAGCGAATCTGGGGCTTCGAGACCAACTTCGGCGGCCTCGCGCACATCGCCCTGGTCAAGGCCAACCAGCTCATGCCCAAGCCCGAGCACCTCACGTGGGAAGAGGCGGCCTCGCCCGGCCTGGTCAACGCCACCGCCTACCGCCAGCTCGTCTCGGCCAACGGCGGCAACATGAAGCAGGGCGACAACGTCCTCGTCTGGGGCGCCTCCGGCGGCCTCGGCGGCTTCGCGACGCAGTACGCGCTCAACGGTGGCGCCACCCCGGTCTGCGTGGTCTCCAACGAGGAGAAGGCCAAGATCGCCCGCTCCATGGGAGCCGAGCTGATCATCAACCGCTCCGAGGAGAACTACCAGTTCTGGAACGAGGAGGGGACGAAGCAGAACCCGAAGGAGTGGAAGCGCTTCGGCGCCAAGATCCGCGAGCTCACCGGCGGCGAGGACATCGACATCGTCTTCGAGCACCCGGGCCGTGAAACCTTCGGAGCCTCGGTCTTCGTGACCCGCAAGGGCGGCGTCATCACCACCTGTGCCTCCACCTCGGGCTACATGCACGAGTACGACAACCGCTACCTGTGGATGAACCTCAAGCGCATCGTCTCCTCGCACTTCGCCAACTACCGCGAGTCGTGGGAGGCCAACCGCCTGATCGCCCAGGGCAAGATCCACCCCACGCTGTCGCGCGTGTACTCCCTCGACGAGGTCGGTCAGGCCTCGCTCGACGTTCACAAGAACTCCCACCAGGGCAAGGTCGGCGTCCTCTGCCTGGCTCCCCAGGAGGGTCTGGGTGTCCTGGACGAGGAAAAGCGGGCGCGTCACATCACCGAGATCAACCGCTTCCGCGGCGTCTGATCCAGCGGGTCCGATCCAGCAGGCCAGACATCACCACACGCCGTTCCTCCCTCAGGGGCGGGAGACTCCGGTCCTCCGCCCCTGAGGCGCGTCCGCAGACCGGGACTTTCTTGATCTCACAGCCTCTGTTTCGCGAGCCGTCGCCCGTCCTCACCTCCCATCAGTCACACTGGAGAGAGCAGCAGGGGAAACCCGGCTGAAGCACTTCTTGAAAGGGTGTCGAGCACATGAGCCGCGACGAAGGCCTGTCCATCTTCGACCAGAAGTCCACGGGGGCTCCTGAGCAGAAGACCCAGCGGATCGAGTCCCGGAGCACTCCCCCCGCGGAACGGACCCAGGTGCAGCCCGCGATCGCCGCCACGCCGGCCCGCGTGGTGGGCAACGCCCCCCAGGGAGCCCCTGCCGTCCCCGCTCCCCCGCAGTTCGCCTTCGTGCGTCGCGGCTACGACCCCGACCAGGTCGACGGGCATCTGCGCCAGATCGTCACCGCTGCCGCCAGCCTCGAGCAGCGCGTCGGTGCGGCCGAGCAGCGCGTGGCCGCTCTGCAGGCCGAGCTCGACCAGAGCCGCTCGCAGCTCTCCGAGGCCGAGAACCCCACGTACGCGGGCCTGGGCGGCCGCGCCGCCTCCATGCTGCGCCTCGCCGAGGACGAGGCCGCCGACGTGCGCGCCGCAGCCCAGCGCGAGGTCGCCGAGATGCTCGAGCAGGCCCAGCGCGACGCCACGGTGATCCGCGCCGAGGCCGAGCGTGAGGCCGAGGACATGCGCGTCGTCCAGCTCAAGGAACTCGACGAGACCCGCGACCGCGTCCTCGCCGACGCCGAGCAGGAGCGCGTGATCGCACGCGCCGAGGCCGACGACCTTCGCGCCTCCGCGCAGCGCGAGGCAGACCAGATGCGCCTCGCCGCCCAGCAGGAGGCGCAGGAACTGCGCACCACCGCCACCCGCGAGGCCGAGCAGGCACGCGCTGCCGCCGACCGCGAGGTCGCCGAGGCCCGACGCACTCTCGCCGTCGAGAAGGAGCGCCTCGCCAAGGAGGCCGCCGAGCACCACAGCAACGCCCTGGCCGAGACCTCGCGTCTGGTCAAGGAGGCCGAGGAGCGTGCCGCCGGCGCCGAGAAGCGCGCCAGCGACGCCACCACGGCCGCCACGGCCGCACGTCAGGCCGCGTCGAGCGAGGCCGAGACAACCCTGTCCCGCGCTCGCCGCGAGGCCCAGCAGATCGTGAACTCCGCCAAGACCCAGGCCGAGGCGATCGCCGCCGCCGGCCACGCGGACGCCGAGCGCGAGCTCGCCGACCTCAAGACCGAGGTGGAGCGCCTGATCAAGCGTCGCGACGCCATCACCTCCCAGCTCGGCGCTCTGCGCGACGTCGTGGCCGGTTTCGGCGACGAGGACTGAGTTCGAGCCCAGCACTGCTCAAGACGACGACAGGGCCGCACCGTTCACGGTGCGGCCCTGTCGCGTTCCCGGCCCGACGAGCAAACGCGGACCGGGCTCAGCGGCGGGCGTCGACGAAGCGGCGCAGGATCTCGACGAAGACCTCGGGCTGCTGCGTGTGCGGGTAGTGCCCTGAGTTCTTGACCGCGACTCGACGCACCCGCGGGAACAGTGCTTCCATCGCAGGGACGTACTCGTCAGTGACGTAGTGGGAGTCGCCGCCGGAGATCCACAGCACTGGACGCTGGAACGGCTCTGCCTCAGACCAGGCTGCGGGCCAGTTCCCGACGCCCTCGAGGCGTTCACGCAGGACCTCGAGGTTGGCCTGCCAGCGCCAGCCGGCACCGTCGCGCTTGAGGTTCTGCAGCAGGAATCCGCGGACGAAGGTCGACGGGACGGCACCCCGCAGCGCTTCGTCGGCGTCGGTGCGATTGGCGATCGCCGTCAGATCCATGCCGAGCATCCCGTCGATGTACCCGGTGAACTCGTCCATGTGGGCGTAGGGAACGGGCGCGATGTCGACGACCACGAGACGTTCGACGAGCGTCGGGTGGCGCAGTGCGGCGAGCATGGCGACCTTGCCGCCCATGCTGTGGCCCACCAGGATGACCGGGCCGCGCTCGGCGACGCGCGGGGCCAGCAGGGCCGCCAGCCGGTCCGCGTCGGCGACGAGGTCAACGCTGTCGGTCCACGGGGACTGTCCGTGGTTGGGCAGGTCGACCAGGAGCACGGCGTGGTCGTGGGTGAACTTCTTCCCGATGGCCGTCCAGTTGCGTCCCTGCCCGAACAGTCCGTGCAGGAACACCAGATCGGCACCCTCGTCGGAGAGTCGGGTGGTGTGCAGCGTCAGCGCGTCGTCAGTCGTCACGGACCCATTGTCCCGGACGCGAACGAGACCGACGACAGGGCGGGTCAGTCGCCGAAGCCGTCGAACATGTCACCGATGCCGTCGAAGATCCCGCCGATGCCGTCACCGATCCCCTCGAACGCGTCACCGATGCCCTCACCGACGCCACCGATGACGTTCCCCAGGCCCTCGAGGCCGCCGGAGAACATCATGCCCATGAACATCCACTGCATCGGTCCGAAGCCGCCGTAGTAGCCGGCGGCGTAGGGCTGGTAGGCCTTGCCACCCTGCCAGTAGGGGACGCGCTGGGCCCCGACCATGACCTTGCGGACGTCGGGCTCAGCACCGGCACGGACGCGCTCGGCGTCGAGGGCACAGGCAGGGACCTCGCGCACTGCGCCTCCGGGCGGGGTCCAGGAGACGTCAGCGACAGACAGTCCGTGCCTGGCGTCGAAGAAACAGGGCGGACGTCGCGTCGGGAGAGCACGCCCCTCCACCCGCGCTCGGACGCATGCCATGGCGTAACGCCCGTCCTCGAGGATCTCGGTGACGTGCTTGACCTGGTCGGGCGCGGTCAGCTGGCCGGCTGCGACCTTGGACGCTTCGTAGGCGTCGAGCGCGCGCTGGTAGTCCGACGCGGCGCCGGCGTCGAGGGCCCGACCGGCCATCTCGAAGTCGAGTTCCTGGAGCTCCACGCCCAAGGCGGTGATGTCCTCCTCCACGAGGCGGCGCACCGGGGCCAGCTCGGCCTCGGCAAGCTCGGCCTGCTTCTGCTTCGAGCGGTTGGACGAGATCACGACCGCAGCAATGGCTCCGAGGAGGATCAACAGCACGAGGATCATGCTCTGAGCCTAGGACGCGGGCACAAGGTCACGTGCGCGCACGCAGCACCGACCGACCGCAGTCCGGACGCGGCGATGCCCACACCCGTGCGGGTGCGGGCATCGCCGCGAGGTGAGGTCAGCGCTCACGCGTAGTCGTGGAATCCGCGCTTGGTCTTGCGACCCAGGCGGCCCTCAGCGACGACCTGCTCCAACAACGGCGCGGGAGCGAACCCGTCGTGCTTGAACTCGGTGTGCAGTTCCTTCTGGATCGCCAGGGAGACGTCGTTGCCCACGACGTCCAGCAGTTCGAAGGGCCCCATCGGGAACTTCGCCTGCTCCTTGACGGCCGTGTTGACGACGTCGAGCTCGACGCCGGTCTGGTGCAGCTTGATCGCGTCGTTGAGGTAGGGGAAGAGCAGGGCGTTGACGATGAACCCGGCGCGGTCCCCGCACGAGACGGCGACCTTGCCCAGCGCAGCACAGAGCGCACGCGTGGTCTCGTCGACCTCGGCTGCGGTCTGCTCAGTGGTGACCACCTCCACCAGCTTCATCACCGGGGCCGGGTTGAAGAAGTGCATGCCGATGACCGACTCGGGACGCGAGGTCGCGGCGGCGCACTGGCTGATCGGCAGCGAGGAGGTCGTGGTGGCCAGGACGGCACCCGGCTTGGTGATCCGGTCGAGGTCAGCGAACAGCTCGGTCTTGACGTCGAGGTCCTCGGCGATGGCCTCGACGACGAGGTCGACATCGGAGAGCGCTTCGCGCGTGATGGCGCCGGTGAGGCGAGCCAGCACCTCGGCCTTGCCCTCCTCGGTGAACTTGCCGCGGGCGATCGCCTTGTCGAGCGACGTGGTGATCCCGGCGACGACGCCGTCGAGCTTCTCCTGGGTGCGTCCGACGTACACGACGTCGTAGCCACCCTTGGCAAACACCTCCACGATGCCCGACGCCATGGTGCCGGTCCCGACGACGCCGACGGTACGGATCTCGTGCTTGAACTCCGGAGCAGCCGCACCCTCGGTGCTGCCCTGAGCGGAGAGGGAGGTGGCCCCCTCGGCGACCAGTGACTCCAGCAGCGGTGCGGGGCGGTGGAGCTCGTCACCGGTGGCAGCGAAGAGCGCAGCCAGTCCGTCGCGCACCTGCGTCAGACCGATCTGCTCCGCAGCGGTCAGCGGGCCCACGGGGTAGCCGCAGCCGAAACGCATGGCGGCGTCGATGTCGACGCGGGACGCGTAGCCCTCGGCATACATGTTCAGGGCGTGGTTCAGATACGGCAGGACGAGCGTGTCAGTGATCTGCTCGCTGCTGAGCGCGGTCTCGGTCATGAGCGGCATCATTCCGTTACTACCAACCGGTAACAATAGTCGCGGCGGTGCAATCAGTGTGAAGCAGGACACATTGACCCGGTCGGCCCATCCGGCGCGCATGACGTCACCGATCGATGACGCGCAGAGTCAGGAAGCCACTCCACCGGCTCCACACCGGTAGATTGCTCCGACGTGAGAATCGTCGTCGCCACCTGCCAGATCGACTACGCCGGTCGCCTGACCGCGCACCTGCCGTCCGCCAAGCGTGTCCTGATGCTCAAGGCTGACGGTTCCGTGCTGGTCCACAGCGACGGCGGCTCCTACAAGCCGCTCAACTGGATGTCGCCCCCGTGCACTGTCCAGGAGGACCTCACCGTCGACGGCCAGATGGAGTGGACAGTCACCTCGAAGACCGACGACACCCTGCGCATCGTCATCACCGAGGTCCACCACGACTCCTCTCACGACCTCGGCATCGACCCGGGCCTGCAGAAGGACGGCGTCGAGAAGCACCTCCAGGAACTCCTGGCCGAGCACCCCGCGACGCTCCACGACGGCCTCAGCCTCGTACGCCGCGAGTACACGACCGCCATCGGCCCGGTCGACCTGATGTGCCGCGACTCCGACGGCCTGCACGTCGCCGTGGAGATCAAGCGTCGGGGCGAGATCGACGGCGTCGAGCAACTCACCCGCTACCTCGAGCTCCTCAACCGCGACCCGCTGCTGACGGTCAAGGGCCCGGTCCGTGGCATCTTCGCCGCCCAGCTGATCAAGCCGCAGGCGCGCGTACTCGCCGAGGACCGCGGCATCACCTGTGCTCTGGTCGACTACAACCTGCTGCGCGGCATGGACGACCCGTCCGAGCGGCTCTTCTGAACCACCCCGAACACTTGCACCCGAGGCCCGGACCGACGTCAGGTCAGTCCGGGCCTCCGGCGCATCGTGAGCAGGGTCAGCGAATGGGCGCGGCGACCGGGAGCGAACGGTCGACCAAGTCCTTCACCTTGGACCCGCAGGTCGAGACGACGTTCTTGTCGGTGCACCAGTAGGCAGCCGTACGCGTACCGATGGCGATGTCGCGGGCCCACGTGGAGCCGAAGTCGCGCAGGCGCGAGGTCTGCGTGGCGTTGGGACTGCACAGGCCACTGGCAGAGCCCAGGAAATCGGTGTTCTCACCCTCCACGTCGGTGTGACACGAGCCGCCGACCGGGAACCCAAGGGTGTACTTCTCCCAGACCAGCTGGATCCCGACGAACCCGTTCGCGAGGCCGTTGAGGGCACCGTAGGAGTTGTTGAAGAGATTGGAGACGCTCGGGCGCGCGGCGACCGAGACCACCGGGCGAGCACCGCCGTCGGAGATGGCCTCCAGATCCGCAGTGAACCCGGACTGGGCGACGGGATCGAAGAGCACGGCACCCTGGAGACGGCTCGGAGCGAGCTCCGAGAGGCGTGCACCGAAGCGGCCTGCGAAGTGGCCACCGGCCGAGTGGCCACCGGCGATCACCTTGGTGGGCATGGCACGCCCTGCGGGAGGGGTCAGGGTTCCGGCAGCGACAGCCTCGGCCACCCGATTGGCAAGCTCCGGCGCACCGGCGGTCATGTCGCCATTGACGCAGACGACCATCACGCCCTTCTCGGCGATCGCCTTGCTCGTGCCGCGCAGGTGGGCACAGTTGCGGGAGAACCCGTTCTGGAAGACCATCACGGCACTCGCCGTGCCTGTGGGCACATACCAGTCAGTGCTCCGGGACTCCCCCGCAATGGTGCGCTGGGCGTTGGTGCAGGTGCTGCCCACCGACGAGTACCCCGCACATGAGGCATCGGCAGCCACCGCCGTGCCCCCCGAGGTCAACGGCACCAGACCGGCGAGAGCCACCGACATCGAACCGAGTACTGCGGCAACGAAACGCTTCATGCTTCCTCCCAAGGACGTCGTCTGACGTTCTGGAAGTTAGTGATCAGAAAACGACCCGACTAGAGAACCCAGAGCTTCTTGGAGAAGCCGTAGCACAGACGTAACCGGCGTTCCACCCACCGGAACCACCGCGATCCGGCCCGGGCGAGGTGCGGTCGATCAGGCTGCCTTGGCCGCCTTCTTCGCCTTGATCGCGTCCAGCTCGCTCACCTTGACCAGGTGCCGCTTGTGGACGGTGTACCCAGCCGGGAGCGTGCCCTCCTTGAGCATGCGCAGGGGGCAACGGCCGCACTTGGTCTTCGACTCACAGCACTTCTTCTTGGGAAGCTTGGCGACTGCCTGCTTCTCCTTCTTGCCCTTGCCCATGGAGAGACCGTAGCACGAGATAAGGCTTGCCTAACCATACTTAGGCAAGCCTTATCGATTTCTTCGCCCTCCGGACCCGCGGCCTCGGCAGCGCGATGCCTCAGGTCAGGTCGTTGGCAGCACGGATCACGTCCACGATCCCGCTCATGATCTCCGTCAGGCCGAAGTCCTTCGGGGTGTACACCGCAGCGATGCCCTGCGCCAGCAGGGCCTTGCCGTCGGACTCCGGGATGATGCCGCCCACGATCACCGGGACGTCATCGAGACCCGCAGCCCGCAGCCCGTCCAACACAGCCGGCACCAGCTCCATGTGCGAACCGGACAGGATCGAGAGCCCGATGCAGTGGACATCCTCGCTCACCGCCGCGGAGACGATCTGCTCCGGCGTCAGACGGATCCCCTGGTAGATGACCTCGAAACCAGCGTCACGGGCACGGACCGCCACCTGCTCGGCGCCGTTGGAGTGACCATCCAGGCCGGGCTTTCCGACCAGGAGGCGGAGCGGTCCACCGAGCTCTTCTCCGGTGACGCGCACACGCTCACGCACGGCAAGCAGATCGTCGCCGGCCTCCGTGACGCCGACCGCACCCTGGACACCGGTCGGGGCCCGGAACTCACCGAAGACGCCTCGCAGGGTCGCGGTCCACTCCCCTGTCGTCGCGCCCGCACGGGCGGCACCCAGGGTGGCCTCCATGAGGTTCTTCTCGGTCTTGGCGTCGGCGGCGAGCTGTGCGAGCGCCTCCTGCACGGCTCCCTCGTCACGCTGCGCCTTCCACGCGGCCAGCGACTCCAGGGCCGCCTTCTCCGCAGCCGGGTCAGCCGTCTGGATGGCGCCGTCGAGGTCAGCGGTCAACGGGGACTGCTCGGTGGTGGTGAACTTGTTGACGCCGACGATGACCTCCTCGCCGGCCTCGATCCGGGCCCGGCGCACAGCGTGGGCCGAGACGAGCTCGGACTTCATGTAGCCCGACTCGACGGCAGCGATCGCACCACCCATCTCCTCGACCTTCGCCATCTCCGCACGCGCCTCGGCGACGAGAGAGGCGACCTTGGCCTCCACCACCGTGGAGCCGTCGAAGAGGTCGCCGTACTCCAACAGGTCGGACTCGTAGGCCAGGACCTGCTGCAGACGCAAGGACCACTGCTGGTCCCAGGGACGCGGCAGGCCGAGCGCCTCGTTCCAGGCCGGCAGCTGCACCGCACGCGCACGCGCGTTCTTCGACAGGGTCACGCCGAGCATCTCGAGCACGATGCGCTGGACGTTGTTCTCAGGCTGCGCCTCGGTGAGACCGAGCGAGTTGACCTGGACTCCGTACCGGAACCGGCGCATCTTCGGATCCTGGACACCGTAGCGCTCCACGGTGATCTCGTCCCACAGCTCGACGAAGGCGCGCATCTTGCACATCTCCTCGACGAAACGGACTCCGGCGTTGACGAAGAACGAGATCCGGCCCACGACCTTCTCGAAGTCCGCGTCGGAGACCTGACCCGATGCCTTGACCCGGTCCAGGACGGCGATAGCGGTGCTGAGCGCGTAGGCCAGCTCCTGCGCGGGGGTCGCCCCGGCCTCCTGCAGGTGGTAGCTGCAGATGTTGATCGGGTTCCACTTGGGAATGCTGTTGACGGTGTAGGCGATGGTGTCAGCCGTCAGCCGCAGCGAGTGTTCGGGGCCGAAGACGTAGGTACCTCGCGAGAGGTACTCCTTGATGATGTCGTTCTGGGTGGTTCCGGCCAACTGCGCAGCCACATCCGCGGGCGCGACGTCGGGGTTCTGCTCCTCCGCCGCCACCTGGTACAGCGCCAACAACCACATGGCAGGGGCGTTGATCGTCATTGAGGTGTTCATCTCGACGAGCGGGATGTCCTGGAACAGTCGACGCATCTCGCCCAGGTGCGGAACCGGGACGCCGACCTTGCCGACCTCTCCACGGCTGAGCGCGGAGTCCGGGTCGTAACCCGTCTGGGTCGGGAGGTCGAAGGCCACCGAGAGCCCGGTCTGCCCCTTGGCGAGATTGGTGCGATAAAGAGCGTTGGACGCAGCGGCCGTCGAGTGGCCGGCGTAGGTACGCATCACCCAGGGACGGTCCTTCGCAGGGCGATCCTTCTGGGGACGGTCCGTGACGTACAGAGGCTCGGTCATGCGGAGATGGTACGGCCTAAGTTAACAACGGATAACCCATCTCGGAAGTGGGCCACGTCACAGCCATCGGCTGATGCTCGCTGCCCTTCAGGCGGCCCGCAACTCGCGTTCGAACTCCAGCTGTCGAGCCATGCGGGAGATGTGCATCATCCGGCACACCGACGGTCCGCACCCGCGCATCACCAACCGACCCCCCGCACGCGTGGCGCGCCGCGTGGCCACTGCCAGCAGCCGCAGTGCTGTGAGGTCCACCGCCTCGACCTCCGAGAGGTCGACGACAATGACCCCTCCCTCCTCGATCAGCAGGTGCAGCACCTCACGCACGACACTGGTGCTGCGGACGTCGAAGGCACCGCCCAGTCTCAGTGTCGAGTCCTCCAGGACCATCTGCATGTCGCCCCCTTCCCGGACACGGCGCGTGCCCGGCTGCCGAGGACCCGGCGGCCCTCATGGTCATGACGTCGTCGTCACACCTGCATGACGTCATTGGTACCCAATTTGGTTTCTTCCACCAAGCACATTCATCCCGTCATGACCGATATTCGGTAACGATCTTCCTCCCGCGACCGCAGCGTCGTCGCGTCCCCTGGGGATACCGACACCCACCGACGACCGACTAACCTCGACAGCATGGTCAACCTGACGCGCATCTACACCCGCACCGGCGATGCTGGTTCCACCCGTCTCGGCGACATGAGCGAGACCTCCAAGACCGATCCCCGACTCGCTGCTTACGCCGACGTGGACGAGGCCAACGCCCAGATCGGCGTCACCCTGGCCACCAGCCATGTCGACGACGACGTGCGCGCGCTGCTGCTGCGCATCCAGAACGACCTGTTCGACGTGGGCGCCGACCTCTGCACCCCTGTGGTCATCGATCCCGAGTACCCGCCGCTCCGCATCACCCAGGAGTACATCGACCGCCTCGAGGGCTGGTGCGACCAGTACAACGCCGACCTTCCGGCCCTGCGCTCCTTCATCCTCAACGGCGGTACCCCGGCCGCGGCCCACCTGCACGTCGTCCGTACCGTCGTGCGCCGCGCCGAGCGTCAGGCCTGGGCTGCTTGGGAGACCCACGGCCCGGTCATGAACAAACTCGCGATCACCTACCTGAACCGCCTCTCCGACCTCGTCTTCATCTTGGCGCGCCACGCGAACCGCGAGAACGGTGACGTCCTCTGGGTCCCCGGCGGCCAGCGCGACTGAGGCACCCCCACGCACCCCGCAGAGACATGACGAGGGCCGCACCACCGATGGTGGTGCGGCCCTCGTCATGTCTGCCGGTTCGGCGTGTCGGTCAGCGCACAGGGCGCGAGTCCCAGTCGGCACGGGGCGGACCGGCCTCGAGCCACGCCTGGAGGCCCATCAACGAGGACTCGCTCATCGCGAACTCGACCTCCCCGTCGGCACTGCCACAGCGGACGACGACGTGGTCGTCGTAGAGAGAGACGTCCTCGGCGCCCACGCGGTCCCGGCGTCCGACGAAGTCGACGTCGTCACGCAGCCAGATGCGATGCGGGCGCGGGGAGAGCGAGAAGAAGCGGAACCACTCCAGACGTTCCCCGCTGTATCGGCCCACACCGAGGACCCAGCCACGACCGTCGCGGTCCACCCGGGAACGGTGACTCAGTTCGAACGTGCCGCCGTCGCGTGCAATCACCCGCCGACGTACCACCAGCCAGACGCCGGCGATGAGGACCAGCACCAAGAGCACGCCAAGAACGTCCAGCAGAAGAAGCCAGCCGTCGTGCATCCGTCCTCCTCGGAGGGAACAAGGGGAAGTGGGGGGAGTTTGAGCCGCGGACACCGTCCGCGTCCGAAATGCAGAAGGTGGGCGCACGGAGACCGTGCGCCCACCTTACTGCTGCTTGTTCAGCTCCACTCAGGAAGCGAGCCCAGCGTGCTCCGCCAGAACGGAGACACGGTTGTTCGCAACCGAGACGAAGCCCTCGTCGACATTGGCAGCGACCGTCTGACCATCCAGCGCGTGGATGGTGACGACACCAGCAACCATGACGGAGAGCAGAGGAGCGTGGTTCGGCAGGACGCCGATCTCACCCTCCACCGTGCGCACCGTCACGGACTTGGCGTCGCCGGACCAGACGACACGGTCCGCCGCGACGAGCTCGACCCGAAGCTGCCCTGCCATCAGAGCGACTTCTGGATCTCGGCCCACTTGGCCTCGACGTCGTCCAGGCCACCGCACATGAAGAACGCCTGCTCGGCAACGTGGTCGTAGTCACCGTCGGCGATCTTGTTGAACGCCTCGATGGTGTCGGCCAGCGGAACCGTCGAACCCTCGATGCCGGTGAACTGCTTGGCAACGTAGGTGTTCTGCGACAGGAAGCGCTGGATACGACGCGCACGGTGAACGACGATCTTGTCCTCTTCGGACAGCTCGTCGACACCGAGGATCGCGATGATGTCCTGGAGCTCCTTGTTGCGCTGCAGGATCTGCTTGATCCGGATGGCGCAGTCGTAGTGAGCCTGACCGATGTACTGCGGGTCAAGGATTCGCGACGTCGAGGTCAGCGGGTCAACGGCCGGGTAGATACCCAGGGACGCGATGTCACGCGAGAGCTCGGTGGTGGCGTCGAGGTGGGCGAAGGTGGTCGCCGGAGCCGGGTCGGTGTAGTCGTCAGCCGGGACGTAGATCGCCTGCATCGAGGTGATCGAGTGTCCACGCGTCGAGGTGATGCGCTCCTGGAGCGTACCCATCTCGTCGGCGAGGTTCGGCTGGTAACCAACGGCCGAAGGCATACGACCCAGAAGGGTCGAGACCTCGGAGCCGGCCTGGGTGAAGCGGAAGATGTTGTCGATGAAGAGCAGGACGTCCTGTCCCTGCACGTCACGGAAGTACTCCGCCATGGTCAGGGCCGACAGGGCCACGCGAAGACGCGTGCCCGGCGGCTCGTCCATCTGACCGAAGACCAGGGCGACCTTGTCGAAGACACCGGCCTCCTGCATCTCGACGATGAGGTCGTTGCCCTCACGGGTGCGCTCACCGACACCGGCGAACACCGACACACCACCGTGGTTCTTGGCCACACGGGCGATCATTTCCTGGATCAGAACGGTCTTGCCGACACCGGCACCACCGAACAGACCGATCTTTCCACCCTGGACGTACGGGGTGAGAAGGTCGATGACCTTGATGCCGGTCTCGAACATCTGAGTCTTGGACTCGAGCTGGTCGAAGGACGGCGCCTTGCGGTGGATGCCCCATCGCTCGGTGGGCTCGAAGACCTCGCCCTCGGCAAGGTTCATGACCTCACCGGTGACGTTGAAGACCTTGCCGAGCGTGATGTCGCCGACGGGCACGGAGATCGGGGCACCGGTGTTGCGCACCTTGGTACCACGGACCATGCCGTCGGTGGAGCGCATCGAGATGGCACGGACCAGGCCGTTACCGATGTGCTGGGCCACCTCAAGGGTGATGGTCTCGGTCTCACCGTTGAGCTCACGGTCGACCTCGAGGGCGTTGTAGATCGACGGCATCGCGTCGGTCGGGAACTCGATGTCCACGACCGCGCCGATGACGCGCGAGATGCGTCCGACGCCGGCGGCGCCGGCAGCCTGGGTCTCTTCCACAGTGGCAGTCATTTTCTCACTCATTCCCGGCGTTCGCGTCGGCGAGGGCGTTGACGCCACCGACGATCTCGCTGATTTCCTGGGTAATGCCAGCCTGGCGGGCCTGGTTGGCAATTCGCTTGTACTTCTTGATGAGTTCCTCGGCGTTGTCCGTCGCGGACTTCATGGCCTTCTGACGGGCTGCCAGCTCGGAAGCGGCAGCCTGCAGGAGAGCGAAGAAGATCCGGCTCTGGACGTACTTCGGGAGGAGAGCATCGAGGACCTCACCGGCGGAGGGCTCGAACTCGTAGAGCGGAAGGAGCTCGCTCGACGCAGGGGCCTCGGTGCCGTCCACGACCTCCAGCGGGAGGAGGCGGATGGTGGTGGGCTCCTGCAGCATCATCGACTTGAAGCGCGTGTAGACCACGTGCACCTCGTCGACGCTGGTCTCGTCATCACCCGTGAAGGCCTCGATGAGGGTCTCACCGATCTCAGCGGCCACGTCGTACGTGGGCTGGTCGGTGAAGCCCGTCCAGGACTGCACAACCGCGCGGTTGCGGAACTTGAAGTAGGCCTCGGCCTTACGTCCGGTGACGTAGAGGTCGATCTCCTTGCCCTCGCCCTTGAGCTTCTCGACGAGGCGCTCGGCCTCCTTGAGAGCGTTCGAGGCGTAGGCCCCCGCCAGGCCGCGGTCGCTGGTGACAACCAGGACCGCGGCACGGCGGGACTCCGACGGCTCAGTGGTCAGCGGGTGGTCGACGTTCGAGAACGTCGCCACTGCCGACACCGCGCGGGTCAGCTCGCGGGCGTACGGCGCTGCCGCCGTCGCACGCTGCTGAGCCTTGATGATGCGGGACGCAGCAATGAGCTCCATGGCGCGGGTGATCTTCTTGGTCGACTCGACCGACTTGATCTTCGCACGGTACTCACGCAGCGATACGGCCATTGTCAGCCCCGCTTCTGCTTGACGATCTGCTCCTGCTCGACGTCGGCGGCGTCGAGAGCGTCGTGCTCCTCGTTGCCAGCCTTGATCGCGCCGCCGGCGGAGGTCTCGAACTGCTTGACGAAGCCGTCGTAGGCCTCGATCAGCAGTGCCTCGGTGGACTTCTCGAACTTCGAGGTCTCACGGATGGCGGAGAGGATACCGGCGTTGTTGCGGCGCAGGTGGTCGAGGAACTCGGCCTCGAAGCGCAGGACGTCCTCGGTCGGGATCTCGTCCAGGCGGCCGGTGGTACCGGTCCACAGCGAGACGGTCATCTCCTCGACCGGGTACGGCGAGTACTGCGGCTGCTTGAGCAGAGCCATCAGCTTCTGACCGCGGGCCAGCTGCTGACGCGACGCGGCGTCGAGGTCGGAGGCGAACATGGCGAACGCCTCCATGGCGCGGAACTGCGCCAGGTCGACCTTGAGCGAGCCCGTGACGCCCTTGAGCGCCTTGGTCATCGCGGCACCACCGACACGGGAGACCGACACACCGACGTCGATCGCGGGACGCTGGTTCGCCGCGAAGAGGTCGGACTGCAGGAAGATCTGACCGTCGGTGATCGAGATGACGTTGGTCGGGATGAAGGCCGAGACGTCGTTGGCCTTGGTCTCGATGATCGGAAGACCGGTCATCGAGCCCTTGCCCATGTCGTCGGACAGCTTCGCGCAACGCTCGAGAAGACGCGAGTGCAGGTAGAAGACGTCACCCGGGTACGCCTCGCGGCCCGGCGGGCGGCGGAGCAGCAGGGAGACCGCGCGGTAGGCCTCAGCCTGCTTGGTCAGGTCATCGAACACGATGAGGACGTGCTTGCCCTGGTACATCCAGTGCTGGCCGATGGCCGAACCGGTGTACGGAGCGAGGTACTTGAAGCCAGCCGAGTCGGACGCCGGGGAGGCGACGATGGTGGTGTACTCCAGAGCGCCGGAGGCCTCGAGGGCACCACGCACGGAGGCGATGGTCGAGCCCTTCTGACCGATGGCGACGTAGATGCAGCGAACCTGCTTGTCCGGGTCGCCGGACTCCCAGTTCTGCTTCTGGTTGATGATCGTGTCGATGGCGATCGTGGTCTTGCCGGTCGCACGGTCACCGATGATCAGCTGACGCTGACCACGGCCGACGGGCGTCATGGCGTCGATGGCCTTGATACCGGTGGCGAGCGGCTCGTGGACCGACTTGCGCTGGACGACGGTCGGAGCCTGGAGCTCCAGAGCGCGACGACCCTCGATGCCGGTGATCTCGCCGAGACCGTCGATCGGGTTGCCGAGCGGGTCGACGACGCGACCGAGGTAGCCCTCGCCCACGGGGACCGAGAGGATCTCGCCGGTACGGCGGACCGTCTGGCCCTCTTCGATCTTGTCGAAGTCACCGAGGACGACGACGCCGACCTCGCGAGTGTCGAGGTTCAGCGCCTGGCCGAGCGTGCCGTCCTCGAACTCGAGGAGCTCGTTGGCCATGACGGACGGGAGTCCGGTCACACGGGCGATGCCGTCAGCGGCCTCAGCAACCGTGCCGACCTCTTCCCGGCTTGCGGTCTCGGGCGTGTAGTCCGACACGAAGCGCTGCAACGCGTCCCGGATCTCCTCCGGACGGATCGAAAGCTCCGTCATTTCCTCATCCTTACTTTCGTGTGCTCGAAAAGTTCTTGGTGTCTGACCGGATGACCGGATCAGACGGCCAGCTTGCGGCGGGCGTCGTCCAGCGAGCTGGCGACGGTGCCGTCGATGACCTCGTCAGCGATCTCGACCTTCACGCCACCGAGGACGGTCGGGTCGATCACGACGTTGAGCTCGAGCTCGACGTCGTACTTGCGCGAGAGCGCAGCGGTGAGACGGGTCCGGTCGGCCTCGGCGAGCGGGGCGGCGACCGTCACGGTGGCGACCTTGCGGCCGTGCACCTGTGCGGCAAGCTGCTGGTAGGCCTCCACGGCTGCCTCCACCGTGCGGTGCGTGCCGGCCAGAGCCTGGTCGGCGAGCTTCGCGGTGGCGGGCAGGGACTTGCCGGCGATGAGGCCGGACAGGAGACCACGCTTGTCCTCGACCGACCGGGCAGGGTCGGAGAGGGCGCTGCGCAGCTCGGGGGTGTCCTTGAGGACGGTCCCGAGGACGAAGAGCTCCTCGGACAGGCGGGCGGAGTCGGCACCGGCCGACTTCACCGTGGCGACCACGGCGAGCTCCTCGAGAGCGAGCGTGAGGTCGCGGGGGGCGGTCCAACGGTGGCTCACGGCGCTGGAGACCAGCGGCGTGACGGTCGGGGAGACCTTGCCCGTGAAGAGCTGGGCGACGAGCCCGGCCTTCGCCGCTACGTCGACCGACGGATCGGTCACGACGCGGCGAAGGGCCGGCGCTCCACGCAGCACCTCAGCCACCGAGAACAGGTCGGAACCGACCTGGGCAACGTCGGCGCCCTGGGCCAGCGCACCGTCAAGCGCGCTGGTCAGTGCGGCGAACGCCTCGGCAGAAGCACCACGGAAGGACGACATCAGTTGGCGCCTTCCAGCTCAACGAGGAAGCGCTCGACGACACGGCTCTGGCGAGCCTCGTCGTCCAGGCTCTCGCCGACGATGCGTCCGGCCAGACCGGTGGCGAGGCCACCGACCTCGGCGCGCAGGGAGATGATCGCCTGCTGGCGCTCAGCCTCGATCTGTGCCTTGCCGGCCTCGACGATGCGGGACGACTCGGAGACGGCCTGCTCACGCATCTCCGCGATGATCGCCGCACCCTGCTCGCGCGCGTCCTCACGGATGCGAGCGGCCTCGTGACGGGCTTCGGAGAGCTGCTTCTCAAGCTCAGCCAACTTGGCGTCGGCCTCTGCCTGCTTGGTCTCCGCTGCGGCGAGACCACCCTCGATGGCAGCAGTGCGCTCAGCGAACGTCTGCTCGAAGGCGGGGACGATGAACTTCTTCACCAGGACAAGCAGGGTGATGAAGAAGACCGCGGCGAGGACAATCTCGATGGGGTGCGGGATGAGGGGGTTCAGTTCCTCAGACGCAACCACGATGACCTCAGTCTGCATGTGCAGGTCCTTCTGTTCGGATCAGGCGGGTATCAGCGAGGAGCCAGGGTCACTTGAGGACGAAGGCGAGGGCGATACCGATGATCGCGAGCGCCTCGGCGAGGGCGAAGCCCAGGATGGCGATCGGCTGCAGCTTGCCCTGAGCCTCGGGCTGACGAGCAACACCGTTGATGTAGGCGGCGAAGATGAGGCCGACGGCGAGACCCGGACCGACGGTGGCGAGGCCGTAACCGAGCATGTTGAGGGAGCCAACCATGGCTTCTTCCTTTCGTAGTTCCCGGGATACGCCCCGGGATGGTGTTGTGGAGAGTTGAGTTCAGTGGGTCGACAAAGGCCGACCGGGGGTGTTGCTCAGTGCTCGTCTGCGACCGCACCGGCGATGTACATCGCGGTGAGGAGAACGAAGACGTACGCCTGGAGGAACATGACCAGCATCTCGAGGACGCAGATCAGGAGGAACATCACGAACGAGACGGCGCCGGCGGCGATGTAGACGCCACCCATCTCCGTGATCAGGTACTGACCGCCGAGGGAGAACAGGATCAGCAGGATGTGACCGGCGAACATGTTCGCGAACAGTCGCAGCGCCAGGGTGACCGGGCGGACGAGGATGTTCGAGAAGAACTCGAGCGGGATCAGCAGGACGAGGACGGGACCACGCACGCCAGCCGGAACGGTCTGGTGCTTGAGGTACCCGAAGAAGCCGTGCTTCTGGACGCCGACGGAGTTGTAGACGAGCCAGGCAATGATCGCCAACGTGTACGCCACCGCGGAGCGGGAGGCGGTCGGCAGCTGAATGAACGGAATCAGGCCGAAGTAGTTGTTGACGAGGATGAAGAAGAACATCGACACGAGGAACGGGACGAACCGCATGAAGTCGTGACCGATGTTGTCGCGGGCCAGGCCGTTGCGGACAAGGCCGTACCCCATCTCACCGACGAGCTGGAGCTTGCCGGGGACCAGGGCACGCTTGCGCGACGCGAAGTAGAAGAAACCGAAGATGAGGATGACCGAAAGGGCCAGCTGCAGCATCGGCTTGGTCACGCCCAGGTACATGGTTTCACCCAGGAATTCGAACGTCGGTGCGTTCTGCTGGGTGTAGCCGACCGGGGGGAGGTTGAAGTCGGCCGGGCTCGGCGGGACGAATCCTTCGGCCCGAATCGCGGTCATCGCGATCGCACTCACGCTGTCTCCTGTGTCTGCCGCACTGCTGTGTCAGTTCTTGTGGTCGTCGGACCCGGACGGCACTTGCAGTGCCTTCATGGTCATGTAGATGCCCAGTCCTGCCCCCACGACGATGCCGATGGCCACCAGGAAGGACGTGTCCAACCACTGGTCGAGCCCCCAGCCAATCAGTCCGTAGACCCCCACGCCGGAGACGAGATATCCGAAGGCTCCCCAAGGATCCTTGAGGGGCTTCTGGTTCTCGTTCTTGTCGGCGCGACCATCAGAGGGAGTGTTCTCAGCCATCGCGGGTCGAGGATACCAGTCGGGAGAGTTGCTCACGGACGCGGCTCCCCTTCGCGGGACGGAAGGTCATACGCGAGGACGCGAGCCCTCGTCGTGAACCAGACCTGGAGCAGCATCCACGTCAGGACCAGCACGACGACGGAGGCCACGCACCAGCCCGGACGAATGTCGTTCTCCCATTCCGCAGAGCCGGCCAACGACGCCATGAGGGCCGTCATCGCAGCGATCTGCAGGGCATAGGTCAGCAAGGCGACCAGCAGTGACGCCGAAGGCATCGCTGCAGCCACCACGTGCACGGACCACGACCCGAAGACGAGGACGAACGCCGTCGAGACACCGACCAGCAGCACGGTTCCGGCGGCCCGGGAGTCAGCCACGAGAGCGGCGACCCCGACCAGCACGGCCACGACTGCGACCAGGACGAGGGACGAACGACGAAGGATGACGGTTCCCGCTGCGCGGGCGAGCCACGAAGACTCGTCAGTCATCTGTCAGCCGTTCTGGTGAGGGTGGAACTTGTCGCCGGGACCGGCCCGGCGAGGGCTCGTGAAAGTTATCACAAGCGGATGGGCGGGCCCCAATCCTCAGGTCTCACAGGCCCTTGCCGACTGCGCCCGGCACCTGGGGGTCCACCGGCTTCAACGTCGGAGTGGGAACCCGCGGCAGAAGGAACGTCGCCGCCACCACGAGGAGCGTGGCCGCACCGAGACAACTCCACACCACGGGGCCGGTGTAGAGAGACAGGAGCACCGAACCGAACGCGATGAGCCCGGCCCAGAGCCACATGATCAGGACGGCTCGGCGCTGGGAGTGGCCGATCTCCAGGAGTCGGTGGTGCAGGTGCTCCTTGTCCGGGGAGAACGGCGAACGCCCCTGACGGGTACGCCGGACGACCGCGAGCATCATGTCCGCGATCGGGACGATGAGCAGCGACACCGGCAGCAGCACCGGGAGCACGACCGCCCACCACGGCGAAGCGCCCTCGCGGCCGAAGGAGACCTCCGAGCCGTCGAACTGGCCCGTGAGGGTCAGGGCCGACGCCGAGAGCACCAGACCGATCAGCATCGACCCCGAGTCGCCCATGAAGAGCCGTGCGGGGTGGAAGTTGTGGCACAGGAAGCCCACGCAGGCCCCGGCCAGCGCGGCCGAGAGAAGTGCTCCCGTGGTCGCCAGGGTGACACCGTTGATCGACGAGAGCTGGTAGCAGAAGAGGAAGTAGGCCGCTGCGCCGATCCCGACCACGCCGGAGGCCAGTCCGTCGAGACCGTCGACCATGTTGACGGCGTTGATCGTGCCGACCACGAGGACGACGGTGACCAGCACGCTCTCTGAGGGAGACAGTACGAACTGCCCTCCCCCGGGGTTGGGCAGGAAGTAGAACTGCACGCCGAGGTAGACGAGGAGGCCAGCGGCCATCACCTGTCCCCCGAGCTTGGTGAGGGCGTCAATGTCGAAGATGTCGTCCAGGACGCCGACCGCACAGATCAGCGCACCGGCGACCAGTACCGCGCCGGCGTCGCGCAGGACCAGTTCGTCGCTCTGGGACAGGAACGGCAGCTGACGCGCCACCAGATAGGCCGAGACCAGCCCTCCGAGCATCGCCAACCCACCCAGGTACGGGATCGGGGCAGCGTGCACGTCGCGTTCACGCGGGGCCGCCACGGCGCCGGTGCGCAGCGCGATCTCGCGCGCGACCACCGTCAGCAGGTAGGTGGAGGCCGCTGCGACGAGGAAGACCAGCAGGAACTCGCGCATCAGGCAGGCTCGCCCTGCTCCGGCTCGGTGATCTCGGTGGCGTCGGCGGACTCGTCGGTCGCCGCAGCGGGCTCGGTCTCGAGCGCAGGCACGGTGAAGGGCTCCTCGAGCCCCTCCCCCTCGATCACCAGACCGGCGTGCAGCTGCAGCGCCTCCTTGATCTGCTCGACCGAGAGCGCTCCCAGACGCAGGATCCGGGCGCTCTCTCCGGTGACGTCGATGATCGTCGACGCGGTACCGCCCTGGGAGGGGCCGGCGTCGACGTAGACGGCGACGCTCTCCCCCAGCATCTCGAACGCGGCGTCCGCGTCGAGAGCAGCGGGCTGGCCGCTCAGGTTGGCCGAGGAGACGGCCAGCGGGCCGGTGCGTTCCAGGATGGCCAGGGCGACGGAGTCCATCGGCAGACGGACTGCGACGGTTCCGTGGGTCTCGCCCAGGTCCCACTGCAGCGACGGCTGCTGGTGGCACACCAACGTCAGCGCGCCGGGCCAGAAGTGGGCGATCAGGGTACGGGCGAACTCCGGCACGTCGGTGGCGAGCGCATCGACCGTGCTCGGGCTGGAGATCAGCACCGGCGGGGGCATCTGCCGGCCGCGTCCCTTGGCGTCGAGCAGCTTCTGGACCGAGGCGGCCTCGAAGGCGTCGGCAGCGATGCCGTAGACGGTGTCGGTGGGCAGGACCACGAGGTCTCCGGCGCGGATGGCCTTGGTGGCCTCCTCGACGGCGGACTCCTGGTCTGCCTCGGTTTCGGTGGACAGTCGCATGGGGTTCATCGTGCCAGCCTCGCGGTCAGGAAGCGTGCGCGACCAGCCAGATCCTGGTGGTCTCGCACTTCGGTCCAACGTCCGGTGGCCACGAAGACCGCCGGCGCACTCTCACCCTGGACGTCGGCGTGCTCGACTCCGAGCACGCCTGCGGGCTTGAGGAGTTCAGTGGCGCGGGCCTCCAGGACACGCATCGCGTCCAGGCCGTCGTCGCCGGAGAAGAGGGCGAGGTGCGGGTCGTGGTCGCGGGCCTCCAGGGCCACCGACTCCCACGCCTCGAGCGGGATGTAGGGCGGGTTGCAGACCACGACGTCGACCTCGCCGAGCAGGTCGTCGAAGGCCAGGGCCATGTCGCCCTGACGCAGGTCGACACCGGTGCCGGCGAGGTTGAGGCTCGCCCAGGCGAACGCGTCCTCGCTGAGTTCGACAGCGTGCACCCGCGCCTGGGGCACCTCGTCGGCCAGCGCCTTCGCGATCGCGCCGGAGCCAGTGCAGAGGTCCACCACGACGGGGCTCTCGACGCCCGCCGCGATCGCCACGTGCAGCTGCTCGATCGCCCAGCCGGCGAGAAGTTCAGTCTCGGGGCGCGGGACGAAGACGCCCGGACCGACCTCGAGCTCGACCATCCGGAACGCCTGCGACCCGGTGAGGTGCTGCAACGGGACCCGGGTGGCACGTCGGGCCACCAGGTCAGCCACCTGCGCGGCGTGCTCGGAGGAGATCTCCTCGCGCAGCGACAACGTGCCGGGCTTGGTGTCCAGGACGTGGCACAGCAGCCAGGTGACGTCGGCCTGCGGGGACGCGACGCCGGCGTCGCTCAGAGTGGTCTCCCACTCGCGACGCAACGGGTTCAGGGCGGCCACGATCACTCCTCCAAGGCCGCGAGACGAGCGGCCAGATCAGCCTTGACGCACGAATCGACGACGGGGTCGAGGTCGCCGTCGAGCACCTGGTCGAGGTTGTAGGACTTGTACCCCGTGCGGTGGTCGGAGATCCGGTTCTCGGGGTAGTTGTAGGTGCGGATCCGCTCGGAGCGGTCCACGGTGCGGACCTGCGAACGTCGAGCGTCACTCGCCTCCGCGTCAGCAGCGTCCTGGGCGGCCTGCATGATGCGGCCGCGCAGGATGCGCATGGCCTGCTCCTTGTTCTGCAGCTGCGACTTCTCGTTCTGGCAGCTCGCCACGATGCCGGTGGGCACGTGGGTGATGCGGACCGCGGAGTCGGTGGTGTTGACGCTCTGGCCACCGGGACCCGAGGAACGGTAGACGTCGATGCGGAGGTCGTTGTCGTCGATGACGACGTCGACCTGCTCGGCTTCCGGCATCACCAGGACACCGGCAGCAGAGGTGTGGATGCGGCCTTGGGACTCCGTGGCGGGCACACGCTGGACGCGGTGCACTCCACCCTCGAACTTCAACAGGGCGTAGGGGGTCTCGCCGGGTTCGGTGGCACCGCGCGCCTTCACCGCGACGGTCACCGACTTGTAGCCACCCAGGTCGGACATGTTCGCGTCGAGGATCTCGACGGCGAAACCACGTCGTTCGGACCAACGGGTGTACATGCGCAGCAGGTCGGCCGCGAACAGCGCTGACTCCTCCCCACCCTCGCCGGACTTCACCTCGAGGAGGGCGTCCTTGGAGTCCGCGGCGTCACGCGGCACCAGCAGGTGACGCAGGCGCTCCTCGGCGATGGCACGACGGGCCGTCAGCTGCTCGGCCTCGGCGGCGAACTCAGGGGCGTCCGAGGCCAGCTCGAGGGCGGCCTCGATGTCGTCAGCCAGACGGTGCCACTCCGTCCAGGTGTTCACGATCGCGGTGAGCTCGTTGTAGCGCTGGCTCAACTGCTTGGCCAGACGCTGGTCAGCATGCGTCTCGGGAGCACCGAGACGGGCCTCGAGGTCGTTCTTCTCGTCGACCAAACCTTCGACGGCCTCGAACACGACAACACTCCTGGGGACGGAACGGTGACGGACGCAGGGGCGCGCCCGACGGCAGCAGACGAAATGACTGACGCCGGCCACCCGTCTCGTCGACGGGGACCGGCGCCAGCGAAAGGCTTACTTCTTGCCGTAGCGAGCCTCGAAGCGAGCCACGCGGCCGCCGGTGTCGAGGATCTTCTGCTTACCGGTGTAGAACGGGTGGCACTGCGAGCAGACGTCGGAGCGGATCTCTCCGGTGGTCACGGTGCTGCGAGTCTGGAAGGTCGAGCCACAGGTGCAGGAGACCTTGGTGTCGACGTACTCCGGGTGGATGTCGGTCTTCATGTTCAGTCCTTTCGAGGTCGCCGGGTCGTGCAGCCTGATGCTGCACGTGAGCCGGTACCATCGGGTGATTCTGCCACTGCTGTGGCCGTCGTTCCAAACGACCGGGGCCGGGTGTTCATTCCCCGAGGTGGAGCCGCTCCCGAGCGGCCAGTCAGCGGCTCAGCAGGGTCTCCACCCGAGCCGCGAGTTCGCGCGGGCTGAACGGCTTGGTGATGTAGTCGTCGGCCCCTGAGTCGAAGCCCGTTTCACGGTCCGACTCCTGGGCACGTGCGGTCAGGAGGATCACCGGCAGATCGACCAAGGTCTCGTCGGCGCGGATCTCCCGGACCGCCTCGAGACCGGACATGCCGGGCATCATCACGTCGAGTACCGCGAGGTCTGGGCGCTGACGCCGCGCCTCCTCCACCGCGGAGGCGCCGTCGGCGACCGCCACGACGTCGTGCCCCAACGTGGTCAGCTTGAACTCGACCAACTCGCGGATGTCGACGTCGTCGTCCGCGACCAAGATCCGTGCCATGTCGTCTGCTCCCCCTTGAGGCCCCACGGAGCCCTCACGGTCACGACGGACGTCGTGCCCGTCACCGGGCCCTGCCCGGCGACGGCTCAGAGCCTAGGAGCAGCGGGGAACTTTGAGGGCGTGATTGCCACAACCGTGTCACCCCAGCGCCACGCATACCCGAAATTGGCAGACGGGGAACGCTCCGGCACCACCGGAACGTTCCCCGTCACTCCAGATCAGCGACCAGAGAGTTCGGCTTCACTCGCCTTCTGCACGGCGGTGAGGAACTCGACGTTGGTCGACGACGTCGCCATCCGCTCGAGCACCTGCCCCAGCGCCTCGCGCGGACCGAGGTCCATCAGGGCGCTGCGCAGCTTGAAGGTGATCTGCTGCTCCTCGGTGGAGAGCAGGTGGTCCTCGCGACGCGTCGCGGAGTCCACGACGTCGACCGGCGGGAAGATCCGGCGCTCCACGAGCTCGCGGCGCAGACGCAGCTCCATGTTGGCGGTGTCGTTGAACTCGTCGAGCACGGCCTCGTCCAGCGGCGAACCGCTCTCGACCAGGGCAGTGGCCAAGATGGTGAGCGAGCCACCGTCCTCGACGTTGCGGGCCGCACCGAAGAGGCGCTTGGCCGGGTGCAACGCGACGGCGTCCACTCCCCCGGTGCCCTGACGACCGCTGCCCGGGGCAGCGACGTTGAAGGCACGGGCCAGGCGGGTGAGGGAGTCGAGCAGCACCACGACGTCGTGGCCGAGCTCGACCAGACGCTTGGCACGCTCGACGGCCAGCTCGGCCAGGAGGGCGTGATCGGCGGCCGGACGGTCGAAGGTCGAGGCGATGACCTCCCCCTTCACCGTGCGCTGGTAGTCGGTGACCTCTTCGGGACGCTCGTCGATGAGGACGACCATCACGTGGCACTCAGGGTTGTTGGCACGGATCGAGGCCGCGATGGTCTGGAGCACCTGGGTCTTGCCCGAACGCGGCGGGGAGAGCACCATTCCGCGCTGGCCCTTGCCGATCGGGGCGACGACGTCGACGATCCGGCCGAGGAGGTTGTCGGCGCCGGTCTCCAGTCGCAGACGCTGGTTGGGGTGCACCGGGACGAAGTTGTCGAACTCGGGGCGCTCCTTGGCGGCCTCCGGGTCGAGACCGTTGACCTGGTCGACCCGGACCATCGGGTTGAACTTCTCCTTGCGCTCGCCCTCACGCGGCTGACGCACCTGTCCGACCACCGCGTCACCGCGGCGCAGGCCGTACTTGCGCACCATCGACAGCGACAGGTACACGTCGTCAGTCCCCGGGAGGTAGCCCGAGGTGCGCACGAAGGCGTAGTTGTCGAGGACGTCGAGGATGCCGGCGGCCGGGACGAGCACGTCGTCGTCGAGGATCGTGGTGTCGGGCTCGTTGCGGCCCCCCGCACGGACCACCGCGCGCTCGCGACCACGACGGCGACGGTTGCGACGTCCGCCGCCCTCGCCGTCCTCGTCGTCGTCGAAGTCCTGGCCGAAGTCCTTGTTCTGCTGCCCGTTCTGCTGGCCGTTCTGCGAGGCGTTCTGCTGGGACTGCTTGTCGTCGCGCGACTGGTTGCCCTGTCCCTTGCCCTGCTTGCTGCCGTCGTTCTTCTGACCGCCGTCGTTCTTCTGACCGTCCTTGCGCTGCTGCTTGCCCTTGCCGGACTGCTCGTCGCGCTCGCCGTCACCGGCGTCGTTCTTGCCGCCGTCGTTCTTCGACTGGTCGCCCTGGTCGTTGTCGCGGCGGTTGCGCTGGCGGCGGCTGCGACGCTCCTCGTAGGTCTGACCCTCACCGGTCTGTGCGACGTCGGCCTGCTTCTCGCCAGCCTGCTTCTCGCTGGCAGGCTTCTCCCCCGCGGCGTCGCCCGACTGCTTCGGTGCGCCCTGCTGCTGGGCGGCCTGCTCGACGTCCTTGGTCACGGGGGCGGCTGCTGCGCGGCCGGCACCTCCGCGCGCGCGGCGCGTCACGGTCGTCACGACCGGCTCGGCCGCAGTGTCGCCAGTGGCGGCCACCGGGGCGCTCTGCTTCTGCTTGCTGCTCTGCTTCTTCTCACTGCTCTCGGCACGCGCCGGTTCGCTGCGCGGCGCCTGGGAGTGCGCGTCCTGGTAGCCCTTGATCGCGTCGACCAGTTGGGCCTTCTTCATGCTGCCAGCGCCATCGATGCCCAGGCCGCCGGCCAAGGACTTGAGGTCCGCCAGGAGCATGGTGCTGAGGCTGGTGGCCTTCTTGCGGGGGGCCGTAGTGGCCTTGGTGGCTTCGGAGACTTCGCTCACTTCAAGCCCTTCCACGTCGTCGACCGACGTCATGCGTCGGTGTGGGGAACTGTCACCGCGTCGCCGCACGAACACCGGGGCGAGGGGTGCACCCGTCGGGAAGAAGTCCCATCGGGGTGACGCCGAGTGGCGCACTCGCACGCTACCACTGGAGCGACCCGTCACACCGACGCACGGCACCGCCCACCGACGAAATGACCGACGGGGACCGGATCACTCCGGTCCCCGTCGGGACGTGCGTCCGGGCAGTGCCCGGCCAGGGTGTCACTCGACGCGAGCGCCCTCGGTGTCGATCACCAGGTGGTGGGCGTCCCAGCCCTGCGGCGCACGCGCCACCAGGGCCTCGACCGCAGCGACGTCGGTCAGTGCCAACACCGTCGGTCCGGCACCCGAGACGACCGACGGAACACCGTCTGCACGCAGGGCACGGATCAACGCCAACGACTCCGGCATCGCCGGCTCGCGGTAGTCCTGGTGCAGCTTGTCCTCGGTCGCGGCGAGCAGCAGCTCGGGTCGACCCGACAGGGCAGCCACCAGCAGTGCCGCACGCCCGGCGTTGGCCGCAGCCTCGCCGTGCGGGACGGTTGCAGGCAGCAGACCACGCGCCACCTTGGTGGAGACCGGCTCGCTCGGGACGAACGCGACCGCGGTGACCCGGGGGTCGACCGGAACGTTCACCGAGAACCACCGCTCGCCGTCGTGGCCGGCGATGGTGAAGCCGCCGTACATCGCCGGGGCGACGTTGTCGGGGTGTCCCTCCAGGCCGGCAGCGAGCCGGAAGATGGCGTCGTCGTCGAGCAGGAGCTGTCCCCCGGCCACCATGGCGCGGGCCAGCACGAGCCCACCGATGATCGCTGCCGAGGACGAACCGAGGCCGCGGGTGTGCGGAATCCGGTTCGTGCAGGTCAGGACGAAGCCCTGGGGCTCCGCACCCATCGCCCGGAAGCCCATGCGCATGGCACGGACCACCAGGTGCGACTCGTCCAGCGGCACCTCGTCGGCACCGCAGCCGGTGACGACGACCTCGATGCCACCATCGGTGACCTCGCCGCTCAGCTCGTCACGCAGGTCCAGCGCCAGCCCCAGGGTGTCGAACCCGGGACCGAGGTTGGCGGACGTGGCCGGCACGGTCACCCGCACCGTCCCCTCGACGAAGGTGGCCACTTCAGACGAGTCCGGCAGCAGCAGCCGCTGCGTCGACGTCAGCGTCCACCACGACGTCGACGAGAGGACCGAAGCCCTCCAGTGCGGTCGCGGTGTCCTTGAGGCCGTGACCGGTCACGGTGATGACGATGGTCTTGCCGGTGAAGTCCTCGCCGGCCTCGACGGCCTGCAGCAGGCCGGCGACACCGATCGCGGAAGCGGGCTCGACGAAGACGCCGTCCTTGGTCGCCAGCAGACGCTGGGCGGCCAGGATGTCCTCGTCCTCGATCGCCTTGAAGGAGCCACCGGACTCGTTCTTCGCGTTCATGGCGAGGTCCCAGGAGGCCGGGTTGCCGATGCGGATCGCGGTGGCCTTGGTCTCGGGGTTCTCGACCGGGGCGCCGTTGACGAGCGGGGCGGAACCAGCAGCCTGGAAGCCACGCATGACCGGACGCTTGGTGGAGCGGCCGAGCTTCTCGTACTCGGTGTAGCCCATCCAGTAGGCCGAGATGTTGCCGGCGTTGCCGACGGGCAGGAAGTGGTAGTCCGGGGCGTCGCCGAGGAAGTCGACGAGCTCGAACGACGCGGTCTTCTGACCCTGCAGGCGGTACGGGTTGACCGAGTTCACCAGCGCGACGGGGTACTTCTCCGACAGCTCACGCGCCATGCGGAGGCAGTCGTCGAAGTTGCCGCGGACCATGATGACCTGGCCGCCGTGCATGATCGCCTGAGCCATCTTGCCGGCAGCGATCTTGCCCTCGGGGACGAGGACGAGGGGCTTCACACCAGCCTTGGCCGCGTAGGCAGCCATGGAGGCGGAGGTGTTGCCGGTGGAGGCGCAGACGACAGCCTTCGCGCCCTCGTGCACGGCGACGGACAGGGCGGTGGTCATGCCGCGGTCCTTGAAGGAACCGGTGGGGTTGTTGCCCTCGACCTTGAGCCACACGTTGGCACCGGTGAGGCCCGAGAGCCAGCCGGAGTCGACGAGCGGGGTGCCGCCTTCACGCAGGGTCACCGCCGGGGTGCCCTCGGGGATGTCCAGGAGCTCGCGGTACTCCTCGATCACGCCTCGCCACTGCTGCGCAGTCATTCTGCTTCTCCTTCAACACGCATCACCGAGGTGACGTCGCGAACGTTGTCCATGCCCCGCAGTCGCTCCACGGTGGCACTGAGCTGGCCGTCGGTCGCCTGGTGGGACACGACGACGAGCTGTGCGTCGTCACCGCGTCCTTCCTGGCGGACGATCTTGATCGAGACGCCGTTGTCTGCGAATGCCTGGGCCACGGCGGCGAGCACGCCGGCGCGGTCCTCCACGTCGATGGCGACGTGGTAGCGGGTGACGGTCTCCGACATCGGTCGGACGGCACGGTCCGCGTAGGCCGACTCGCCGACACCGGTGGTGCCGGAGAGACGGTTGCGCAGGACGGTGACGAGGTCACCCAGAACGGCCGAGGCGGTCGGCGCACCGCCGGCACCCGGGCCGTAGAACATGAGCTGACCCGCGGCCTCGGACTCCACGAAGACGGCGTTGTAGGCGCCGCGAACGCTGGCCAGCGGGTGCTTGAGCGGAATCATCGCCGGGTGCACGCGCACCGAGACCTGCTCGTCGGAGAGCTCGGCGATCGCGAGCAGCTTGACGACAGAGCCCATCGCGGCAGCAGCGGAGGCGTCGAAGGCGGTGACCTTCGTGATGCCCTCGCAGTGCACGTCCTCGGCGTTGACGCGGGTGTGGAACGCCAGGGACGCGAGGATCGCGGCCTTGGCGGCAGCGTCGTGCCCCTCGACGTCGGCGGTCGGGTCGGCCTCGGCGTAACCGAGCTCCTGGGCCTCGGCCAGCGCGTCGGCGAAGTCGGCGCCGTGGGTGTCCATCTGGTCGAGGATGAAGTTGGTGGTGCCGTTGACGATGCCGAGCACGCGGGTGACGCGGTCACCGGCGAGGGACTCGCGCAGCGGGCGCAGGATCGGGATCGCACCCGCGACGGCGGCCTCGTAGTAGAGGTCACGACCGGCCTCGGCGGCGGCGGCGAACAGGGCCGGGCCGTCGGCGGCGACGAGCGCCTTGTTGGCGGTCACCACGGAGGCGCCGTTCTTGAGCGCCGACAGGATGAGCGTGCGGGCCGGCTCGATGCCGCCGATCAGCTCGATCACGACGTCGACGTCCTCACGGGCCACCAGCGCGTCGGCGTCGGTGGTGAGGAGGTGCTCGGGGATCTCGACGTCACGCTTGGAGTCGAGGTTGCGCACGGCGACGCCGGCGAGCTCGACGCGGGCACCGACGCGGGCAGCCAGGTCGTCGGCCTGCTCGGAGAGCAGACGCACCACCTGGGAACCGACGGAACCGGCGCCCAGCAGGGCCACCTTCAGGGTCTTGTCACTCATGATCTTCTCGCTCACTCCGCACCCATGTCAGTTGCCAACAGGTCTTCCTCGGTCTCACGGCGCACGATCACGCGCGAGGAACCGTCCCGCACCACGACCACAGGGGGTCGCAGGGCGTGGTTGTAGTTCGATGCCATGGACCGGCAGTACGCACCGGTCGCCGGCACCGCCAGCAGGTCCCCCGGACGGACGTCACCGGGCAGGAACTCGTCCTTGACCACGATGTCGCCGGCCTCGCAGTGCTTGCCCACGACGCGCGAGAGGCGCGCGGGGGCGTCGCTCGCACGCGATGCGAGCGTGCACGAGTAGTCCGCGTCGTAGAGCGCGGTACGGATGTTGTCGCTCATGCCGCCGTCGACGGAGACGTAGAGGCGGCTGGCGCCACCGTCGAGCACGACGTCCTTGACGGTGCCGACGGTGTAGACGGTGCAGGTGGACGGACCGACGATGGCGCGTCCGGGCTCGATCGAGAGACGCGGGGCGGTGATGCCGAGCGCCTTGCACTCGTGGGCGACGATCGCGCGCATGTTGTCGGCCAGCCACTGCGGAGTGGCCGGGGTGTCCTGGGTGGTGTAGGCGATGCCGAAGCCGCCGCCCAGGTCCATCTCGGGCATGACGACGCCGACCTCGGACGCCACCTGGGCGTGCAGGGCGAGCAGACGTCGGGCAGCGACCTCGAAACCAGCGGTGTCGAAGATCTGGCTACCGATGTGGGAGTGCAGACCCAGCAGGGTGACCTTGTCGGCCTTGGCCAGACGCTGGATCGCTTCGAGGGCAGCGCCGGACGCGATCGAGAAACCGAACTTCTGGTCCTCGTGCGCGGTGGCGATGAACTCGTGGGTGTGGGCCTCGACGCCTGCGGTGACGCGGATCATCACGCGGTAGGTGCCGGGCTCGGCGTCCTCGGCGAGAGCGATCACGCGGTCGATCTCGTCGAAGGAGTCCAGGACGATGCGGCCGACACCGAGCTCGCCGGCGCGAGCGAGCTGCTCGACGGTCTTGTTGTTGCCGTGGTAGCCGATCTTCGCCATGTCGAAGCCGGCCTTCTGGGCGACCAGGAGCTCGCCCGAGGAGCAGACGTCGAGGTTGAGACCGTCCTCCTTGAGCCACTGCGCGACCGCGATGCTCAGGAACGCCTTGCCGGCGTAGTAGACGTCGAAGTCGTCGAAGGCGTCACGGAAGGATCGCGCACGGGTACGGAAGTCGTCCTCGTCCATGAAGAACGCAGGGCTGCCGTGCTCGGCGACGAGGTCGGAGACCTTGACGCCGGCGATCTCCAGCTCGTTGTCGACCTTGCGGGTGTTGGTCGACCACAGCAGCGGCACCAGGGCGTTGACGTCCTCGGGCTGCGCCAGCCAGGCCGGACCCTTCAGCGCGCCGGAGGCGTGCGCCCAACCGGCGGCGTGGGTGGCGCTCACATGCGCTCCGGAGCGGTGACACCGAGCAGCGCGAGGCCGTTGGCCAGGACGGTGCGGGTGGCGTCGACCAGACGCAGACGGGCGGCGTTGAGCTCGGTCGGCTCCTCGTCGCCCTGCGGCAGGACGCGGCAGTGGTCGTAGAACTTGTGGTACGACGACGCGGTGTCCTCGAGGTAGCGGGCGACGCGGTGCGGCTCGCGCAGCTCGGCCGCGGTGGCCACGACGCGCGGGAACTCGGCCAGGGCGCGCAGCAGCTCGCCCTCCTTCTCGTGGACCAGCAGCTCGGGGTGCGAGGCCGGCTCGAGGCCCAGGTCGGCAGCGTTGCGCAGGATCGAGGAGACGCGTGCGTGGGCGTACTGGACGTAGAAGACCGGGTTGTCGCTGGACTGCTTGGTCACCTGGGCGACGTCGAGGACCAGCGGGGAGTCGGCGGGGTAACGGGCCAGCGTGTAACGCAGGGCGTCGACGCCGATCTCGTCGGTGAGCTCCTGCAGGGTGACGATCGTGCCGGCACGCTTGGAGAGCTTCATCTCCTCGCCGTTCTTCATGATCTTCACCAGCTGCCCGATGAGGACCTCGATGTTCTTCTCGGGGTCGTCGCCGGCGCAGGCAGCCATCGCCTTGAGACGGCCCACGTAGCCGTGGTGGTCGGCGCCGAGCAGGTAGACGCAGCGGTCGTAACCGCGCTCGCGCTTGTTGAGGTAGTACGCGGTGTCGGAGGCGAAGTAGGTCAGCTCACCGTTGGAACGGATGAGGACGCGGTCCTTGTCGTCACCGAACGTGGTGGTGCGCATCCAGACGGCGCCGCCGTCCTCGAAGATGTGGCCCTGCTCCTTGAGGTCGCGCAGGGTGTCGGCGACCGAGGAGTCCTCGTGCAGCTCGCGCTCGGAGAACCAGGTGTCGAAGGTGGTGTGGAAGATCTCGAGCTGCTGCTGCTGCTCGGCGAGCTGGATCGCGTAGCCGGCCTCACGGAACGCCAGGAGACGCTCGTCGGTGGGCTCGGTGGGGAGGTCGAGGATGCCGGGGTTCTCGGCGAGAACGCGCTCGGCCAGACCCTTGACGTAGCCGCCCTTGTAACCGCCCTCGGGGACCTCTTCGCCCAGCGCGACGGCCAGGATCGAGGCACCGAAGAGGTTCATCTGGTTGCCGCGGTCGTTGATGTAGAACTCGCGGTCGACGTCGGCGCCGGCAGCGTCGAGCACACGCGAGAGGGCGTCGCCGACGGCGGCCCAACGGGTGTGGCCCAGGTGCAGCGGACCGGTGGGGTTGGCGGAGATGAACTCGACGTTGATCTTCTCGCCGGCCAGCGCGTCGTTGCGGCCGTAGGCGGCACCGGCCTCGACGATCTCGTCGGCCAGCTTGCCCTGCGCACCTGCCTCGACGGAGATGTTGAGGAAGCCGGGGCCAGCGATCTCGACGCCGGAGATGCCTTCGGCCTGCTCGAGGCCGGCCTTGACGAGCTCGGCGAGCGCGCGGGGGTTGGTGCCAGCCTTCTTCGACAGCTGGAGCGCAACGTTGGTGGCGTAGTCGCCGTGTCCCTTCTGACGGGGACGCTCGACCGTCACCTCCGCAGGAACGCCGTCGGGCAGGTTCAGCGCACCCTCGGCAACGAGGCCATTGAGTACGTCGACGATCACGGTGGAGAGATGCTCGGGGGTCACCCCGCCAGCCTATCCGCGTCCTGACCTGCACCTCACATCGGTTTCAGTCCGTGCGCAGGTCACCCCCGTTCGGGGTGACGCGCACCACTCGATCCGCGACTCGCCGTGTGGGGTGGTTTCACACCCCGGCCGCGAGACCGGTATGTTCCTACCAGCACGCCCCCGTAGCTCAGGGGATAGAGCACCGCCCTCCGGAGGCGGGAGCGCAGGTTCGAATCCTGCCGGGGGTGCTGAGGATGGATTCATCAGATCCACCACGACGAGGTCCCTCGGTCAACAGACCGAGGGACCTCGCTCATTTCGTGCCATGCCAAGGCCCTTCACCAGTCACATGCGCCAGGCACGACGTTCTCGACAGCGGCGAAGGCTTTTCGGGTACGACTCAGCGCCCTGACGTTCGTGGTCCTGGGCGCTGCGGGGGTTCTGTTGGGTTCCGAAGGCCGAGTGACGCTGGGCCGCTCTGGGCACTTGCTTGCCTGGGCCTGGCAGCCGCAACTCCATGACGGACATGGTGCGGCGCAGCGATCGCCCTCGCAGGAGTTCTCAGCCCCGACGACGCTTGAACAGTCCGAGGCAGGCGCTTCGGGCCTCAGCCCCCAGAAACGACTTCCCCTCCGTGCAAGTCAGCGGATTCGGCAAATGCGCCGGCCTGGTCGGCGGCCTGCCCGGTTCAGGGGCGGCACACCCGAGGGTGGACCCGGATCACTGGGGATCCGGCGCGCATCGCCTCGCCGCACTCCACGCACTGCATGACGCCTGAACCGAGGTCGCGCAGGCGTGCCCCTTCAGGGGTTTCCACGACGGTGTCGTCGCGGTGGGATGCCTGGGCCGCCGGGGCCTGAACGGGCTGCGGGGTCTGCTCGGGGACAGGCTGCGAAGCGGCGGCGTTGTCGAAGCCGGCCGGGCGAGGGCCCGGAACGCGCCGGGGAAGCGCGGCGGGGGTGCTCATGGGGGGGTGCTCCTGTGGTTCAGCAAGTGGTGGGACGGTCGATGGCCAGTCGCTCTTCGAGATGCGCGTTGTAGGCCTCTGCCTCACGCACCCCGATGCAGTGTTCCGTCGGTTCCCCACCCCAAGAGGGCCGCAGCCAGCGGCAGTCACAGGGGCAGGTCGCGGGTGTGCCCCGGGAAAGTGAGCGGACAGATCGGCTGCGAGCTCCTCGGCCGCCGCACGCTTGCGCGGGGCTGTTGCACGATGGGGTCACATTAACCGGTGCATGCAGCAGTCCCCGCCCCCGCGGGCCATCCGGTCTCTTCGCCGACAGCGACGCCGCGTGCACCAACACCGTCGTGACACGTTCAAGGGCGAGTCCAGGCACGCCGATTGACTGAGCGCAAGACTTCGATGGTCACAGCCCCAGAAACGGCTTCCCCCGTCCAGATCAGAGGATTTCGCGAATGCACCGCTGAGAATGGATTCATCAGATCCACCACGACGAGGTCCCTCGGTCAGCAGACCGAGGGACCTCGTTCATTTGGTGCCTCGTGACAGCAAGCGTTGGGGACCAGATCGGAGCCACACCCTCGCATACCGCAATCCTTGGGGAGGGCGGCATCACGACACGACGAACGACCGGGGAATCAGTCCCCTCTCAACCTCTTGACTGGAATGCGCTCCCCAGAAACTCAATTTCAGGAAGGATCCTTCCAGTGCCCCGGCATCTCGCCCAGGCAGGACGGAGAAATCCCATGGACCCCCACATCCGCGCCGAAGAAGCGCTCTTCGAACACTTCGAACCCCTCCTCGACTCGCGCTTGGACGGTTTCCGCGAGGAAGTCGGTTACGCCTCCTTCAGCGGCGTTGCCGGCCCTTCCTACATTTCGTTTGCGTTCGAGGACCCGACCTTGGCACCGGAGCAGAGCGCCGAGAACCTCTTGGAACTGTCCGCACGCGTGATCCTCTTCTCCGAGGAGTCGTTCCCCGCCGCCGCGGCAGTAGCCGAGCAACTGTCGGGACACCCTGCCCTGTCCTCCGGGACGGCAGTCAAGCGCCTCATCCGCGACCCCGACACGGGCCAGCACTCCTACTGCAACATCGAACTCGAAGCCACGCTCGCTTCCGGGACGCTCGCCACCCTCCTCGACCTGGCTGACGAGGTGAACCAGATCGGCCTGCTCCTGCAAGAAGCGCGCAGGGAGATCACCCCGGCCATCTGAGGCAACGAAGGCCAGACAAGGCGCGGCGAACAGCGACAGCACCGGTGACCACACCCATGTTGTGGTCACCGGTGCTGTGTCCATGAGGGGTCAGCGCTTGGCCTTGGCCAACGCCTTGCGTGCCTTCGCCAGGGCCTTGCGCTCCTTGCCCAGCGTCTTGCTGGCCTTGGTCACTGCCTTCTTCGCCGCCTTCAGGCTCGCGGAGAGAGCAGCCTGCTCCTTGACCGCGATGTCGACCCGGCTCACGGCCAGGCCCAGGTCACGGATCACAGGACCGTGGAGGGTCTCGATCGAGTCGATCGTCTGCTGCGCCTCGCGACGACGCTGCTCGTTCGCAGTGAGCGAGGCAGACGCCGCAGCCAGTCGTGCTTCTGCGGCTCGCAGGCGCGCACCGATCGCGTCGTAGGCCGACTGCGCCTTCTGCTGGTCGTTGCGCGCGGTGGCCAGCCTGCGCTCGGCCGCAGCCACCTTCGTGGTGGCGGCGTTGAGCGAGCTGGTTGACGCGGCAAGGGCGTTCTGGGCGTTGGTGAGGCTGGCGGTCGCAGCAGTGAGATCGTTCCCCGCCGTGGCCCGGGCCGACTTCGCGTTGTTCAGCTTCGTGGTGGCCGCGTTGAGGGCGGTGATCTTGGGCTGGTTGGCAGACTCCACCGACTTGCGGGACGTCACCGCCGCGTCGTACTTGGCCTTCGCGGCGTCGTACTTGGTCTTGGCGGCGTCACGCTTCTTCTTGGCGGCGGCCTTGTCGGCGACCCACGTGTTGTAGGCGTTGCAGACGCTCTTGGCCTGTCCGCTCTTCGGGGTGCACTTGCCCGAGGCGATCGTGTACTTGGCGGTGGTGGCGAAGGTCTTGGCCGTCAGCTTGTCGTAGGCGTCCCGCGCCGCGACGTACGCGGACTTCGTCGAGTCGTAGGGCGTCTTGAGCTTGGCCTCGGCCGCCTTGGCAGTGGCGATCGCAGTCGTCGCAGCAGCCGCCGGCGCCTTCGCCGCGTCCACCGCGGCCTGGGCGTCCTTGACGACCTTGTCGGCTCGCTCGACGTCGGTCTTCCGGATCGTGACCAACGCCTGGGCCACCGGCACTGCCGCCTGCTTCTGGTCGCGCGCGGTCACTGCCGTGCTCTGCGCAGCCTTGGCCTTGGCGACCTCGTCGGCGGCCACGGCCACGCCGTACTTGGCGAGGTTGAGGTCCTGGGTGGCTGTACTCACCGGTGCCACCAGAGAGTCCCGGGTGCGAGTCTCGGCCGCAACCGTCTGCTCCAGGCCGCCGCTGCGTCCCGACGTCTCCGTGAACACCCGCAGTGCCGTGGCGTAGCGGTCGGCGTCGGGCCCGAACTGGGCCTTCAACCGGGCCAGGTCGGCGCGGGACAGGGTGACGAGGTCATTGGCCGAGGCCACCTGCACCTTCAGTCGCGCGACACGTTGGGTTGCCTTGGTGTGCTTCTTCTTGGCCGTGGCCACACGCTTCTTGGCGGCCTTGACCTTCTTGCTCTTCGCCTTCACCGTGCTCGGCGTCTTCGCTCCGGCGACGCTCGTCGCGTCGTTCGCGACGACGCTCGACGAGGCCTGGCTCGCCGCCGACGGCACTGCTTGGGCCGGCGCCCCCAGCGTGCTCGCCGCCAGCACTGCTGCCACCACTGATCCGACGGCCTTGACGTACAACTTCACTTTTCCGACTCCTCCCGAGGGGAGAGACCTGAGGCCTCTCCGTGCCGTGTCCCCGTGGCACGGCGGCGTCACCCTGACGAAGAGATGCCGTGGCACAGGCCACGTCCCGACGCCTGGGACGGCCTCGGCGACGGCTGCGGTGTGATCCCCTCGCCCACAGCCGCCAGAGAAAAGCGCTGTGGCCACCGCATCCCCCATTTGAATGAGGAGACGGTGGCCACGGAGGCGAAGCAGAGGTGAAGCTGCAGCGAGGGATCAGCGACCCGTCAGGATCAGGTCGGCCTTCTCGCCCGGCCAGCAGTTGATGCCGCCAGCGGGCACCGGCTGGGCTGCCTCGACCATCTTGTCGAAGGTGTCGAAGCAGCGGGAGACGAGGATGTTGGGGTCCTTCGAGATCGACGCCGACAGCGCCTTGTTCGCGCGGGCCTGGGCGGCGTTGGTCTGCTCGGCCTGCAGCGCGACCTGGGTGCGAGCGATCTCGGCCTGGAACTCGTTGATCTTCTTCTGGGTGGTCTCCGACAGCTTCACCTGGGAGATGGTGGCGAACTCGACGCCGACGTAGCCGCCGGACTCCGCGACGCGGGCCCGCATCGAGTCGGTGACCTGCTTGGACAGTGCGTCGAGGTCGGGGGTGAAGTTGACCATCGACGCCTTCGTCGGGTCGACGGCCTGGATGCCCTCGGTGGGGTTGTAGGAACCCAGCACCTGGTTGATCGCGTTCTTGTAGACCGTCTCCACCAGGGACTCGCGCACCGTCTCGTTGACGTCGTCGCTGCGGTAGTCGGCGTAGATCTGGTCGGCCTTGTCCCCCACGATCGACCAGCGGATGGCGGTCTCGACCTGGGCGGTCGTGCCGTCACCGATGCGGACCTCGATGGCGCCCTCACCCTCGTACTTGTTGGTGATCTTCGTGCCGTCGAGCTCGGTCACCTTCTGCCACGGCGCCTTCCAGTGGAAACCGGCGTCGAGCGAGGCGACCGGCTTGCCGAAGGAGGTGAGCACACCGACGTTCTTGGCCTGGATCACGGTGAAGCAGGACGAACCGACCATGAACCCGCCCACGACGAGGGCTGCCACGAAGGCGAGCAGACGGGTCGCGCCCGACGAGGCCAGACCGACGAAGAGACCGATGAGGAGCACTGCGGCTCCGACGATGAAAGTGAACACGGACACATTCAACCTTGTGGGCGGACTGTGCACGACCGGTACCCGATGAGCGGACTGCGGCGCCGACGTCCGCCGTCGTGCTCAGCAGTTGGCCAACGACGCGTCCTGCCCAGCAGCGGCACCCCAGCGTCGGGCCGTGGCGGTGTCAGGGAAGACCACGCTCGCCGGGCCCGCGAACCCCGCCGTCCCGGGAACGACGCACGTGGTGATCTTCGCGGCGTCCACCTGTGCGACCGCCTGGGCGATCCGGAAGATCTCCGTCGCAGGCACGTCGGTGGAGGTGTGCTTGAGCACCGCGAACGCGCCGCGCTCGATGAAACCGGGGCGGCGACGCTTCTCCACGATCGCGGCGTGGATCCCGCGCATCACTCGCTGCTGGTTTGCCGAACGTCCGAAGTCGCCGTCGCGGAGTCCCTTGCGGATCCGGGCGTAGTTCATGGCGCCGTAGCGCCCCAGTTCTATCTTTCCTGCCGCGTAGCCCTCGGGGCGCAGGTGAGGATCGGAGAAGGCGTAGGGGTTGTCGACGGTGATCCGCCCCACCGCGCCGAGCATCTGCTCGAATCCCTCGAAACGGGTCACGACGACGTAGTCGGGCTCGATCCCCAGCAGGTCCCCCATCACCGAGGCCTGCAGTTGCGGCCCGCCCACGGTCATCGCGTCGTTGATCCGACGCTGCCCCGCACCGGGGACCTGCACCCAGGAGTCACGAGGGATGCCGAACGCCACAGCAGACCCGGTCTTCGTGTTGAGACCGACCAGTTGCAGGGCGTCACCGCGCGTGGCGGTCATGTCCTCCCACGGACGCGCGTCCGACCCGATCGCGGCGATCCAGATGACGTCCGGGGTGAGGTCCACCGCCTGGGAACGGTCGACGGCCACCAGCACCGCCTCGGTCGGTGCCTGCTGCGCGTCGGGAACGACCAACGCGGTCACGCCCAGGACGAGCGCGAGGCTCGTCGCCCGTAGTCCGGCGCGCAGGCGTCGGCGGCGTGCTTCACGTGCCTTCACCAGCCACCTCGCACCAGGTCGTGTCCGAAGATCTTCCAGCCGCCCGCGGTCGGGGTCAGCATCACGCGTCCACGCAGCGCCACCTTGCGGGTGCTGCCGTCGTCCACCGTCGTCGGAGTGACGTCGAACGACAACGCGACCCGGGCGGTCGCCCCGAGCGGACTCCCCTGCTGGGCGAGGAGATCGACCGTGACGTCACGACGCGCCACCCGGACCGCGCTCACTCGTTCAGCATGACCGGCTGCGCTGGTCGCCGAGGCGTCTGCCTCAGCGCTGCGTGCCGCCTCGGGAGTGAACGCACCCCAGACGTCGGAAACGGTCCGCGGCCACGGCCCCGCCACCCACGCCTGCTCGATCCAACCGTCCGCCACTGCACCGACCTCGGCGACCACCGATTCCTGACGCGCAGCGGGGAGGTAGCCCTCGAGCTTGCCGACACGCACCTGCAGGGCGACGTCGACCGGTTCGGTGGCCTGCGTCGGAGCGGCGAGGCTCGACGTGCTCACCTCCCCCACCCGTGGCTCACTCCCGGCCGAACAGCCCGCCACCGCAGCCACCGTCACCGGCACCAGCGCCAGGAACGACGTGACGAGCGCGCACCGTCGGCGGCGCGAGACGTTTCTGGGCACCGGGCCTCCTGCGTCGTCGGGGGTGACCGCCAGGGCGGCCTTCGTTGTGGCGTGAACGTGGTCGAGGGCACGTCCCACAGTGCAGATTGCACCGGGGGCGCGTCCCTGACCACGTGTGACTCACCACAGAGTGCCCCAAAGTCCGACCTCGCCCCTGCATTTGAAGGACGGGGGGACTAGCCTTGACCGCGACTCCTTTCAGTTTCCAGCGCGCATACCCCGGAAGAGGCGAACCAAGCCGTGCCGCAGTCCCCCAGCACCAACCAGACCGGTCCTGACGAGTTCGGCGAGAACGCTCAGCTCGTGCACGACATGTACAAGCAGTTCAAGCAGGACCCCACGAGCATCGACGAGGCCTGGGCCACGTACTTCCGTGAGCGTGACGCGGCGGGTCTCCCCGCCCCTGCCGCTCCGGTCGCGAAGACGAACCCCGCTCCGGTGGCCACCCCCCGCCCCGCTGCTGTCGCCGCCGAGCCCGCCCGTGGTGCCGGCGCGACCTCCGTCGCCAAGGACCCCGCTCCTGCCGCGAAGGCAGAGGCCAGCGCCGAGCCGACCTACACCACGCTGCGCGGCATCCCCGCCGCCACCGCGAAGAACATGGACATCTCCCTGTCCGTGCCGACCGCCACCTCGGTCCGCAACGTTCCGGTGAAGCTGCTGTGGGACAACCGCACGGTCATCAACAACCACCTCAAGCGCGCCCGCGGCGGCAAGGTGTCCTTCACCCACCTCATCGGATACGCGATCATCCGCGCCGTCCGTGAGTTCCCGGCGATGAACAACACCTACGACGAGGTCAACGGCAAGCCGACCCTCGTCACCCCGGCGCACGTCAACTTCGGTCTGGCCATCGACCAGACCAAGGCTGACGGCACCCGCCAGCTCGTGGCCCCGTCCATCAAGGCCACGGAGTCCATGGACTTCGCCGGCTTCTGGACCGCCTACGAGGAGATCGTCAAGAAGGCCCGCGACAACAAGCTGGGCATGGACGACTACGCGGGCACCACCATCTCGCTGACCAACGTCGGCGGTCTGGGCACCTCGCACTCCGTCCCGCGTCTCATGAAGGGCCAGGCCGCCATCTTCGGCGTCGGCTCCATGGAGTACCCGCCGGAGTTCCAGGGCGCTTCCGAGGACACCCTGACCCGCAACGCGGTCAGCAAGATCATGACGATCACCTCGACCTACGACCACCGCGTCATCCAGGGTGCCCAGTCGGGCGAGTTCCTGCGTCGCGTGCACCAGCTGCTGCAGGGCCAGGACGGCTTCTACGACGAGATCTTCGCGTCGCTGCGCATCCCGTACCAGCCCATCCGCTGGAACAACGACATCGCGGTCTCGCACGACGAGGACATCTCCAAGCAGGCCCGCGTCCTCGAGCTGATCCACGCCTACCGCGTGCGCGGTCACCTGATGGCCGACACCGACCCGCTCGAGTACCAGCAGCGCACCCACCCCGACCTCGAGATCGAGAACCACGGCCTCACGCTGTGGGACCTCGACCGCGAGTTCGCCACGGGCAAGTTCGGTCCCTCGGACCGCCGCTTCATGAAGCTGCGCGACATCCTCGGCATCCTGCGCGACTCCTACTGCCGTTCCATCGGCGTCGAGTACATGCACATCATGGACCCCGAGCAGCGTCGTTGGATCCAGGAGCGCCTCGAGGTGCCGATGGAGAAGACCCCGCGCGAGGAGCAGCTGCGCATCCTGCTCAAGCTGAACCAGGCCGAGGCGTTCGAGACCTTCCTGCAGACGAAGTTCGTCGGCCAGAAGCGCTTCTCCCTCGAGGGTGGCGAGACCACCATCCCGCTCGTCGACGAGATCTGCGAGGCCGCTGCTGAGGCGTCCCTCTCCGAGGTCGCGATCGGTATGGCCCACCGTGGTCGCCTGAACGTCCTTGCCAACATCGTCGGCAAGTCGTACTCGCAGATCTTCCGCGAGTTCGAGGGCAACATCGACCCGCGCACCGTCCAGGGCTCGGGCGACGTCAAGTACCACCTCGGTGCCGAGGGCGAGTTCGTCGCCGGCTCCGGCGACAAGATCAACGTCTCCGTCGCCGCGAACCCGTCGCACCTCGAGGCTGTCGACCCGGTTCTCGAGGGCATCGCCCGCGCGAAGCAGGACGTCCTCGACCGTGGCTCCGAGTTCTACCCGGTCCTCCCGGTCCTCATCCACGGTGACGCCGCGTTCGCCGGTCAGGGTGTCGTGGCCGAGACCCTGAACCTGTCGCAGCTGCGTGGATACCGCACCGGCGGTACCGTCCACGTCGTCGTGAACAACCAGGTCGGTTTCACCACCTCCCCCGGTTCCTCGCGCTCGTCGCTGTACTGCACCGACGTGGCCCGCATGGTCCAGGCTCCGGTCTTCCACGTGAACGGCGACGACCCGGAGGCCTGCATCCGCGTGGCCCGCCTGGCGTTCGAGTTCCGTCAGCGGTTCAACAAGGACGTCGTCATCGACCTCGTCTGCTACCGCCGCCGTGGCCACAACGAGGGTGACGACCCGTCGTACACCCAGCCCCTCATGTACGACCTCATCGAGCAGAAGCGCTCCGTGCGCAAGCTGTACACCGAGTCCCTCATCGGCCGTGGCGACATCACGGTCGAGGAGGCCGAGGAGGTCCTGCGCAACTACCAGCAGCAGCTGGAGCGCGTCTTCACCGAGGTTCGCGAGGCCACCTCGCAGCCGTCGGAGTGGACCACCGTCCCGGACTACCCGGAGAAGTCGGTCTCCAACGCCGCGACCGCCACCACCCCGGCCGTCATGCAGCGCATCTCCGAGGCGTACTCGACCCCGCCGGAGGGCTTCACCGTCCACCAGAAGGTCAAGCCGCAGCTGGACCGCCGCGCCAAGGCCATCCTCGAGGGCCCCATCGACTGGGGAACCGGTGAGATCCTCGCCTTCGGTTCGCTCCTCATGGAGGGGCGACCCGTGCGTCTCGCCGGTCAGGACTCGCGTCGCGGCACCTTCGTGCAGCGTTTCGCCACCCTGATCGACCGGAAGAACGCCGACGAGTGGACGCCGCTGACCACCCTCAGCGACGACCAGGCGAAGTTCTACGTCTACGACTCCCTCCTGAGCGAGTACGCCGCCCTCGGCTTCGAGTACGGTTACTCCGTCGCCCGCCCGGACGCTCTCGTCCTGTGGGAGGCCCAGTTCGGTGACTTCGTCAACGGCGCCCAGACCGTCATCGACGAGTTCATCTCCTCGTCGCAGACCAAGTGGCGTCAGCAGTCCGGCGTCGTCCTCCTCCTGCCGCACGGCTACGAGGGTCAGGGACCGGACCACTCCTCCGCCCGCATCGAGCGCTTCCTGCAGCTTGCCGGTGACGACGCCATGGTCGTGGCTCAGCCCTCGACCCCGGCCTCGCACTTCCACCTGCTGCGTCAGCACGCTCTCGGCGACGAGCACCGCCCGCTGGTGATCTTCGCGCCGAAGTCGATGCTGAAGCGCAAGGAGGCTGCTTCGCAGCCGGAGGACTTCACCACCGGTACCTTCCGTCCGTTCATCGGTGACGACGCCGCCGACGCCAGCAAGGTCGAGACCCTGCTGCTGTGCTCGGGTCGCGTCACCTGGGACCTGGTCGTCGAGCGCACCAAGCGTGAGAACGGCGAGACCTTCGCCATCGGTCGCGCCGAGCAGCTCTACCCGGAGCCGACCGAGCTCATCAAGGCCGAGCTCGCGAAGTACCCGAACCTCAAGACCGTTCGCTGGGTCCAGGACGAGCCGAAGAACATGGGCCCGTGGCCCCACTTCGCCCTCAACGTCTGGTCCGAGCTCGGTGTCGAGGTCGAGCCGGTCACCCGTGCCGCTTCGTCGTCGCCGTCCGTCGGCACCCTGAAGCGTCACGTGGCCGAGCAGAAGGTCCTCATGGACCAGGCTTTCGCTGCTCACAACGCCTGACACGCACGACAGATCCACAGGAAGGACGTCTGATGTACTACACCGATCGCGGCATCGAGGAACTCGAGAAGCGTCGGGGTGACGAGGAAGTCACGCTCGCGTGGCTCGCCGACCGTCTCCAGGAGTTCACCGACATTCACCCTGAGTTCGAGGTCGCCGTCGAGCGTCTGGCCACCTGGCTGGCGCGCGAGGACGACCCGGAGGACTGAGCACGGAGTCGCATCAGGGCCCCGACACCGCACGGTGTCGGGGCCCTGTGCCATTCTCCGGCGGTCTCAGGTTCGACGCACGGCCGGCGGCCACCACCGTCCGGTGACGGCGTCGCTGTGGGGTGCGTAGAGGCGCAGGTTGATCCCGAGCGGCCCGGTGGGAGCGGGCAACCAGTTGGATTCCTTCTCCGCGCCGGGGTTCGTGTGGCTGATCCAGATGTCGAGGGATCCGTCGGCGTTGTACGTCAACGGGTCGCGGTCGCCGAGGGCGAACCGGTCGAGTTCGTTCCCCACCTGGAATCCTTCTTCGTCGTACATCGTCACCGACCAGAACGCCGCCACCGGCGGGAGCGCATCGGCGTCGAAGTGCAGGACGTAGTCGCGCTCCCCCACGATCGGCTCGCCGTCGGCGTCGGCGACCAGCAACGGGTAGATCGCGTCGTCCATCGGGTTGGCGCCGAGACCTGCGAGCGTGACGCCGGCCCGGGACCGGTAGTCGTTGCCGTAGACGCCGATGGTGTCGGAGAAGTTGGTCCAGCCGTTGCGTTCGGTGCCGAGACGCGGAACGTCAGCGATCATCTGCTGCAGTCCCTCCGTCGCCCCTGTCTGCAGTGCGGAGAGCTCATCGGGCCCGAAACCGGTGGCGTCGAAGGAGCGTCCAGGGACGATTCCCATCTGTGCGATCCGGGCCAGCACCGAGAAGTCCGTTGCATGCGGCGGGACGCGCTTCAAGGTCTCTGCGGCGAGGCTGAAGAAGTCGATCGCCGAGAGCGCGTTGGCATGTGTCAGTGCCTCCACCTCCGGCTCGAACGTCGCGTCGACGGGGTACTCGCGGGGACCACCGACGGGTTCGAGGGAGAATCGGTCCTGGAGCGCAGTCACGGCCGGATAGTCGGCGGGACCGTTGGTCTGGATCCGGCCGATGATCCATGCATACGGCGTGGGTGCATGGATCACGGGCACGCCCTCAGGTAGTTCACCGGTCCACCCCGGACCGACGACGACGTGGTCCTGCTCCCCCGTGCCGGTGGTTCGCTTGCCGACGGTGGCGAAGACGTCGGTCCACATGTCCAGCATCGGCAGCATGTAGTAACGGTCGTCGGTGTCGGGAGCGTGCAACAGGACCGGGCCCTCGGTGAGGTCGAGCCAGGCGTTCGCGTAGAGGGTGTCGAAGTTGGGCCGCACCACGGCCCTGAAATCGGCGGGCGGGAAGGTCCGCAGGTGCCGGAACCCGTTGGGTGGGCCGAACCCCGGCTTGGAGTCCGCCGGCAGGCAGGTCGCCTGCCTCCGCGAGATCTCCATCGTCACCAACGGGTACAGGTAGACGTACGCCTCGCGGGCTAGTGTCCGCAGGTCGCTCCACAACACCGACACGCTCTCTCCTCACCTCGGGCGGTCACCGACGACCAGCCGTCCCCGCAACGTACGGAGCACAGGGCGTCGGGGGCTCCGATGCAGGGCCGGAACCGCCCTCCGGAGATGAGGTGGCGAAGAATGTGCGGAAGATTTCGTTCAGCAGCGTGCCGACGACATATTCCGCACATTCCTGAGCGGCCGAGGCCTCGAGTCAGCGCCAGCCGAGACCGGGCGCGACGTCGTCGACGACGGTCTTCAGCAGCCGTGCGTTGTACTCGACGCCGAGTTGGTTGGGCACCGTCAGCAGGACGGTGTCGGCCAACTGGATCGCCTCGTCGTCCTGGAGTTGCTCGACGAGCGCGTCAGGCTCCCCGGCATAGGAACGCCCGAAGACGGCCCGCAGGTCCGCCTCGATCTGCCCGACCTGGTCACGCGAGTTGGCATCGCGACCGAAGAACATGCGGTCGGTGTCGGTGGTGATCGGCATGATCGAACGGCTCACCGAGACCCGCGGGGCGAAGCCGTGGTCGTGCTTGTTCCACTCCTCGAGGTAGGCCTCGATCTGCTTGCGCTGCTGGACGTGGAACGGCTCCCCGGACTCGTCGGCGACCAGCGTCGAGCTCATCAGGTTCATGCCCTGCGCAGCGGCCCACCGAGCCGTCTCGATGCCGGCCGCACCCCACCAGATGCGCTGACGCAGACCGGGCGAGTGCGGCTCCAACGGGAGCAGACCGGGCGGGTTGGGGAACATCGGGCGCGGGTTGGGCTGGGCGAAGCCCTTGCCCTTGAGCACCTCGAGCAGGACCCCGGTGTGACGGCGAGCCATGTCGGCCTCGCTCTCGCCCTCGGCCGGGGCATAGCCGAAGTACTTCCAGCCGTCGATGACCTGCTCCGGTGATCCCCGGCTGATGCCGAGCTGGAGCCGGCCACCCGAGATCAGGTCGGCAGCTCCAGCGTCCTCAGCCATGTACATGGGGTTCTCGTAGCGCATATCGATCACGCCGGTACCGATCTCGATCTTCGAGGTCCGGGCACCGATCGCGGCGAGCAGCGGGAACGGCGACGCGAGCTGGCGGGCGAAGTGGTGGACACGGAAGTACGCACCGTCGATGCCCACCTCCTCGGCGGCCACGGCGAGCTCGATCGACTGCACCAACGTGTCCTGGGCAGTGCGCACCTGCGATCCAGGTGCCTCGCTCCAGTGACCGAAGTTGAGGAATCCGATTCTCTTCACGTCTGCTTCAAGGCTCGACGCCGTGCAGTTGTTCCCGCACCGTCTCGACTCCCCCACGCCCCCTGGCGGGCACAGAACGCCGAAGGCGCCGTCCCCGGAGGAACGGCGCCTTCGTGCGGTGCGGAGCCCTCAGCGGGCCGCACAGGTGGTGCTGGTGATCAGATGACACCCATGGCGAGCATGGCGTCGGCGACCTGGGTGAAACCTGCGATGTTGGCGCCGGCGACGTAGTCACCGGGGACGTCGTAGGCGTCGGCCGTCGCGAGGGTGCGGGCGTGGATGCCGGTCATGATGGCGTCCAGGCGCTCCTCGGTGTGCGAGAAGCTCCACTTGTCGCGCGAAGCGTTCTGCTGCATCTCCAGGGCGGAGGTCGCAACGCCACCGGCGTTGGCGGCCTTGCCGGGGGCGAAGAGGACGCCAGCACCCTGGAAGACGGCGACGGCGCCGGGGGTGGAAGGCATGTTGGCGCCCTCGGCGACCAGCTTCACGCCGTTGGAGACCAGGGCGCGGGCAGCCTTCTCGTCGAGCTCGTTCTGGGTGGCGCACGGGAGAGCCACGTCGACGGGGACGTCCCAGATGGAACCGCCCTGGACGAACTTCACGTGGGCGCCACGCTTGTCGGCGTACTCGGAGATACGGCCGCGCTGGACCTCCTTGATCTCACGCATGAGGTCGAGGTCGATGCCCTGCTCGTCGATCACGTAGCCCGACGAGTCCGACATCGCGACGACGGTGCCGCCGAGCTGGTGCACCTTCTGGACGGCGTAGAGGGCCACGTTGCCGGAACCCGACACGGTGACCTTCTTGCCGTCGAAGTTCTCACCCTTGGCGGCGAGCATCTCGCGGGCGAAGAAGACGGTGCCGTAACCGGTCGCCTCGGTGCGGGCCTGCGAGCCACCCCAGCTGAAGCCCTTGCCCGTGAGGACGCCGGACTCGTAGCGGTTGGTGATGCGCTTGTACTGACCGAAGAGGTAACCGATCTCGCGGCCACCGACACCGATGTCACCGGCCGGGACGTCGGTGTACTCGCCGAGGTGGCGGTACAGCTCGGTCATGAAGGACTGGCAGAAACGCATGATCTCGGCGTCCGAACGACCCTTGGGGTCGAAGTCGGAGCCACCCTTGCCGCCACCGATGGGCATGCCGGTGAGGGCGTTCTTGAAGATCTGCTCGAAGCCGAGGAACTTCACGATGCCGAGGTAGACCGACGGGTGGAAGCGGAGGCCACCCTTGTACGGGCCGAGCGCGGAGTTGAACTCGACGCGGAAACCACGGTTGATGTGGACACGGCCGGCGTCGTCGGTCCACGGCACACGGAAGATGATCTGGCGCTCGGGCTCGCAGATGCGCTCGATGATCGAGGCGTCGACGTACTCGGGGCGCTTGTCGACGACGGGGTTCAGGGACTCCAGAACCTCGTAGACGGCCTGGTGGAACTCGATCTCACCGGCGTTGCGACGCAGGACGTCGGCGTAGACGGGCTCGAGAGCGGGGTGCAAGGGCTTCATGAAAGGGCTCTTTCGATCGTGCAAGGGGGATGCGCGTGGCAACGGCCACGCCGGGCTGGTTCACGGAATCGGAGACGGCACCGTTGACGTCTCTCCGCTTGTCCCAGGACGGCTACGTCGACGTCCTGATCGTGAGGTCCGGGATCGTTGCGTCGACCGGGAGGTCGAGCACGTGAAGCACGGACGCTGCCACCGAGCTCGGCTGCATCCAGTCGGCCGCCCGGTAGGGGCGACCTTCCTGCAGGTGGACCTTCGCCTGCATGTCTGTTGCTGTGCGCGAGGGGTACACCGAGGTGACCCTCACGCCTGTTCCTGCCTCCTCGGCGCGGAGTGCGTCGGCCAGAGCCCGCAACCCGTGCTTGGAGGCGGCGTATCCGGCCCAGTCAGGGTTTGCGACCCTGCCTGCCCCGGAATTCACCATGACCACGGTTGCATGGGCCAATCGGAGGTTGGTCATCAGGTCCCGACAAAGCAACGCGGGTGCGGTGAGATTCACATTCAGTTGACTCAGCCACGATGCTGTGTCGAGGTCCGCGACCCGTCCGAGTTCAACGACGCCGGCGCAGTGGACGAGCGAGTCGATGCGCGGATGGGCCTGGGCGATCTCAGCACCCAGACGCTCCACCTGCGCGACGTCGCCGAGGTCGGCGACCTCGACGACCAACTCCCCCGGCCCAGCGTCCGCGAGGTCTGCTCGGACCTCGTCGGCACGGGCTGCGGACCGAGCCACCGTGACGACGGTGTCGCCACGGCTCAGCAGCATGGCGGCGAGAGCGCGGCCGATGCCCGCTCCCGCCCCGGTGAGGACGTGGATGCGGGGCGTCACTGGGTGAAGACGATCTTCCCGAAGACGTCGCCGGCAGCCATCGCCGCGAAGCCCTCCCGGGCGTCGGCGAGCGGGATCTCGCGGTCGATCAGCGGGCGAGTCCCTGTGGCGTCGAGGAGTCGCACCAGGGCAGCAAGTTCCTCGCGGGTGCCCATCGTGGAGCCGATGACCTGCAACTGCAGGAAGAAGATGCGGGTCAGCTCGGCGTCGTCGAGGTTGGGCCCGGACGTGGTGCCGGAGATGACGATCTTGCCGCCGGGACGCAGCGCACGAATCGAGTGCGACCAGGTCGCGCGTCCGACGGTCTCCATCACGGCGTCCACCTTGACCGGAAGACGGGCGCCGGACTCGAAGACCTGGTGCGCGCCGATCTCGACGGCGCGCTGGCGCTTGGCCTCGTCGCGGGAGGTCGCCAGGACGGTGAGCCCGCCCGCGCGCGCGAGGGTGATGAGCGCGGTGGCGACACCGCCGCCGGCGCCTTGTACGAGCACCGTGTCACCGGGCTTGAGGCCACCTTGGGTGAACAGCATCCGGTAGGCGGTCAGCCAGGCCGTCGGCAGGCAGGCTGCTTCAGCGAAGGAGAGCCCGGCCGGCTTCGCGACGACGTTGCGTCGCGGCACCACGACCTTCTCGGCGAACGTTCCCTGGTGACGCTCCGAGAGCAACGAACGCTTCGGGTCGAGGGTCTCGTCGCCGCTCCAGGACGGGTCGGAGATGACGGCGTGGACGACCACCTCGTTGCCGTCCTCGTCGATGCCTGCAGCGTCGCAGCCCAAGATCATCGGCAGCGCTTCCTCGCGCAGCCCAACGCCGCGCAGCGACCACAGGTCGTGGTGGTTGAGGGAGGCGGCCTTGACCGTGACGGTCGTCCAGCCTTCGGGGGCGACCGGGTCAGGGCGCTCCCCCAGGACGAGACCACTCAGCGGGTCGACAGCGTCGCGGGCGGCGAACGACGAGGCGTAGACGGCGAACATGGCGCCGAGACTATCTGGTGCCTACTTTCGCGCGACCCCGTCCCGACGGGCAGCCTCGGCGACCGCGGCAGCGACCGCAGGTCCGACACGGGGATCGAAGGGCGAGGGGATGATGTGATTTGCCCTGAGGTCGTCGCCCACGAGCCCGGCGAGCGCCTCGGCGGCCGCGAGCTTCATGCCCTCGGTGATGGAACGCGCGCCGACGTCGAAGGTGCCCCGGAAGATGCCGGGGAACGCCAGCACGTTGTTGATCTGGTTGGGGAAGTCGGAGCGTCCGGTCGCGACCACGGCTGCGTACTTGTGCGCGAGGTCGGGGTGGACCTCCGGGGTCGGGTTGGCCAGGCCGAAGATGATCGCGTTCTCTGCCATCGAAGCGACGACCTCCTCGGGAACGGAACCGCCGGAGACGCCGATGTAGACGTCGGCCCCCTTCATCACGTCGGCGAGCGAGCCGCAGCGCAGGAAGTTGTCGGCGGTGGCACGTGCGATCTCGGACTTGATCGGCGTCAGGTCAGATCGCTCAGAACTGAGCACGCCCTGACGGTCCAGGACGGCAATGTCGGCGTACCCGGCGCCGAGCAGGATCTTCGCGACCGCGACGCCGGCGGCTCCGGCCCCTGAGATCACGACGCGGGTCTCGGCCGGGGTGCGGCCGGTGACCGTGAGGGCGTTGGTCAGGGCGGCGAGGGCGACCACTGCGGTGCCGTGCTGGTCGTCGTGGAAGACGGGGATGTCGAGGGACTCCTTGAGGCGCGCCTCGATCTCGAAGCAGCGCGGCGCGGAGATGTCCTCCAGGTTGATGCCACCGAAGGAGGGAGCCATCCGCTCGACGGTCTCGACGATCTCGTCGACGTCGGTGGTGGCCAGACAGATCGGGACGGAGTCGACGCCGCCGAACTCCTTGAACAGGACTGCCTTGCCCTCCATGACCGGCATCGCTGCGGCCGGGCCGATGTCGCCCAGGCCGAGCACGGCGGTGCCGTCGGTGACGACGGCGACGACGTTGGGGACCCACGTGTACTCCTGCGTCAGCGCAGGGTTCTCGGCGATCGCGGTGCAGACCCGGGCCACACCGGGGGTGTAGGCCAGCGACAGTTCGTCGGCTCCTGCGAGCCTGACCCGGGAGACGGTCTCGAGCTTTCCACCGACGTGGAGGTCGAAGACCGGGTCACCGGCCAGGGGGTGCGTGGACAGTTCAGGGCTCACCATGCCGGCGAGTCTCACACGATCCTGCAGCCTTCAACAGAGCGTCCGGATGCGGGACAAGGGGTGCCGAAACCAGCCCTGACCTGTGATCATGTGCGCGCGTCCGCCCCCGGCGCAGCCAGTCCACGGGCGGTCCGCGGGCTCGGCCAGACTCGACACAGAACGCGCGCCAGGACGTCGGCGGACGGGACGACGCCCCGGTGACGGGAGTCGATGCCCTCGGCGGGGTTGTCGCTCAGCACCCACCAGCCCGGCTCCCCACGACGATCGATCCGCACCTCGACCGCACGCTTGACCGCGAGGGTCCCGTCGACGAAACGCACGACGACGACGTCGCCGGGTCGGACGTCACAGCCGTACCGGACCACCAGGCGGTCTCCGGCGTGCAGAGTCGGCTCCATCGAACGCCCCACGACGCGGGCGAATCCGAACACGTGGCCTCCCCCGCTTCCCTGTGCGCTCACGCCGAGTAGTCTCACAGGAACCAGTCAATGCATCACCACCGAGAGGAAAACGGATGTTCTCCCGTCTCTTCGCTCCGACCGTCGAGGTCTCCGCCCACTGCGACCTGCCCTGCGGCGTCTACGACCCCGCCCAGGCTCGCATCGAGGCTGAGTCGATCAAGGCTCTCATCGCCAAGGTCGAGGCCTCCGACGACGCCGACTTCCGCACCCGCGCCATCCTGATCAAGGAGCAGCGCTCGGAGGAGGTCAAGAAGCACCTGTGGATCCTGTGGACCGACTACTTCAAGGCTCCGCACTTCGAGAAGTACCCGAACCTGCACACCCTCATCAACGACGCCACCAAGCTTGCTGGCGCCGGTGGCACCAAGGGTGGCCTGAACGCCGAGGTCGCCGACCAGCTCCTCGCCAAGATCGACGAGATCGCTGAGATCTTCTGGGAGACGAAGAAGGCCTGAGCCTGAGTGGCGAGCCCGCTCGTCACTGAGCCGAGGCTGGCAGGTCACTGACCCGCCGTTCTCTCCACGAACGCCGTCCCGGTCGCAGCACGTGCTGCGACGGGGCGGCGTTTGTGCTTCGGGAACTGCTCAGGAGCAACTGAGCCGTAACTGTGCGCTCAGAGGGCTCCGAGAGCCTCCCACGACGCGCAACTGCACAGTTACGGCCACTTCTCGACCCAGGCGTCGGCGCGGGGTGGAGACGACGAGCAGGGCCCGCCCCGGAGTGATCCGGGACGGGCCCTGCTGCGTTGGGTGGTGCGTGTGGCGTGTCGGGTCAGCGCACGGCGCGGACGACCTTCACGACCTTCTTCTTCGACGTCAGCGCGTCACCGCGGTAGGTGATGACGACGCGCTTCTTGCCTGCGTTCGCGAAGGGCTTGAGCTTCAGCGTGACGGTGCCGCGCTTCAGCTTCACGACGCGTGCCTTCTGGCCCGGCGCCTTGACGACGACGGAACCGGTGGCTCGGGCCCCTCCGGCACGGGTCACGGTGACACGCACGGTGGCCTTGCCCGAACCGAGGGTGACCTTCTTCGGAGCGGTCACCTTGACCTTGGCCGCAGCCTTCTTCACGGTCAGCGTGATCGAGGCGCGGGCGGCCGTGTGGCCGGCGTCGCCGGCATAGACGACCGTCAGCACGGACTTGCCCGGGCGGACCTTGCCGGCCGGGACGGTGATGGTTGCGCGGCCCTTGACGATGGCGGCCGAACCGAGCACCTGGGTGCCCCGACGCAGCTCGACGCGGCCGGTGGCACCGGACGTGACGGTCACCGGGACGGTGATCTTCGCGCCGTAGACGGCCGTGACGGCCTTCGCGGTGAGACGGGTGGCCACGGGCTTCGGCGTCGGCGTCGGCGTCGGCGTCGGCGTCGGCGTCGGCGTCGGGGTCGGGGTCGGGGTGACCGGCGTCGGCATCGGGACGACGAGCGGCACCGTGGTGCCGGTGCTGTCGCCGACCAGGGTCAGGCCCTCGACGTTCGCCGGGAGCTCGAAGGAGACCGCAGCGGTTCCTGCGGTGTCGTACGGCGCGGTGGCGCGGTCGTTGGTGAGGGCGAAGCGCCCCAACTCGACGTCGCCGTTCTTGACGACGACCTCGGAGTCGACCAGGTCGCCGTCGGCCGTCATGGCCCAGGACTTGATGCCGAAGGCGACGGTGTCGCCAGACTTGTACTCAGCCGGGGCGTCGGCCGGGAACTGGACCTGGACACCGCGCTGGGAACGGTCGACCTTCAGCGGCTTGGACGCGTCGTGCGCAGCCATGAAGTCGACCATCGCGGCGAGGTCGACCTTGCCGGTGTCGACGACGTTCTTGGCGTCGGCGAACGCCCAGAAGTTGTCTCCACCCGCTCCGAGGAACGAGTTGGCGGTGACCGAGTAGGTCTTGTCCGCCTCGATCGCGACGCCGTTGAGCCACATGCCCGTCACGGCGCCGACGAAGGTGTCGACCGGTGCAGCGTTGGCGACGGCCACGCGCTGCGGGGTCTCGGAGTAGGTGTAGACGAAACCGTTCGAGACACCGAGGCGCTGGAACGGACGGCTCGGAACGCCACCGAGGGCGTTGCGCTGCCACTGCTGCTCGAGCAGCGTCTTGATCTGAGCACCCGTCAGGTCCATGTTGACCAGCGTGTTCGCGAACGGCTGGACGTCGGCGGCCTCGCGGTAGGAGAGCTCACGCAGGTCGCCCTTGGCGGTGCCGGGCATGTCCGCGCGCAGACCGCCGGGGTTCATGAATGCGATGTCGGTCGTGAAACCGGCCTCGGCCGTCGCCCACCGCTGGGCCTCGGCGACGAGGTTGCCCAGGACGGACTCTCCGCCACGGTTCTCCACGGCCGCACCGCCTGCGGTGTAGACGGCGCGGTTGGCCTCGGCGTCCATGACACCGAGGACCTCGGCACCGGCGACGTCGGCGTGGGCGACGGCAGCGTCCACGATCTCGGCGACGTCGGCACGCGGGGCGTGGCCGACACCGGCAGCAGCGATGACCTCGGAGTCGACGCCCACCAGGGCGTCGGTCTCGGTGTCGAAGGTGAACACGATCTCGTTGAGGTTCGTGCCGTACTGACCGGCCGAGACGACGGGACGCTTGGTCACGTCACGCTTCTCGTCCGCCCACTTCTCGACGGGGAAGCGGCAGTTGTAGGCCAGGTGCGTGTGGCCCGAGACGATCGCGTCGACGTCGGCGGACGTGTTGGCGACGATGTTGCCGAAGGCAGTGGCGCTGTCGGTGAACGTCGGCGACAGGCAGGACGACGACGACGAACCCTCGTGGACGAGCAGGACGACGATGTCAGCGCCGTCCGCCTTGAGCTTCGCGGCAGCCGCGTTGGTGGCCTCGACGACGTCAGTGACCTGGACGCCCTCGATCAGGTCGGGGTTGACCAGCGAGGGAAGGTCCTCGGTGACGGCACCGACGAAACCGATCTTCACGCCGTCGCGGACCGTGGTCCAGGTCTCGGCGAGCTCGTCGCGGCCCTCGGGCTCGACGACGTTGGCGGCGATGTACTCCCAGTCGGCGCGGTCCTTGATGCGACCGACGAGGTCCTCGTAGCCGCGGTCGAACTCGTGGTTACCGGCAGCCGAGACCTCGAGGCCCATGGCGTTGAGGGCGTCGATGGTCGGCTCGTCCTTCTGGATGAAGGACTCGAACGTCGAAGCGCCCACGAGGTCACCGGCAGCGACGAAGACGCTGTTCGGGTTCTGCTCGCGCAGCTCGTCCACCGCAGTAGCGAACGGAGCGGCCCCGGCGGCGCTGCCCGCGTCGGGCAGGAGACGGCCGTGGAAGTCGTTGGTGGCGAGCACCGCGACCTTCTTGTGGCTCGTGGACGCGAACTCGGGGACCTTGATGCCGATCACGTGCGGGTTGTGGTCCGACGTGGCGAACGGCAGCTCGGGCTGGAAGAAGTCGACGACGTTGTAGTTGTGACGGCTGTACTGGAACGCAGCCGACTCGTTGGCGTTGATCTGCCAGACGTCGGATCCGGTGACCATCTTCATGGCCTCGGCGTTGCCCAGGACGTGGTCGAGCGAACCGGAGAGACCGTCGTAGGAGTAGGAGTGGTCGTTCTCCTCGTCGGAGGCGATCGGCGTGAAGCCACCCTCGGCGAGCTTCTCCAGCGGCTCCTCCTTGGCGTAGGCGTTGAAGTCGCCAGCCAGGAAGACGGGGCCGATGCCGCGCTCGGCGGCGAAGTCGTCGGCGAACTTCACCAGGCGGGCAGCCGCCCGGACGCGGTCGCCGTTGAAGGCGCCGACACCGGTGAGCTCGTCGGCAGCGTTGTCGCCGCTGGCCTTGGGAGCGCCGGGAGCGGAGTTGTCGCCCTTGGACTTGAAGTGGTTGCCGATGACGGCGAACGCGTCGGAATCCGGAGCACCCTTGGCCTTGAAGGCCTGGGCCAGCGGCTCGCGGGCGTTGGCGAACTCGTCGGTGAAGAGCAACAGGTCGGACTGACCGACCGTCTCCACGAACTCCTTCTTGTAGATGAACGCCGAACGGATGACGTCCTGCTCGGCGATCGCCGCAGAGGTCAGCGCGGAGCCCGGGCTGCGGACGTACGCCCAGGTGCCCGGGTTCGCCTCGTTGAGGAGGCGCACGAGGTTGGCCAGTGCCGCGTCACGGTTGGTGCCGCCGGGCAGCTTGATCGAGTTCTCGACCTCCTCGAGCGCGATCACGTCGGCGTCGAGGGTGTTGATGGTGTTGACCAGCTTGGCTTCCTGACGCGCACGCGACGCCTCGGTCGCGGCGCCGCGGGGACCGCGGCCGTCATTGGGGTTGCTGCTGGTGTAGGTCTCACCGGGCTGCTTCACACCACAGGAGTTGTTGGTGATGCGGTTGCCACCGCGGTCGGTGTAGTAGGTGCAGTGCGTGTCCTGGGACGGCTTCTGCTCCTTGCCGCTGGCCGCGTAGGCCTCACCGGTGGTCTGGAAGTAGTTCAGGACGTTGAAGGAGGCGATCTTGAGGTCGCCACCGACGTTGCGCGGCGCCAGGTTCGTGGCGCGCTCGTCGGAGAAGGCCACCACGTCGGCACCGTTGGTGGTGACCGGACGGGTCGGCTGGAACTTCCACGCACTGTTGCGCCAGTCCAGGATGACCGGCTGCTTGAACGTGACCTGGGCACCGACACGGACGTTGCCCTCGACCGAACCGTCGGCCTTGGTCAGGTACGGCAGCGGCTTGGACTTGTTCTCGGCGTTGCCCAGGTAGTTGAGCGACGAGCCGTCGTCGAGACCGATCCGACGGGCCTCGTTCTCGGCCCGGACGGCCTTGACGGCCTCGGTGTCCTTCGGCGAGACGTGCTCGGTGGGCTGCTTCAGCGGCTCAGTGCCCGCGGCGAGGCCGATCTCGGCGTACTGGTTGGCGCTGTAGGCGTTGGTGACGGTGTAGGCGCCGCGCGGGTCGAGGAGCATGCCCTCGAGCGTCTCGCGCTCCTCGTCCGTCGCGGGCCAGACGGTCTGCAGCGGGGTGACGGGGGCCAGCGGTGCGTCGAGTTCGACGACGCCGCCGTCCAGCGCGCTGATCTGGGTGTGGTCGTAGTACTCAGCGACCCGGCCGGTCACGCGGACGGAGTCACCGATGGTGATTCCGGCGGCGGCGAAGTCGCGGGAGTAGACGAAGATCGCGTCCGAGGCGTCGGCAGTCTTCGAGGTGCCACCGGTGCCGGCGGTCTGGACGAAGAGTCCGTTGAACCCTCCGGTGGAGTAGTCGGCAGTGACGACGCCCTCGACCGCAACGATCTGGGAACCGGTGTCATTGCCGGACTTCGGTGCGAACGGCGAGCGGGCGCCGGTGCCCTGGATCTCGGCGATGGTCGTGACGACCGCGGCCGGGAAGACTCGGAAGGTGAACTCCGAGGTGACGCTCGCTGCCGGCTCGGCAGCGTCGGTCACGGTGACGGTCACGTTCATGTCGCCGGCGGCGGTGGGGGTGCCGGAGAGCTGACCGGTCGCTGCGTCGAACACGATGCCGTCGGGCAGCGTCGACGTTGAGATCGTGTACGGGGCGGTCCCACCGGCGGGCGTCAGCGCAACGGGACCGAAGGGGAGGCCGACGTTGCTGTTGAGCGTCTTGGTCTCCAGCGTGAGCGGCTGGGCCACGGCGTCAGCCGCAAGCGGGGTCGGCTCGGCGGCGGGCGCGAAGTCAGCAGCGTTGTCGTCGGTGTCGACGACGACGCCGCCCACGATCTTGCGCGAGATCGAGAGGCTGTTGCTGGGTGCGTTGGCCGGACCGGTGCCCTCGAAGCTGCTCGCGGTGCCGAAGCCCACGTAGTCGACGACGTCGGCGTGGCTCACCGCACGGGGACCACCGGGGTTGACCGGCGTGGTGACGCGGGCCAGGTAGATCGAGCCGTTGGAGCCGGCCAGGTTCATGGCGGTGCCGCTCGACGCCGCGTCCGGCTTCGGCAGGGCCGGCAGGGAGGCGTTGTTGCCCGGCGACAGCTGGACCAGGAACGATCCGCCGGGAGCGACGGTGGCGTCGGGGAGCGCGAAGACGCCGGAAGCGCCGGGCGCGGAGACGCTGGTCGCGGCGCGGTACTGCAGGCTCATTCCGGCCAGGCTGAGCGGCTTGGCGGTCGGGTTGTAGAGCTCCACGAAGTCGTGGGTGTAGACGGCACCGCTGTTGCCGCCACCTCCGTAGACCTCGTTGATCACCAGGTGCGTGGGCGAGTCTGCCAGGGCGGGCGCCGCGGGCAGCGTGAGGGCACCTGCGGCAGCGACGGCGGTCGCCAACGCTGCGGGCAGGCGCCGTGAGGAACGTTGCATGAAGTCGTTTCTCCAACGATTGAGGGGGAAGTGGTCCCGCCGCAGGCGGGCCGCGACCATCGTATGTTCCCCAACCGTTACAACTACCCTTCAGTAGGTCTCGGACCCGTAACAGCGTGGTGTCGGTGCTCACACTCTTCCCCCGGCACCCCGGAGCCCGCGAGCCCGCGCTCGGCCCGGCCGAGCTCAGGGCAAGATCAGCGGGACCGCGCCGATCGCATAGTGTCGCGGTGAGCACGCACCCGAGGAGCGCCCGATGACCGACGTCCAGCACACCCCTGACGCTGAGCCCGCCCGGGTGACCCTGAGCGTTCCGGCCAAGAGCGCCTTCGCCTCCGTGGTGCGTTCGACCGCGACCGGGCTCGCGGCACGCCTCGACTTCACGATCGACGAGGTCGAGGACCTTCGGATCGCGGTCGGCGAGGCCGACGCACTCATGCTCGAGGTTGCGGCGCCCCGGGCGTCGCTCGACACCGTCTTCACGCTGGCGCCCGGCTTCATCCAGGCCCAACTCACCGTCGCCACGGTCCCCGGGGCCGAACTCGACATCAACTCGTTCGCCTGGCAGGTGCTCAACACCCTGGCGGACACCTGCACCCACGACACCGTGGACGACACCATCACCCTCACCCTCACCGTCACCTCTGCCCTCTCGGACCTGCTGGAGCGATGACCCTCCCCGACAACGAGCCGGACGCCACCCACGGCGACCCCGCTCCCCCCCAGCCACCCACCCGTTCCACCGGCGAGGCGGTACGAGCCGCCAGCGCCGCCCTGTTCGCCCGCCTGGAGTCGCTCTCCCCCACCGACCCCGCGCATGCCGCCGTCCGCGAAGAACTGGTCCACCTCCACCTCCCCCTGGTGGAGCACTGTGCCCGGCGTTTCCGCAACCGTGGCGAGCCGCTCGAGGACCTCACCCAGGTCGGCACCATCGGCCTGCTCAAGTCCATCGACCGGTTCGAGACGGCCCGCGGCGTGGAGTTCGCCTCCTACGCCACCCCGACCGTCATCGGCGAGATCAAACGGCACTTCCGCGACCGCGGCTGGGCCATCCGGGTTCCGCGTCGCCTGCAGGAACTGCGCCTGCAGATCACCTCGGCCACCGCCGAGATCTCCCAGACCCTGGGCCGCTCCCCCACGCCGCGTGAGCTCGCCGAGCACATCGGGTGCAGCGTCGACGAGGTCGTGGAGGGCATCGCCTCGGGCAACGCCTACGCGACCCTCTCCCTCGACGCCACCGACAGCGACGACGAGCGCGGCTCGTCGCTGGCCGACGTACTCAGCGCCGACGACGACGCCCTCGAGCACGTCGAGATCCGGGAGTCGGTGATGCCCCTCCTGGACCGCCTCGGCCCCCGCGAGCGGCAGATCCTGGTGCTGCGCTTCTTCCGCAACATGACCCAGTCCCAGATCGCGGCCGAGGTCGGCATCTCCCAGATGCACGTCTCACGACTGCTGGCCCGCACCCTGGAACAGATGAGGCACATCCTCGAGGACGTCTGAGCGACGTCTCCGGCGACGTGCCTCCTCGGTGGATCCCCGGGCGACCCGGGGGTTCGGGTGGGGCTCAGTCCTCCTCGAACCAGGCCAGGCTGCTACGCCAGAAGACGCCGATCAGCACGACCAGCGCGGTCGCGCCCAGCGCCCCGGCGAGGTCAGGGGTCGAGTCGCGGTAGCTCCAGGCAAGGCCCAGTTGGATCAGCTGCCCCAGGACGACGAGGCTGCGCCCCGATGAGTTCTGCTTCCACATCAGGACGCTGCAGGCCGCCAGGACCGCACCCCAGCCGAGGAAGAAGAGCGCGGTGGTGAGGCCCATCGCCAAGCGGTCGGAGTTCAGCGAGAGCAGCTCTGCCACCCCGAGCACGACCAGGGCGACGACTTCGACGAGGACGATCGCCAGGGCCACACGGAGCGGCCACGGCACGCCCGTGGGGCGCTTGCCGAGAGGGGCGATCACATTTTCTCCAGATGCGGGGCTCACATCACCAACTGTAGTTGTGACTCACGTGACGCCCCGAAAGGGTTGTGAAACGTCCGATATCTTGGGAGATTGGTATGCACTCTGTGGCGGACGACTCGGTGTCCCGCCCAGTTCTCATGCCCCGACAGGGGGTCCACCGACCCCCAACTCGGCCTTCTCCCCCCAAACCCCAGGAATGAGGAACCCTCAGCCATGGATTGGCGTCACCGTTCTGCCTGCCTCGACGAGGACCCGGAGCTGTTCTTCCCGATCGGTAACACCGGACCTGCGATCCTCCAGATCGAGGAGGCCAAGCAGGTCTGCCGCCGGTGCGACGTACGCGAACTGTGCCTCTCGTGGGCACTCGAGGCTGGCCAGGACCACGGTGTCTGGGGCGGCCTCTCCGAGGACGAGCGTCGCGCGCTGAAGCGCCGCAACGCCCGCGCTCGCGTCCGCACCGCCTGAACCACCCGTCGACGTCCGTGGCCTGAGCCGGGGGGTCAGTCCACCGGAACGTCGACAGCCACCCGGGTCCCCACGCCCTGCGGGCCTTCTCCCATCTGGAGGTGGCCCCCCAACTCGGACTCCACCAGAGTCCGGACGATGGAGAGACCCAGGTTGGTCGAACCGTCCAGGCTGAATCCGTCAGGCAGACCCACACCGTCGTCCACGACCTCGATGTGAAGTCGCTGGCCGGCCTTGACCGCCGACAGCACGATGCGTCCGTGATCACCCTCGGACAGCAGGTCGACACCGCTCGCCGCCCCCGTTGCGCCCTCGGCGCCGGGGGCGGAGTCGGTGGTGAGGTCGGGATACCCGTGCTCCACTGCGTTCTGCAGCACCTCGGTGACCACCATCGCGAGCGCCGTCGCGCGCTCCGAGGTCAGACGACCGAACGTGCCCTGGCGCTGGATCCGCACCGGAGTGTCGACGGCCGACACGTCGGAGACCATCCGCGCCAAGCGGTCGGCGATCTCGTCGAAGTCGACGTGTTCCTCCACGGCCTGACTGAGCGTCTCGTGGACGATCGCGATGGAGCCGACACGTCGGACGGCCTCGGTGAGCGCTGCACGGGCCTCAGGGCTTTCGATACGACGCGCCTGGAGGCGCAGCAGGGCCGCGACGGTCTGCAGGTTGTTCTTCACCCGGTGGTGGATCTCGCGGATCGTGGCGTCCTTGGTGACCAGCTCACGTTCACGACGACGCAGGTCGGTGACGTCGCGCAGCAGCACCAGGGCACCGATGTGCTCACCCCGAGGACGCAGCGGAACAGCCCGTACGATCACGGAGACCTCGTCGGTGACGATCTCCGCGTCCCGATGCCACTTGCCGCTCAGGACGGCGCTGAACGTCTCCTCGTCGTTGCGACGGTTCGACGGCACCAGAGAACGTGTCAAGTCGCCCAGCAGCATCCCCGCCAGGTCTCCCTGGAGGCCGATGCGGCGGTAGACCGACAGGGCGTTGGGGCTGGCGTAGGTGACGCGCCCAGCGGCGTCGACGCGCATGAAACCGTCACCCACGCGTGGGGTGTCGGCGGCGTCGCTGCGCTGGGCGTCGGTCGGGAAGTGACCGCGCGAGATCATCTGCGCGAGGTCGGAGGCCGTCTGCACGTAGGCGAGTTCCAGGCGAGACGGGGTGCGGACACCGAGGAGGTTGGTGCTGCGCGCGATCAGCGCGATCACGCGGTCTCCACGGCGCACCGGGATCACCTCGACCCGGACCGGGACGTCCTCGCTCCAGTCGGGGTCACCCTCACGGATCAACCGCTGCTGCTCCCACGCCTGGTCGAGCATCTTGCGACGTCCCACGGGCAGGAAGGTTCCCACCACGTCGTCGAAGAGCGCGGTGGGACCGGTGGTGGGGCGCATCTGGGCCGCGGCCCAGTAGCCGCGGTCCTCGTGGTCACGCAGCCACAGCACCAGGTCCGCGAAGGACAGGTCGGCGATGATCTGCCAGTCCGCCATGAGGCGGTCCAGCCAGTTCACGTCGTCGGCGTCCAGCGTCGTGTGGGCTCGTACCAGTTCGTTCAGCGAGGGCACACTTCACACACTAGGCCCCCACCTCGTCCCCCTCTGCGTCAGGGACTCCCTCGGCTGACCGACGGCACGGAATGGCGCGGAATGGCGCGGAAATGCAGAGGACCCCCGGCCGAAGCTGGGGGTCCGATGCTCTTACGCGCTCAGGCGTTGGGGCGCTTACCGTGGTTAGCGCCCTTCTTCTTACGAGCGCGGCGCTTGCGGCCGGTCTTGCCCATGGTGTTCCTCCTGGAATGTCAGAGGTACCCATCCTCTCAAACGAGAGGTGGGGGACGCTAATCAGCCCCGGGAAACGGACACCCGGAACCTCACGCCCGACCCGTCACGACGACGCACCAGACGTCGTCGAACGGCTCATTCGTTGGTGATGCGGACCTGGACCTGACGGATCTCCACCAGCAGTCGGTCCCGCAGCGAACGCGGAGCGACCTCGGAGCACGACCGCGCGACGACCGACTTCACGGTCTTCTGCAGGTCGTACTTGCTCAGGCACGGACCGCACTCCTCCAGGTGGCTCCGGACGGCGTCGCAGTCGGCGTCGTCGAGCTCGTTGTCGAGGAAGTACACGATGCGCTCGAGGTAGTCGGCGCAGCCTTCGGTGTGGTCGTGACTCATGCCTTCTCGTCCTTCTTGGAGGCCTTGGCGGCGGCCTTGTCCACCGTCGAGGTGGGCAACAGGTCGTTCTCTCGGACGTAGTCGCTGAGCAGGTCGCGCAGCTGACGACGGCCACGGTGGAGTCGCGACATCACGGTCCCGATGGGGGTGTCCATGATCTCGGCGATCTCCTTGTAGGCGAAGCCCTCGACGTCGGCCAGGTAGACGGCCAGCCGGAACTCCTCGGGGAGACGCTGCAGCGCCTGCTTCACCTCGGAGTCAGGGAGGTGCTCGAGCGCCTCGGTCTCGGCGGACTTGAGACCGCCCGAGGTGTGCGACTCGGCCCGCGCGAGCTGCCAGTCCTCGACGTCCTCGGCCATCGACTGCTGGGGCGCGCGCTGCTTCTTGCGGTACGTGTTGATGAACGTGTTGGTGAGGATGCGGTACATCCACGCCTTCAGGTTCGTGCCCGGCTTGAACTGGTGGAACGCCTGGAACGCCTTGGCGAAGGTCTCCTGGACCAGGTCCTCGGCATCGGCAGGGTTGCGGGTGAGCCGGAGCGCAGCCGAGTACAGCTGGTCGAGGTGCTGCAGGGCGTCACGCTCGAACCGCTCGGCGCGCTGGGTGTCGGTCTCTTCGACCACGGAGTCACTCATCGGGTCCCACACTAGCGTCGAACCGGTGGACTGGGAGTCCTGTCGCGTCGGCGGGGCGGGCTGGACGGTGGTGCCGTCGAGCTCTGCTGCGAGGTCGACGACGCCGGGCTGGGGCGCGGTCATCGTGGTCACGTCTGCACAACACGTCCCCGGCCCGGGTTCATTCCCACCGCCGTCCGCGGACGCGGCGAGACATGGGTCTCAGCGCACGAGTCCGATCAGGCCCCGGCGGCCTCGCGCGTCAACCACTCCAGGGTGGCCTCCACGATCACGGCCAGCGCCTCGTCGGCAGAGACACCCGATCGCTTGGTCACCCGGAAGGAGTGGTCACCGTCGGGGACGACGGCGAGGTCGACGTCGTCGGGGAACTCCTCGGGACGGCCGAAGGTGTCGCGCTCCCCCTGCAGCACCAGCGTCGGCAGACCAGCGGCGCTGGGCAGACGCAGTTCGTCCAGGCGCGACTTCTCCGGTCGGCCCGGCGGGTGCAGCGGGAAGGCGAGCGGGAGCGCCGCGACGGCACCGACCTGGTCGGCCGTGCGGCAGGCCGAGCGGGCACCGGCGGACCGGCCACCCACCACCAGCGGCACGTCGGCGAAGCGTTCCCGGAGCGCTGCGGCCGCGGCCACGAAGGCGACGTCGAGGGTCGCGGGTGGGGTGGCGAGTTTGCGCCCCGCCACTCGCCAGGGCTGTTCGAAGAGTGCGACGACGACGTTCTGCGCCGGGAGCGCGAGGGCGAGGGCCTGCAGGTCTGCGGTCTCGACACCGTTGCCGGCGCCGTGGCTGAGCAGCAGCACTGCCTCGGGCGCAGCACCGCCGGGCACGAGGTGCAGGTGCAGGCGGCCCTCGCCCTGCGGGGTCTCGACCCGCATCGCCTCGGGGGCGTTCGTGTTCACAGGTCCTCCTCCAGCAGCGACAACTGTTCCCCGGGCACCGCGGCCCGGCCGTTCTCCACCGGGAGCGGTGCGAGCAGGTCGGGGCCGTTGTTGCGGACGCTGTTGACGGTCCGGGCGACGGGGTGAGCCGTCATCGTGCCCGCTCCTGCCGGCCTGACCAACGCCACCACCTCGTCGACATCGGTGAGCGCCGGGTCGAGCCAGGCGTCACGGAGGTCATCGGGAACCGTCAACGGCATCCGGTCGTGGACGTGGGCGAGGTCGGGGGTCGCCTGCGTGGTCAGCACCGTGCAGGTCCACACGAAGGGGTCCGGGTGGTCCGACGGCAGGGCCGGATCGCGCCAGATCTCGAAGAGGCCGGCCATCGTCAACGGAGATCCGTCGGCCGGGCGGACGAACCACGGCTGCTTCGGCACCTTCGCCCCAGCCGTGCCAGCCCCGTCCCTGCTGAGGTCCTGCCACTCGTAGTACCCGTCAGCAGGCACGAGGCAGCGTCGGGCGCTGAACGCACGCCGGAAGGCCGGCTTGGTCGCAGCGCTCTCACTGCGCGCGTTCACCATCCGCGCGCCGACGCTGACGTCCTCGGCCCACCCGGGGACCAGCCCCCAGCGCAGGGTCCGCAACTGACGCGCCCCGGGGACGTGGAGACCCTCGGAGGTGACGCGGTCGGGACGCTCGAGGACGACCGGGACCTGCGTCGTCGGGGCAACGTTGTAGTTGGGGTGCAGCGGTGTCCGCACCAGGTTCTCGACGACCTCGTACTCATCGACGAGGTCCTCGGCACTGCTCGAGGACGCATACCGGCCGCACATGGCGCCCAACCTACGCCCACGCGCCGACACTGATGGGCGGGGAGAGTCAGCCGCGGGAGAGTTCGTCGACGAGGAAGGCGCAACTGCTCTCGGTGGCCGGCAGGCCCTCGATCCAGATCCGGACGTCGCTCGCACCGGGTCCGAGCGCACCGGGGATCAACGTGCGCAACACCTTGACCCGACGCCCCAACCGGTCGTCGCGTTCGACGAGGGCGATCAGCCGGGCACGACGGACCCGCACCACCACCTCGTCACCACCGAAGACGGAACGGATGACCTCGCCGGTGGTCGTCACGCGGAGAGTCACCGCGAACGGGTCCACGGCCTGGCCCGTCAGCTCGGGGAGATCCACCACGACGAGCGCGTGGCTCTCACGCGGATGCACTCCCCCGGCCCGATGGCGACGGAACGAGGTGTCGAGCAGGGTCCGCAGGTGGGCACGGGAGGCGAGTCCGGTGAGCGGGTCCTCGCAACTGATGGTGTTGACCGCCGACAGCGTCGTCTCGCTCCACGCCACGACCAGGGACCGCACGGCGTCGAAAGGAGGTGGGGTGCCGACGGTCTCCATGAACGCGGCGTGAATACCGGAGAGTGCCTCCGCTGCGGAGACGCCGTCCAGGGCCAGTTCACGTCCCAACGACTCGCAGGCTGCCAACGGGCTCTCGCACGCCACCAGAGCTTCGCGCACCGCCTCCGTCGCACGGGGTGCGACCGGGCTCGGATCTGGAGGGACCTGCCCTGAGGTGCTCCGGGGAGCGGGCGAGGTCGGCTCTCCGTCGACGCCGCGGGCGAAGAATCGCATCTCGCACCTCCTGCGGGTCTGTGGGTTCGTCCGGAATTGAATCCGGGGCCGAACACGCTGTCATCGAGGGGACGGGCGCACCGGGCGACCATGACGCGGTTCGAGGGGAGAATCTTCTCCCGCCCCGCTGACTCCCCCCGTTGCGGGGTGCGCCGATAGGCTGGAGAGCAGCGGCTCTCACCCGAGAGCCTCGCGCCGCCACCAGCACGCCCACACCCCCATTCGGGGGCGTGCTCCACGGCCTCATCGCTCGAGCAGTCCGCAGGAGAACCGTGAGCAGTACCTCGCAGGTCGTCGGCGAACCCAGCGACGCCGAACTGATCGCCGCCGTCCGCGGTGGCGACCTGGCCGGGTACGGCCTGCTGTACGAACGTCACGTGGAGGCGGCCCGTCGGCTGGCCCGCCAACTCTCCCCCGGCCCCGACGCGGACGACCTCGTCGCGGACGCCTTCGCCAAGGTGCTGGGCACCTTGCAGCGTGGCGGCGGACCGGACGTGTCGTTCCGTGCCTACCTGCTGACTGCGGTGCGCAGCGTCAAGGTCGACGGCATCCGTGCCTCCTCGAAGGTGCAACCCACCGACGAGATCGAGGCGTTCGACCCGGGCGTGCCGTTCCGTGACACCGCCGTGGAGGGCTTCGAGAACGCTGCCGCGGCAGCCGCCTTCGCGTCGCTGCCCGAGCGGTGGCAGCTGGTGCTGTGGCACACCGAGGTCGAGGGCCAGAAGCCCGCCGAGGTCGCGCCACTGCTCGGCATGAGCGCCAACTCCGTCGCCGCGCTGGCCTACCGCGCCCGCGAGGGTCTGCGTCAGGCGTTCCTGACCCAGCACGCAGCCGAGGCCGACGACGACACCTGCCGCTGGGCACACCAGACGATGGGTGCCTACGTCCGCAAGGCCACGTCGAAGCGCGACACCGCACGGATGGACGAGCACCTCAAGGACTGCGTCAGCTGTGCCGGCATCTACGCCGAGCTGGCCGAGGTGAACTCCAACCTCGCCGCGATCCTCGCTCCCCTGCTCCTGGGCGGTCTCGCCACCGGCTACCTCGCCACTGCCGGCGCCGCCTCAGCTGCCTCCGGTGGCGTGCTCGCCATGCTCTTCGGTCGAGTCCGGGACGCCGCCACGTCCAACGTGCCGGCCACCGTCGCGGTGGGCGTCGCGGGCGTCGCGACTGCAGGCATCGCGGCCGCTGCTGCCGCGGGCTTCATGCCCTTCCTCGGCTTGTCCGGCGGCCCCGAACCCGACCAGTCCTCGGTCGCGGCTCCTCAGGCGCCTGCGACGTCGTCATCCCCTGCGTCCCCGTCGTCCCCGTCCTCTGCTGCTCCCTCGCCCGGAGCCACTGCTCCCGCGCCCAGCGCCACGACCACGGAGAAGGCAGAGACCCCGACGCCGGTGGCGGCCCCCGAGCCGATCCTGCCCGACGCCGTGGTGCCGAGCCCGGACTTCACCGCGCCGGTCGCACCGCAGGCCACGCCCCGACCGACGCCGACCTCGCGCCCCACCCCGCCCCAGCGCCCCGAGCCCTCGGCGCAGCCGTCACCGCGCCCGAGCGCCACCCCCACTCCTTCGCGTCCGACACCGACCCGGGTCCCGACGCCGACGCCGACGCCCACCCCCATCCCGACCCCGACGGTCACGCCCACGCCCACAGTCACTCCCACCCCGACGCCGACGCCGACGCCGACGCCGACGGTCACGCCCACGCCCACGCCGACGGTCACGCCCACGGTCACTCCCACCCCGACCCCGACGCCGACGCCCGAGCCCGCTGCGGACCTCGCGATCACGGCGACCTCGGTCTCCGACGGCTCCCTGGGTCACGAGGTGACCGTGACCGTGACCGGTCTCCGAGTGGGCGCCGAGGCTGAGGTCCACTTCAGCCTGGACAGGTTCCTGACCACCATCACGGCCGACACCCCCGGCTGCAGCACGTCGGGCTCCACCGCGGTGTGTCGTCTCCAGGGCACCGGTACCGACATTCGGGTCGTCTTCAGCGTGACCACCCTGATCGGCGCCACCGCGAGCATCAGGATCGTCGGCGCCGACGACCCCAACCCTGACAACGACGTCGTCCACCTGACCCTGGCTCGCTGACGCCTGTTCCCGAGCCACGCGGGCTCACGCCTGCGCGCGAGCGCCAACTAGGGTGGTGGGGTGAGCCTGAGCACGGAAACCCTCCTGGACCCTTGGCCCGCTCCGCGCGCCGTCACGCCTGTCGACGTCACGGTCGCGCTGCCGGGCAGCAAGTCGCTGACCAACCGCGCCCTGCTGCTGGCTGCGATCGCTGACGGACCCAGCACCGTGCGCCGTGCTCTGCGTTCGCGCGACACCCTGCTCATGGCCCGGGCGCTGACCGCCCTGGGGTGCGAGGTCGACACCTCCGGCGCCGACTGGCGCGTCACTCCCGGACTCGACGCCGCGGGCCCCGCCGAGCGCAGCATCGACTGCGGTCTGGCCGGCACCGTCATGCGTTTCGTCCCGCCGGTGGCAGCCCTGGCCGCCGGATCCACGGCCTTCGACGGCGACGCCCACATGCGCAACCGTCCCGTCGGAGCGATGCTCGAGGGTCTGCGTGCCCTCGGTGTCACCGTCGAGGACGACGGCCGTGGCGCCCTGCCGTTCACCGTGTGCGGTGACGGCACCGTCCAGGGTGGCCACGTCGTCATCGACGCCTCCGCCTCCTCGCAGTTCGTCTCCGCGCTGCTGCTCGCCGGCGCCCGCTACGAGAACGGCGTCGACGTCGAGCACCGCGGTGCCCCGGTCCCCTCGCTGCCGCACATCGAGATGACCGTCGAGATGCTGCGCGAGCACGGCGTCGTCGTCGACGACTCCGTCAAGGACCGCTGGACCGTCTCCCCCGGCACCGTGAAGGCCATGGACCACGAGGTCGAGCCCGACCTCTCCAACGCTGCCCCCTTCCTGGCCCTGGCCGCCGTCTCCGGCGGACGGGTCGTGGTGGAGGGTTGGCCGCAGCGCACCACCCAGGCCGGCGACGTCCTGCGTGAGGTGCTCACCGCGATGGGCTGCACCGCCCGCTTCGTCGAGGCAGGCCTGGAGGTCACCGGCCCCGCCGACGGCCAGCGTCTCCAAGGCGTCGAGCTCGACCTGCACGACCACGGCGAGCTCGCCCCCGCGATCGCCGCGCTGTGCGCCCTGGCCGAGACCCCGTCGCGTCTGACCGGCATCGCCCACATCCGTGGCCACGAGACCGACCGCCTCGCCGCCCTCGCCACCGAACTGAACGCACTCGGCTCCGACGTCGACGAGCTCGAGGACGGCCTCGTGATCCGTCCCGCGACCCTGCACGGCGGCGTCTTCCACACCTACGCCGACCACCGCATGGCGCACGCCGCGGTGATCATCGGAGCGGCCGTCGACGGCGTGGAGGTGGAGAACGTGAACACCACCTCGAAGACCTTCCCCGACTTCGCACCGTTCTGGTCTGGCCTGCTGGTGGAGGCCCGACGATGAGCCGCCGCTACGACGAGACCGACCACGAGAGCTACGAGCGTCCGCGCCGTCGCACCCGTCCCCGCACCAAGGACCGCCCCAGCTACGACGAGGCCGTCGAGGCGCTCGTCGTCACCGTCGACCGTGGCCGGTTCACGCTGCTCCTCGAGGGACGCATCGTGATGGCGATGAAGTCGCGTCCGCTGGGCCGCAAGGGCGTCGTGGTGGGCGACCGGGTCCGCGTCGTCGGTGACGTCTCCGGCGACGACGGCACCCTGGCCCGCATCGTCGAGGTCGTGCCCCGCACGACGACGTTGCGCCGCACCGCCGACGACGACGACCCGGTGGAGCGGATCATCGTCTCCAACGCCAGCCAGTTGGTGATCGTCACCGCCCTGGCCGATCCCGAGCCGCGCCCCCGCATGATCGACCGCTGCCTGGTCGCCGCGTACGCCTCGGGCATGCAGCCGCTGCTGTGCCTGACCAAGGCCGACCTGCGCGACCCTGAAGAGCTGCTCTCCACCTACCGCTCCCTCGGTGTGCCGTGGGTGGTCACGAAGCGCGGCGACGACGTCTCCGCGATCCGTGAGCAGTTGGCCGGGCACACCTCGGTGATGGTGGGCCACTCCGGCGTCGGCAAGTCGACCCTGGTCAACGCCCTCGTTCCCGACGCGCACCGCACCGTCGGCCACGTCAACGCCGTCACCGGACGCGGGCGCCACACCTCCACGTCTGCCTACCTGCTGGCGCTGCCCGAGACCGAGGGCCAGGAACCCGGCTGGATCATCGACACCCCCGGCATCCGGTCCTTCGGTCTGGCCCACGTCGAGCCCGAACTGCTGATCGAGGCGTTCCCCGACCTGGAGGAGATGACCGAGGACTGCCCGCGCGGTTGCACCCACGGTTTCACCGAACCCGAGTGCGGTCTCGACGCCGCTCTGGAGGCCGGAACCACCGACCCGGCACGCGTGGAGTCGTTCCGTCGGCTGCTTGCGGCACGTGAGTCGAAGCACGAGGACTGACCCCGCACCGGCACGCCTGTCCGGAGTACCGGGGTACGGGGAATAGCCTGTACCCCATGACCTCCAGCGCCACCCCCGACTACACCGACGACCTGCGTCTGGCCCACGTGCTGGCCGACGACGCGGACTCGCTCACCATGGCGCGGTTCAAGGCCCTCGACCTGCACGTCATGAGCAAGCCGGACCTGACCCCCGTCACCGACGCCGACAAGGACGTCGAGGCCGGGATCCGCCGCACCCTGTCGCGTGTCCGCTCCCGTGACTCCGTGCTCGGCGAGGAGGAGGGCACCACCGGCACCTCGTCGCGTCAGTGGATCGTCGACCCGATCGACGGCACCAAGAACTTCGTCCGTGGCGTCCCGGTCTGGGCGACCCTGATCGCTCTCGCCGTCGACGGCGAGGTCGTCGTCAGTGTCGTCTCCGCCCCGCAGCTCAACCGTCGCTGGTGGGCCTCGAAGGGCAACGGCGCGTGGACCGGCAAGAACCTGCTCAAGGCGACCCGCTGCGAGGTCTCCGACGTGCGTCGTCTCGAGGACGCCTCGTTCTCCTACTCCTCGCTCTCGGGCTGGGAGGAGCGCGGCCTGCTCGAGGACTTCGTCCAGCTCTCGCGTCGCGTGTGGCGCACCCGCGCCTACGGCGACTTCTGGTCGTACATGTTGGTCGCCGAGGGCGCCGTCGACATCGCGGCCGAGCCCGAGCTCGAGCTCTACGACATGGCGGCGCTCGACATCATCGTGCGCGAGGCCGGCGGCCGGTTCACCTCCCTGGCCGGGGAGGACGGCCCGTGGGGCGGCAACGCCGTGGCCTCCAACGGACACCTTCACGAGGCGGCCCTCGCCTTCCTGGGCTCGCGTCGCGACGACAACGACCCCGACGAAGCCCCCCGCACCGGTGGTTCGGTGACCGAGCTGCGGCCCCGTCCGATCGACTGATCCTCCGCGACCGGGTGACTCCCTGATCGACGTCCGACGCCGCTCCTGCCATCCGGCAGGGGCGGCGTCATCGCTTCTCAGCCCTCCTGTGACCTGAGCGTGCTTCCACCTCACGCCTCCCCCGCCTACCGTGACGGAAACACGACTGTCGAAGGAGGACCGATGACGTCATCCACGATCGACGTGGGTCAGGTGCTGAGCACCAAGACGAGTGGCACGGTCGCCACCGTCAGCCCGGACGTGTCCCTGCAGGACCTGCTGGACCTGCTCGTCCACCACGACGTCGGTGCGCTGGTGGTCAGCCGCGACGGCGAGACGGTGCTGGGCATCGTCTCCGAACGCGACGTGATCCGTCGTCTGCAGGTCGGCCGTGCGGTACTGGGGCTGCAGGTCGCCGCAGTGATGACCGAGGCGGTCCACACCTGTGAGCTCTCCACCCCGCTGGAGCAGGCAGCACGACTGATGACGGTGCACCGGGTGCGCCACCTGCCCGTCATGGAGGACGGGAAACTGGCCGGGATCGTGTCGATGGGCGACGTGGTCGCGCACTGGCTCGACAACCGCTTCGACGCGGACGTCTGAGACCGGCGTCCGACCCAGCCGGACGACGAAGGCCGTACCCGGGCGGGGTACGGCCTTCGTGCTCGTTCAGGAGCGGATCAGCCCTCGATCACCGGGACGGTCGACAGCGACGTCGCGAGCTCCTCGTCGGAGAGCTGGGAGTCGCCGCTCAGGTTGCCCTTGAGGTAGGAGTCGAAGGCACCCAGCTCGAGCAGGCCGTAGCCGGAGAGACCGATCACGATGACCGGCTCGGTGCCCTCCTCGTTGGCCTTGAGCACCTCGCGCTTGGCCTGGGCCAGGGCGTGCGAGGACTCCGGGGCGGCGACGATGCCCTGGGTGCGGGCGAACTCGACGGCAGCAGCGAAGCACTCGTCCTGGGCCAGGGCGACGGGCTCGACGTACCCCTCGTGGACGACGTGGGAGACCAGCGGAGCCATGCCGTGGTAGCGCAGGCCACCGGCGTGGATCGGGGACGGCACGAAGTCGTGGCCCAAGGTGTACATCTTCATCAACGGCACGAGGCCGGCGGTGTCACCGAAGTCGTAGGCGAAGGTCCCACGCGTCATCGTCGGACACGAGGCGGGCTCGACGGCGACCAGACGGGCCTTCTTGCCCTCCACGAGGTTCTCCCGCAGGAACGGGAAGATCAGACCAGCCAGGTTGGAGCCACCGCCGGCGCAGCCGATGACGATGTCGGCACCGGTCTCGCCGGCCTTCTCCAGCTGCTTCACGGCCTCCTGGCCGATGATCGTCTGGTGCAGCAGCACGTGGTTGAGCACCGAACCCAGGGCGTACTTGGCGTCCGGAGCGGCCGCGGCCACCTCGACTGCCTCGGAGATCGCGATGCCCAGCGAACCCGGGTGCCCCTCCTCGAACGCACGGCCCGACTCGGTGTCCTGGGACGGGGAGCGGTAGACCTTGCCGCCGAAGACCTCGATCAGGGTGCGGCGCTGCGGCTTGGTGTCGAAGGAGTGACCGACCTGCCACACCTCGCACGTCATGTCGTAGAGCGAGCAGGCGTAGGACAGCGCGGTGCCCCACTGGCCGGCACCGGTCTCGGTGGTGAGGCGGTTGATGCCGTTGATCTTGTTGTAGTAGGCCTGCGGGACTGCGGTGTTGACCTTGTGCGAACCGGCCGGCGAGCCACCTTCGTACTTGACGTAGATGCGGGCCTTGGTGCCGAGCTTCTCCTCCCACTTCCGGGCGCGGATCAGCGGAGCCGGACGGTACTGGGCGTACACCTCCTGCACTGCCTCGGGGATCTCCACGTACCGCTCACCGGTGACCTCCTGCTCGATCAACTCCGGCGGGAACAGCGCGGTGAGGTCGTCGGGGCCGACGGGCTGGTGCGTGCCGGGGTGCAGCGGCGGCGCCGGAGGGGTCGGGAGGTCGGCGACGATGTTGTACCAGTGCGTGGGACGCTCGTCGGGTTCGAGGTGGAAGGTGACCTGCTCGGTCATGTGTCACTCCAAGTCGTTGCGGGGCTTGACCCGTGGCAGAGCCGGGGGCCGGTGGAGGAAGCGTACGAGCCCCACGGGGTCGTGCGTGGCGCGACCCTCGTGGGATGCTGGTTCCCGCGGTCGTCGCCTCCACAGTGACGGCCCCCACAACGTCCGAACCCTCTGACAGGAGAGTCCGTCATGGAGAAGCCCGAAGTCGACCCGCACATGGGTGACGCCCCCACCGACCTGGAGATCACCGACCTCGTCGTCGGCGACGGCGACGAGGCCAAGGCCGGCAGCACCGTCTCGGTCCACTACGTCGGAGTTGCTCACTCCACCGGTGAGGAGTTCGACGCCTCGTTCAACCGCGGCGCCCCGCTCCAGTTCCGCCTCGGCATCGGCCAGGTCATCTCCGGCTGGGACACCGGCGTGCAGGGCATGAAGGTCGGCGGTCGTCGTCGTCTCGTCATCCCGCCGCACCTGGGCTACGGCAACCGTGGCGCCGGTGGCGTCATCAAGCCCGGCGAGACCCTGATCTTCGTCGTCGACCTGCTCGAGGTCCGCTGACCTCCGCACGTCACTGAACGACGAGAAGGCCCCCACGACGCAGCAGCGTCGTGGGGGCCTTCTGCTGTTCGGGGTGAGGACCTCACCAGGGGAGGTTGTCCTCCACCTCTCCGTGCACGACGCGGGCCGAGAAGCCGCCGCGGGCGACGATGTCGCCGTCGACGAGCTGACGGCCGCGCCGCGTGTCGACGTCACCGTTGACGGTGACCTCTTCGTTCGCGAGCACGGCCTTGGCCTCGCCGCCGTGCTCGACCAGGTTGGCCAGCTTGAGGAACTGACCGAGACGAATCGTGTCGTCCTTGATGCTGACGTCCATGGGTGCACTCATGGGCTCATTCTCCCCCGTGCCCGCGCCGCACGGCGATTCACCACGTCGTGGCGGGCCGACGTGGCCCGCTCAGCCCAGGAACTGGCTCAGGGCGTGGATCAGGAGCCCCACCAGACCACCCACGACGGTGCCGTTGATCCGGATGAACTGCAGGTCCCGACCGACGTGCAGCTCGATCTTCTCCGACGCCTCCGCGCCGTCCCAGCGCTCGATGGTCTGACCGATCACGCCGGTGACCTCACGTCCGTACCGCTCCACCAGGAACGTCGCGGCATCCTGGGCCAGCACGGTCAGACGCTCACGCAGCACCGCGTCGGTGCGCAGCCGGGCACCGAAGGCCGTGACCTCGACCAGGGCGCGCTCACGGACCGCGCCCTCGGGGTCGGCCAGGGAACCGACCAGTGCACGACGCAGGGCGGTCCAGAGCGAGACCGCGGTCTGGGTGAGCTGGGGGTGGTCCAGGAGCCGGTTCTTCAACGCCTCGGTGCGGTCCTGGGTGGGACCGTCGGCGAGCAGGTCGGTGGCGAGCTGGGCCAGCAGCGAGTCGAGCGCCTGACGCGCCTCGCTGTCGGCGTCGTCACGAATGTCCTCGAGCCAGCGCAGTGCGTACTCGTGCAACTTGCCGATGACGGCCTCGTTGACCTTCGGCGGGGACCACCATGGTGCCCGCGACTCCAGCATCGAGGTGAACGACTCCGGGTTGGCGACGAGCCACCGGTGCAGCTCGACGACAGCGAGGTCCACCAGTCCGTGATGGGCACCGTCCGCGACGACCTCGGCGAGCAGGGTGCCGACCAACGGCGAGATCGGCTCCTCACGGAAGCGCGGCACGAGCCCCTGGACGATGAAGTCGCTGACGTGCTCGTCACGCACCTTGGCCAGCGCCGCACCGAGCACCTCGGAGCCTTCGTCGACCACCTTCTTCGCATGCGCCTCGTCGGCCAGCCAGTCACCGACCCGAGCCGGGATCTCGGCACCGGCCACGGCGTCGCGCACCACGTGCTCGGCCAGGAAGTTGTCCCCGACGAAGTCCTGCAGGCCTCGCCCGAGGTCGTCCTTGCGGCGCGGGATCAACGCGGTGTGCGGGATCGGCAGCCCCAGGGGGTGACGGAACAGTGCGGTGACCGCGAACCAGTCCGCGATCGCACCGACCATCGCGGCCTCGGAGGCGGCGTTGACGTAGCCCCAGGCGCCGTCGCGGCCGTGGGTGAGCACGTAGACCAGTGCGGCGAGGAGGAGCAGCGTGGTGGCGACGCCGCGCATGATCCTCAGACCACGACGGCGAGCCGCATCCTGGTCGGGGTCGGGGGTGGTGATCGGCGTCGGCCCGGCGGCGGCACCCGTCGGGGACACAGCAGTCTGTGGAGTCATCACGCCCATCATGGCAGCGCGTGCGAGGATTCCCCCATGACCCGGGCCGTGAACCGCCCCCCTCGCGGCGCCAGAACCCCCCGACGCACCCTCATCGGCGTCGCGGCTGCTCTCGCCCTCTCGACGTTGGCTGTCCTGCCGGCCCCGCCGTTCGCGGCGACGCCGGCCGCTGCTGAACCTGCGTGGGCCAGCACGGCCCACGACTACGGTGTCGGTGTCGCGACCGCCAGCACCTGCTCGGCGAAGATCTGTGTCCACCGTGCCCTCAGCGGCCCCGACGCCGCCTCGGCAGCGTGGGCCGAGAAGACACTGCGTCACGCCGACACCGCGTGGCGCACGCTCGTCGACGGCCACGGATACCGGGCCCCGGCGGCCAGCCCGTCCTCCGACGGAGACGAGCGCTTCGACGTCTACCTGGCCGATCTCGCTCCCCAGGGCCAGTACGGTCGGGCGATGTCGGGCGACGACGTGCCGGGGCAGACCCGCCGTTCCCGGTCGTACCTCGTGATCGAGAACGACATGGCCGGGATGGGGCGCCATGCAGCCGCCGACCTGGCGGCGACCGTCGCGCACGAGTTCTTCCACGCCGTCCAGCTCAACATCGACGACGCCGAGGACACCTGGTTCATGGAGGCCAGCGCCACCTGGGCCGAGACCCAGGTCTTCCCGCACCTCCCCCGCAACCGCCAGTACCTGATGCACGGCCAGGTCGGACGTCGTGGCCTGCCGCTCGACAGCCCCTCCGGCGCGTACGGCAACCACGTCTTCGTCGAGCGTCTCGCCGCGGTCGCAGGACGCGACGCGGTGCGTCAGGTCTGGAACCGTCTGGACGCCTCGACCGGTTCCCGCGACGAGAATCCGTTGCAGGCCGTCGCGGCCGTCCTCGCGGCCCGGGACATGACGTGGCGTGACTTCTACACGGGTTTCGCGGTCGCCAACCTCACCCCGGGACGTTCCTACCCCGCTCACGTGGGCGGGACCATGCAGCGCCCCGACACCACCGTGAAGCTCGGGCCGCGACGTCGGTCCACTGCGCAGACGGCCCGGCTCCCGCACCTGACCTCACGCGTGACGGCGTACAAGGTGGCGTCCTCGGCCAAGAAGCGACGCCTCCGGATCACGATCACCAGCACCGATCCCGAGCGCACCGGAGCGATGGTCCTGGTGGAGCGCAAGGACGGGTCGTTGCGCCGGGTCCCGGCCCGCCTCTCCGCCTCCGGACGCGCCACCGTGACGGTGCTGGCCAAACGCAAGCGCGTGAAGAGGGTTCTGGTGGTCACCACCAACACCTCGCGCGCCTTCCGCGACTGCGGCAACGACTCGGGCTGGACCTGCGGCGGTATGCCCGTGCATGACCGGACCAAGGTCACCGTCAGCGCGAAGCTCCGCTGAGGCCGAGACCTCAGAGAGCCTCAGCGCCTCAGAGGTCGCGAATCATCTCCACGACCTCACGGCGCAGGACCTTGCCCATCGCGTTCAGCGGCAGTTCCTCCACGACGAAGAACCGACGCGGCACCTTGTAGGGCGTCAGCGCCTCACGGCAGAACGTCTTGAGGTCGGCGCCGGTGATCTCCACCCCGAACTCCGGGACGACGGCGGCGACGACCTGCTCGGATCCGTCCGGGCCGGTCAGGCCGACGACGGCCGCGTCGGCGACCGCGGGGTGCTCACGCAGCACGGCCTCGACCTCGGAGGGGTAGACGTTGAAGCCGCCGGTGATGACGACCTCCTTGATCCGGTCCACGACGGTGATGAAGCCGTCCTCGGCCATCGTCACCACGTCGCCGGTGCGGAACCAGCCGTCGTGGAAGGCCTTCGCGGTCTCCTCGGGCAGGTCCTTGTAGCCGTCGAAGACCTGCGGTCCCTTGACCAGCAGCTCACCGCGCTCGCCCAGGGCGACATCGTGGTCGAGGTCCTCGCGGTCGACGATCCGGACCTCGGTGTCGGGGAACGGCACACCGATCGAACCGGGACGACGCCCCTTCGACATCGGGTTGCCGACGATCACCGGAGAGGTCTCGGTGAGGCCGTAGCCCTCGCAGAGCACGCCCCCGGTGAGGGATTCCCACTGCTCGACCAGCTCGGCCGAGAGCGGCATCGCACCGGAGAGGGCGTAACGGACACCCTTGATCGAGATGCCACGCTCCACCGACGCGTCAGCGATGCGGCGGTACAGCGGCGGCACGGCCGGCAGGAACGAGGGGACGTCACGCTTGATCGCGTCCATCACCAGGCCGATCTCCGGCTTGGGCAGCAGCACCAGCTTGGCCTTGACCGAGAGGCCCAGCAGCACCGAGACGGTGACGCCGTAGGCATGGAAGAGCGGCAGGCACACCATCACGCTCTCCTGACCGGGCACCATGCCGGAGACCCAGTGCTGGCCCTGGATGACGTTGGCGATCAGGTTGCGGTGGCGCAGCGGCACACCCTTGGGGGTGCCGGTGGTGCCGGAGGTGTAGAGCAGCAGCGCGACGTCGTCCTCGGCGGGACGGGGGTGCGCGGCGCCGAGCGGCTCACCCTTGAGCAGCGTGCTCCACGGGATGGCGTCGGGGGCCGGACCGGTGAGCGCGTCGCGGCTCTCGCGGGCCTTGGCGATCGGCAGGCGCAGCGCGACCCGCTTGAGCAGCGGCAGTTCGGCGGTCATGTCGACGGCGACGACGTCACGCAGGGCGGTGCTGCCACGCAGCGACTCCACGACACCGACGACCTTGTCCCACACGATCGCGACGGTTGCACCGTGGTCGACGAACGGGCCGCGCAACTCGGCGGCGGTGTAGAGCGGGTTGTGCTCCACCACGGTCGCTCCCAGGCGCACGACCGCGAGGAAGGCGACGACGTTCTGCGGGCAGTTCGGCATCACCAGGGCGACGTTGTCGCCGGCCTTCACACCCATCCGACGCAGCGCACCGGCGACCCGGAGCACTTGGTCGGCCACGGTGCGGTAGTCGGTGACGCGACCCAGGAAGTCGAAGGCCGGACGCTCGGCGAACTCCTCCAGGCCGTCCTCGAAGACGTCGACCACGGTCCGACCGGCGTAGTCGACGGTGAGCGGGACACCGGGGGCGTAGGACTGGGCCCACAGCGGGGACGGAGCGTTCATGGCGACCTTCTCGAACAGGGGGGATCGATCCCGACCAACCTACCCGTCCCGGCAGGCCCCGTGGCGCGGACACTCGGGCACACCCTCGCCGGCGTGGCTACCATCACCGGATGGACAGCACACCCGCCCCGGCCCGGACCTCGGTCACACTCGCCCTCGGCGGCGGCGGAGCCCGGGGATACGCCCACATCGGCGTGATCCAGGTCCTCGAGGAGAACGGCTTCGACGTCGTCGGTGTCGCTGGCACGTCGATGGGTGCGCTGATCGGGGGCCTGCACGCAGCGGGTCATCTCGACGCCTACGCCGACTGGGTCTCGTCCCTGACCCCGCGCGACATCATCCGGCTGATCGACCCCAGCCTGCGCTCCCCCGGCGCGATCAAGGGCGAACGGATCATGGCCAAGGTGATCGAACTCCTCGACGGCGTCCGGATCGAGGACCTGCCGGTGCCGTTCACGGCCGTGGCCACCGACCTGCTCCACCGCAAGGAGGTGTGGTTCCAGGAAGGCCCCCTCGACATGGCGATCCGCGCCTCGATCGCGCTGCCCAGCTTCTTCGCCCCCGTCGTGCTCAACGGCCGCCTCCTCGCCGACGGCGGGATGACGAACCCGGTCCCGATCGCGCCGCTGTCCGGCCAGCCCAGCGACCTCACCGTCGCGGTCAACCTGTCGGGTCCCCCGTCGGGACGCGAGAGTCTGGAGTCGTGGACGAGAGCGTCCTCAGAGCCGGGACAGAGCGGCGACTGGCAGGAGAAGCTGGCCCGCACCGCCACCCAGGTGCTCGACAACGAGGCCGGTCGGCGGATCTCGCAGTGGCTCACCCATCGCCGCCATGACGACCACGACCAGGACGAGTCGGCCTCCCCCACCCTCGCCTCCAGCGCCCCGGAGGTGGGTGTCAGCGAGGCGTTCGAGGAACTCCCCTCGGCACTCAACATGATCGACGTCGTCGAACTCTCCTACGACGCCCTGGAGTCGGTGGTGCTGCGCTACCGGCTCGCCAGCTATCCGCCGGACCTGATGGTGACGCTGCCCAAGAACATCTGCCGCACGCTCGACTTCCACCGGGCAGCGGAGATGATCCAGGTCGGACGCGAGTACACCGAACGAGCACTCGCCGAACGCGAACGCGCTGCCGGCTTCTGACACCGGGCAACGTGGCCCACATCGGTCGGCTCAGGGCAGACCGATCCTGAGCACCGCCCTCAGCCCGCGCACGCTGTTGTCCTCAAGTTTGAGGCTTCCTCCGTGGGCGAGGGCCACCGACCGAGCCACGGCCAGACCGAGCCCCCGGCCCGCGGGCGAGGTCAGGTCGGTGTCGCCACGTTCGAAGGGCTGCAGCAGACGGGCGCGCTCACGCACCGGGATCCCGGGGCCGCGATCGGCGACCTCCATCACCAACTGGTCCTCCGCCACCCTGACCTGCACCTCGACCGCAGTCCCGCTGTCGGTGTGCCGCACGGCGTTGTCCACCAGGGCGCTGAGGGCCCGACGGGTCTGGACGACGTCGACCTCCACCACCGCACGGGGAGCGGCGAGGACGACCTGGACGTCGGCGCGTGAGCGGGCACGGTGCCGCTGGACCACCTGGTCGGCGAGATCGGCGACCTCGATCGGCTGCCGTTTGACGCGACCGGCGCTCTGCAGGTCGACCAGGTCGGTGACCGTGTCGGCGATGTGCCGCAGACGCTCACCGGCGGTGCGTACGGCGGTGCGTACGGCGGTGAGGGACCGGACCGCCTGCACCGGCAGCACGGCGACGAGTTCGGAGGAGAGGTCTTCGAGCACCTCGGCATGACCCAGCAGTGAGGTGAGCGGGGTGCGCAGTTCGTGGTTGAAGGTCTCCACGAGGCGGTCCCGCAACATCTCCTGGTCGCGGGTGGCCTCGTACTCCCCAGTGACGTCGTTGAACAGGACGATCCCGCCCAGAGGGGCGCCACGCCGGTCCCGCAGTGGGCCGCCGCTGCAGCGCAGGAACCGCAGCGTCCCGTCCTCACGGAGCAGACTGACCAGCTCGTCACGAAAGGCTTCCCCGGCCCGGGCCCGGGTGAAGGGGTCCTCGTGACGGTCCAGGAGTCGGGAACCGTCGGCGGAGCGGACACGGAAGCGGCAGCGCGCCGCGTCCCCCGGAGCGAACCTGACCTGGGCCAGGTCCTCCAGAGTGGGGCTCATCATGGTCATGATCCCGAACGCGTCGGTCACCGCGATCGCCAACGCGGTGTCGCGCATCAGTGCGTCGAAGAGGATTCCACCGTGAGCATTCGTGCAGTGCTCAGGCTGGCTGCACGCGTCGTCGGCGGTCTGGTCCATGGCCCAGAAATATCACGCAGGAACGGCCCCGGAGAGGGGCAGAAAACCGTTTCCCCAACTCCGGTCACCACGGCTCAGGCGGCCCGCACCCGCGCGTGACACGGGCGTGATCGAGGCGTGATGGTGGCGCCGCCACGGACTCATCCCTCAGGCATGACCGCCGCGCTACCCCCCGTCAGTCGGGGTACTGACACGACAGTGGGCCGCACCCTGCGTGGGATGCGGCCCACTGTGCGGGGCGTTCAGGGTCAGGGACGTGTCGCGGGTGGCGTCACTGGTCGCGCAGGGACACGTGGTTGCGGATGACCTCGGAGATGATGACGCCCAGGATCTTCTCGGCGAACTGCGGGTCGAGGCCGGACTCCTCGGCCTTCGCACGCAGGCGCGCGATCTGGTACTCCTCACGCTTCGGGTCGGCCGGCGGCATGTCGGCGCTGGCCTTCAGCTCTCCCACCCGCTGCGTGCACTTGAAGCGCTCGGCGAGCAGGTGGACCAAGGTGGCGTCCAGGTTGTCGATGCTGGCGCGCAGGCGGGCCAGTTCAGCAATGGCCTTCTCGTCACTCATGGGGCCAATGCAAACAGGCCGCGGGCCCGGACGCAGCACCGGGTCCGCCCCGCGAACAGCCGACGGCTGTGCGCGACGAGGACCCGGTGGTCGTGGCGCAAGGTCGATCAGCGCGGGACGAAGGCCCAGTAGTCGAGGTCGAGGAGAACGCCGGGGGCGTACTTCCCGTCCTCGCCACGCAGCGTCATCGACTCGTCACGACCGCTCGTGGCCACCAGACGCAGGCGCAGGGCGCCGACGCCGGGGGCATCGGTGTCGGCCTTCTCCAGCACCTCGCTCCAGGCGTAGACGGTGTCGCCACCGAAGGCCGGGGCGACGTGCGAGCCGGCGTTGATGGCCGCGATCAGCTGGGCGTTGGCGAGCCCGTTGAAGGAGAGCGCACGGGCCAGGGAGATGACGTGGCCGCCGTAGACGAGGCGGCGGCCGTCAGGGCGGGCCTCGGTGTTGAAGTGCACCTTGGCGGTGTTCTGCCACAGACGGGTGGCCATCATGTGCTCGGCGTCGGTGAGCGTCACGCCGTCGACGTGGTCGATCTTCTCCCCGACGGTGTAGTCGTCGAAACGGTGCTCTTCACCGGCGGAGGCGAAGTCGTACTCGGAGAAGTCGAGGCCCTCGGGGATGATCAGGCTCTCGGGAGCCACGGAACCGGCGAGGTCGGGGATCACGGTCTCGGGGGCGGGGGCGTCGACGTCGCGCTTGTGCACCATCACCCAGCGGGCCCACTCGATCGCGATCTCCTCGCGCTGGTTGACCGCGGTGGAGCGGACGTAGACGACGCCCGACTTGCCGTTGGAGTTCTGCTTGAGGCCGATCACTTCCGAGGTGGTGGTGAGGGTGTCACCGGCGACGACGGGACGCTTGAACCGACACTCGGCGTACCCGAGGTTGGCCACGGCGTTGAGGGAGATGTCGGGGACCGTCTTGCCGAAGGCGACGTGGAAGGCGATGAGCTCCTCCACGGGCGCGTCGGTCAGGCCCACCTGGTGGGCGAACTCCGACGACGACGGGAGCGCGAAGCGGGTCGGGTAGATCGCCCCGTACAGCGCTCGGTCGCCCTCGGTGATCGTGCGCGGCGTGGCGTGCTCGATCACCTGTCCGACGGTGAAGTCCTCGAAGAAGTTGCCTGCGTTCGTCTTGGCCATGCGCGCCATTGTGCAGGCGCACCCCCACCCTGCGGGCCGAACTCGTGGACGTCCCACGTCTCGGGCACGTGACGCGGTGCGGAGTCACGGTGATGACTGGTGCGCCACACCCGGTCCGGCGAGACCGGGCGGCGCCCTGCCCAGCAGTAGGCTGGCAGGCATGCGTCAGTGGTTGTCCGAGCCGTCCGACCGGTTGGTCTTCACCGCACTCGAGCCCTCGGCCCACGCCGACGGCACGGTGCTGCTGCCCTTCCGGATCACCTCCCGTGATCACGAGGGGGCGCTCGAGTTCACCGAGCGGATCACCTTGCCCGGTGACGGCACCGACGCATCGACCGGCGCCGATCTCCCCACCGACGTGCTGCGTCTGCTGTCGCTGGCCGCGAGCTTGTCCTACTACAAGGCGCTGGCCCCGACGACGTACTCGGTCCCGGCCGGCCTGAGCCCGCGTGAGCGCACCTTCCTGGCCGAGGTGATCCTCAACGGTCTGGGCGAGTACGCCTACCGCAACCAGGTGCCGCACGCGCTGCGCCCCACGATCGAGGCTCCCGAACTGCCCAACGCGGTCGCGCCGACCGACTCCCGCACTCCGCAGGCCCCGACCCGTCCGCTGGTCGCGGTCGGTGGCGGCAAGGACTCGATCGTCACGATCGAGCAGCTGCGTGACCTCGGCGTCGAGTCCACTCTGTTCTCGGTCAACTCCTACGAGCCGATCGAGGCCACTGCTGTCGAGGCCGGTCTGCCGCTGCTGGTGGCACGCCGCACGCTGGACCCGCTGCTCTTCGAACTCAACGCCGCCGGTGCGCTCAACGGCCACGTCCCCGTCACCGCGGTGAACTCGCTCGTCGGCGTGCTCACCGCGCTCCGCAACGGCCAGGACGCGGTGGTCTTCTCCAACGAGGCGTCGTCGTCGTTCGGCAACGTCGCGTGGGAGGGCATCGACGTCAACCACCAGTGGAGCAAGGGCATCGGCTTCGAGCGTCTGCTCACCACCGCGATCGAGGGCCACCCGGTGCGGTACTTCTCGTTCCTGCGTCCCCTCACCGAGCTGGCGATCATGCGCCACTTCGCCCGGCTGGAGGACTACCACCCGGTCTTCACCAGCTGCAACCGTTCCTTCCACCTCGACGCCTCCAAGCGTCGCCGTTGGTGCGGCGAGTGCCCCAAGTGCCACTTCGTCTTCCTCTGCCTGGCCCCGTTCATGGGCCGCACCGAACTGCAGGCGATCTTCGCCGGACGCGACCTGCTCGCCGACCCCGCGCAGCGCGAGGGCTTCCTGGAGCTCCTCAACGTCGGCGGTCGTCTGAAGCCGTTCGAGTGCGTCGGCGAGCCCGACGAGTGCCGCGCCGCACTGACCCTGCTGCGTGACCACGCGGACTGGAAGGGCCATGAGTTCTTCGAACTGCCCGAGGTCGCCGACGCGTTCCTCGACGCCGTCTCGGTCGACGCCGCGTTCGGGTTCTCCGACGACCACCTGCTCCCCACGTCGTACGAGAAGGCTGCTCGTGAAGTTCTCTGACCTGTCCGGCCAGCGCGTCGTCGTCTGGGGCCTGGGACGCGAGGGCGCCTCCGTCCTGGAGCACTGCCGCGCCCTCGGCGTGGACGTCTCCGGTGCCGAGCCCGACCGTGAGGCCCCGACCGACGGCAGCGCGAACCCCGAGGCTGCCTACGGTGCTGCGGGCCGTGAGCGTCTGCTCGGCGCCGACGTCGTGATCAAGTCACCCGGCGTCCCGAAGGTGCACGAGCTGTACACCGCGCTGGTCGAGTCCGGGGTCGCGATCACTTCCCTCACCGATCTGTGGATCAGCGAGAACGCCGCCCGCGTCGTCGCCGTCACCGGCACGAAGGGCAAGTCGACCACTGCGACGCTGGTGCACCACGTGCTCACCCACGCCGGGTTCCGCTCCTCGTTGCGCGGCAACATCGGCACCTCGGTGCTCACCGAGACCGACCCACCGGCCGAGGTCGTCGTCATGGAGCTCTCCAGCTACCAGGCGCAGTCCCTGACGGTGAGCCCGCGCATCGTCGCGGTCACCTCGCTGTTCCCTGAGCACCTCACCTGGCACGGAGGTCTGGAGGAGTACTACTCCGACAAGCTCAACGCCGTCGCGCACGACCCCGAGTACGTCGTCGTCCCCGGTGACGACGCCCGCGTGCTGACCCGGGTCGCGGCGCAGATCTCCCCCAACGCACGTCTGCTCGTGACCGGCTACGACACCGACGAGGACGGCACCGACCCGAACTGGGTGGGCGTCGACGAGGAAGGTGCGCTGGTCTGGGCCGACGGCTCGTGGCTCGACGCCCTCGACCTGCCACTGGTGGGCCGCCACCACGCCGGCAACATCGCGATCGCACTGCGGATCACCGCTCTCTTCGGGGTGACGCGCGAGACCGCGGTGGAGGCGCTGGCGACGTTCACGCCGCTGCCGTACCGGATGGAGCGGATCGACTCCGCCGACCACCGCACCTGGATCGACGACTCCCTGGCCACCGCTCCGGAGGCCGTGATCGCCTCTCTGGCCGGTGTCGCGGGCCGTCGGGTCAGCGTCGTGGTGGGTGGCGACGACCGTGGCCTCGACTTCACCCCGCTGCTCGACCACGTGCGCGACAACAACGACGTGACGCTGCTGCTGATCGGGCCCTCCGGTGCCCGGATCGAGGCCGAGCACCCGGGTCTGGGACGACGGTTCGACTCCTTCGACGCTGCCGTGACGTGGGCCCGCTCTGACGAGAACACCGCCGAGGTGGTGCTGCTCTCCCCCGGCGCTCCCAGCTACGACGAGTTCGCGAACTACGAGGCTCGCTCCAAGGCGTTCCGCGCCGCGGCCCTCGTCGTCGACTGACACGCGCGGTGACTCAGACGCAGTGGTTCGAGGACGGCCGACGGGTCGCCCTCGACCCGCGCCTGTGGAGCGTGCGTGTGGGTGAGTTCCTGGGCTGCGGCTTCCGGGTCGCGGTCCCTGCGTGCGCCCCGCACCTCCGTGCCGAGGCGGTCGGGTTCGTCCGGTCCCAGGTCGGTGAGATCGCCGCGTTGCTGGGCGCCGCCGTCGACGACGCCCCGTTCGACGCCGCGCTGGCGGCCACCGGTCCGGTGCTGCTCGAGGGTGGCTGGGAGCCGGTCTTCCGGGGCCCGCTCGGGCCGCAACTCACGCGTCTCTCCCCCGGCCCGATGCCGAGCGATCCCGGTGCCCCCGGCCGGGACGGGGCACGGTTCCACCTCCTCCCCTGGCCCACGCCGGTCGGTTCACCGCTGACCAGCCTGCCGATGATCTCCACCCACGAGCAGGTCCTGGCCACCCGCCACCTCACGACGCTCGAGCCGACGGCGGGCGTCCGTGCCGTCGGGCTGTGGGCCCGCCCTGACGGCACCGTCGCCTCCAGCACTGCAGGAACCCTGTTCACCCACCACGACGGGGCATGGCGTCATGCGGCGCCGGGACCCGGCGTGGTCCCGACGTGGCTCGGCATCCGGGTGACACAGCAACTGCGCTCACGTCCCACTCACCTCCGCCACGACGACGCCATGCGCACTGCATGGGCGAGCGCCGACGGCTGGGGGCGCGTGACCTGCACCGACCCTGAGGCAGCACTGGACGACGTCGTCCGGACCTCGCTCGAACTCCCCTGACCTGCCGAGGCGTCAGTCCCGGTAGGCCTCTTCGATGTGCAGCGCACGATCGTCGGAGTAGTCGTCCTGCTCGGCGGCGAAGCCGCGTCCCACCCAGGCCGCGAGCAGCGTCGTCATCGGGACCGCAGCGACGAGACCGACGGTCGCCACGACGCTGCGGACCACTTCCTGGGCGATCAACTGGTCGGTGACGATCGCGGTGAAGGAGTCGTTGTTGGCCATGATCAGCACCAGCAGCGGCAGCGAGGATCCGGCGTAGGCCAGCACGATCGTGTTGATCACCGACGCGATGTGGGCACGGCCCACCCGGGCTCCGGCGGCGTAGAGGTCGCGGGTGCGGTGCTCGGGGTTGGCCCGGGCGATCTCGGCGACCGTGGCGGACTGGGTGACCGTCACGTCGTCGAGGACTCCCAGGGAGCCGATCATGATGCCGGCCAGCAGCAGCCCCTGGGCGTCGATGCCGTGGTTGAGGGTGATCGCCATCGAGAGGTCGTCGGTGACGCCGCTGAGATGCAGCGCGGAGACCGCTGCCCACGACAGCAGCCAGGTGACGGCGAGGCTGGCCAAGGTCCCGAGCACCGCGACGGTCGCGACCAGTCCGGTGCCGTGGGTGAGCGGCAGGACCACCAGCACGACGGCCGCACAGGTGATGAGGGCGGCCAGCACCGGAGCGGTCCCGGCGAGCACGGCGGGGACGAAGAAGAGGGTGATCAGAGCGAAGGTGACGCCGAGCCCGAGCAGGGAGCGCAGTCCGCGCAGGCGTCCGAAGGCGAGGACCGCGAGGGTGAATCCGATGGCGAGCAGCCAGAGGCCGCCGCCACGCTGGTGGTCAACGACGCCCCACACCGCATCGACGCCGACACTGTCGGTTCCGGTCGCCACGACGTCGTCCCCCGCGGAGACGCTGACCGCTCCGGGGCCGTGCGGCAACGGGACCTCGATCCGGTCACCGTCCGCGACACCGGCCGAGGCTGCCGCGTCGTCGCCGGGGTGCATCTCCAGTACCGCGGTGCCGCAGGGCTCCTGCGCGGTGGAGAGGTCCTCAGGACAGCCCTCCGCGTCGACGCTGAGGACGTTCGCGGGGATGTGTGCGGGCTGATCACGTTCCTCACGCTCGATGGAGCCGGGCCAGAGCCAGACCAGCGCGACGAGGGTGAGCAAGCCCAAAGGCACCATGACGGCCAGTGCCGCCTGGCGCATGCGGCGGGTCTCCACGGTCGGGGTGTGGGCGTGGTTGCCTCCCACGGTGCCTCCTGTTCTCCGGGATCGGTCGGTGGAACGGTAGTCGCCCCCAGTGGTACGAACCTCTTCGAGGCTGGCCCTGCGTCCTCGCCTGCGTCCTCGCCTGCGTCCTCGCCTGCGCGCCGCGGCTGAGCGCACGGAATCCGAGACGGCTGTCTCACCACATGAGGTGTCCATTGTCAGCCGTGCAGCACGCCTCCATCCTGAGCCCATGGCACTGGTGAGGTCGGCGGGCATCCGCGGCTTCCGCGGCTTCGTCGCCGAACTCGGCGGGGACGCGGAGGAGATCGCCGTGCGCTGCGGCCTCCCGGTCGACGCCCTCGACACCGGCGAGATGCTGGTCCACGACTCCGCGGTCGCGCTGGCGCTGGAGGTGGCCGCGACCGAACTGGACTGCCCCGACTTCGGGGTCCGCTTGGGGAGTCGCCAGGACATCAGCCTGCTCGGCCCGCTGGGGGTCGCGGTGCGGCACGCCGCGACGCTGGCCGATGCCGTCGAGTCGGTGACCTCCTACCTCTTCGCCCATGCCCAGGGGATGCGGATCCAGTCCGTCGACGACCCGCAGGGCACTCCCGGCGTGGTGGCGCTGCGCTACGACGTGGGCCCCGGACGTCCCACCGCGGTGCAGGCCACCGGCCTGGTGCTCTCCTTCATCCATCGCGCGGGCCTGGAACTCAGCGGTGGGCCGTACGGTCTGCGGACCGTCGACCTGCCCCACCGTCCCCCGGCGTTGGAGTCCTACGAACGCCACTTCGGGGTGCCGGTGCGGGTCAACCGTCCCACCGCGTTGATGCGGGTGGCCTCCAACCTCTCGACCGCTCCGCTGCCCGGACGCGACGACGAGATGCGCCGTCTGGCCGAGGCGATGCTGGCGCGCCAGACCCGCCACCCCGAGACCGAGGTCGTGGACCTGCTGCGTTCGTCGTTGGCCTCGTTGCTCAGCCAGGGGACGCCGACGCTGGCGCGGGTCGCCACCCAGCTGGCGGTCCATCCCCGCACCCTGCAGCGCAGCCTGGAGAACTCGGGCACGACGTTCGGTCAGGTCCTCGACGACCTCCGTCGCCAGACGGCCCGGCACTTGCTCACCTCCACCACCCTGCCGATGGGTCAGGTGGCCCGCGAGGTGGGCTACGCCGAGGCGGCGACGTTCTCCCGCAAGGCTCGAGCATGGTGGGGCATGTCGCCGCTGGCTGTGCGCAAAGGCGTCGCCTCGTCGTGATCCGACAAAATTGTGTCGCAGTACGACAACGATGGTGATCCTCGTTACGCGACGGTTGACCCGGGAGAAACGAACACCAGCGCTCCCGGGAAACGCATCGACACGGTCCTGACCTGTCGGCCCCGGGACGCTCGTCCGTCAGGGAGAGAACATGAATCGCACCACCCGCGCAGGCATCGCGGCACTGAGCGCAGCACTGGGACTTGGGAGCGTCCTGGTCGCCGGCCCCAGTGTCAACGCAGCAGACACCACGAGCGCCGGCGCAGGGACGTCCTTCTACGACGTGCCCTCGACGCTGCCCGCCCAGGACGGCACCGTGGTCAAGACCGAGGCCATGAAGCTGGGGATCACGTTCCCGCAGCTCGGCAAGGACACCAAGCTGCCCGGCACCGCCACCCGGATCATGTACAAGTCCACCGACGACGGCGGCCAGCCGGTCGGCGTCTCGGGCACCTACATCGAGCCGAGCAAGAAGTGGACCGGCAAGGGCGCCCGCCCGCTGGTCTCCTACTCCGTGGGCACCCAGGGAGTCGCCGATGCCTGTGCTCCGTCCAAGACCTTGGAGTCGTTCCTCAACGTCGAGGACAACAAGTTCATGGTCGGCTACGAGGTTCCCTCGATCTACGGCCTGCTCAGCAAGGGCATCGCCGTGGTCGTCACCGACTACGTCGGCCTGGGCACCACCAACCGGGTCCACACCTACATGAACCGCCGCGACCAGGCCCACGCCGTCCTCGACGCCGCCCGCGCCGCCCTGTCGCTGCCCAACACCTCGATCTCGGCCGCGTCCCCGATCGGCCTCTACGGCTACTCCCAAGGTGGTGGCGCCGCTGCCGCGGCCGCCGAGTTGGCCCCCACCTACGCCCCCGAACTCAACCTCAAGGGCGCCTACGCGGGCGGCCCGCCGGCCGACCTCTTCAAGGTGATGGAGTCGATCGACGGCACCCTGCTCACCGGCGCGATCCCGTGGGCGATCAACGCCATGGCCACCTACCGCACCGACCTGCACCCCTACATCGGCAAGCTGGTCAACGCCAAGGGTGCTGCCTACCTGGAGAAGGCCAAGGACCAGTGCATCGTCGACACCGTCCTGGCCGCAGGGTTCACCAAGACGTCGACCTGGACCCAGTCGGGCAAGGCTGCCTCCGTCGACGTCGGCAAGTCCCCCGAACTCGTCGCCGCGGTCGACCACAACCGGATCGGCAAGCTCAAGCCCCAGGTCCCGGTCATGGTTCTCACCGGCACCAAGGACGACGCCGTCGCTCACGGCCAGGCCAAGCAGCTCGCCGTCGACTGGTGTGGACGTGGCGCCAACGTCACGTACAAGCCGGTCACGCAGCTCTTCTCCAGCGGCGGCCTGCTGCTGACCCACATGACCCCGATGATCACCGAGATGAGCAGCTCACAGAAGTGGCTCGTCGAGCGCCTCGAGGGCAAGTCGGTGACCTCCAACTGCTCCGCCGTCAGCCGAATGCAGTGACCCCACACGGAGGGCGGGCCCGTACGGGTCCGCCCTCCGTCGTGCCGTGACCACCTCGGCGGCCGCCATGGCGGACCGGGCACACTGGTGGAGTGAGCGAGATGCAGGAGACCCGTGTGACACCGGACGAGGACTGGTCACGCAGCGACACGCTCGCGGACCTGGTGCTCCCCTACCGGTTCGGGCTGGCGGAGGTGCTCACCAAGATCACCATCCTGCGCGAGGAACTCACCCACCGCGGCGAGGGCAACCCGATCGAGCACGTCAGCTCCCGGCTCAAGACGCCCGCCTCGATCCAGTCCAAGGCCGCCCGTCTGGGGATCACCCACCCCGCCGACGCCGTCGCGAGCCTCAACGACGTCGCCGGAATCCGCGTGGTGTGCAGCTTCATCTCCGACGCGTACCGCGTCCTGGAGATGCTGACCCGTCAGCCCGACCTGACGGTGCTCGCGGTCAAGGACTACGTCGCCCACCCCAAGGAGAACGGCTACCGCAGCATCCACCTGATCGTGCAGATCCCGGTCTTCCTCTCCACCGGCGTCGAGCACCCCCGCGTCGAGGTGCAGATCCGCACCGTCGCGATGGACTTCTGGGCCAGCGTCGAGCACAAGATCTACTACAAGTTCGACAAGGCGATCCCCGACGAACTCCGCGAGGAGCTTGCTCATGCCGCGCAGGTCTCCCACGATCTGGACCAACGCATGATGGCGTTGCACCGGGTGGTCCACGGCACCATCTGAGTCACGCCTCAGTACGCGACGTTCTCCTCCAGACGCGTCGTCAGCTCCGAGAGCAGACGCACCAGGGCCACGTGGTCGTCGTCGTCGAGCCCTGAGAGGAGCTCCCGGTCGATCTCCAACTGCCGGGAGAAGTGCTCGGTGTGCAGGGCCAGACCGGCGTCGGTGATCCGGGCCCAGATCACCCGACGGTCGCGCTCGTCGACGATCCGGTCCACGAGCCCCCGGGCGTGCAACACCTTGAGCCGTTTCGTGACCGCCGCCCCCGAAACGGCCGTTTCCCGGGCGAGGTCGCCGGGGGTGACGTCGCGTTGGAGCCGACGCAGCGTGCCCAGCAGGTCGAACTCGCCCCGGTTGAGCCCGGTGGGTTCGAGGTGCGAGTCGATCCCGACGAAGATGGTGCTGAGTCGGTGGATCCTGGCGATCACCTCGACCGCTGAGATGTCGAGTTCGGGTGCCACGTGCCGCCACTGCTGGATGAGTCGAGCCACGGCGTCGGGTCCCGTTCCGGGAGCAGGATCAGCCGAGGGCGCGGACGGGAGGTGCGGAGTGGCATTCATCGCCGCCCATCATGACCCACCTCCAGCAGCGCCCGGTAGGCATTCTGCTCAGCTGCGGCCACAGCCTCCTCGTCGTGACGCTGCTGCCACCACTCACCCGACGCAGAGGCGACGGCACCACGGAGCGTCGCGTGGGCCTCGTAGACCCGGCGCCGCGCGAGCTGCAGTTGCTCAGGCGTGGACTCCTCGCACTCCCCCACCGACTCCGCCCAGACGGCGGCCTCGTCGAGCGCCGCGGTCGTCTGGACGACACGGCGGTGCAGGTGCGGGTTGGGGACGGCGAGGCAGACCAACAACGCCACCGCGACGCCGACCACGGTGTCGAGGAGGCGGTCTCCGACCAGGTCGGAGACCGGGGCGTCCTGACCGAACTCCGACATCAGCAGCGCCATCGGGGTCACCAGCGCCATGCCGAACACGTAGGTGCGGGGCACCACGAACTCGACGACGGCGTTGAGGCCCAGGATCAGCACCACCGACCACATCGGGTGGATGTCGGTCAGTGGCGCCAGCGCCATGAACACGAACACACCCACCACGGTGCCGAGCGTGCGGGCCGGGAAACGCTGCCAGGTCAGAGTCAGGTTGACCTGCACCATGGACGCGGCGGTCACGATCGCCCAGTAGGGGCGACCCACACCGAGTGCGTGCGAGAGCAGACCGGCGAGCAGGGTGGCGAACAGGGTGCGGACCAGGTACGGAGTGGCGGGCGAGCCGGGACGGAAGGCGCCCAGGACCGCGGAGGAGACCAACCCTGTGGCCATGCAGCGGGGAGCCAACGAGACGCCGTGGGTGCGGTGCGCGGCAGCAGGCGCTCCGGCCCAGCCGCGGGCGCGTCCTACAGCAGCTCGCAGGTCGACGGCCAGCACGGCGCGGGGTTCGGTGGTCACGCGCTCGGCCAGCATCAGCTCCGCGACGAGTGCGTCACGGGTGCTGGAGGGGTGCGCGTGGGCGAGAGCGCCCCAGGCGTCACGCAGAGCGCCGACCAGCGTTGCGGAGGTGGCGGCCGTGGGCCCCTCGGCGTGGGCGGCAGCTGCGAGCAGGGCAACGGAGACGGTGCGGCGCTCAGGTCCGTGACGACGCACGAGGGCGGGCGCCATCACCACCGACCAGGCCAGGACGGCGCCGGCGATGCCGAGCCCGGCGTGACCCCAGACGTCGTTCCAGTTCTGGGAGGAGAACACCAGCCCGGAGAAGACGAAGATCGGGAGCAGCGGGCCGGGCGCTCCGACCGTGGAGGCTTCGAATGCAACCTTGACGACGGCGCTGAGCACCGCGGCGACGACGATCTGGAGCCAGACGTTGTCGGTGGCCGCACCCACGCAGAGGCTCACGGCCAGGCCCACGCACCAGAGTGCGACGAACTGCCCCATCAGGACCGCGCGGCGTCGGTAGGGGACGCCGTGGCCGTAGACCGCGACGAGGCCTCCCGACAGCGTGTAGAGCGCGAGCTCGACCTGACCGAGGGACCAGAGCAGGAGCGCGGGCAGCATGCCGGCGATCACGGTACTGAGGGCCGGCTTGTGCCAGGGGTGGTGCGGGAGGCTGCGCACCTTCCAGGTGGGGGCGACGGAGAGGTCGGGGCGGATCCGCTCCGCCTGCGCTGATGGGGACGACATCAGTCCATTGAACCAGATCTTTTACCTGTAAAAGGATCGCTGTCCCCGGCGGCACAGGCCCTGGTCTCCTGCACGAAATGCACCAGAGGCCCGGATCCTCGAAGGATCCGGGCCTCTGGCCTTTGTAGCGGGGACAGGATTTGAACCTGCGACCTCTGGGTTATGAGCCCAGCGAGCTACCGAGCTGCTCCACCCCGCGTCGGTGAAACCAACGGTACACCGACGATCCCAGGAAGTCACATCCGCCCCGCCCGTCGCACTGAGCGGGCCTCCCTGGGCGACCTACTCCTCGAGGTCGTCCCAGGCGCGCGCCAGCCACCACGCCTGCATGCCGCCCAGCGCCGACCACGGATCGATGTCGGTCACCTCCGCGAACCGCTGCACACGGTTGCGCACGGTGTTGGGGTGCACGAACAGCTCCCCCGCCACCGCCACCGCGTCCCGATCACACTCCGCCCACCGGCGCACGGTGCGCGCGACTGCTGCACGGGAGGGCCCCAGCGCGCGCCCAGCCCCTTCCTGACCGGCCACCAGCACCTGCTCCAGGTCGGGGCGCGAGAGCAACGCCGCCACGGCGGCGACCTCGGCGACGTGCACCACACCTGCACGACGCACCGCTTCGGCCGCGGTCAGCGCAGCCAAGGCCTGACGATGCGCCGCACCGAGTTCGTCCGCGGCCACCGGACCTGCCACCGCGACGACGTCCGCCTCCGGGCCCGGACTCGCCGGGGCCGCCCCCAGCACCGCGACGAGGGCGCCACCCACTCGCCCGCGCACCCCGAGCGTGGTGACACCGCGGGTCTCCCCCGCGACCCGGGCCAACCGCCTGAGCCCGCCGTCGCCATCACCCCGCGTCACCGCGACCCACACACCGGAGGAGGGCAGACCGAGTTCGGCCGCGGCCAGCGCCGCCACCGACCCGCCCTCCAGCAGGCGTCGCAGCAGCACGGCACGGCGGTCACGCCCCGGACCGGCAGCAGCCGCGTCGGCCTCCCGGTGGGCCCGGATCAGCCGCGAGCGGACCACGCCGGCCCAGTCGTCATAGAGTTCCCGGGCATCGAGCAGCACTTCCGGCGGCAGGCCAGCGGCGGCCGCCGTCTCCCGGGCCCGGCTCCACACCACGCGTTCGGAGACGTGCACCGCACTGAGCAGCACGTCGACCGGAATGCCCTGGGCAGCCCGGGCCACTCCGAGCTCCTCCACGAACGCGAGCTCGGCCTCGGTGGGTCCGCGGCGTCCAGCCAAGGCACGTGTGCCCGCAGTCAGCAGCGCACGGGTGTGGCCGGCCATGTCCGAGACCGGCAGGAAGGCGACCTCGGTGACCATCGAACGGACCCCCGCCACCACCTGCGGCAGCAAGGTCTCGTCGGCCAGGACGTGCTCCATGAGCTCGACGAAGGCCGCCCACCCAGCTGGCTCTCCTGCCCCTTCGGGACGTCCCGAGGTCAGGCCGGCCCCGTGCGTGACTGCTGCGCTCATGGTCCCAGCGTGCCGCAGAGCACCGTCCGGTTGTGACTGAACACAAGTACACACTCTTTTCGGGTGCCGGATTCCACCCTCGCCGGCCTTTCGGGGCCCTAGCGTTGTGCCTCAGACCACACTGACTGCGGCCACCCCCGCCGGTCGTCCTCCGAGGAGCCTGAGATGAACCACCCCGTGCGCGTCGCCGTCATCGGCGCCGGAGCTGCCGGACTGGCCGCCACCAAGGCCTTGGTCGGCATCGGCGCCGACGTCGTCACCTACGAGAAGGGCGATCGCGCCGGAGGACTCTGGGTCCGCGGCAACTCCAGTGGCCTGTCCCCGGCCTACGACTCCCTCCACCTCAACACCAGCAAGGGACGCACCGAGTTCGCCGCCTACCCGATGCCGGCGGCGTGGCCCGACTACCCCTCGGCCGACCTCGTCGCGGGCTACCTGGCCGACTACGCCGACGCCTTCGGCGTCACCGAACGGATCCGTTTCTCCACCAGCGTCGAGCAGGTCACCCGCCTCGCCACCGGCCGCTGGGCCGTGACCAGTGACGACGCCACCACCGAGGAGTTCGACTCCGTCGTCGTCGCCAACGGCCACAACTGGGACCCCAAGTGGCCCTCGCCGGCCTACCCGGGCGCGTTCGACGGCCTCCAGATGCATGCCCACGACCACCGCAGCGCCGAGACCTACCGCGACCGTCGCGTCGTCGTGGTCGGCATGGGGAACTCCGCGATGGACATCGCCGTCGACGCCTCCTACGTCACCGAGCACCCGGTGATGCTCTCGGCCCGCCACGGCGTGCACATCCTGCCCAAGTACCTCTTCGGCAAGCCCGCCGACGCCACCGGCGCCGCCATGGCCGCGCTGCCGTGGAAGGTCCGGCAGCGGATCGCGGAGACCACGCTGCGTCTGGCCGTGGGACGCCCGGAGCAGTACGGCCTCCCCGCTCCCGCCGGTGGCTTCTTCCAGAACCACCCCACGATCTCCGACACGATCCTGCACCGCCTCACCCACGGCGCCGTGGTCTCGCGTCCGGGCATCGAGCGTCTCGACGGCGACGCGGTGGTCTTCACCGACGGGCGCCGCGAACAGGCCGACGTCATCGTCTGGGCCACCGGCTACCGGGTGACCATCCCGTTCCTGGACAGCACCTGGCTCGGCGACGACCCGCAGACGATGCCACTGCACCACCGCGTCTTCCACCTGCAGGACCCCTCGCTGGCCTTCGTCGGACTCATGCAGTCCACCGGTGCAGCGCTGCCCGTCGTGGAGGCGCAGGCGAACCTCGTCGCCGCCCACCTCGCTGGCCGATACGCCCTTCCCTCCCCCGCCGCTCAGCAGGCCCGGGCTGCCGCCGACCTCGTCGCCGCCCGCGAACGGTGGGGCGAGAAGCGCCCCGCGATGCGGATCGACTTCGACCGCTACCTGGCCGACACCACCCGTGAGCTCGACGCCGGACGACGCCGTCTCGCCGAGGGTTCCGCCCCGTTCGTCCCCGTCACCACGACCGACGCCTCGACCACCACCGCCACGCAGGAGACCTCCGCATGAACCTCGACACCCTCCTCGGCGGCGGACGCCGCTCCGCGACCGGCCTGCGCGTCGTCATCACCGGCGCCTCGGGCACCTTCGGACGTGCACTCAGCACCACCCTCACCAGCATGGGTGCCCACGTCGTCGGGCTCGACGTCGCTCCCCGCGAGGACGACCCCGTCACCGTGCTGGCCTGCGACGTGACCGACGACGAGAGCACCAGCTCCGCGGTCGCCCGGGCGATCGAGATCCTCGGCGGGCTCGACCTGCTGGTCAACAACGCCGGCATCGGCGGCCCTGCCCCAGCAGAGCTCGCGCCGAGCGCCGAGGTCCGACGTCAGCTGGAGATCAACCTGCTGGGGACGTGGCGGGTCAGCGCCGCCGCGTCACCGGCCCTGGTCGCCTCCCGGGGCCGCGTCGTCATGGTGGCCTCCCGGATGGCCGTCATGCAGTTGCCGCTGGCAGCCGCCTACGGAGCGTCCAAGCGCGCGATGGTGGCCTACGCCGACGCCCTGCGGATGGAGTTGGGCGGACTGGTCGGCGTCAGCTGCGTCTACCCGTCCTCGGTGCGGTCCCCGATCCACGACTCCACCGCCGCGGCCGGCCTCTCCCTGGAGGGAATGAGTTCGTACGAGTCGGTGGAGGGCGTCGTCGACACCGTCCTGGCGGCTGCCCTGTCGAAGCGTCAGCGCCGCGACCTGCCCACCTCTCCGCGCGGCCGGGTCGAGTTCTTCCTGGCCCGGCACTTCCCGCTGTTGACCGACCGGATCGTGCGCACGACGTTCGTCTCCCGGGTCGCGTCGGGTGCCTTCGACGACGCCGAACTGGCCCAGGGCGCCGTCGCCCGTCGCGACCTCGTGGCCGGGGCCGAGCGATGAGCAGCACCGACGTCGCCGCTGCCTCCCCCGAGGACGCCGCGGCCGCGAGCAGCTCCGGCACCGAGGGCAACCGCGCCCGCCCCGCGGATCTGGCCGCCTACGCGACCGGCTCCCTGGGCATGGGTGTCTGGGTGACGGTGCCCGGCATGCTGCTGCTCTACTTCATGACCAACTCGCTCGGGGTCTCGCCGTTCTGGGCCGGTCTGGCACTGCTGCTGCCCAAGATCCTCGACGCCGTCGTGCACCCGACCTTCGGCACCTGGTCGGACCGGCTGGCCCGACGTCACGGCCACCGGCGCTCGATGCTGCGCTGGGGCGTGCTGCTGGCTGTCGCCATGGGTGCGATGTTCGCCGTCCCGGCCGGACTCACCGGCGGCTCGGCGGCACTGTGGGTGGCCGGCTGGTACGTGGTGGGCAACCTGCTCTTCGCCTCCTTCCAGGTGCCGTACCTGACGACGCCGTCGGACATGGAAGTCGGCTACCACGAGCGCACCCGCGTCTTCATGGTGCGGATGGTGTTCCTGACCGTCGGTCTGCTCGCAGCCGGTGTCGTAGCCCCGGCGATGGTCAAGGACGGCGCCCGCTCGAGCTACTCCATGATGGCGGTGTGCTTGGGCGTGGTGATGGTGCTCAGCGCACTGGTCGCGATCCGCGGCGTGCGTCATCTCACCGAGACCTGCGGCTTCCGCACCCCCGACGACGCCGGACACCGCTCCACGTGGAGCGACGTGAAGGTGGCGTGGGCCGACCGCGACTTCCGCCTGTTGGTGCTCTCCTACCTGTTCACCGGAACCACCACCCACCTGGTGCTGGCGGCCGTGCCGTTCTACGCCGAGTTCGTGCTCGGTCGCAGCGGCCTGACCGCTGTGCTGATGGGCGGCTTCCTGGCTCCGGCCCTCTTCGCCTCGCCGGTCTGGATGCGGGTCTCGCGCCGCATCGGCAAGCAGCGTGGACTGGTGCTGAGCCAGACGATGTTCATCGTCGGGACCGCCGTGCTGGTGGTCGGTGAGCGTCTGGGCGTCGCCGTCACCGTCGCCGTGGTGGTGCTGCTCGGCGTCGCGTTCGCGGGCCTGCAGCTCTTCGCGTTCTCGATGGTTCCCGACGCCGTGGCCGCCGCCGAGCGCAGCGGCTCCTCGCGCGCCGGGTCCTACACCGGCGTGTGGACGGCGACCGAAGCCGTCGGCACCGCGATCGGCCCCTACGTCTACTCGGCCGTCCTCGCCGTCGGTGGATTCGCCGCCGCGGTGAACGGCGACAGCGTCCCCCAGACCGACGGCGCGGTCGACGCCGTGCTGATCGGCTTCACCCTCGTGCCGGCGGTGCTGATGACGGTGGCGGTGCTGTTCCAGCGCCTGTGCCGCCTCGACGCCTCCGCACCGTTGAAGTGACGGGGCTGCTCCTGGGTCTCGCACTGCTGGGCATCCTGCTCGGCGCGGTCGCCCAGGCGGCCACCGGCATGGGCTTCTCGCTGGTGGCGGCCCCGATGCTGGTGGTGCTGCTGGGCCCGCGTGAAGGCGTGGCCGCAACCCTCGTCCTCGGGGCCCTCAGTTCGGTGCTCCCGCTGGTCCGCGACGGGCGCCACGCCCAGCCCCGGACCGTCGCAGGGATGCTCGTCCCGACGCTGCTGTGCACTCCGCTGGTGGCCTGGGCGGTCAGCGACCTCGACGTCCGGTGGATGGCGCTGGCCAGTGGCGTCGGGATCGTGGCGGCGGTGACCCTGCTGGCCTGCGGTCTCCGCTCCCCGCGTCTCGGCACCCCCACGGCGGCCGCCGCGGCGGGCGTCGCGAGTGCCGGACTGAGCGTCGTCGGCGGTGTGGGTGGTGCCGCGATCGGCATCTACGCCGCCAACGCCGGATGGTCGCCGCGCGTGGCTCGGGCCAACCTGCACTGGTACTTCCTCGTGCAGAACTCCGCGACGGCGGTGCTGCTCGGCGCGCACCTGCCCTCACCGGCACAGGTCGCGACGCTGTGCACAGGCACCGCGGTGGGCATGGTCGTCGCCACCCGGGTCGCCGATCCCGTGATCCGGGGCGGCGTCCTCGCGCTGTCGATGGCGGGTGGCCTCGGACTGATCGGCGCCGCCTGGTGAGCGGCTGGTGACCGGCTGGTGAACGTCTGACGCGTCGCAGTGGACAACTCACAGCGGCCAACTCGCAGCGGCCAACTCAGAGCGGACAGCAAGAAGGCCCTGATCCGTGAGGACCAGGGCCTTCTGCATCTGTGTAGCGGGGACAGGATTTGAACCTGCGACCTCTGGGTTATGAGCCCAGCGAGCTACCGAGCTGCTCCACCCCGCGTCGGTGATTCAGAACCTACACGTTGCTCGGCCAGATTCCCCATCGGCGCGGCCAGCCCGTCTCCTCGGCGTCCGCGGCGGCGTCAGCCGACGACGGTCGAACGCCACGCCGCAGCCAACGCGACGAGGTCGCGCGCGGGGCCCTCGGGTGGCTGCTCACCACCGGCCCACACTGCGTGCAGGACCCGGGTGAGGTCGACGTCGGAAACCTCGATCTGCAGCAGGCGGCCCTGGGCGATGTCGTCACTCACCGCCTGCGCGCCGAGTGCCGCGGGGCCGGCTCCGGCAGCGACCGCCGAGCGGACCGAGGCAGTGGTGGAGAGTTCGATCGCCGGCGGGACCGTCTCCAGCCCGTCGAGTGCACGCTCCAGGACGGTGCGGGTGCCCGACCCGGCCTCGCGCACCACCAGCGGCGTCATCGCGAGCTGGGCAGCGGTCACCGAGCGGGAACGCAGCCGCGCCCACGGATGATGGGGCCCCACCACGACGACGAGCTCGTCGACTCCCACCTTGCGACTGCCCAGGTCGGCAGGCGCCTCCGGCCCCTCGATGAAACCGAGGTCGACCGCACCGGAGCGCACCAGGTCGACGACGCGTGCGGAGTTCGCGGCCGTCATCGTCAGTTCAGGGGCCGAGCGCCCCAGCGCGAGGTGGCGTGAGCGTAGGGCGACCATCCAGCCGGGCAACATGTGCTCGGCGATGGTGAGGCTGGCGGCGACGTCGAGGTGGGCGTTGCGTTCGCGATTCAGGCCACGGATGCCGGCGTCGAGCACCCGGGCAGCCTCGACCACCGGGAGCGCGAGGTCGGCGAGACGTCGTCCGGTCTCGGTGAGGCGCGAGCCGTGGCGCGAGCGCGCCAGCAAGGTCTCACCCACGAGCCCCTCCATCGTGCGCATCCGCGACGAGGCCGCCTGCTGGGTGATGCCGAGCTCTGCAGCCGCCATTCCCAGTGATCCATGTCTCATGACGGCAAGCAGCAGTTCGAGAGAACGCAGGTCCGGGACATGGCTGCCAAGCATGGCACAAGGCTACCTTGTGACAACCCAGTCACAATGGCTTTGTGTGAGGTTGGTGCAGGGGCGAACAATGGGAGGCATGACTCTCCGCGTTGCTGTGGTCGGTGCCGGTCCTGCCGGAATCTACGCCGCCGACATCCTGACCAAGTCCGACGTCGACGTCTCCGTCGACCTCTTCGAGCGCCTCCCCGCACCGTTCGGCCTCGTCCGCTACGGCGTCGCCCCGGACCACCCGCGGATCAAGGAGATCATCAAGGCTCTCCAGCGCGTCATGGCCAAGCCCGAGGTCCGCTTCGTCGGCAACGTCGACTTCGGCACCGACGTCAAGCTCGAGGACCTGGCTGAGTTCTACGACGCCGTCATCTTCTCCACCGGCGCCATGGCCGACCGCGACATGCGCATCCCCGGCGAGGACCTCAAGCGCTCCTACGGTGCCGCCGACTTCGTCTCCTGGTACGACTCCCACCCCGACGTCCCCCAGACGTGGGACTTCGGCGACGGCACCCACACGGCCGTCATCGGCGTCGGCAACGTCGCCCTCGACGTCGCCCGCGTGCTCGCCAAGACCGGCGACGAGATGCTCGTGACCGACATCCCGGCCCAGGTCCACGCCGGCCTCAAGGCCAAGAAGATCACCGACGTCCACGTCTTCGCCCGCCGCGGCCCGGCGTACGCCAAGTTCTCCCCGATGGAGCTGCGCGAGCTCAACCACTCGCCCAACGTCGAGGTCATCGTGCACCCCGAGGGTTTCGAGGTCGACGACCACTCGATGGAGCACATCGCCAAGCACAAGACCCACAAGCTGGTCCTGGACATCCTGGCCAACTGGGTCGGCCGCGACATCGAGGGCAAGGACCACCGCATCCACCTCCACTTCATGGAGGCCCCCAGCGAGATCCTCGGCGAGAACGGCGAGGTCGTCGGCATCCGCACCGAGCGCACCGAGCTCGTCGGCGACGGCTCCGTGCGTGGCACCGGCGAATTCACCGACTGGCCCGTCCAGTCGGTCTACCGCGCCGTCGGCTACGCCTCCTCCCCGCTCCCGGGCCTGCCGTTCGACGAGAAGAACTTCGTCATTCCCAACGACGGCGGTCGCGTGATCGGCATCGACGGCGAGTTCGTCCCGAACACCTTCGTCACCGGCTGGGTCAAGCGTGGACCGGTCGGCCTCATCGGTCACACCAAGTCCGACGCCGCCGAGACCGTCGGCCACGTCCTGGAGACCACCACCGAGACCGCCACGGCTCGCTCCACCGAGGACGTCGACGCGTTCCTGCGCGAGCGCGGCGTCGACTTCATCACCCTGACCGACTGGGAGAAGATCGACGCCGCCGAGATCGCCCTGGGTGAGGCCCAGGACCGTCTGCGCGTCAAGCTCCCCACCCGCGAGGACATGATCGGCGCCGCTCGCGCCTGATTCCCCGGCAGCAGCACGAAGGGCCCCGTCCTGACGGACGGGGCCCTTCGTCGTTCACGCACGTTCAGTCCTCGTGGTGCGGCGCACGCAGAGGCTTCGGCGCGTGCAGGTCGAGAACGACCGCCACCATCCGCCACGTGAAGCAGATCAGCGCCGCGGTGACCGGGACGAAGAGGCCCCAGCCGAACGACGGCACCAGCACCACCAGCGCCGCCGCCGCGAGCGCCGGGATCGCGTACAGCTCCTGACGCAGGACGGTGGGGACCTGGCGCAGCATCATGTCGCGGATCGTTCCGCCGCCGACGCCCGTCACCGCGCCCAGGATGATCGCCTGCACCGGGCCGAGTCCGAACTCGACCGCCTTGTGCGCGCCGGTCACCGCGAAGAGGCTCAGGCCGGCGGCGTCGAGGACGGTGATCGGCATCGTGAGCCGGTCGAGCCGGCTGCCCAGCACGAACGCGACCATCGAGCCCAACGCAGCCACCGCGAGATAGCGCCAGTCGCTGAACGTCGCCGGTGGGGTGTCGCCGATCATCAGGTCACGCACGATGCCGCCGCCCACGGCGGTGACGGTGCCCAGCGTGAGGACGCCGATGATGTCGACGTTGGCCAGCCGGATCGCCACCAGAGCCCCGTTGAGGGCGAACGCGAAGGTGCCGATCAGGTCGAGCGTGAGAAGAACAGGGTCGAGAGTCACCCCGCCATCATCGTTCCCCCGTGCGGCTATGACGCCCCGCGTGCCCCGACGTCACCCCCAAACGTGGGCCCGCACACACCCCAACGCCTCACCAGCACCACGCAGCCTCACCGGCGTGAATGACAGAAGGCCCTGATCCGTGAGGATCAGGGCCTTCTGCATTTGTAGCGGGGACAGGATTTGAACCTGCGACCTCTGGGTTATGAGCCCAGCGAGCTACCGAGCTGCTCCACCCCGCGTCGGTGAAACCAACCGTACACGGGGCCCGGTCAAACACCTATTCGGGCCCTCCTCGGCCACACGTCCGGGCAGTCGAGGCGATGCCCGTCGATCCGGGTCGATCACCCTGACATGAAATGACAGAAGGCCCGGATCCGTGAGGATCCGGGCCTTCTGTGCTTCGTAGCGGGGACAGGATTTGAACCTGCGACCTCTGGGTTATGAGCCCAGCGAGCTACCGAGCTGCTCCACCCCGCGTCGGTGAAACCAACCGTACACGCCTCCTCGCGCAACACCTATTCGATCGGCGCCCCACCCGCCCTGATTGACTGACAGTGCCCCCACCCCCTTGCCAGGAAGTGACACACCATGACGCACGTGGACGACACCGCGTTCCCGGCCCAGCAGCAGGAACTGCCCGGCCTCACCACCGCCATGACCCCCACCCCCGACCACGGCGAGAGCTCCTACGTCGGGCACGGACGCCTGGCCGGCAAGCGTGCGCTGATCACCGGCGGGGACTCCGGAATCGGACGCGCGGTCGCGATCGCCTACGCCCGTGAGGGCGCTGACGTCGCGTTCACCCACCTGCCGGTGGAGGCCGAGGACGCCGCCGAGACCGCGCGCTGGGTCCGTGAGGCAGGCGTGCGCTGCGTGGCGATCGAGGCCGACTTCACCTCCTCCGCCGTCTGCGACGACGTCGTGGCGCGCACCGTCGAGACGTTCGGCGGCCTGGACGTCCTGGTCAACAACGCCGGCTACCAGGAGGCCCGGGTCTTCGGGCTGGAGGCGATGGACGACGCCCGGATCGAGCGCACCGTCACCACCAACCTGTCGGCGCTGATGTGGATGACCCGCGCCGCGCTCCCCCACTTGGAGGCCGGCGACAGCGTCGTCAACAACTCCTCCATCCAGGCGTTCACGCCGTCGACGACGTTGCTCGACTACGCCGCGACCAAGGCTGCGGTCAACAACTTCACCGTCAACCTCGCGGCCGACCTGGGCCCCCGCGGGATCCGGGTCAACGCCGTCGTCCCCGGCCCGGTGTGGACTCCCCTGCAGCCGGCCTCGCAGCCGGCGTCGAAGATCGAGCAGTTCGGTCGCAACGTGCCGTTCGGGCGGGCAGCCCAGCCGGCCGAGCTGGCCGGGGCGTTCGTGTTCCTGGCCGACCCGGTGGCTGCGAGCTACGTCTCGGGCACCGTCCTGGGCGTGACGGGCGGCAAGCCGGTCTTCTGACCTCCCAGCCAGCAACGACGCAGGCCCGACGACGACACAGGCCCGGTCCCCTCGCGGGGGCCGGGCCTGTGTCGTGTACTGCAGGAGAAGGTCAGTCCTTCTTCTCCTCGGCCTTCTTCGTCTCGGCCTTCTTCGTCTCGGCCTTCTTGGTCGCGGCCGCGGCGGCAGCCTTGGCCTTGTCCGAGAGGGTCACGGCGTCGTTGATCGACTTCTTGGCCTTCTCGATCTCGGTCGCCCAGGTGACGGTGTCGCCCGAACGCTGAGCCTTGTCGGCCGCGGTGAACGCCTTCTCCGCCTCGGCGAGCTTGGCGCGGATCTGGTCGTCGACCGACCCGACCGGCTTCTCCTCGCCCGGCGTACCGGGGTCGGTGGGCGTCGGGGACGCCGCGTCCTCGACGCCGAGCACGTCAGCGATCGCGCCACGCAGGGTGGGAGCGATGCCGACCTTGCCGCCGTAGGAGACCAGCACGAAGCTGAGGATCGGGTACGACGACTCCGAGGCGTTGCGGGCCGCGTAGAGCGGCTGCACGTACATCAGACCGTCCCCGACCGGCAGCGTCAGCAGGTTGCCGTACTGCGGGGTGATGCCACCCTGGTCGAACGAGAACAGCTCGTCACGGACGTCCTCGTCCGAGGCGATCTCGTTGGCCACCAGTGCCGGACCGTTGGTCCGCTCGTCGGCGAGCTCGAGCACCTGGATCTTGCCGTAGTCCGGGCTCGTCGCGTCGGAGTTGACCGACACGAACGCGGAGAGGTTGTTCTTCTCGCGCGGCACGAAGACCGAGGTCAGGCTCCAGACCTGCTCGGCGTTCGGGTCCTCGTCACCCTGGGGGTTGGTGAAGAGTCGGTACGGCGGCTGCAGGTTGCCCTGGGAGTTCGGGTCCTCGGGGACCTCCCAGCGGTTGGAACCGGCGTACCAGTCCTTCGGGTCGGTGACGTGGTACTTGGCGAACTGGTAGCGCTGCGCCTTGAACAGGTCCTCGGGGTAGCGCAGGTGGCTCATCAGCGACTCGGGGATCTCAGACTTGTCCTTGACGGTGTCGGGGAAGACCTCGCGCCACACCTTCAGCACCGGGTCGGAGTCGTCCCAGGCGTAGAGGGTGACGGTGCCGTCGTAGGCGTCGACCGTCGCCTTGACCGAGTTGCGGACGTAGTTGATCTCGTCGGTGGGAAGGGTCTGGAAACCGGTGTTGGTCTGCAGGGAGTCCTTCGTCATCTCCTCGAAGGAGGCCTTCTGGCTCAGCGGGTACTTGTCGGTGACGGTGTAGCCGTCCAGGACCCACTGGATGCGCCCCTCGGTGACCACCGGGTACGGGTCGGAGTCGACGGTCAGCCACGGGGCGACCTTCTCCACCATCGTGCGGGGGTCACGGTCGTAGAGGACCTTGGAGTTCTCGTTGACACGCTTGGAGAGGATGAAGTTGGGCTCGCCGAACTTCAGCGCGTAGAGGCTCTTGGTCAGGATGTTGCCGACCGGGACGCCGCCCTTGCCGTCGTAGGTGACGGTCGGGTTGGCCTTCTGGTCCTCGTCGCCCGAGGGCAGGTCGAGCTCGACGGACTTGTCGCCCGCCCCCTTGCCGACCACCGAGTAGGCGGGGCTGTTCTCACCGAAGTAGATCCGGGACTCGACCTCACCACCGTTGAGCTCGGTGAGCGCGTTCTGGTTGGCCTCCTGACCCTCGGCCCACTGGATCACCGACGCCTGGGACTTGTTGTCCCCCGGGCGCTGGTTGGCGTAGGCGGCGATCATGCCCGTGCCGTGGGTGTAAACCGTGGCCTGGTTGGTCCAGTTCTGGTCGCTGGCGGCCAGACCGGCCTGGTTGATCTCACGGACGCCGAGGACGAGCGCACGCTCCTCGCCGTCCAGCTCGTAGCGGTCGACGTCGAGGACGTCGGCCACCGAGTAGTAGGCACGGACCTGCTGCTGCTGCTCGAAGGTCTTGCGCACCAGCTTGGGGTCCACCAGCGGCACCGAGGAGGTGCCCTTCTCGAGGTCGGTCAGTGCCGTGCCCAGGTCGGGGGCCGACTGGTAACGGCTGACCTCGATGTCCTCGAGGTCGTAGGCCGCGCGGGTCGCCTCGATGTTGCGCGAGATGTACTCCGACTCCTTGTCGGCCTTGTTGGGCTCGACCTGGAAACGCTGGACGATGCCGGGCCACAGCATGCCGAGCAGCACGGTGGAGAGACCCAGCAGCGCGACACCGACGGTGGGCAGCACCCAGGTGCGACGCCACACGTTGAGGAAGAACAGGACCGCACAGATCAGCGCGATGCCGGCCAGGATGTTCTTGGCCGGGAGCACCGCGTTCTCGTCGGTGTAGTTCATGCCCGTGATGAGCGCTCCGGACTCGCTGAGGAGGTCGAAGCGGTCGAGGTAGAAGTCGAGCGCCTTGGCCAGGACGAAGAAGCCCAGCAGGATCGAGATCTGGACCTGCGCGGCCGGGGACAGCTTGTCCGCGCCACGGGCGGCGAGGCTGATGCCGCCGTAGACGTAGTGGACCAGGATCGTCACCACGAGGGCGACGACGGTCAGCGACATCGTGAAGTCCACCAGGAAGTGGAACCACGGCAGCTGGAAGACGTAGAACCCGGCGTCACGGTCGAAGAACGGGTCGGTGGTGCCGAACTTCTCCGCGTGGCGCCACATCTGGAACTCACGCCACTGGCCCGAGGCGCTCATCGCGGCGAGCACGCCTGCGATGACCGCGACACCGGCCAGGGCCCAGCCCTTGATCGGCGCAAGCGTCTGCCGGTAGCGCTCGGTGGGGTCCTGGTCAGGGTGAAGCGAGCGGAAGAACGGACGGAACCGGTGGGCAGTCCACGCGCTGACGCCGATCACCAGCGCCGCGAGCACGCCGAAGGCGAGGCCCAGCAGGATCCGGGTCACCACCAGGGTGGTGAACACGTCGGAGAACTCCACCGAGGAGAACCACAGGCGCTCGGTCCAGAAGCCCGCGAAGGCGCTGAACGCGACGAAGAGGACCACCAGGACGGCGGCCGTGATCACCAGACGGCGCGAACGGCGCTGCGTCTCGGGCGAGGGGCCCACCGGGCCGCGGGGGCCGCGCTGGGCGTTGCCGAAGGGGTCACTCACGGCTGGTCACCTGCGCCGTCCGGAGCACCCTCGTGGAGGGTGGAGAGGACGAGCTCGACGAGCTCGGGCACCATCTCGGTGCCGTCGACGACCGCGAAGTCGTCGTCGTGGGCCTTGAGTCGGAGCGCGCAGTAGGTGTTGCCGGCGCGGGTCGCGCCGGCTGCCATGCGGACGATCTGGGCCTGCGGGTGGTTGCGGGCGTAGGCCGCACGCTCCTCGGGGTCCTCGGGCATCTCGGCGTCGGCCTCCGGCGGGAGCGCGAGGCGCTCGAGGACGACGGCACACCCGTCGACGGTCTCGGGCCACACGATGCCGGCCAGGACCTCCTCGATCTGACGCTCGGGGCCGTACTGCTCCTGCTCGACCGCGGTCAGCGAGCCGGGCACGGCGTTGGTGTCCAGACCCATCGCGGCGGCCATGCGCGGCTCGGCCTCGATGAAGCGCAGGGTGTCGACCAGCGCGTAGAGACGGGCCGGCTGCTCCCAGCCCTCCTGGGCGACGTGGGACTCGATCTCGAGGACGGCGGACGCCAGGGCGGGGTCCTTGATCGTCTGCTCGAGCAGTTCGGTGTCGTTCTCGGGATGGGGGACGGTGGCGTCGGAGCTCACGGCTCAGTTCCTCTCACAGGTGGGAAGGGTTGCGTCGTGGTTCTCGCCCCACGACCGGACGGACGCAAGTGCGTCGTCGAAGCTCTCGACCCTCACGAGTCGCATGTCTCCGGCCGGAGCCCCGAGGGCTTCGGCGCAGTTGGCGGCAGGGACCAGGAAGATGCCGGCGCCCTGCTCACGCGAGGCAGCGATCTTCTGGGCGATGCCGCCGATCGGACCGACCGCGCCGTCGCCGGCGATGGTGCCGGTACCGGCGACCGTGCCTCCCCCGGTGAGGGAGCCGTCGGTCAGGGTGTCGGTGATGCCGAGCGCGAAGACCAGCCCGGCACTGGGCCCGCCGATGGCGGGGTTGACGTTCAGGGTCACGTCGACGGGCAGGTCGAAGTCCTGGCCCATGGTCACGCCGACGCGGTTCTTGCCGTCCACGGTGGCGGGGACCACCGCGACCTTCTTCTCGACGTCATCACGCTCGACGACGAAGGTGACCGGCTCACCGGGGGTGGCCGCGTCCACGAGCTCGCCGACCGTGGTCGGGTCGTCGACCTGCGTGCCGTCGACGGAGACGATCACGTCGCCCTGCTGCAGACGTCCTGCGGCAGGCATGTCCTGGGCGACGTCGGCGACGGTGACGACCTCGGGGACGTCGTAACCCAGGGAACGCAACGCCACGGCGGCGGCGGTGTCCTGCGACGACGCCATCTCGTAGGCGGCCTCGGCCTCGGCCGACTCGCGCGTCTCGTCAGGGGCGTAGACGGCCTCGTAGGGGTAGACCGCACGGTCGCGGTCGAACCACGCCTCCATCACGCCGAAGAAGTTGACCCGACGCTCGGGCCGGGTGACGTAGACGGTGGTCAGCAGCAGCGTTCCGTCGTCGGTGTGGGTCTTCGCGCCCTCGACCTCGATCCGCGGCTCACCGTCGTCGGCTGCCAGCACGTCGACCGTCAACCCCGGTGAGTAGGTGACGTACGGGAGGGGGACGAGAAGCGCGGCCAGCCACAGGGCCAGCACGAGGGGAACGGCGAGCACGCCCGCCAGGGTCCGCTGACTCATGCGTCACAGCCTCTCAGACGGAGGCAACCGGTCATGCCTGCGGTCCCGGGGCGTCGCTGCCCGGCGTGACGGGCGCGTCCGGCGGCGGGACCTGACGCAGGGTCTGGCGCGGGGGCTGGCGAAGGGGCCGCACCGCGATGCCGGTGCTGCGGTCGCGGGGACGCTGCTCGGCCGGCGAGGGCTTCGGTGCACCCTGACGGACCGGGTGCTCGTGCTCCAGCGCGCGGGCGAGCCGAGCCACGGACTCGTCGCGGTCCTGGACGCCGTGCCCGTCGCGACCGACCCACGTCACCCACACGATCGCCAACAACGTCGTCACCCCGGCAGGGGCGAGCCACCACAGGATGTCCACCTCGCCAAGCCTAGTGCGACGGCGCGACAAGTGGGGTACGACCGGCCGGGCAGTAGGCTCGGGTCATGAACGAGATGCCTGGCAACTCCGGTCCCGACGACCAGAACCCGTTCAAGGGAACGCCCTTCGAGCAGTTCTTCTCCGGCGCCGCGGGTGGCGCTGCGGGTGGATTCCCCGGCCTGCCGCCCGGGATGGACCTCAACTCCCTGATGGCACAGGTCCAGAAGTTCATGCAGCCCCACGACGGTCCGATCAACTGGGACAACACCCTCGACATCGCGCGTCACACCGCCGCCCAGAAGCCCGACCCGACGCCCACCAACACCCAGCAGAACGCCGTCGCCGACGCCGTGCGTCTGGCCGACCACTGGCTCGACGAGACCACCTCCTTCCCCTCCGCGGTCGTGACTGCGACCGCGTGGAGCCGTGCGGAGTGGATCGTCGAGACCGCCGACGTGTGGCGCAAGCTCGTCGAGCCGATGGCCGCCTCGGCCAGCACCGGCCTGGCCGCCGCACTCCCCGAGGAGATGCGCGCCATGGCCGGCCCCCTCATCGGAATGCTGTCGCAGGCCTCCGGCGCGATGGTCGCCCAGCAGGTCGGCTCCGCCCTCGGCGGTCTGGCCGACGAGGTGTGGGGCGCCACCGACGTCGGCATCCCGCTCAACGCCTCGGGCAAGGCAGCCCTGGTGGTCGGCAACATCGAGGCGTTCGCTGCCGGACTGGACGTCTCGTCCGAGGACGTCCTCCTCTACCTGGCTCTGCGCGAGGCCGCCCACCAGCGTCTCTTCGCGCACGTGCCGTGGCTCTCGGAGCACCTGATCGGCGCTGTGCGCGACTACGCCACCGGCATCGAGATCGACACCGCGGGCATCGAGGAGAAGATGCGCGGCCTCGACATGTCCGACCCGGCGAAGATGCAGGAGGCCTTCTCCGGCGGTCTCCTCAACCCCGAGCCGTCGGCGAAGCAGCGTGCTGCTCTCGAGCGTCTCGAGGTCACCCTCGCGCTCGTCGAGGGATGGGTGGACGAGGTCGTCGCCCAGGCCGCGACCCCGCGGATGCCGTCCGCGGCCAAGCTGCAGGAGGCCGTGCGTCGTCGTCGTGCCTCCGGCGGTCCGGCCGAGCAGACCTTCGCCAATCTCGTCGGCCTGGAACTGCGCCCGCGTCGTCTGCGTGACGCATCGACCCTGTGGGGCGCGCTGCGCACCCGTCAGGGCATTGAGGGTCGCGACGGCGTGTGGATGCACCCCGACCTGCTGCCGACCGCGACCGATCTCGACGACCCGCTCGGTTTCCGTGAGGGTTCCACGACCACCGAGATGAGCGACGAGGAGTTCGACGCCGGTCTGCGTGACCTCCTCGACGGTGGCCCCGGCGACCGCCCCACCGAGGCGTGAGCACTCCCGGAGCCCCGAGCGGCACTGAACTGAACAGTTCTGACCTCCACAGCGACGCCCTGGCCTGCCTGCAGGCCTGGGCGTCGCCCGCAGGACGTCAGACGCGGCTGCGTGACCGGTTCGTGGCGCACCTTCAGGAGCACCCCGACGGCACCGCGCGTGGCTGCGTCCCGGACCACCTCACCGCGGGTGTCCTGGTGCTCTCTGCCGACCTCGACCACGTCCTGCTCAACCTGCACCGCAAGGCCCGACGTTGGTTCCACTTCGGTGGCCACATCGAGCCCGGTGATCTGACCCTGAGCGGTGCCGCCCTGCGCGAGGGCCGCGAGGAGTCCGGAATCGACGACCTCGACCTCGACCCGGTCCCGGTGCACGTCGACGAGCACACCGTCTCGTTCTGCGGCGACAACGCCTCGGTCCAGCACCTCGACGTGCGCTTCACCGCTCTGGCTCCGACCGACGCGGTGCACGCGGTCAGCGAGGAGTCCCTCGACGTCCGCTGGTGGTCGTTGAACGCGCTGCCCGACGACCTCGAGGACGAGATGCACGAGATGATCGCTGCGGCGCGGTCGCGCTGGCTCACCTGAGCCTGACCTGACCTGATCGGGGCGGGCCTGTGGTCAGTCGACGTAGCCGTCGGTGCCGGCGCCCTCCCGCGAGGACCAGCCCAGCAGGTAGCCGCGGGCCCGTTCGGAGCGGTCGTAGCGGTTGACCCAGGCCCAGAACTCGTCGTCGTGACCAGGCACCAGCAGGTGCGCGAGCTCATGAACCAGGACGTAGTCGATCACCCAGGTCGGCATGCCCTGCAGGCGTGAGGAGAGCCGGATCGAGCGGTCTCCCGGCGTGCAGGATCCCCACCGCGATCGCTGGTTGTCGACCCATCGCACGGTGGCGGGATCGGCGAGGCCGCCGAAGATCTCGTCGTTGAGCTGACGCGCCCTGGCGAGGAGCTGTTCGTCGGTGGGACGGGTGCGGGCCTCGGAGCGTTCCAGACGGCTCACCATCTCCTCCACCCAGCGTTCCTCCTCGCCACGCGAGAGCGTGGCGGGGACCAGGACGATGATGGTGTCGCCGTCACGGTAGGCGGAGACGGTGCGGCGTCGGCGCGCGCTTCGTCGTACCTCCACGGCCGGCTCCCGGACGGCCCCACCCCTGTCCATGTGACGGACCTTACTGCGTCGACCACGCCAGTAGTTGCTGCTTCGGCCACGTGTTCACGATCCGTTCGGCCGGAATCCCGGCCTCCTCGGCCCGTGCGCAGCCGTGGCGCACCAGCTCCAGCTGCCCCGGCGCGTGGGCGTCGGAGTCGATCGCGAAGAGGCAGCCGAGGTCCCTGGCGAGTTCCAGCAACCGGGTCGGCGGGTCGCGTCGTTCGGGGCGAGAATTGATCTCGACGGCGACGTCGTGGTCCCGGCAGGCAGCAAAGACGGCCTCGGCGTCGAACTCGCTCTCTCCTCGGGTGCCCCGCGCCCCGGTGACCAGCCGGCCGGTGCAGTGCCCCAGGACATTGGTGAGCGGGTTGCGGACCGCGGTGAGCATCCGTGTGGTCATCGTGACGGCGTCGCTGCGCAGGTGCGAGTGGACGCTCGCGACCCGGACGTCGAGTTCGGCCAGCAGCGCCTCGTCCTGGTCAAGGCTCCCGTCGGGGAGGATGTCCACCTCGATCCCCCGCAGCACAGACAGACCGGTGTCGGCCAGCGCCGCGGTGAGTGCCGCGATCTCCTCGCCCTGGGTCCGCAACCGGTGCGCGGACAGCCCGTGCGCCACCTTCAACGAGGGCGAGTGGTCGGTGACCACCAGGTACTCGTGACCGATCTCGAGTGCTGCCAGGGCCATCTCCTGCACCGACGATCCGCCGTCGGAAGCGTCGGTGTGGCTGTGCAGGTCGCCCCGCAACGCAGCCCGCAGCGACCCGCCGCCGGCAGGGAGGCTCGCCGCGGCCAGGTCCGCCGCGCGTCGGAGACGCTGCGGGACCCGCCCGTCGAGGACGTCACCCACGACGCCGGCCGTGCTCGCCCCGAGGCCGGGGAGTTCGGTGAGGGTGCTGCCACGGTGTCGACGCAGGAGTTCGTCGTCGTCAGTGGCGACGACGGTGGCCAGTGCCGTGCGGTAGGCGCGGACCTTGTAGGTGTCCTCGCGGGCAAGCTCGAGCAGGAACGCTGTCCGGCGCAGTGCGTCCTCCGGCCGGGCACACCACCTGCGCAGGTCGCTGGTCTCCACGTCGTCCCCCATCGTCCTTCAGCGTCCTTCGAAGACCGGACGACGCTTCTGCTGGGCCGCCGCGATGCCCTCCTGCAGGTCAGCGGTGGCCAACGTGATCGGTTGCGCCATCGCCTCCCACTGCAGGGCGTGCTCGAAGTCGCCGTGGCCGCCGTCGCGCAGCGCCTGCTTGGTCAGTTTGGTGGCGATCGGTGCCGCCGCAGCGATCGCAGCAGCAGCGTCGAGTGCCTCGTCGAGGAAGCGTTCGGGCTCGATCACCCGGGAGACGAGTCCCAGCCGCAGCGCTTCGTCACCCTCGATGATCCGGCCGGTGAGGAACAGGTCGCGAGCCACCGCGGCACCGACGGCCTCGGTGAGCAGGTAGGTGCCGGCCATGCCGGGGTGCAGACCCAGCTGCGTGAACGGGACGCCCATCTTCGCGCCGCGCGCGGCGAACCTGAGGTCACAGGCCAGGGCGAAGCAGAGCCCGGCGCCGATCGCGGGCCCGTTGATCGCCGCGACCACCGGCACCTCGAGGCGACGCACCTGCAGCCAGGACCGGTAGAAGGGCAGCATCCTCGACCGCAGTCGATCGACACCGGCCTCCGGTTCGCTGGCCAGCCAACTGAGGTCTCCCCCGGACGAGAACGCCGTGCCCGCTCCGGTGATCACCACGGCCCGCACTTCGGGGTCGTCGACGAGTTCGTCCACGCAGTCCACCCACGAGGCCGTCATCTCGTCACTCATGGCGTTGCGCTGGTCAGGATTGTCGAGCGTCACGAGCACAACACCGTCGCGGGGACGGGTCACGCTGAGGTGAGGACGATGCTCGGGTCCGGGCTCGGGACGTGCCTCGGACGACGACGAAGGGGCCTGCGGCTGGGTCATGCAGCGAGGCTAGCGACCAGCGCGCTCGTCACGGTGACGTAACGACACGACACGCGAAAGGGTGCTGTGCGCGCGCCTGCGCTCAGGCGTGGCGTACTGTGACGGAGTCCGGGTGCCCAAGACCCGGATTCCGGCGGGCTTCATCGAATCCCCGCGGCGACCGAGACATTCGAAACAAGCAAGGAGGCCGTCATGGCGGAGACCTGGAGCGGCGAGTTCTACTGCGTGAAGTGCAAGGAGAAGCGCGAGGCCACCGGCGAGGTGAAGGTGAACGAGAAGGGCACCCGCATGGCCAAGGGCGTCTGCCCGACCTGCGGCACCAACCTCAACCGCATCCTCGGCAAGGCCTGAGACAGCCCCAGCGGTTTCTCGACGGCGTCGTCCCCTCCGGGGGACGGCGCCGTCGACCATTTCAGGGATGGGCGTCGCCGACCGTGTCGGTCCGCCCCCTCACGGTCCATGTCCCGCCCTTCCAACCTGTGGAGAGCCGCAGCGGCACCCACCCGTGCGCTGGGACGCTGGGCCGCATGAGCGGGTCGATGAAGGTCTCCAGCACTGCAGCCGACGTGGACGTCCCGCGCCTGCTCCGGCTCCGGCGCGGCACCCGGGTCCAGATCCGTTCAGACGGGCTGATCCAGGTGGGCTGCGACCCGGTGCGGCGCGCGCTGCTCCCGGACACCAATGCGGTGCGCGGCACCCTGCACCTGCTCGACCGGGGTGCCCGGGTGTCACCGGCACCCGGGACCGACGGCGTGCTGGCGGCGCTGCGAGAAGCCGGTGTCCTCCTCGATCCCGAGACCGACCGTCTGCTCAGTGAGGCCCGTTCGTGCACGCGGGTGCTGCTCGACGTCCCCGAGCCGTGGGCCGACTCCGTGTCAGCCACCGTGCGGACCGCAGGTCTGACGCCGGTGCTGCGCCGCCGGGCGCGCACGCGCCGCTCCGAGGAGCACCCCACGCCGGACCTGACGCTGAGGATCGAGATCGGTGACGGCCCCCAGACGACCGGAACTGCCACTGCCGGCCGCCCCGCCGCAAGCACGGGCGGGAGCACGGGCGAGGACGTCCCGACGCTGCACCTACGTGTCGAGGACGCCCGGATCCGGGTCGGACCGTTCAGCAGTCCCGGCGCCACGGCCTGCCCCGAGTGTGTCGAGATGCACCTGCGCGACCGCGACCCGCACCGCCCGGTGCTGGTGCCCGGCCCGGACCGTTCGCTGCTGCCCTGTGGAGCCGGTGACGTCGACGAGGTCGACCCGGTGCTGCTGCAGTTCGCCCTGGTGACGGCCGTCAACGACCTGCGTGCGTGGGCCGAGGGGCATCAGCCACGCACGTGGTCGGCGACGCTGTGGGTGGAACGCAACCTGCGCACCCAGCAGCGCGCCTGGAGCCAGCACCCGCGCTGCGGCTGCAGCTGGTCCGCGGGCTGAGCGCCGCCTCAGACGTACTCGCGCACGATCGCCAAGATGTCCTCGGCGTACTGCTCGATCTTCTTCGGTCCGACGCCCTGCACCGCACCGAAGGCCGACTCGCTGGTGGGTCGGTGCTCAGCGATGAGCATGAGGGTGTCGTTGTTGAAGACCACGTAGGGCGGCACCTGGTCGTCGGCGGCGCGCTGGCGACGCCACAGCGTCAGGGCCTCGTAGAGCGCCTCGTCGTAGGAGGCAGGGCAGTCGGCGCAGCGGTCGACCTTCTTCTCCGCCGCGGTGCGCAGGGCCTTGCCGCACTCGCGGCAGTGGCGGGCCTTGCGGGCCGTCTTCTTCTCCGGGCGCTCGGCGCGAGCCCCTTCTGCACTCTCCCCCACCAGGGCATCGAGGAAGCGGGACCGCTTGCGGTTGCCGCGCTGCCCGGGGTTGCGGGCGTGCGCCCACGAGAGGAAGAGTTCCTTGCGGGCTCGGGTGAGGCCGACGTAGAGGAGCCGGCGCTCCTCCTCGATCTCCTGCGGGGTCTTGGCGTAGATGATCGGCAGGGTGCCCTCCACGAGGCCGCACAGCAGGACGGCGTCCCACTCCAGACCCTTGGAGGTGTGCAAGGTGGCGATCGTGACGCCCTCGGCGACCGGGGCGTGCTGTTCGGTGGCACGGCGGTCGAGGTCGTCGACGAAGGCGCCCAGGTCCGGGGCGACGTCGCTGGCGAACGCGTTGGCCTGGTCGACCAGGGCCTGCATCGACTCCCAACGGTCACGGACCTGCCCACGGGTGCTGGGCGGGGTGGAGGTCCAGCCCATGCCGGCCAGGGTCGCATGGACGGTCTCGAGCATGTCGGCCGCAACGCCGGAACGCGCCGAGCCGCGCAGCAGCGTGATCGCCTGCTTCACCTCGGCACGGTCGAAGAACCGGCCCGCTCCACGCACGACGTACGGGATGCCCTTGGCACTGAGAGCGTCCTCGAACGCCTCGGACTGGGCGTTGATGCGCAGCAGCACAGCGATCTCGCTGGCCGGGGTGCCGGCGGCGATGAGGCGCTTGACGTGGGCCGCGGCGCCGGCCGCCTCGGCGACCTCGTCGGGGTAGCCGGTGGCCGTGATCGGGGCGCCGGAGGGTTGGGTGGCGCGCAGGTCGACGCCCTTGCTGACGGTGCCGTCGAGCAGGAGGTTGGCGGCGTGCACGACCTCGGGCGTCGATCGGTAGTTGCGGACCAGTTCGATCGAGGTGGACTGCGGGTACTTGGCGGTGAAGTGACGCAGGTGGTCGGCGTCGGCACCGGCGAAGGAGTAGATCGTCTGGGCGGGGTCGCCGACGACGCAGAGTTCGTCGCGGCCACCGAGCCAGAGGTCGAGCAACGCAGACTGCAGCGGGGAGACGTCCTGGAACTCGTCGACGACGAACCACTTGTACTGGCTGCGGACCTGCGCGGCGACGCGTTCGTCGTCGGCGAGCATCCCGGCGTTCCAGAGCAGGACGTCCTCCATGTCCATCCGGCCCATGGAGCGCTTGACCTCTTCGTAGGCCTCGTAGACGTGCCCGACGGTCACCTCCTCCAGGTCGGCGACCTTGCGACCGCGACGGATCGCGGTGAGGGCGTAGGCGTCCGGGGAGACGTTGGAGACCTTGGCCCACTCGATCTCGGAGGCGAGGTCGCGCAGGACGGCCTGGTCGGGGGCGATCCGTTGACGTCGGGCAGCCTGGGCGAGCATGCCGAGCTTGGACTCGGTGAGCTGCGGCAGGTCCTTGCCGTGGACGCGGGGCCAGAACCAGCGCAACTGACGCAGCGCGGCGGAGTGGAAGGTACGGGCCTGGACGCCGGGCGCACCGAGCTGACGCAGACGGGTCCGCATCTCGCCCGCTGCACGGGTGGTGAAGGTGAGCGCGAGGACCTCGGTGGGGGCGTAGACGCCGGTCGCCACGCCGTGGGCGATCCGGTGCGTGATCGCGCGGGTCTTGCCGGTGCCGGCACCAGCCAGGACGCGCACCGGGCCACGCAGGGTCTCGGCGACGCGTCGCTGCTCGGGGTCGAGGGCGTTGAGCAGTTCTTCGGGCGTCACGCGGGTCTTTCTCCTGCCACCGTTGTTCGGTTCGTACCGCCCCCGGAGCCGGGCCCCGGGGCTCGATCGAGCCTAGTCCGGGTCGCCGACAGCGATGCAGTCGTGCCGTCCTCAGCTGTGGACGACGCCGGCACGCAGCGTGCGTGCCGAGACCAGTCCAGCCACCGCGAGCAGGGCGATCAGTGCGGCGTAGCAGTCCACCACCGGTCCCAGACCCAGCGCCGGGACCGCCAGTCCGGCGACGAGCGTCGGGAGGCCGAAGGCGACGTAGGCGACCAGGTAGAGCAGCGACAGCGTGCCGCCGCGCTCCGACGGCACGGTGACGGCCATCAGCACCTTCACCCCACCCTGGAACCCGCCACCGAACCCGACGCCGCCCACGACACTGGCGACGCAGAAGAGCGCGAAGCTGGCCGTGCTCACCGCGACCACCATCAGCGCCACCCCGACCACCAGCGCGACGCTGCCGACCCGGAGCATCCGCTCCCCGGAGACGCCGAAGGTGGTGGCACCCAGCACTGCAGCAGCCCCGGAGACCAGCAGCACCAGGAGCCCGGCCATCGACGGGGAGGAGACGTCGAAGAGTTCCCGGGCAATGGTGGGCCCGACGCCGAGGTAGAGACCGAGCAGTGCCCAGCTCGCACACAGAGCCCACGCCGCGACCCCGAACCGCGACCGCGACGACGGAGGGCACAGGAACGTCGGGAGCATCGCGCGCAGGTTCTTCGGGCGTCGTTCGGAGCGTTCGGGGATCACCCAGACACCCACCAGCACGATCGCGGAGAGGACCGCCACCACTGCGTACCCCAGCCAGAACGGGTGCGGCAGGAACTCGACCGCGAGACCGCTGACGAGGGCACCGATGCCCTGGGCGAGCGGCGGGACGGAGGAGTTGATGACCGCGACGGCGTGGTGACGGTGTGGCGGGGACTGGTCCAGGAGCGCGGCTCCCAAGGTCCCGAAGCCGAGTCCTGAGGCCAGGCCCTGCAGGGTCCTGCCCCAGAGCAGGTCGCCGAGGCTGTCGGCGGTGGCGAGCACGACGGCGGCCACGACCACCAGCCCCACCGCGATCACCGAGACCGGCTTGCGCCCCACGAAGTCGCTCAGCGATCCGAAGAGGAAGAGCATCACGCTCTGGGAGGCGATGTAGACGGTGAAGATCTGCGAGGTGGTGAAGTCGTCGAACCCCCACCGCTCGGCGTACAGCGGGTAGAGCGGGGTCGGGGCCGCGGCCTGGGCAGCCATCAGCACGAGCGCCGAGGCCACCACCAGGAACGGGAACAGCGGTGTGCGTCGCCCGGTGGCGACGCCGGGTGGTGCGGTGACGGGCTGCGCGGTGACGGGCGGTGTGGTGACGTGTGGGGGCACGGTCCTCCTCGGATCGTCGTCACGCTACCTCCGGCCCGCGTCCCTCCCCGACTCGGTGCGACCACCCGGCATGCACCCTGCACCGCTCAGCACCACCCTGCCGGCCAGAGCGCCCAGCAGCGCCCCGACACCGTTGCGGGACATGTCGCCGACCTCGCAGGTGCCGACGTCGATCCACTTCTGGAGGCACTCGACGGCCACGACGAGCACCAGGAACACCGTGGTCGTCGCGAGCAGGCGACGGGTGGCCAGGACGGCGAAGAAGGCCGCGGGTGAGTAGAGCACCAGGTTGAGGGTCTCCTCTGCAGTGCCCGGGGCGATCCCCGGGTTGCCCAAGCAGTACCAGGGGCGCCCGAACGTGACGTCCTCGCGCACCAGCACGATCGCGAGCGCCGTCCCGAGCGCCGCGGATCCGAGGACGACGGCTGCCCGACGCCAAGGACCCCAACCCCGGCCCCGGACCAGCCAGAGCCAGACCGCACCGATCACGAGAGCCACGCCGACACCGGCGACGAGGGTGAGCGGGTCCCGGAGCACGATCCGTGTCAGCGCGAGGACGTCGTCCATCGATCCTTCCCGTGGCCACCACCGTGGCGGGCACACGCGACGGTACGTCGGGAACAGACGGTGGCTGCGTAGAGTTGGAGAAGTCGGACGCCGCCGCCGCGGTGTCGCCCACGAACCGTTCCGAGGAGTCCCTGATGGCCCTGTTCACGATGTACTCGACCCCGTGGTGCGGCTACTGCCACCGCCTCAAGAGCGCTCTGGAGCGCGAGGGCATCACCGACATCGAGATCGTCGACATCGAGCAGGTCCCCGAGGCCGCCCAGATCGTCGAGAAGGTCAACAACGGCAACCAGACCGTTCCGACCCTCGTCTACTCCGACGGCACCGCACAGACCAACCCCAGCGTCGCGCAGGTCAAGGCGAAGCTGACCGAGCTCGGCGAGCTCTGAGGTCACTCCCCCAGGCAGAGCGTCGCGAGGCCGTCACCCCTGTGGGGTGGCGGCCTCCTGCGTGTCACGCCCTGCCAACGCCTCCACGACGCAGTCCACGGGCTGGCCCGAGCGCGCACGTCCCAGACGCCAGCCGAGAGCGAGCAGGAACAAGGACGCAACGACGAGCGAACCCACCAGCAGCCCGAACACCTGGTGACCGGACTGCTGCCCCACGTTGAACCCCAGCACGGCACAGGTGATCCCGGTCAGGGTCCACACCAAGGCGCGCCCCTCGGCGGAGAACCCGCCGCCACGGACCCGTACCGACCGGCCGGAGGCGCGGTACCCCGTGGTCGAGGAACGAGGAGCCAGCAACACCAGCGCGGCTGCAGCGATCACGGCCTCGGTGAGCGTCATGCCCACGGTGTGGCTCAACCACACGAACCGGAAGTCCTGGACGAAGCCGCCCGCGACCAGCGCCAGGACCAGAGCGGCGTTGAGGAGCCCGAGGCACTGCCGGGCGACCGGATCAGGCATCGCCACCGCACACGAGATGCCCCACAACGCGAACGCCACCACGGCCGAGGCCTGGCTGCCCGGATCGACCACCTCCGAGCCCGCTCCCAAACACTCGCCCACGACCAGCACGAGCAGGGCGACTGCCCAGGTGGAGAGGCCGAGCACGGTGCGCGACATCGTGAAGACCGCTGGCGGGCCGTACCGTGCGTGCTTGTCCACCGTTCCCCCTCGCTCACGCGGCGCAGGCGGCCGGCTCAGTCGCGCTGCTGCAGGACATCCTTCCCCGTCAGGGGCGCTCCGAACCACCTGGTCAGCAACGAAGACGAGATCGAGACACTTCTGGGCACCCCGATGCTGCCCTCACGCAGCCCTGCAGCGAGTTCGGCGCGGGTGAACCAGCGCGCGTCGGCGATCTCTGCCTCGTCGACGTGGATCTCGGTGCTCAGGGCACGGGCCTCGTAGCCGACCATCAGGCTCGCGGGGAGCGGCCACGGCTGAGAACCCACGTAGGTGACCTCACCGACACGGACGCCGGTCTCCTCCATCACCTCGCGGCGTACTGCGTCCTCGAGCGTCTCACCGGGCTCCACGAAACCTGCCAGCGTGGACCACTGCGTGGCGGGCCAGGAGGCCTGACGCCCCAGCAGGATCGCCTCCTGGTCGCTGCCCGGCTCGCCGTGCGCGACGCTCATGATCACTGCGGGGTCGGTGCGAGGGAACTGTGCGCGTCCACATCCGGTGCAGAGCAGTTCGTGTCCTGCGGAGCGCGGTTCGAGGCGCCCGGCACAGCGAGGGCAGAACCGGGTCGAGCGACGCCACTCCGCCATCCCGACGGCGTGGAAGAGCCACGGGGCGAGGTCACTGGCCCGTTCCTGTGCTTCGGGGTCTCCGCCGCCCAGCAGACCGAAGAGCCCGCGCAGCCCCACCCAGTGCTCGGTGCCCGTCGGTACGTCGTGTGGTTCGACCAGGAGCGCGAACCGGGTGACGCCGTCGCGGTGCCCGAGCAGCACGCGCTCGCCGGTGCGTTCTCCCAGGACGAGGACGGAGGTGAGTTCGGAGGGCGCGTACCAGCGCAGCCCGGGTTCGGTGCGGCCGTCGGCCAGGACCAGGACCCGCGTGGACGGGTCTGCCCAGCGTTCGTCGAGCCACGCCTCGTCGGTGCGGTGCAGCGCCTCCCGGTTGTGGGCGCGCACCGACAGCGCCAGGTGCGGCAGCGACCTCATCTCCTCACGACTCACTCCTCGAGGCTAACCCCGTCGGCGTGGGTGCCGTCCAGGATGGCGATGAGTTCCTCCCGCGTCGCGAGGTTGGTGGGACGCACCGTCCGGCCGGAGCGGACGTAGTGGAACGCGACGTCGACGTTCTCGGGCGGCACCCGATGCAGTTCGGCCCAGGCCTGGCGGTACACCGAGAGCTGGAAGGAGTCTGCGGTCTCGCTGCGGTGGGTCTTCCAGTCGACCAGGAGCCAGCGGGTGCTCCCGTCGGGGGCGTCGGGCTCCTGGTAGACGGCGTCGATCCGGCCTCGCACGACGTGCGGACCCACGGCCAGCGAGAACGGGGCCTCCACGGCGCTGGGACGGCGGGTGCCGAAGACGCTCTTCTCGAACGCCTGCTGCAGCGCAGTGAGGTCGGAGTCGTCGACGATGCCGGCGTCGGCCCGGCCCGGGAGGTCCTCGGGGTCGAGCAGCATCTGTTGCTCGCACCGGGCCTCGATCCAGGCGTGGAAGGCGGTGCCGAACCGGGCTGCGGGAGCGGGCGGCTTGGGCATCGGGCGCAGCAGTTCCTCGGCGTAGGCCTGCGGGTCCTGCCGCAGCTTCTGCACCGCGGTGGTGGAGAGCGAGGCCGGCACCTCGATCTCGATCACGCTGCGACGGCGGGTGCGTTCCTCCAGCAGCAGCCGCTCGATCTCGGCGTCCCACCGTGCGACGGTCTCAGCGCCGGTCCCACCGTCGGGAGCCTCGACACCTGCCAGGCGTTCGACGTCGTCCGCGGCCTCGACGTCAGCGGCCAGGACCCGCCGGGCGGCCTCCTCACGTCGTTCGCGTTCGCGGGTGCGGTCGGTCGAGGGCCAGCCGACGCGCTGCGACTCGGCGTGGACCGGGTTCTCCTCGTCCTCGCCGGGGACGTACCACTCGGCGAGCTCGCGCGGGTCTCCTGCCTCCTGCCAGCGCTTCTCGGCGTCGCGGACCACCTGCAGGTACGACGACGGCTTGAGCGGCTTCTGCCGGGTGCCCCAGACGTGGCTGGAGACGACGAACTCGTGGCGGGCCCGGGTGTAGGCGACGTACCCGAGACGGAGCTCCTCCATCGCGTGGTGAGCCTTGACGTCAGCCTTCAGCTGGGCCAGGCCGTCGGCGGAGCGTTCCTCCAACTGCGGCACGCTGTCGGCGTCGCCGCGCAGTCTGGCGGGGAGTTCGTGGCTCACGGCCGTCCACTGCGACCTGGCCCGCGAGCTCGGGAAGCGTTCCTCGGCGACCCCGATCATGAACACGACGTCGTACTCCAAGCCCTTGGAACGGTGCACGGTGAGCAGCTTCACCGAGTCGGACTCACTCGGCGGGGCGAGGTCCAGGCCCCCGCTCTCGGCGTCCTCGACCTCCAGCCAGGCGTTGAGGGCAGGCAGGGTGACGGTGCCGTCGACAGCCTGGAAGTCAGCCACCGCCTTGAGGAAGAGGTCGAGGTTCTCGCGACGCGCCTCGGCTGCCGGTGAGGTGGAGGCGGCCAGTTCGGTGTCAAGACCGGTGACGTCCATGATCCGGCGCATCAGGTCGAGGAGCGGGTCGCCCACGAACGAGCGCAGGTGCTCCAGTTCGGCAGCGAGCCGGGCGAAGCGCTCCTTCGCCTGCGGCGAGTAGGGCAGGTCCCCGGGCGAGGCCAGTGCCTCGTTGAGCGAGGCCATCTCGGTGGGGTCGGCTCCGGCAACGGCGTCGGAGAGTTCGGCGGCGATGCTCTGCGCGCCCTCGGGGGCGGCTTCGGCCCGGGCCAGTTCGGCGGAGCGCTGTCCGAGCAGGGCGAGGTCACGGACCCCGATCTCCCAGCGCGGACCGGCCAGCAACGTCAGCAGGGAGGCGTTGTCGGTGAGGTCCTCGAGCAGGCTGAGGGTGGCCACCACCTGGGCCACCTCGGGGAGCCGCAGCAGTCCACCCAGACCCACGATCTCGACCGGGACCCCGGCCGCGCTCAGGGCGTCGTAGGCATTGGCTCCCTCGGAGTTGGTGCGCACCAGGATGCCGATCTCACGCCAGCACAGGTCGGCCTTGGCCTCCAGCGCGCGGGCGTCGTCGAACCGCTTCTCGATCTTGGCCTGCTGGACGCGCGCCAGCGCCTCGTTGCGGATCCGGGTGTGGGCCGCCTTGACCTCCTCGACCAGCCAGGTGAGTTCGTCGGACTGGGTGCGATGCACCACCGAACGCACGACGCCTTCCTCAGCGTCGGGCTTCCACTCCAGCGGTTCGACCAGGCCCTCCTGCTCCTCCAGCAGCGGGGCGGCGAGTTCGTTGGCGACGTCGAGGATGCGGCGGTCGGAGCGACGGTTGACGGTGAGGGAGAAACGACGCGAGTCGGTGCCGTCGGCCATCGGGAACTGGGAACGGAAGTTGGCGATGTTGGCCACCGACGCACCACGCCAGCCGTAGATCGCTTGGTTGGGGTCACCGACCGCAGTGACCGCGTGACCGCGTCCGTGCTCGGCGTCGGGTCCGCTGAAGAGACGCGAGAGCAGCAGCGCCTGGGCCACGGAGGTGTCCTGGTACTCGTCGAGCAGCACGACCTTGAACTTGGCGCGCTCCCCCGCTGCGACCTCGGGGAACTCGTCCGCGACCCGGCAGGCGCCGACGATCTGGTCGGAGAAGTCCATGAGCCGGTACTTCGCCTTGGCCTCACGGTAGGCGAGCACCAGGTCGAGGAGTTCGCGACGCTGGTCCATCTTCTCCAGGACGGTGCGGATCGCGTCCTGCTTGGTCTTGTTGCGGGCCTTCTCCGCGATCAGGTCGGCCAGTTCGGCCTCGAAGAGCGGACGCTCGTTGCTCTGGAAGGCACGCACAGCGTCGGCGCTGACGAGGTGTTCGTTCATCGCGCCGTCCAGGGCCAGCAGCCACCCGATGACGGTGCCGGGGTGGTCGGAGAGGTGGCGCACCTCCCCGCGATGGTTCGCGATCACCCGCTGGGCGAGCTGGAACCGGGCGGCGTCGCCCATCACCCGGACGCCGGGCTCGTGCCCGATCCGCAGCCCGTGCTCACTCAGGAGGGACGCGGCATAGGCGTTGTAGGTGGAGACGGTGGGCTCGAGCAGGTCACCCGGGGCGCCGTCCTCCCCCATCGGCGCGCGGTCGAGACCGGCGTTGGCGAGGGCGCCACGGATGCGCTGGGAGAGCTCGGCGGTGGCCTTCGTCGTAAACGTCAGGCCGAGCACCTCGTCCGCGGCCACGAAACCGTTGGCGACCAGGAAGATGACGCGTGCCGACATCAGCTCGGTCTTGCCCGAACCGGCGCCGGCGATGACGACGCCGGGCTGCGGCGGCGCGGAGATCGCCTCCCACTGCTGGTCGGAGACGGTGAACGAGGCACCGGTGACGGCGCGCAGGTCGGCGGGGGTGGCGATCCGCAGCGGCTGCGACGTCGTGCTGGACGCGGTCTGGGCGGGCGTGGTCTGGGCGGGCGTGGTCACGAGATCACTCCGGAGGTGGTGCGGGCGGGGCAGAGCGAACGGAAGGTGCAGAAGTCGCAGTGCGACCCCGGGACGGCGGCGAAGTCCTCGGCCCGGATGGTCTGCGCGGTCTCGGCGAGCTGGCGCTCGGCGAGCACCCAGCCCTCGGGGTCCGGCTCCTGCTTCGCCTGGGCCTGGACCTTGGGGACGTCCTTCTTCGAGGCCCGCAGCTGCCACAGCTCCGCACCGCCGGAGAGACTGCCGGGTGCGACGTGATCGGAGAAGCCGCCCTGTTCGACGGCGTACTGGTAGATGCCGAGCTGGGGGTTCTCCACCAACGACTTGTCGCTCGGCGGGTACTTGCCGGTCTTGAGGTCGACGACGACCACCCGTCCCTGCGCGTCCAGTTCGAGACGGTCGGCGAAGCCGCGCAGCTGGACCTGCTGCCCGTCGGGCAGGGTCGAGGTGAAGTTGAACGCCACCTCGGTGCCCAGCACCGTGCGGGTGGAGGCGTTGTGGTGGTTGAGGAACCGTTCGACGGCCTTGCGGGCCTCCTCGCGTTCCTTCTCCCGCGACCACGGGGTGCGGAACGGCAGCTGGTCCCAGACCGTGTCGAGGAGCGCCATCAGCTCGTCCAGGGAGGCCTCGCCGACCTCCGGGTCGGTGACGTGCTCGGCGATCTTGTGGACCACGTTGCCGAAGGCGGCGCTCTGGCCGGAGAACGACGATCCGCCGGCCTCGCGCTCGAGGAACCACTTCGCCGGGCACTCGGCGATCGCCTGGACGGTGGAGGCCGACAACTTCACCGGGCGGTCGGCGGGCCGGACCGGGGTCGCGGCCAGGGTGGTGCCGGCGGTGCCCCACCAGCGGGTCGGGTCGGCGGCCGGGACCAGCGGTCGACCCTCGATCTCCTCGGCGGCGAGCAACGCCAGCCGCTTCGCCGCTGCGTCACGCAAGGCCTCGTCGACCTCGGGGTCGGCCACAGTGCGACGCAGGTCGGCCACGACTCCGGCCAGACTGAGCGGGCGCAGCGGTCGGCCCTGCTCGTGCACGACCCGTACCGGCTCGTGCCCGTCCTTCTCCTGCTGCGGCGTCGTGCAGACCTCGTCGACGAACCGGGACGGCATCTCGCCGTCCTCGGCGTTCGAGGCGACGGCGGTGATGACGAGGCGCTCCTTGGCACGGGTGCAGGCCACGAAGAAGAGGCGACGTTCCTCGGCCAACATCGCGGCTCGCGAGGCGTCCCCGACGAGCTGCAGGTGGCCGTACTGCTCCGAACCGAGTCGGTCAGCACCCAGGAGCGTGGCGCGGCGACGCAGGTCGGGCCAGTCGTCCTCCTGGACGTGGGCGACCACCACCATCGGCCACTCCAGGCCCTTGGAACGGTGTGCGGTGGTGAGGGTGACCGCTTCGGTGCGCACACCCTTGTCGGCGAGGCTGTCGGCCGGCAGGGCCTGGGAACCGACGAAGGCGAGGAAGCCGCGCACGTCGGTGCGTAGGCGGGGTTCCTCCAGACGTGCTGCGGTGTCGAAGAGGGCGCACAGGGCATCGAGGTCACGGTGGGCCTTGGGAGCGCTGGTGCCGCCACGGAGCACGGCTGCCCGGAGCCGGTCGCGCCAGGCGACGCCCTCCCAGAGGTGCCAGAGCAGCTCTTCGACCTCCTTGCCCTGACGCATCAGGTCGCGGGTCTCGTCGAGGAGTTGCTTGAACGCGACGGCCCGGCCGCCGACGTCCTCGGGGACGCCTTCGAAACCGTCGTCGGTGACGAGGGCCCGGGCGAGCAGTTCTCCCGAGGAGAGCGCAGGACGTTCCTCGGCAGCGGCAGCGGCGACCTCGCGCTGACGCAGCACCCGGCTGACCGAGCGCAGCTCAGTGGCACGCAGCAGCACCAGCGGCGAGGTCAGGAGGTCGTGGGCGGTGGTCGGGGTGGGGCTCCACTCCAGGGCACGCTGCTGGAAGTCGGAGAGTTCCAGACCTTCGTCGGCACGACGACGGGCCCGACGCTGCTCCTCGGCACTGACCAGGAGTTCCAGTGCCCACATCAGCGGACGCACGGCTGGTTCCTGGGCGAGCGGGATCTCGTCGGTGGCGGTCTCCACCGGGACGCCGGCGTTGGAGAGCATCCGGCGCAGTGCCGGGAGGGTGCTCGATCCGGTGCGGACCAGGACGGCCATGTCGTTCCAGGCCACCCCGTCGTCGAGGTGGGCGCGGCGCAGCAGGTCGGCGAGGCGTTCGGCCTCGGCACGTTCGGTGTCGTAGGTGAAGACCTCGACGCGTCCCGTGGCGGTCCCTTCGGCCGCACGCGGGTGCAGGAAGAGGTCGCGGGCCTGGGCTGGGATGGCACCGTTGAGCGGCAGGTTGCCCGCCACCCGGGTGGCGGCCTGCAGCAGCGTGGTCCCGAAGCGTCGGGTGGTGTCGAGGACGACCACCGGGGCGTCGGCGCCGTCGCGGGTGTGGAAGGTCTGCGGGAACTCGAGGATGCCGCGGACCTCGGCGCCACGGAAGCCGTAGATCGACTGGTTGGGGTCACCGACGACCACCAGGTTGCCGCCGCCTCCGGCGATCGCCTTGAGCAGCTGCACCTGACCGGGGTCGGTGTCCTGGTACTCGTCGACGAAGACGTACCGGAACTCCTCGCGCAGTTCGGCCGAGTGGGCGGTCGCCTCGATCACGGCACGACGCACCAGGTCGGCGTAGTCGGTGGCGGCGCGGTAGTCGAGGTGCAGGAGGTAGTTCTGCAGGAACAGTCCGGCCGCGAGGAGTTCGGGGGCGTCAGGGTGAGCCCGACCGATCGCGATCAGTTGTTCCTCGTCGGCACCGTGCTCGCGGGCACGGGAGATGACGGTGGCGACCTCGGCCGCGAAACCACGCGTGTTGACTGCCTCGCCCAACGACTCGGGCCACGGCAGCTCGTCGCGCATCTCGGTGAGCACCTCGTGCATGACCACGTCGGCCTCGGGTGCGCTGAGCAGACGCAACGCGGTGCCGTAGAGCTCGTCGGGCGTGTACCGACGCATCAGGGCGTGCGCGAACGAATGGAAGGTCATCGAGACCGGGCTCGCGACCGTGCGGCCCAGGCGCGCGGTGATCCGGTCGCGAAGCTGCTGGGCGGCCTTGCGGGAGAACGTCAGGGCGAGCACCTGTGACGGGTCGGCGCCACGGTTCTCGATCCGGTCGACGACGGCCTCGACCAGCGTCGTCGTCTTGCCCGTCCCCGGCCCCGCCAGGACCAGCAACGGCCCGTCCCCGTGCTCGACCACGGCACGCTGCGCGGCGTCCAGTGTCGGGACGACGACCTGGTTCGGCGGACGACGGAGCAGACGGATCGGGCTGGTCATGGGCACATGCCACCACACCGCACCGACAGTTTCCCCGTCCGGGCCGCGGCGGCTCACCTCATGACGAACCCGGGGATCAGGCGTCGGGCTGGCGCTCGTTGTAGACGCCGGCCTCCTCCTGACCGCTGAGGTCGCGGATGCGGGCCATGATCGTGTCGGTGACCTCGCGGCGGACCTTGCCCAACGGACGTCCCTGGACGGCGTCGGAGAAGTCGAGCGGCTCACCGAAGCGAACCGTCACCTTGGCCAGACGCGGCAGCTTCGCACCGACCGGCTGGACGTCGGGAGTGCCCTGGAGACCGACCGGCACCACCGGGACACCGGCGGTCAGCGCCAGATGGGCGACACCGGTCCGACCGCGGTACAGCAGGCCGTCGCGGCTGCGGGTCCCCTCGGGGTAGATGCCGAACGCCTCGCCACGGCCGAGTACCTCGAGTGCGGTGTCGAGGCTGTCGAGGGCGGCCTGGGCGTCGTCACGGTCGACCGGGAGCATGCCGAGGGACTCGAACCAGACCTTGGAGAGCTTGCCCTTGAGGCCGGTGCCGGTGAAGTAGTCGGACTTGGCGATGAAGACGACCTTGCGGGGCACCAGGACCGGGATCACGACGGAGTCGATGAAGCTGAGGTGGTTGCTGGCCAGGATCACCGGTCCGGTCGCGGGGACGTTCTCCAGGCCCTCCACCGTGGGCCGCCAGAGCGCGCGGGCGGTGGGCGGGACGACGCGCTGGAGGACCTCGTAGAGCATGGGCGTCATTGTGGTCGCAGGCGACTCGCGGGCGCACACCCGACGCGTACTGGCCAGTACTGCGCGGCCCTGTCAGAGCGACGCTGCGACGTGCACCACCGACACCGACCGCCGACGCGGACTCCCGGCTCAACGGCACGAGGGCGGCACAGCGGTCTCCCGCCACGCCGCCCTCGTCCCGGTCGAGCGTCCTGCTACCGGATCAGTAGACCGGCTGGGACGGGTCGATGACGTTGACCCAGGCGGCCGCGCCGCCACCGACGTGGACGGCGTCGGAGAAACCGGCGCCCTTCACGATCGCGAGGCACTCGGCCGAACGGATGCCGGTCTTGCAGTACAGGACCACCTGCTTGTCGGACGGGAGCTGCTCGAGCGCCTGGCCGTTGAGGAAGTCACCGCGGGTGATCAGCACCGAGCCCGGGATCAGGTTGATCTCACGCTCGTTGGGCTCGCGCACGTCGACGAGGACGAAGTCGCGGGTGCCCTCCTCGCGCTCGGCCATCATGGTCTCGAGCTGACGCACCGAGATGGTGGCGTCGGCGGCGGCGTCGGCGGCCTCGTCGGAGATGGCACCGCAGAAGGTGTCGTAGTCGATGAGGTCGGTGACGGTGGGGTTCTCACCGCAGAGCGCGCAGTTGGGGTCCTTGCGCATGCGCAGCTTGCGGTACTCCATCTCCAGCGCGTCGTAGGTCATCAGCTTGCCGATGAGCGGCTCGCCGGCACCGGTGAGCAGCTTGATGGCCTCGGTCGACTGGATCGAACCGATGGAGGCGCACAGGACACCCAGGACGCCGCCCTCGGCGCAGGAGGGGACCATGCCCGGCGGCGGCGGCTCGGGGTAGAGGCAGCGGTAGCAGGGAGCGTCGTCGACGAGGGTCGGCGCGAAGACCGACGCCTGGCCGTCGAAACGGTAGATCGAGCCCCACACGTACGGGATGCCCAGGAAGAACGCGGCGTCGTTGACCATGTAGCGCGTCGCGAAGTTGTCGGTGCCGTCGACGATCAGGTCGTAGCCGGCGAAGATGTCCTTCACGTTGTCGTTGTCGAGGCGCTCGTTGTGCACCACGACGTTGACGAGCGGGTTGATCTCGGCGATGGACTCCTGCGCGGAGACTGCCTTGGGACGGCCGATGTCGGACTGGCCGTGGATGACCTGGCGCTGCAGGTTGGACTCGTCGACCTCGTCGAACTCGACGATGCCGATCGTTCCGACGCCGGCGGCGGCCAGGTAGAGCAGCGCGGGCGAACCCAGGCCACCGGCACCGATGACCAGCACCTTGGCGTTCTTGAGGCGCTTCTGTCCGGTCATTCCGACGTCGGGGATGATCAGGTGTCGGCTGTAGCGACGGACCTCGTCGACGGTCAGCTCGGCTGCCGGCTCGACCAGCGGCTGGATGGACACGATCACTCCTCAGTGGTCTGTTCGTCTCTGTCGGCGGCCCGGAGTACACAGGGCGGGCCACCTCACGGGCTCCAACGCCCGGACGGACGCCATTCTTCCCGCTGCCTCGTCGCTGGACCGAACCGGGCCGCGCCACGGGTCGAACTGACGCCGGATCGCCGTCGCCCGATAGCATTCGACCCACGATCTAGGAGGACCCCCGTGACAACTGCACGCCACGACGTCGATCCCCGCCCCCGGGGAGCTCGGATGCCGCGACGTGAGCGCCGTGCCCAACTGCTCACCTCTGCCCTCGAGGTCTTCGTCGCCCACGGCTACCACTCGGCCGCCATGGACGACATCGCCGACCGTGCCGGTGTCTCCAAGCCGGTCCTGTACCAGCACTTCCCCGGCAAGCTCGAGCTGTACATCGCGCTCCTGGACCAGTCCTGCGAGAGCGTCGTCGGCGCGATCCGTGCCGCGCTGGCCAGCACCAACGACAACAAGCAGCGCGTGGGCGCCGCGATCGCCGCGTTCTACGAGTACGTCGCCAACGAGTCCGGTGCGTTCCGCCTGGTCTTCGAGTCCGACCTGACCAACGAACCGGCGGTCAAGGAGCGTGTGGACCGCGTCACCGACCAGTGCGCGGACGCGATCGCCGACGTGATCGCCCAGGACACCGGCCTTCCCCGCGAGGCCGCGCTCCTGCTCGCCGTCGGACTGGTCGGCATGGGCCAGGTCAGCGCCCGTTTCTGGCTCTCCGGCTCCGGGGCCAACGGCACGATCTCCCAGGCGGACGCCGGTGCCCTGGTCGCCGCGCTCGCCTGGCGTGGAATCGGCGGTTACCCCACCAAGGAGGCCTGAGAACTCCACCCTCGGAGGTCTCATCTCGGCGGCGACACTGACGCCGCCACCACCCGTCGGCCAGAATTGGCCGCAGCAGACAAGATCCGCACCACTTCTTCAGAAGGAGGCCTCGATGGAGGTCAAGATCGGCGTGCACAACGCCCCGCGCGAAATCGTCGTCGACGTGGACGCGACCCAGGAGGAGATCGAGGCCCTGGTGACCAAGGCGATCGCAGGCGGCGTCCTGGACCTCTCCGAGGCCAAGGGCCGTCGCGTCCTCATCGCCGGTGAGCGCATCTCCTACGTGGAGATGGGTCGCCAGGCCCAGGGCACGGTCGGCTTCCGCTGATCCGCAGCTGACGTCCCACCCGGGTGGGACGCAGAACGGCGCCCGTCCCCTCGTGGGGCGGGCGCCGTCCTGCATTTCACTGATGCTGGGGCAGGTGGCCCGGACGACTCTCAGGCGTCGAGGCCGAGCTCCGCCATCCGGTCCGCGTGCCGCTCAGTGAGCCGGGCGAACATGCGGCCCACGGCCGCCAGGTCCAGACCAGGTCGGTCCACTCCCCCGGCGAGCAGCGCCGTCATCGCCTCGCGTTCGGCGGCCACCGTCTGGGCCTGCACGAGCGCTTCTCCCATGATCCGACGCCCCCACAGCGCGAGCCGACCGCCGAGGCGGTGGTCCTCGGCGATCGCGCCCCGGACCCGGTCGACGACGAACGCCGAGCGGCCGGTGTCGGCCAGCGACGCGGTGACGGTCTCCCGGGTCTCGGCGTCGAGGTAGGCGGCCACCTCACGGTAGAAGTCCGCGGCCATTCCGTCGCCCACGTACGCCTTGACGAGCCCCTCGAACCAGTCCGACGGCTGGGTCCGGGCATGGAAGTTCTCCAACGGAGCACGGAAGGGTTCCATCGCCGCGTAGGGGTCGGCGCCGAGCGCCTCGATCCGGGCGGTGAGCAGCTGGACGTGGGAGAACTCGCCCGCCGCCATCCCCGACAATGCGACCCGGTCGGCCAACGTCGGGGCCAGTTTGGCGTCGTCGGCCAGACGCTCGAAGGCAGCCAGTTCTCCGTAGGCGACAGCACCCAACAGGTCGACGGCGGCCATGACGTATGCAGGGTCGGCGAGAGCGCCCTGCGGCGCGCCTGTGGGAGTTTCAGTCATGGCGTCAGGCTAGCGATACAGTGGGAGACAATCCGTGCGCGCCCAGCGCGCCAGATCCGCGGGCCGGAGCACCGCCCGCGAGCATGTGCGCGGCAGACCGCAGTTCGAGTCAGCCGCATGTGCGAGACGAACTTCAGAAAGCGACATACGCGTGACCACCTTCCGTGACCTCGGGGTTCATCCCGAGATCTGCGACTCGCTCGAGCGCGCAGGCATCACCACTCCGTTCGCCATCCAGGAGATGACCCTCTCGGTCGCTCTGGGCGGTACCGACCTCATCGGCCAGGCCCGCACCGGTACCGGCAAGACGCTGGCCTTCGGCATCCCGGTCCTGCAGCGCTCGACCCCGACCAAGGACGCGGCCTACGCCGACGTGGCCCAGGGCAAGCCCCAGGCGCTCATCGTCGCTCCGACCCGCGAGCTCGCGATCCAGGTCTCCTCCGACCTCCAGGTCGCTTCCAAGGACCGCGGCCTGCGCATCCTCACCGTCTACGGCGGTGTCGGCTACGACACCCAGGTCGATGCACTCGAGTCCGGTGTCGACGTCGTCGTCGGTACCCCGGGTCGCCTGATTGACCTCGCCAACCGCAAGGTCCTCGACCTGGGCCACGTCCACGCCCTCGTCCTGGACGAGGCCGACGAGATGCTCGACCTGGGCTTCCTGCCCGACGTCGAGCGTCTGCTCTCCCTCACCCCCGACACCCGCCAGACGATGCTGTTCTCGGCCACCATGCCGTCGGCGATCGTCGCGCTGGCCCGCACCCACATGCGTCAGCCGATGAACATCCGCGCGGAGTCCTCCTACGAGAACGCGACCGTCCCGGCGACCGCGCAGTTCGTGTACCAGGCCCACGACCTCGACAAGCCCGAGATCATCGGCCGCATCCTGCAGTCGGAGACCATCGAGAAGATGGTCGTCTTCACCCGCACCAAGCGTCAGGCCCAGCGCGTCGCCGACGACCTCGTCGAGCGTGGCTTCAAGGCTGCCCCGCTGCACGGTGACATGGCCCAGATCGCCCGTGAGAAGGCCCTGACCAAGTTCCGTGAGGACAAGCTGCAGGTCCTGGTCGCCACCGACGTCGCCGCCCGCGGCATCGACGTGCGCGGCGTCAGCCACGTCGTCAACTACACCTGCCCCGAGGACGACAAGACCTACGTGCACCGCATCGGCCGCACCGGTCGCGCCGGCGCGTCGGGCATCGCGATCACGCTGGTCGACTGGGCCGACGTGACCCGCTGGAAGGTCATCAACAAGACCCTCGACCTGCCGTTCGACGAGCCGGTCGAGACCTACTCCTCCTCCGAGCACCTGTTCACCGAGCAGGGCATCGCTCCGGGCACCAAGGGCCGCATCGTCCCGCCCGCCCCGGTGGAGAAGAAGGAGCGCCCCGAGCGCGAGCGTGACCGTACGCGCACCCGTTCCACCGACCGCCAGCGCACCCGCACCCGCAACGGCCAGAAGGTCGAGGGCGACGCCGCTGCTGTCGCCGAGAAGCCCGCCGCAGCCGAGGCTCCGACCGGTGAGGCTCCCGCCGGTGACGCTCCCGCCGGTGACGCCGAGAAGTCGGACCGTCCCCGTCGTCGTCGCCGTCGTCGCTCCGGTGGTCAGGGTGGTGGCGATTCCGCGGCTCCCGCCGGATCCGACGCCTGAGGCTGACGCCCGAGGATGACGTGGGTCCTCTGACCCGCACCACCTGAACATCCAGCAGGACCCCGGCCGACTGGCCGGGGTCCTGCTGCGTCCGGACCGCGAAACCTCCTCCGGACCCGCTCCGCACCACGGCACTTTCTGGTTGGCTGCACGTCATGAGCCCCTCAGCCCCACGCCCTGCCTCCGGCGCTCCCGTCTCCCCCGGCACCGCTCTGGTCACCGGCGGCACCGCCGGCATCGGCCGCGAGTTCGCCCACCAGCTGGCCGCTCGTGGACACGACGTCGTCCTGGTCGCCCGGGACGAGGCACGTCTGGTTCAGGAGGCCGAGGCGATCAGGGCCCGGCACGGTGTCGAGGTGGAGGTGCTGGTCGCGGACCTCACCGTGCGCGCCGACCTCGACCGGGTCGCGGCCCGCCTACGCAACACCGCACGGCCGGTGGAGCTGCTGGTCAACAACGCCGGGTTCGGTCTCAAGGGCCGTTTCCTCGACAACGACGTCGACGCCGAACAGGCGATGCTCGACGTCCTGGTCACCGCAGTGATGCGGTTGAGCCACGCCGCGCTGGGCGCGATGGCGGCCCGGGGCCACGGCGGCGTCGTCAACGTCTCCTCCGTGGCCGCGTTCCTGCCTCGGGGCACCTACTCCGCGGCGAAGGCGTGGGTGAACTCCTTCGGGGAGTGGGCCCACACCGAGTACCGCCCCCAGGGCGTCACGGTCACGACGCTGTGTCCGGGGTTCACCCGGACCGAGTTCCACGAGCGGATGGAGGTCGGACGCGACTCCGCCCCGGACTTCCTCTGGCTCGACGCCCACGACCTGGTCCGCACCGCGCTGGCCGACCACGCCAGGGGCAAGGCCTTCTCCGTCCCCGGCCTGCAGTACAAGGCGGTCGCCGGGGTGACTCGGTTCGTGCCGAAGCGGGTGTTGCAGGGGTTCCAGTCGCTCGGACGACGCTGACCAGACTCTGACGACGACGCAGCCGCGAGGGCTGCAACGCCGGAGGGTGTCAGCGCTGGAGTCGCAACCCCTTGCGCAGCGGACGCAGCATCTTGTCGGCGATGGCGCGACCGTTGGGGCGCGCGGCCAGCTCCGCCTCCAACTCGGCGACGCGTTGGCGCAACTCCATCACCCGTACAAGGGTCTCGGCCAGTGCCTCGGGCAGACCGTCGAGCTGCTCGGCATCGGTGGCCGAGTCCGGGTGGCGTGACGCGACGGCGCCACGCACTGGCAGGACGTCCTCGAGGTCTCCGTGCACCCGCACCCCACAGGCGCGCACGTGGTCGACCCAGCTCTGCGAGACGGGGGCGAACATCTCCACCACGTCCGGCGGCGCCTGGGCCTTGAACGACGAGGTCCGACTCAGCACCTGCTGGGCGAACCAGTGCTTGCGGATGGCGTCCCCGTGGGGTTCCACCAATCGGCCGGCCAACGCAGCGTTGACCTTGCGCAGGACGGTGACCTGGGCCGCCCCGATCGACTCGTTGGCCCGGGGAACCGCACCGACGTCGAAGAGGTCCAGCACCGATTCCGTCAGAGCGATCGCGTCCCCGAACCGGCGCCACAGGGCGTCGTCGGGTGCTCCCGCGGGTGGGGACGGGACGACGTGCACCTGGTCGGCGGGGACATGAGCCAGCCAGCGGTCCATGATCTCGGCGAGGTTCTGCAGGCGCCAGAACAGCTCCCCGGTGCCACGTTCGGGCAGTCGCGACGCCTTCAGTTCGACGAAGTCGTCGAAGGTGCCGCGCTTGCCGTTCTTCACCCACTCCTGCCATGCCGCCGGAATGACCCGACCCAGGTCGCGCACGGTGATCACCACGTGCAGTTCGAAGTCATCGGCCAGCTCCACGACACGCGCCACCTGCTCAGGCCTGGCCTGGCCGAAGATCTCGTGACTGATCACCACGTCGCCGCCGTGGGCACGTCCGACCTCGAGAAGCCGCGCGAACCGTCCCTCGACCTGCTCCGCGGTCCGTCCCCAGCGGGCAGCCTTGCCGGTCATCTCCAGCGCTGCCAGGAAGTGTCCGCCGTTCCCGGCGTACGGGTAGCACCACCCGTGCTGCGCGAGCAGGTCGCGGTGGTGACGCATCGTCTCCTGCAACGACGTGGTCCCGCTCTTGGGCAGACCGACGTGGAGATGGAGACGTGGCCGCGGGGAGGATCTCCGGCGAAGGCCGTCGGGGGCAGAGGGCCAGACAGACATGGGGCATCCGTTCGGGGTGGCTCGGTGCGGGGGTCAGGAAGCGGACTCCCAGGACGTTGAGTCCTCGGAGTCAGGACTCAACATTGCGCAACATCTTGCCCGGCAGAAGGGGTTCAGCGGCGGGTGCCGCCTGTGAATTCACTGTGGATTCACCATCGATTCACCTGCATTCACCCACTCACGCCCTTCGACGACGGTGCCCGGAGATCCCGGACCCGTCGCCGAAGGACGTCGGACACTGGAGGGTGGACGCCAGGAAACCGATCAGGCGCCCCCTCCTCCTGCCTTGCGGCGGTGCATCGGCACGGCGACGTTGCGGTCCGACACCTCCGAGCCGTGGGCCTTCTCCTTCGCCGGTCCGTCGGCGTGGACGCCCTGCTCGTGACCGTTCTTGCGGTCCAGGGCTTCCTTCATCCGGGCCTTGAGGTCTTCGTTGGCCATGGGCCCTCCTCTCCTCGTGGGTCCTTCCACGGTCCCACTCGGACGTGGCGCTGCCAACCACCCCGGAGAAGAAGACGCATGACGCCCCGACCCGTACAGGTCGAGGCGTCATGGACGACGTCAGGGGCGGGGCCCCTCACCAGGTCAGCGGATCGCGTACTCCTTGAGGAGCTGACGACCGATGATCATCTTCTGGATGTCGGAGGTGCCCTCACCGATCAGCATGAACTTCACTTCGCGCATGATCCGCTCGATCTCGTACTCCTTGGAGTAGCCGTAGCCACCGTGGATCCGGAAGGAGTCCTCGACAACCTCGTTGGCGTACTCCGAGGCGACCATCTTGGCCATGCCGGCCTCGACGTCCATGCGCTCGCCGGAGTCCTTCTTGCGGGCCGCGCGCACCATCATCGTGTGGGCGGTCTCGACCTTGGTCGCCATCTCCGCGAGGCGGAACAGGACGGCCTGGTGCTCGGCAATCGGCTTGCCGAAGGTCTCGCGCTGCTGGGCGTAGTCGACACCCAACTCGAAACCGCGCCAGGCCAGACCGCAGGCGCGAGCAGCGACGTTGACGCGGCCGACCTCGACGCCGTCCATCATCTGGAAGAAGCCCTTGCCCGGCTCGCCGCCCAGGATCTGGTCCGCAGAGATCTGGTGACCCTCGAAGATCATCTCCGTGGTGTCGATGCCCTTGTAGCCCATCTTGTCGATCTTGCCCGGGACGGTGACGCCCTGAGCGACCTCGCCGAAGCCGGGGGTCTTCTCCACCAGGAAGGTGGTCATGTTCTTGTAGACCGAGGACGCACCCTCGTCGGTCTTGGTCAGCACCGCGACCAGGGTGGAGGACCCACCGTTGGTCAGCCACATCTTCTGGCCGGTGATGGAGTAGGAACCGTCGGCCTGCTTGGTGGCCTTGGTGGAGACGGCCGAGACGTCGGAGCCCAGTCCGGGCTCGGACATCGAGAAGGCGCCACGGACCTCACCGGTCGCCATGCGGGGCAGGTACCTGCGCTTCTGCTCCTCGGTGCCGTGCTTCATCAGCATGTAGGCCACGATGAAGTGGGTGTTGATGACGCCGGAGACGCTCATCCAGCCGCGAGCGATCTCCTCGACGCAGAGCGCGTAGGTCAGCAGGGACTCGCCCAGACCGTCGTACTCCTCGGGGATCATCAGGCCGAAGATCCCGAGTTCCTTGAGGCCCTCGACGATGTCGGTCGGGTACTCGTCGGCGTGCTCGAGCTCCTGGGCGACCGGGATGATCTTCTCGTCGACGAACTGTCGTACTGCCTTGAGGATCTCCTGCTGGTCCTCGGTGAGGCCGTCGGTCTGACAGAGGCGGGCCATGGTGTTCCTTTCAGCGGACTGGGCACGGACGAGGGTCCGGGCGCACCGGATGCTACCTCCGGGTGACCGAACGTTAACCGTGGTGTGACGAGCACCACCGCAGGTGGGTCCCGAGACCCACGGGCAAGGCGCCTGCCGCAGCCTAGTGCTGGGCAACCACTTCCGGCAGGAGCATGCGTCGAGCGACCGCATCGCTGAGTTCGATGGCGTACTGCGGGGTGACGTGGTGCTCGTCGCGCATCGTGATCGTGCGCCCCACCACGGAGGGGCAGACGCCCTCGTCGCAGAACCAGGCGTACGCGTCGATGACGTTGGCACCCACGGCGTCGGCGGCCCGCTCCTCACGCTGTTCGAGGTCCAGCATCAACTGGCCCGGATGGTAGGAGCAGCGCCCCAGGTCGCCCCGGAGCGTGGTCAGGCAGTCGGCGGGGATCCCGTCGAGGTAGGGGAAGTCGGTCAGGACGTGGGTGCGAGTCGCGTTCTTCGAGAGTCGTCCGTACCAGCGGGTCCATCCGCGCTCAGCGGCGTCGAGGAACCGCTCGCCGTCGTTCTCGGGGGCGATCACCTCGCCGGTGAGGTCCTCACGCGCCCATCCGGCGTAGGAGGCCACCACGAGGTGGTCGGGCGCAAGGCGGTCGACCGTCTTCGCCGTCCAGCGCTTGAAACGCTCACAGGTACTCATCACCTGACCGGTGTCCGCAGCGACCTGCACGAGTGCGGTCGGGTGGCACCCGGCGAGGCCCAGAACGTAGACGCGGTAGCCGTGACGACGCCCGATCTCGACGAACGCCGGAGAGGCCGCGCGGGCATGGGAGTCGCCGACCAGGACGATCGAGCGGTCTGCGTCGGGGTCTCCCAGGGGGCACAACTTCTTGGTGACGCTCTTGTAGTTGCAGTCACCCAGGTCGGCGAAGGACCGTGGCGCGTCAAGAGCACTCGGCACGAGTCCGGCCGGAATCTCACGCCCCTCACGGGCGGCGAGCACCGCCGCCCGGACCGCGAGCACCTCCGGCTCGACAGCAGGCGTCCCGTCGCCGCCCCCGTCGCTCTCCTCGAGGAGCTCGGCGTAGTCGGAGACCCGGATCGTGGCACCGTCGGAGTCCAGCCGGGAGTCGACGACGGCCGAGGCGGCGACCACCACCACGGCCACCGCCAGCACCGAGCCGGGGTAGATCGAGAGGGCACGGCGCGGCGCACGCCACAGACGCGCCGTGCGGAAGGGCGTCTCCACCCAGCGGTAGGAGACCCAGCTCAGGAACAGGGAGAGCACCAGCACCCCGAGGATGCCGTCGGCCCCCAGGGCGTCGCGTCCGAGCGCCACCGGCACCAGGACGACCAACGGCCAATGCCACAGGTAGAGCGAGTAGGACCAGTCACCGACCGCGACGGCCGGACGGATCCCCAACAGGCGCCCACCCCAGGTCTGCGTCGGGTGCGGACCGTGCGGGCCGTGGGCGCTCGCCGCGCTGCCGGCGAGCAGGACCGCTGCCGTCCCCAGCGTCGGGAGCAGCGCAGCCGTGCCCGGGACGGCGACGTCACCCAGGAACAGGAATGCCACACCGACGGCACCGAGACCACCCCAGACGAGCACCTCCCGCACCGGACGGGAGAGCGCGGCCACCGGCAGGAAGGCGAGCAGGGCGCCCAGCGCGAGCTCGTGGACCCGGGTGAACGTGGAGTAGTAGGCCGTCGTCGGCGACGTGCCAGTGGCGTGCACCGACCACAGCAACGAGGCCACCAGAGCGATCAGCAACAGCACTCGCCCGGTGCGCAGGAAGCCCCGCAGCGGGATCGCCGCTCGCGCTCCACGCCCCACCACCACCAGGGCGACGACGGCCAGGAGCGCCGGCCACACGAGGTAGAACTGCTCCTCCACGGCCAGCGACCAGTAGTGCCGCAACGCCGACGGCGGTGCCGACTGGGTGAAGTAGTCGGTGCCCACCTGCGCCATCCGGACGTTGGCAGCGAACAGCGAGGCCCAGAGGCCGTCCACGAGCAGGTCCCGGGTGCGCGTCAACGGCAGCACGAGCAACGAGGCGAGGGCCGTCACCACGATCACCAGGGTGGCTGCGGGCACGATCCGTCGGGCACGGCGGGCGTAGAAGTCGGCCAGCGAGATGCGGCCACTCTCACGGAACTCGCGCAGGAGCAGTCCGGTGATCAGGTAGCCCGAGAGCACCAGGAAGACGTCGACGCCGGTGAACCCACCGGGCAGCACGCCCGGGGCGAGATGGTTGACGACGACGGCGAGGACGGCGACGGCGCGGAGCCCCTGGACGTCCCTGCGTTGAGCTGAGCGCGCGGCCGGCACGCTGGTCGGCACAGCTCTCGCCACATCATCCGGGAGGGCCTGTCGTCCTGCGTCGAATTCGTTCCCCATGCCCACCTCGTTGATCGTCACGCCAATGACCCGAGGTGTCGGGCCCCAGAGATTTTACCTTCAATCTCTTTTCGCAACCCCCACTTGGGGGAGTCCGGGTCAGCCGGCCGCGCGGGCCGAGGAGGCGAGGCCCAGTTCGCGTGCGAGCGGCACGGCGATCTGTTCGGCGTACTGCGGCGTCATGTGGTGGGTGTCGCGCAGGGTCACGTACTCCCCCACCACCATCGGGCAGCGGCCCCCGAAGCAGAACCACTGCGCGGCATCGACCACCTGGGCGCCCGCCTCGCGACCGGCGGCCATCAGGGTCGCGGCCTGGGAGGCCACCTTCTCGTCAGGGGTGAACGTGCAGTCAGCCAGCGTCGGCGAGCCGTCGGTGAGGCAGTCGGCCGGGCGCTCGGGGAGGCGCGGGGTGTTGGCGAAGACCGCCACTCGCTGCGCGTCGCGGCGCAGGTCGGTGACCAGGTCGCGCCACCCCGTCTTCGCGAGGGAGAGGTAGCGGGGGTCCGACTCCTTGACCACCGCACCGGTCTTCGGGTCCAGGACACGGTTGGCCGAGGTGGCGACCAGGACGATCTCAGGGCGCAGATCGGCGATCACGCTCCGGGCCCAGGCCTTGAAGTCCTCGCAGGCCTCCCACGGACGAGAACTGCCCCGTGCCGGCTGGACCAGGGTGGTGGCCGGGCAGCCCGCGTACCCCAGGACGTGCACCCGCAGTCCGTGGTCGCGGCCCATCCGCACCACGCCCGGCGACATCGCGCGGGCGAGGGAGTCACCCAGGACCACGACGTCGCGGTCGGAGTCGACGTCGCCGGCCGGACAGAGACGCCGCATCCCCTGGACGTAGTCGCACTCCCCCAGGTCCGCGACCGAGCTCTCCAGGTTGACCAAGGACGGGGTCAGCGTGCCCGTGATGCCGCGTCCCTCTCCTGCTTCGAGGACGGTGGCCTGGACCAGCGCAGCGACGCGGTCCACGTCGTCCTCGACGACGGTTCCCTCGGTGACCGCGGGCCGGTCGGCCAGGGTCACCGGGGCACCCCCACCCGGCTTCGCGAGTCGGTGGTCGACCACCGCTCCCGAGCCCACGACGACCGCGAGCGCCAGGGCGACGCTCACCGGGTAGACGACCAGGCCGCCCCGGACCGAACGGAACGGACGCGCACGCCGGAACGGATTCTCCACCCACTCGTAGGAGGCCCAACTGATCAACAGGCAGGCCACCAGCACGGTCGTCTTGACCGGCAGCGTCCAGTGTTCTTCGTCGAGGCTGGCCGCGACCAGCAGGATCACCGGCCAGTGCCAGAGGTAGAGCGAGTAGGACCAGTCGCCCAGGCGGACGGCGGGCGCCACTCCGAGGAGGCGGGAGCCGCTGGCATCCTCACGTTCGACGCCGGCCAGCAGCACCGCGACCGCACCCAGCGTCGGGACGAGTGCCCACACCCCGGGGAACGAGGTCGAGGAGTCGAAGAGGAAGGCCGAGACGGCGATCGCCGTCAACCCGGCCCAGACGAGGAGTTCGCGGGCCCGACGTGTCAGCCCCAACGTCACCGGGACGAAGGCGAGGAGGGCACCGATCGCGAGCTCGTGGGTGCGGGTGAAGGTCGAGTAGTAGGCGGTGGTCGGCGAGTGCTCGGTGGCCCACCAGGACCACGTCACCGAGGCCAGCACCGCGACCCCGAGCAGGCCGACCGCGACCCGACGCATCCGCACCGCCACGGAGGACTGACGCCGTGCCGCCCAGACCACGCAGGCCAGCAGGACCAGCGGCCAGACCAGGTAGAACTGCTCCTCCACCGCCAGCGACCAGTAGTGGCGCAGCGGAGAGGCCGGGGAGTCCTCGGCGAAGTAGTCGCTGCCCACCTGCGCCATCCGGACGTTGCCCAGGAACAACGTCGACCAGAACGCGTCCTCCAGGACCGCACGAGCCCGCAGCAGGGGCAGGACGAAGACCGACGCCAGAGCCGTCAGGACGAGCACCAGCGTCGCGGCGGGCAGGATCCTGCGCGCACGCCGGGCATAGAAACTGCGCAGGGAGAGCGTGCCGGTGCGGTCGACCTCGCGGAGCATCAGTGCCGTGATGAGGTAACCGGAGACCACCAGGAAGACGTCGACGCCGACGAAACCACCGGGCAGGACGTCGCCGAAGAGGTGGTTGACCACCACGATCCCCACGGCCAACGCCCTGAGACCCTGCACGTCACGGCGCAACCGGAACCCGGTCGCCGGGCGTTCATCGGTCGTACGCTCGCCTGCCACTGCTCCTGCTTCCGTCATGCGTCACGGCCCCGCCGCCGTGCCCCCGGTCCGGCATGGTCACTGCGCCTGCAGGAGGGGCGTCGAGTCCGCCTCCGAGACACCTGTCCGCGACGCGAGACGCTATCACCAGCGCCCCCTCAGCGCTCGGCACGACCGCGTGGTGCGCCGACGGTGCAGTCGCGAGAGGTACCCTCGGGGAGCACCCGATACCCGGTGTACGTCGTCCGCACAGGAGGAGCACCGATGAGCACCGCACCCGCCCGTGTCTTCGCGGCCCGCTTGGTCGGCCTCCCCGTCTTCGACCCCCGTGGCGACCAGGTCGGCAAGGTGCGCGACATCGTCGCCGCGGTCCGTTCGGAGAACAGTCAGCCGCGCGTCCTGGGGCTGGTGGCCGACGTCTTCGGACGACGCCGCATCTTCGTGCCGATGACCCGCGTCACCGCGATCGAGTCCGGTCAGGTGCACACCACCGGCCTGCTCAACATGCGCCGCTTCGAACTGCGTTCCACCGAGACCCTCGTCGTGGGCCAGATGTTCGACCGCACCGTCACCGTCCGCCCCACCGGGGTGGTCGGTACGGTCTACGACGTCGGCCTCGAACGTGCCCGCAACCGCGACTGGGTGATCTCCCGCGTCGCCGTCCAGGAGCCCGGCAAGGGCTTCCGGCGCAAGGGCCAGACCCACACCGTCGAGTGGCGCGACGTCGACGGACTGTTCCGCCGCGAGGACGGCCAGGGCGCCACGCACCTGCTCGCCGCGCTCACCGATCTGCGTCCCGCAGACGCGGCAGCCGTGATCCACGACCTCCCGGTGGAGCGTCGTTCCGCCGTGGTCGCCGGGCTCACCGACGAACGCCTCGCCGACGTCCTCGAGGAGCTGCCCGAGGAGGACCAGGTCGAGATCCTCGAGGCCCTCGACACCGAGCGCGCCGCCGACGTCCTCGAGGAGATGTCCCCCGACGACGCCGCCGACCTGATCGCCGACCTCTCCCCCGAGACCGCTGCGACCCTGCTCGACGCGATGGACCCCGCGGAGGCGAAGGACGTCCGCCGCCTGATGTCGTACGCCGATCTCACCGCCGGCGCGATGATGACGCCGGAGCCGGTCATCATCTCCCCCGACGCGACCGTCGCCGACGCGCTCGCGCACGTCCGCAACCCCGACCTCACCCCGGCGCTGGCCTCCTTGGTCTACGTCTGTCGTCAGCCGTTGGAGACCCCCACCGGTCGCCTGCTCGGCGCTGCACACATCCAACGCCTGCTCCGCGAACCTCCCTCGACGCTGGTCGCCGCCGCTCTCGACGACGAGATGGACACCCTGCGTCCGGACGCCTCGATCGAGCAGGTCGCGGCCCACCTCGCGACCTACAACCTGGTCGCGGCCCCGGTCGTCGACGAGGAGGGTCGCCTGCTCGGCGCCGTCGCGGTCGACGATCTCCTCGACCACATGCTCCCCGAGGGATGGCGTGACAACGCCCCGCGTCCGGGCGGTGCCCTGTGAGCGACCCGATCGACCGCCTCGACCAGCCCCGCGACCAGCGGCGCCTGGGCCGACGCCGCAACCACGATTCCGACCGCTTCGGCATCTTCGCCGAGGGCGTGGCCCGGTTCATGGGCACCGCACGGTTCCTGTTCTGGATGACGCTCTTCGTGCTCGTCTGGGTGCTGTGGAACATCGTCGCCCCGACGGACTGGCGCTTCGACGAGTACCCGTTCATCTTCCTGACGCTGATGCTCAGCCTGCAGGCCTCCTACGCAGCGCCGATGATCATGCTCGCCCAGAACCGGCAGGAGCAGCGCGACCGTGTCCTGGCCGAGCAGGACCGGCAGGCCAACACCCGCGCGCACGCCGACATGGAGTTCCTGGCTCGCGAGGTCGCCTCGCTTCGCATGAACCAGGGCGACATGGCCACCCGTGACTTCATCCGCTCCGAACTCCGCTCGACGGTCTCCGACCTGAGCGAGGAGATCCAGCGCCTCGCCCCCGACGACGACACCGACAACGACACGCCTGCATCCGAGGACCGGCCCAAGTCGTGAGGGCTGGCCTCGGCTCGTAGACTCAACGACCATGAGCACCCCGACCCTCGAGCAGATCCAGGCCGCGCTGGCCACGGTCATCGACCCTGAGATCAAGCGTCCGATCACCGACCTCGGCATGGTCGACACCGTCGAGGTCAGCGAGGCCGGCGTCGTCGACGTCACCGTCCTCCTGACCGTCGCAGGGTGCCCCCTCAAGGACACCATCACCCGTGACGTCAACGCCGCCGTGGGCAACGTCCCCGGCGTCACCGGCGTCAACCTCGAACTGGGCGTCATGACGCCGGAGCAGCGCGCCGGTCTCGGCGAGAAGCTGCGCGACGGCCAGGCCCAGCGCGAGATCCCGTTCGGCAAGCCCGGCAACCTCACCAAGGTCTACGCGATCGCGTCCGGCAAGGGCGGCGTCGGCAAGTCGTCGGTCACCGTCAACCTCGCCCTCGCCCTCGCCGCGCAGGGCCGCAAGGTCGGCATCGTGGACGCCGACATCTACGGCCACTCGGTGCCCGCGATGCTCGGCCTGGCCGACGCCCGCCCCACCCAGGTCGACGACCTGATCATGCCCGTCCCGACCGCCTCCGGCGTCTCGGTGATCTCGATCGGCATGCTGAAGCCGCGCCGCGACCAGGTCATCGCCTGGCGTGGCCCGATGCTCGACCGCGCACTCGTGCAGATGCTCGCCGACGTCTACTGGGGCGACATCGACGACCTCCTCATCGACCTTCCGCCGGGCACCGGCGACATGGCGATCTCGCTGGGTCAGCACCTGCCCGGCGCCGAGTTCGTCGTCATCACCACCCCGCAGGAGGCGGCCGCCGAGGTGGCCGAGCGCGCCGGCACGATGGCCTCGATGATGCACCAGCGCGTCATCGGCGTCGTGGAGAACATGGCCTACCTGCCGTGTCCCCACTGCACCGCCGAGGGCAAGGAGCACCGTCTGGAGATCTTCGGCTCCGGCGGCGGCAAGCGGGTCGCGGAGACCCTGGCCCAGCGCTTCGGTCACGACGTCCCCCTGCTCGGCTCGATCCCGATCGACGTCGACCTGCGCGAGGGCGGCGACATCGGCAAGCCGATCGCGGAGTCCGACCCGACCTCCCCGTCGGGCAAGGTGATCCACGAGATCGCAGCCAAGATCTCAGGACGTGGACGAGGTCTCGCCGGACTGCAGCTCGGACTCACTCCGACCAGTAAGTTCTGATCCATGTTCGGTATGGGTCTCGGCGAGCTGGCCGTCATCGCCTTCGTGGCAGTCATGATCTTCGGACCTGACCGTCTCCCGGAGCTCGCCAAGCAGGCGGGCGGCTTCGTCAAGCAGGCACGCAAGATGGCCAACTCTGCCCGCGACGAGCTGCGCTCGGAGCTCGGCCCGGAGTTCGCCGACCTCGAGTTGCGCGACCTCAACCCGAAGACGCTGGTGCGCAAGCACATCCTCGACGCGATCGAGGACGACGAGGACGACGCCGCCGGGACCTACCCGGGCACCCGCACGGTGCCGGCCCGTCCCGACGCGGTGCGTCTCCCGGCCGGGCAGGTCCCGCCGTTCGACGACGAAGCCACCTGAGCCCTCGCGCACCCCGTACCTCGGTTCAGCCCCTGTCCCCGCGTGGGACGGGGGCTGAACTCTTTTCGCCGGCCCGAGCTCCTGCGGGCCGCGCCCGTCATGCGAGGGAACGGATTCCCACCACTGCGTCCAGGGCGACGACCGTCGTGCCTGGTTCTCCGGCGATCCGGAACTCGACGAAGTCGGCTCCCACCCTCACCACGACGGCGTCCCCCACCAGCATCGCCTTCGCGGCGCCCACCTCGACGACCACGAGTGAGGGCACTGCCTCCTCCGCACTGCGACGCAGCACGGCCGCGAATCCCAGGCGAGCCAGGGCGCTCCAGGCCTGTTCGGGCACCGAGCGGTCAGCCAGCCCGCGGACGAGGCTGATCGCGCCCGTCCGGACAGACCACGCGTACGGTCCCGCACGCAGCCCCACCCAGCCGGTGCCGACGTTCTCCACGACCGCACGCAGCGGCCCGAGACCGCGCACCTCGAGGGCGATGCTCTGCCCCGACGTCGCCATCAGACGCGACGCCAGGGTCACCTCTGCGTAGGCGCTGCGCGAGCGGTCTCGCACCTCTTCGACCCGCTCACGGTGCTGCATCGCGCTGCCCCAGGCGTCGAGGTCGTCGAGGTACCCGAGCAGTGCCGCGTCCTGGTCGGCCGATTCACCCATGGCTGCATGCAAGCGCTTGCCGACGGACCTGACAACCCTCACCCCTCCCCCATCTCGGGTATCCCACCTCCCCTATCCACGACGCGTGATGCCCCTGCCCCCTCTCTTGAGCATTGACCCCACCCCACGCGTCGCACTTCGATGGACAACAGAGGCAAACGAACGCAAACGCAAGGCTCAAAGGAAAAACGGAGGGCAGTGAGCGATGAAGCAATCATGGGGAGGCTCCGGAACACGCTTCGGTGCGACGCACCTGGCCGGCCCCGCTCAGGGCACCCAGCAGCCCGCATCGGCTTGGCGTACCGCCCTGGTCTGGGCCAGCGGGAGCACCCTGCTGCTGGCGCTGGCCCTGCTCTGCCTGAGCGCAGCGTTGGTGCCGGCCACCCCGCTCCTGTCCGAGATCGACGGCGGCCTTCCCGAGCTCCTGCTGACGCTGGCCCAGGGATCGACCCTCACCGAACCCCAGTCCCCCGTCGCCGGCGCCGCGCTGCTGATCGCAGGACTCGCCGGAGCCCTCGCCACGCTGCGCCTCTGGTGGATCCTCACCACCACCTGCGCCTCCGCCGCGCGCGGTCGGGCAGCCCGACGCGACAGCCACACCCGACGCCTCGTCCTCGTTGCCTGCGGCGTCGCACTGAGCGCCGGAGCAGTCGCCCCGGCCCACGCCGCCGACCACAGCTCCCTCGACGGGCTCCCGCTGCCCGAACGGACCAGCACCACCGCCAGCTCACCGCAGGACGCTCCGACGGCCCCCACCGCCGCACCATCCCCTCGCACGGCCACGCCCGAAGACGCCCCCCGCACCGCCACCTCCCGCCCTACTCCGTCGACGCCACGGCCCACGCCCAGCACCGCACCGGCAGCCGCACCCGCGGCCACCACGACGACCGCCACCACGACCGCCACCTCAGCCGTCACCGCTACCAGCGAGACCGCCGTCCCAGCCGCCACCGGCGCGAACGAGGCGCTCCGTACCCACGTCGTCGCCCCCGGCGACACCCTCTGGGGCATCGCAGGCCGCACACCCAGCGACGAGGCCGCTCCCTCTGCGGCCCGGACCGCTGCCCTGGTGGCCGCGCTCCACCGAGACAACCGCACCGTCGTGGGCGACGACCCCGACCTGCTCCTGCCCGGTCAGGTCCTCACCCTCCCAGCGCAGGCCACGACAGCCGACCCCCGCACTCCGACCGCTCAGCCCGAACCCGCAGAGCCCCAGCCCACAGAGCCCCAGCCCACCGAGGAGACCCGATGAGCGCCATGACCTGGACCGCCAACGCCCACCACCCCGACACCGCACGCACCCACCGCACCCGTCCCACGACCGTCGCCTCCACCCTGCGACGGATCGAGGGCAACCCCGCCCCCCAGCGACCCGTCTGCGACCTCGTCGCCATCGACCCCCGACGACGCCGCAGCGTCCACCAGTGGGTCGACCGGTACGCCCGCACCGTGCTGGAGATCATCTCCGGCGAACGCCCCGCCACCCAGGTCACCCGTTGGACCACCGTCGCCGTCCAGCACGACCTCACCCGACGTGCCCACCTCGTCGCACGCGCCAGCAGCATCGGCGCCAGTGCACCCGCTCCCGCCAGCACCGGTGACCACCCCGGCGTCCCCCGAGCCACGGTCCGCTCCGTCCACGTCTCGTTCCTCGACCAGCACACCGTCGAGGCCTCGGTCCACGTCCGCCAGGGGCAGCAGTCGCGGGCCTTCGCCGCCCGCTTCGAGTGGCGACGTGAGCGCTGGGTCTGCACCGCGCTCGACTTCTGCTGAGTGCCGGGCAACGGTCTCCGGGAACGACGAAGGGCGCCTCCCCGCGGGGAGGCGCCCTTCGTGTGTCAGCCGGCCGCTCAGCCGATGCGGGCCGTGCGGCCGCTCAGCCGATGTGGGCCGTGCGGCCGCTCAGCCGATCCGGGCCGTGCGGCCCGAGCCACCACCGGTGGCACCGTGGCACTTCTTGAACTTCTTGCCCGAACCACAGGGGCAGTCGTCATTGCGACCGACGCCTGCGAACGGGTCAGGCTCGCCGGAAGCCTCGGTGTACTGCTCGGCGTCACCGTCCTCGGACGGAGCCGTGTAGGTGAGGTTGGCAGGCTTCTTGACCTTGTCCAGGCCCTTCGCCCTCACCTGCGGCTTCGCGAGCTCGACGCCCTCCGAGTCGACCTCGTCCTCGTGGTCGTGGTCGTGGTCGTGGTCGTGCTGGACCTCGACGCCGACGTTGAACAGGAACCCGACCGACTCCTCCTTGATCGCGTCCATCATGACGCTGAACATGTCGAAGCCCTCGCGCTGGTACTCGACCAGCGGGTCGCGCTGGGAGTACGCACGCAGGTGAATGCCCTCGCGCAGGTACTCCATCTCGTAGAGGTGCTCGCGCCACTTGCGGTCGATCACGGAGAGGACGACCTTGCGCTCGAGCTCACGCATGACCTCCTCGCCGACCTCCTCCTCGCGGGCGTCGTAGGCGGACTGGGCGTCGGCCAGCAACACAGCGAGCAGCTTCTCGCGCGAGACGGCACCGAGGCCACCAGCCTCGTCGACGAAGGCCTCCAGGTCGACGGAGAGCGGGAAGAGCTGCTTGAGCGCGGTGCCCAGCGCCTCCATGTCCCACTCCTCCTGGTGCGGAGCAGCGGTGGCGCCGTTGACGTAGTCGGTGACGACCTCGTCGAGGAAGAGGCGGACCTTCTCCTCCAGGTCAGCGCCTTCGAGCACGCGACGACGCTCGCCGTAGATGACCTCGCGCTGTCGGTTCATGACGTCGTCGTACTTGAGGACGTTCTTGCGGGACTCGAAGTTCTGTCCCTCAAGCGTGCTCTGTGCCTGGGCGATGGAGTTGGTGACCCGCTTGTGCTCGATCGGCATGTCGTCGGGGACCTTCATCATCACCAGCAGACGGTCGACGAGGTCGGCGTTGAAGAGGCGCATCATCTCGTCCTGCAGCGACAGGTAGAAGCGGCTCTCGCCCGGGTCACCTTGACGACCGCTTCGGCCACGCAGCTGGTTGTCGATACGACGCGACTCGTGACGCTCGGTACCGATGACGTAGAGGCCACCCAGCTCGCGGACCTCGTCGGCCTCGGCCTTGACCGTGGCCTTGATCCGCTCGAGGGTCTCTTCCCACTTGGCCTCGTACTGCTCGGCGGTCTCGCCGGTGGGCTCCAGGCCCGCCTCGCGCAGCTCCTGGTCGGCGAGGAACTCCACCGAACCACCGAGCATGATGTCGGTACCACGACCGGCCATGTTGGTGGCGACCGTGACGGCACCCTTGTGACCGGCCATCGCGACGATCTTCGCCTCGTTGGCGTGAACCTTCGCGTTGAGGACGGTGTGCGGGACGCCGGCCTTCTTCAGCAGGCCCGAGAGCAACTCCGACTTCTCGACCGAGACGGTGCCCACCAGGACCGGCTGACCCTTGGCGTTGCGCTCCTTGATGTCGTCGCAGACCGCCTGGTACTTCGCCTCCTCGGTGCGGTAGACGAGGTCGGGCTGGTCGACGCGCGCCAGCTCGCGGTTCGGCGGGATCGGGACGACGCCGAGCTTGTAGATCTTGTCGAACTCGCTCGCCTCGGTCATGGCCGTACCGGTCATGCCGGAGAGCTTCTCGTAGAGACGGAAGTAGTTCTGCAGGGTGACGGTCGCCAGGGTCTGGTACTCCTCGCGGACCTTCACACCCTCCTTGGCCTCGATCGCCTGGTGCAGACCGTCGTTGTAGCGACGACCGGACAGGATGCGTCCGGTGTGCTCGTCGACGATCATCACCTCGTCGCCCATGACGACGTACTCCTTGTTGTTGCGGAACAACTCCTTGGCCTTGATGGAGTTGTTCATGAAGGAGATGAGCGGGGTGTTGACCGACTCGTAGAGGTTGTCGATGCCCAGCTGGTCCTCGACCTTGGTGATGCCGGACTCGAGCACCGAGATGGTGCGCTTCTTCTCGTCGACCTCGTAGTCGACGTCCCGCTCCAACTTCGACGCGATCCGGGAGAACTCGCCGTACCAGGCGACCTCGTCCTGGGTGGGGCCGGAGATGATGAGCGGCGTACGCGCCTCGTCGATCAGGATCGAGTCGACCTCGTCGACGATGGTGAAGAAGTGACCGCGCTGGACGCACTCGGCCAGGTCGTCGGCCATGTTGTCGCGCAGGTAGTCGAAACCGAGCTCGTTGTTCGTGGCGTAGGTGATGTCGCAGGCGTAGGCCTCACGACGCTCCGCCGGACGCATCGACGGCAGGATCACGCCGGTGGTCATGTCGAGGAACGCGAACACGCGGCCCATCCACTCGGCGTGGTACTTGGCCAGGTAGTCGTTGACGGTGACGACGTGGACGCCCTTGCCGGCCAGCGCGTTGAGGTAGGCCGGAGCGGTCGCGACGAGGGTCTTGCCCTCACCGGTGCGCATCTCGGCGATGTTGCCCAGGTGCAGCGCGGCGCCACCCATGATCTGGACGTCGTAGTGACGCTGACCGATGACGCGCTTCGCGGCCTCGCGCACGGTGGCGAACGCCTCCGGCATGAGGTCGTCGAGCGTCTCACCGTCGGCCAGGCGCTTCTTGAACTCTTCGGTCATTCCGCGCAGTTCCTCGTCGCTCATCGCGACGAAGTCTTCCTCGATCGCGTTGACAGCCTTGGCGATGCCCTCGAGCTGACGGAGGATCTTGCCCTCGCCGAGGCGGAGCAACTTGTCGATGAAGGCAGGCACTGGTGTTGACTCCCAGACGTGTGCGGAGGTGAGCGGCCGGATGACCGCTTGCCATCGTACTCACCGCACCCGAGGCCCGAGCGTTTCCCACGCCTTCTCGCCTTCGCGACCTCTGCCCGGCGCCGCCGAGGAGCGCCCCGGGAAACTCTCAGGTGCCGGGAAGGTCCAGGAGCTTCTCGCGCACGGCGTACATAACTGCCTCCATGCGCGAGTGGAGCTGGAGCTTCTCGAGCATGTTGCGCACGTGGTTCTTGACGGTGTTCTCCGAGATGAAGAGACGCTTGGCGATCTCACGATTGTTGAGACCCTGCGCGACCAGACGCAGCACCTGCAGTTCGCGGTCGGTCAGCCGGACGGTCGCCCCCTGCCCGCGGTCGGGCTTGGACATCTGCTTGAACTCGTCGATCAGCTTCATGGCCATCGCCGGGGAGATCAGCGACTGCCCCTCGGCGACCACGCGGATGCCCTGGGCCACGTCCTCGATCGAGGAGTCCTTGAGCAGGTAACCGACCGCGCCGCCCTTGACGGCCTCGTAGAGGTCGACCTCCTCGTCGGAGACGGTCAGCATGATGACCTGGACCGACGGGCTGGCCTCCTTGATCGCCTTGCACGCCTCGATGCCGGTCAACTTGGGCATCCGCACGTCGAGCAGGACCACGTCCGGCGCGAGGGCGGCCACCTTGTCGACCGCGGCCAGACCGTCCCCGGCCTCGCCCACGACGGAGATGTCCGACTCCAGCTCGAGCAGCATCGTGAGCCCACGCCGGAAGAGCTCCTGGTCGTCAGCGACGACAACCCTGATGGCTTCGGGGGTCGAGGAGGAGTTCACCCCCGCATCATGTCAGAAGCAGACCCCGGGACGACTCACCTACGTCGTCCCGGGGTCTGCCCACGCGGCCTCCGGCCTGTCTCCCCGCCCCTCGCGGGCGGGTTTCACCTCATCTGCTCAGGTGGCCACGTCGAGCGCGATCACTCCGTAGTCGTACCCGCGTCGGCGGTACACCACCGAGGGCTTGCCGGACTCCTTGTCGACGAAGAGGTAGAAGTCGTGCCCCACGAGCTCCATCTCGTAGAGGGCGGTGTCGAGGGTCATCGGCGCAGCCACGTGCTCCTTCTCGCGGACCACGAGAGGGCCGTCACCGGTGACGGTGATCGAACCTTCCTTGCGCTCGGGGACGACGTCCTCGAACTCTTCCTCCGCCGGCGTCTCCATCGCGGACAGCGCCTCACCCACGGAGACCGGGGCACGACGGCCGTGGTGCACACGACGTCGGTCCGAGGCCTTGCGGAACTGGGTGACCATCTTGTCCAGCGAGAGGTCGAGGGCGGCCATCTTGTCCTCTGCAGCCGCCTCGGCGCGCACGATGGGTCCCTTGGTGTAGGCCGTCAGCTCGACGCGAACGGCCTGCTCGGCCAGGCGGGGGTTCTTCTCCAGTGAGACCTCGCACGCGATCCGCTGGATCCGTCCGTCGTGCTTGACGAGACGAGCGAGCTTGTCAGCCACGTGCTCCCGGTACCTGTCCGAGATCTCGATCTGTCGACCAGTGACCACTACGTCCATGTGAACCTCCCGATTCAGCGTTGACACTCACCTGCGATGACGGCACGTGCAGACGTCAGACGACGCCTCCACGGCTCGGCCGGAGTCGCTGGGGCCCGCGGCAGAGTGCCCGGGCCCTGGCTCGCGACGTGGCCCGAGAGGGCCAGGCGGCGGCGTTCCGGACGGCGGCGTCGGCAGGCGCACGACGCGCTCCGTGGCACAGGGAGAACCCCTGGGACGGACGACCACCGGACGGAACGGACTCCATGCACAGACGCTATCCCCCCGGTGGTGATCGCGTCACCACACCTGCTCAGTTGGTGGTCGAAATTCGTCCTCCGGCGTGGGGACCTCACGCCGTGGAGAGGACCACGCACCCGAGGACGTCGCAGCCCGCCTCCGCGAGTGCCGCGACCGCGGCACCGAGCGTCGCCCCGGTGGTGAGCACGTCGTCACAGAGCACCACCGCCGTCCCGGCATCGCCCAGGGCCCCAGCCTTGCGGCGCCACCACACGGACGACGGCGTCCGGACCCGGAACCGGCCCCTCACGTTGGCGTACCGCTCGGTGCGACTCAGGCCGGCCTGGTCCCGCACCCCGCGACGCATCTCCAGCGCGCCCTCCACCCGGACCGGGATCCCTCGGCGCCGCAGTCGGGCCGCGGCCTCGGCGCACACGCCCCGCCACGGGTCGTCACCCCTGGCGCGTCGTACCGAGGCACGGCTGGGCACCGGGACCAGCACGATCTCCCCCACCGGCGCCGTGGTCGGGTCGTCACGCACGACGCCGGCCACCAGAGCGGCCACCGACACGGCCAGGACATGGGCCAGCACGGGACGGAGCTCGCGCACCCCGTCCTCCTTGTGACGCACCACCGCGGACCGCCAGGCTCCGGCATGGCGCCCAGCAGCCAGGACGCGAGGGTGCGCCGGGGTGCTCGTCCATCGCGGGACGTGCGCCCGGGCCAGGCAGCCGGAGCAGAGCCCCGAACCGGGACGGGCACAGCCCACGCACCTGCTCCCCCACACCAGGTCGGCCAGCGCCTCGCGCCACCAGTGGCGGGCAGGACGAGGACTCCGACGGCGGGAGGTCAGTGGTGGAGGCACCTCGGGATCCCAGCAGGAGCCGACTCGCTCCGGGGCGGCGACGAGGCATGGCTGTGCACGAGGGGGCAGGTCGACGACGTCGGACCAGGTGGGGACGGGATCAGCCGGGATAGCCGAACCAGTCGGCTCCCTCGTGCAGGGATCCGAGGGGACGCTCCACATCGTCGAGGTCGCGCACGACGGTGCCGGAGTACACGTAGCTCTTCGCGCCGGGGATGGAGGTCATCGCCAGACCGCTGCTCCCTGGACGGGCGCGCACCCTCTGGATTCTGCTGAACGCGTCGGGAGCGCCTTCGGCCGCCACCAGGTGCACGGCCAGGACCTCCTCACCGGTGTCGAGGAGGACACCGAGGCGTGCACCGGTGGTCCACACCATGTCGAGGACAGGCTGCTCGGCCTGCAGGTGCTTGCCGACCGGCTGGGCCGCCGTGGTCCGCGCGTTGCGGTCCGCGTCGAAGACCACCCGGGCAACCGAGATCGTCGTGTGCGCCCCGGAGGGCTCCCCGGCGAGGAACGCCAACCGGGTGCCGTCCGGAGAGACCTGGATCGAGGTCACGTCGTCACGACCGGTGACCCCGGCGACGGCGACGGTCTGGACCCGTCTCCCGGACAGCATCAGCACCTCGGCGCCGGAGTCGGTGAGGTCCACCAGCCACGTCCGCCCCGCGGCGTCGGTGGTGGGCTCGAGCAGGTCGGTGCGCCCCGACAGCACGGTGCGGAGTCCGCCCCGCGGGAGCCGGACCGACTCCACAGGGCCGGTGTACACCTGGGTGCCCGTGGAGTCGACCGCGACGACGCTGCGCCCGTCGAGCCTGACACCCACCGAACGCACCGGCGTGAGGCCGGAGCCGAAAGGTCCGGTGGTTGCCACCGTGGACCGGTTGGGGAGGCCGCGGCGCAAGCGCCCGTCGACGAACTCGAAGGTGCCCGGCACCGACGCACTTCCGTAGGGGACGACCAAGGTCGCAGCATTCACCGAACGTCGGCTGCTGCCGTCAGCGAACGACAGGTGCCGACCGTTGAACGAGATGCTGAAGGAGTCGACCTCGTCGGCCTGGCGCAGGGTCCACGCCAGTTGTGCTGCTGCATGGTCTCCCACGATGCCGTCGAACGCGCCGGCGGGGCCGCGCAGCGCCAGGTGCAGCCTGCCCTGCTCGTCGGGACGGACGTCCTCCTGGGCGAGCCTCAACCCACTGGGGAGGGCGCTGCGCACCACTCCGGTCAGTTCCCGGCCGGGCCCCTTCAGGAGGCCACGCACGAGATAGCCCAACTGGGTCTCACCGGCCGGGTAGTGGGCAGGTTCGGGCACCATCAGCGACGAGGTGCTGTCGAGGAAGTAGAGCTGGACCCGTTCGACGTTCTCCGCGAACCAGGACTCCGAGACCAGGAGGCGCTGCGGCGCCTGGGCGATGCGCCACTCGCCGTGCTCCTGCACCATCGGCAGCTCGAACGTCGACTCGCTCCTTCCCAGGCGGCCCAGCCACGCGCCGTGGCCGTCGTAACCGTGGGCACCATTGAGCACCAGCACTGCTGTGTCGCCGGTGAAGGACAACGACACCGAGGCGAAGGTGGTGACGGTGTACTGGGGTTCCCAACGATCGGAAGCCTCGTCGGTGAGGTACTGCCGGCTCACGTCGGTGCTCAACGGCAGTGCTCGCATTGCCTGGAGGAACCCGTGGACGATCTCGCTCCGGGTGGCGTTGTCGGCCGGCGAGGGAGGCTGGTAGGAGGTCTCGTTGCTGCCGATCGTGTACGCGTCGACCCCGCTCTCCACCACCGGGCCGGCGCTGGGCATCCGGACGCAGCCGGTCAGCGCCATCGCGCTCAGCGCCATCGCCATGGCAGTCGCCACGGCGAAGGACGCGCTGCTGCGACGGATCACTGCGTGGCGTCCTCGTCGACGGGGACCAGGGGCAGCGGGCTGTGCCGCAGCAGTTGTCCAGAGTGGCGAGGCAGGGTGAGACGGAACTGGGCGCCCTCTCCGCGACGGCCCCAGGCCTGGAGCCAACCACCGTGGAGACGCGCGTCCTCCAGCGAGATGGAGAGCCCCAGTCCGGTGCCGCCGCTGGTGCGGGCCCGGGCCGGGTCGGCGCGCCAGAACCGGTTGAAGACCATCGCTGACTCCCCCCGGGCCGAGGCCGACGCCGTGGTCACGGACGGTGAGCGCGGTGGAACTGGCGTCGTGACCGATCCTGATCACGATGTCGCGTCCCTCGGCGTGGTCGATGGCGTTGGTGACGAGGTTGCGCACGATCCGCTGGACGCGGCGCACATCGGCCTCGGCGATGCCGGGGCCGTCAGGGGCCTCCACCAGCACGGCGACGTTGCGGGCATCGGCCAGCGGCTTGGTCACCTCCACCACGTGGTGGGCGACCTGGACCAGGTCGACGTCGTCGAGGTCGAGGACGGCGGCTCCTGCGTCGAAGCGCGAGATCTCCAGCAGGTCGGCCAGGAGCAGTTCGAAGCGTTCGATCTCGGTGTGCAGCAACTCGGCTGCGCGAGCGGTGACGGGGTCCATGTCGTCGCGGGCGTCGTGCAGCATGTCGCCGGCCATGCGGACGGTGGTCAGCGGGGTGCGCAGCTCGTGGGAGACGTCGGAGACGAAACGGCGCTGCATCCGTGAGAGTTCCTCCAACTGGAGGATCTGGCGCTGCAGGTTGGACGCCATGTGGTTGAACGACGACGCGAGACGAGCGAGGTCGTCCTCGCCGCGGACCTGGAGCCGCTCCTGCAGGTGCCCGGAGGCGAGGCGTTCGGCGACCTCACGCGTCTGGCGCACCGGCGCGACGACCTGACGGGCCACCACGAACGTGATCGCGCCGACCAGGAAGGCCAGGAAGATGCCCGCGGTGAGCACCGACCGCGTGACCAGTGCCAGCGTCTCGCTCTGTTGGGACAGCGAGAAGACGAAGTAGAGGGTGTAGGTCTTCCCGTCCGCCGGCAGCTTGAGCTGCTGGGCGACGACGACGCCCGGCCCCTCGGGAACACCCGCGATCTCCGAACCGGTGGAGACCACGTCGGTGAACTCGTGCGCGGTGCTGTGGTCGTTGGCGAACGCCCGACGCAGGTCGTCGGGGATGCTGCGCATGTCGAGGTCGTCGGTCTTGACGATGCCGCCGTAGGACAGCGGCTGCCCCTCCTCGTAGGGAAGGGTCAGCGCGACCGCGAAGCCACGCGCGGCGCCGCGTTCACGGATCGGGTCGACGACGGCCCGCTGCTGGGCGTCGACCTCGGTACCGATGCCCGGGGACGCCTCGAGGCGGTTGACCGCGTCCTCGACCTCGGCGACGGACTCGGCCACGACGCGGTTGACCCGCTGGTCGAGGAGGCCCTCCTTGACGTTCGAGAGGAGGAACCAGGTGAGGCTGCAGGTGACCAGCACGGTGAGACTCACCGTGCTGGCCACCACGCGGACCTGGAGCGAGCGTCGCCACAACGTCAGTGCGCGCCGGGGCCAGGGCCTCCGGGGGCTCGCGCTGGGGTTCTGCCCACTCATCGAGGGATCAGGCGGACTTGCCGGCCCTGTACCCGACGCCACGCACCGTCAGCACGATCTCCGGGTTCTCCGGGTCGTGCTCGACCTTGGCGCGCAGACGCTGCACGTGGACGTTGACGAGGCGCGTGTCAGCGGCGTGACGGTAGCCCCAGACCTCCTCGAGCAGCACCTCACGGCTGAAGACCTGCCACGGCTTGCGGGACAGGCAGACCAGGAGGTCGAACTCGAGCGGCGTCAGGGAGATCTCCTGGTCGCCGCGCATGACCTGGTGGCCGGCCACGTCGATGTGGAAGTCTCCGACGGTGAGGTTCTCACCGGCAGGCGCGTTCAGACGACGCACCCGCGCCCGGATGCGGGCGATGAGTTCCTTGGGCTTGAACGGCTTGACGACGTAGTCGTCGGCGCCGGACTCGAGACCGAGGACGACGTCCACGGTGTCGGACTTCGCCGTCAGCATGACGATCGGCACGCCGGACTCGGCGCGGATCTCCTTGCAGACGTCGATGCCGTCCTTGCCCGGGAGCATCAGGTCCAACAGGACCAGGTCAGGACGGTGCTCACGGAAGGCCGCGAGAGCCAGGTCACCGCGGGTGACCATGTGGCTCTCGAAGCCCTCCTGACGGAGCACGATCGTCAGCATCTCCGCCAGGGAGGCGTCGTCGTCGACGACGAGGATCTTGCCCTTGGCGGGTGCTTCAGTGCTGTGGGCGTTCACGCCCGAGATGGTGCCAGCCACGATTCCCCCGTGGTTGAGTGCGGAAAGCGGTCAGTAACGGTAGTGCTCGGGCTTGTAGGGGCCCGAAACCTCGACGCCGATGTAGTCAGCCTGCTCCTGGGTGAGCTCGGTGAGCTCGACGCCGAGGGCGTCCAGGTGGAGGCGTGCGACCTCTTCGTCGAGATGCTTCGGCAGGACGTAGACGCCCACCGGGTACTGCTCGGTCTTGGTGAAGACCTCGATCTGGGCCAGCACCTGGTTGGTGAAGGAGTTCGACATGACGAACGACGGGTGGCCGGTCGCGTTGCCAAGGTTGAGGAGGCGGCCCTCGGAGAGGACGATGATCTTCTTGCCGTCGGGGAAGATCCACTGGTGGACCTGCGGCTTGATCTCGGACTTCACGATTCCGGGGATCTTGGCCAGACCGGCCATGTCGATCTCGTTGTCGAAGTGGCCGATGTTGCCGACGATGGCCTGGTTCTTCATCTGCGCGAAGTGCTCGGCGCGGATGATGTTGAAGTTGCCCGTCGTGGTGACGAAGATGTCGGCCTTGTCGACGACCGACTCGAGGCGCTTGACCTCGTAGCCGTCCATCGCTGCCTGGAGGGCACAGATGGGGTCGATCTCGGTGACGATGACGCGGGCGCCCTGGCCACGCAGCGACTCCGCGGAGCCCTTGCCGACGTCGCCGTAGCCGCACACGACCGCGACCTTGCCGCCGATCATGACGTCGGTGGCGCGGTTGATGCCGTCGACGAGCGAGTGGCGGCAGCCGTACTTGTTGTCGAACTTCGACTTGGTGACGGAGTCGTTGACGTTGATCGCCGGGAAGAGGAGCGAGCCCTCCTTGAAGCGCTCGTACAGGCGGTGGACGCCCGTGGTGGTCTCCTCGGTGACGCCCTTGATCTCGGCCGCGATGGAGGTCCAACGACCGGGGTTGTTCGCGAGGGAGCGCTCGAGGACCCGGAGGACCTCCTTGAACTCCTCGTTGTCGGTGCTGTCCTGCGCGGGAACGGCGCCGGCCTTCTCGAACTCGACACCGAGGTGGACGAGCATCGTGATGTCGCCACCGTCGTCGAGGAGGACGTTGGGGCCGACCGAGTTGCCGGACTCGTCAGTGAAGTCGAAGACCTTCTCGGCCTCGTCCCAGTACTCGGCCAGCGTCTCGCCCTTCCAGGCGAAGACGGGGACACCGGAGGGGTTCTCGACGGTGCCGCCGTTGCGGCCGACGACGACCGCGGCAGCGGCGTGGTCCTGGGTGGAGAAGATGTTGCAGGTCGCCCAGCGCACGTCGGCGCCGAGGTCGACGAGGGTCTCGATCAGGACGGCGGTCTGGATCGTCATGTGCAGCGATCCGGCGATACGGGCGCCCTTGAGGGGCTGGGCCGCACCGTAACGCTCGCGCATGGCCATCAGGCCCGGCATCTCGTGCTCGGCCAGCTCGATCTCGGTGCGCCCGAAGTCGGCCAGGCCCAGGTCTGCGACCTTGTAGTCCATGAGTACCCCTCGTCAAGTGTGTGTGCTCGGGCGCCGCGACAGGCGTCCGGTCCCTCCGTTGGTCGAGACTAGGAGAGGCCGGCGAGTATCACGCAATCGTCACGGGGACGCACTCAGGCCTCCCGGGACGTATCCTCCCCGAGATCCGGTACGGGCGTAAGACCCTCTGGACCAGCCTTTCAGTGCTGGTCACCGGCAGCGTCGTCAGCCGTCAGGTCGGCACCCTCGTGGGCGTCGGCGTCGGCGTGGGCTCCGTGCCCCACGCCCAGGACATTGAGCAACGTCACGACGACAGCCCCCACCAGCAGGCCGACGACGGCGCTGCAGGCGGTGTTCGTCAGCCATCCGAACGCACCCACCGCGAACGGCACGGCGTGCTCGACCTCGTGCTGCAGGTCGTGCACCAGCGAGTAGGGCCAGTGCCAGCCGAGCTCGTCGACACCGACCAGCAGGATGTGGCCACCGACCCACAGCATCGCCACGGTGCCGACGGCGGAGATAGTCGCCATCACCGCCGGCATCGAGCGCACCAGACCGAGACCGAAACGGCGGGCCGCGGAGGTGCGTGCCTTCTGCGCCAGCATCAGACCGAAGTCGTCGGCCTTCACGATCAGGGCGACCGCGCCGTAGACCACGACCGTCATCGCGACAGCGACCACGAACAGCACCACGAGCCGGCTCCAGAACGCCTGGTCGGCGACCTCGTTGAGGGCGATCACCATGATCTCGGCCGAGAGGATCAGGTCGGTGCGGACCGCACCACCGATGATCTTCTTCTCGTCCGGCGCAGTCCTGGCGTCGTCGACGAGGTCGGAGGCGCTGGTCTCCTGGTCGCGGTGCCGGAGCTTCTCCCAGACCTTGTGGGCGCCCTCGAACGCCAGATAGGTACCGCCACACATCAGGATCGGGGTGAGCAGCCAGGACGCGAACTCGCTCAGCAGCAGGGCCGCCGGGAGGATGATCAGGAGCTTGTTCCGGATCGAGCCCTTGGCGATGCTCGCCACGATCGGGACCTCACGGCTGGCGGCGAGACCCTGCACGTACTGCGGCGTCACCGCGGCGTCGTCGATCACCACACCGGCAGCCTTGGAGCTGGCCTTGGCCGCGGCAGCGCCGACGTCGTCGAGAGATGCTGCAGCGAGCTTGGCCAACGCGGCCACGTCGTCGAGCAGAGCGAAGAGGCCACCGGCCATGGTTCAGATCCCTGTCTTTCCGGGTTCAGTGCTTCCGAGATTCAGGTACGCCGCGGCGTACCGGCCCTGCGACAGTAGGGACGAGTAGCGTGCCACGCCGCCTGCGCGGCCCTGCTCGCAGGTGATCGTCTCCACCCGGATCCGGCGCGAGTGCGCGGCGCGGACCAGCTGGGCACGCTCGGCGGCAGCGCGCTCGTCGTCGGCGCCGTCGTCGAGCAGCAGCAGGCTGGGGATCAGCAGCGACGGTGCGTCCGGGTCGTCCCAGGGGTCGTCGAAGAGGTCGCGCTGCGGAGCGGACTCGAGCACCGGCAACAGCTGATGGGTCTCCCCCGCAATCGCGGAGTGACCGGTCGCGTGCCGCAACGCCTCCGCGACCCGACGCGCCGCGCGGGCTGCAAGGACGCTGCCTCCCCAGACGACGGGGCGGGAATCGGCGAGGGCGATCGCGAGTCCCTTGGCCGGGTTGACCGCGAGGTCCCGGTGCGGGCTGCACGCCAGGGCCACGGTGTCCAGGGCGCCGGCCACCTCCTCCGGGTCACAGCCGGGCCCCAGGTCGAGGCGGTCGAGCAGGTCGAGGACGACGACCGCGGCAGCCAACTGGTCCCCGGTCACCACCGGCAGCAGACGGCTCCACCGCCCGGCGGCGTGCTGGGCCACCAGAGAACCCTCGGGGGCTGCGACGACCACCTGGGCACCACGACGCTCACCCTCGGCCACCGCCAGAGCAGCGACCTCGTCGTCGCCGTGCGGGGCCAGGACCACGACGAGGTCGAGTCCTCCCACCCAACCGGGAAGCCCGGCGTGCGGCCAGGCCACGAACGGGACCGGGCACCAGGGCTCCAGGACCGCACGCAGCAGGCGCGAGTCGGGGCCGGCTGCGACCACGGCACGCGGACGTGCGCCGGCCTGTTCCAGCACCGCGGCGACCACGGACTCCAGCGCCTCGACGTGGTCGCGGCGCACACGAGCGCCGGCCTCCGCCAAGGGACGCAGGACATGGTCATGCGCAGCCAACGCGCGTTCGTCGTCGAGTCTCGACTCGTCGAACAGGTCGTCCACGGCAGTTCCTCCAGGTCTCAGGGCCCGGAGCGTCTCCGGGACGAACCAGTTCGGCCGGGCCCGCGCAGGGCCCGGCCGTCAGGGGTGTCAGGCGGGCTTGCGAGCCTCGTCGACCAGCAGGACCGGGATGTCGTCGCGCACCGGGTAGGCGTAGGCGCAGCCCGTGCAGACCAGCTCGAGCGCAGCGGCGTCAGCCTCCAGCTTCGCGTGGCAGGCCGGGCAGACGATGATCTCGAGGAGTTCGGGAGCGATGTTCATCAGTTCTTCCTGATCGTGGAGAGAGCGGCGTCGCGGACCTCGGCCATGGTGGCCTCGTCCTTGCCCTCGCAGTTGAGACGGAGCAGGGGCTCGGTGTTGGAGGCGCGGACGTTGAACCACCAGTCTGCGTGGCTCACGGTCAGGCCGTCGAGTTCGTCCATCTCGACGCCGTCACGGTCGGCGTACTGCGCCTTGATCTCGGCGAGCACGGCTGCCTGGTCGGCGACGGTCGAGTTGATCTCACCCGACGTCGGGTAACGGTCGTACTCCGCCATCAGCTCCGAGAGCGGCACGTCGGTCTCCGACAGTGCGGCCAGGGCGTAGAGCGCAGCCAGCATGCCGGAGTCGGCGCGCCAGAAGTCGCGGAAGTAGAAGTGGCCCGAGTGCTCGCCACCGAAGACGGCGTCGGTCTCGGCCATCGTGGCCTTGATGAACGAGTGGCCGACGCGGGTGCGGACCGGCTTGCCGCCGAGCTCGGTGACGATCTCGGGGACCGAACGCGAGGTGATCAGGTTGTGGATGATCGTGGCGCCGGGGTTCTTGGCGAGCTCACGGGCCGCGATCAGCGCGGTGAGGGTGGACGGCGAGATCGCGCGGCCGCCCTCGTCGACGATGAAGCAGCGGTCGGCGTCGCCGTCGAAGGCAAGACCGATGTCGGCCTTCTCCGCGAGCACTGCACGCTGGAGGTCCACCAGGTTGGCGGGCTCGATCGGGTTGGCCTCGTGGTTGGGGAAGGTGCCGTCGAGCTCGAAGTACATCTCGACCATCTCGACCACACGGCCGATCTTGTCGAAGACCACCGGCGCGGTGAGGCCGGCCATGCCGTTGCCGGCGTCGACGACGACCTTGAGGCCACGGCCTCGGACCGGGGACAGCTCGAGCAGGTGGTCGGCGTAGCCCTCGAGGACGTCGTCGACCGAGAGCGAACCGGGCTGGTCGGCGGTGACGTAGGTGCCGGCGGCGACCACGTCGCGGATCTCGGCCAGGCCGGTGTCGAGGCCGACCGGCTGCGCGCCGGGGCGGCACAGCTTCATGCCGTTGTACTGGGCCGGGTTGTGGCTGGCGGTGAACATGACGCCGGCGTGACCCAGGTGACCCGAGGCGAAGTAGAGCTGGTCGGTGGAGGCCAGACCGATGATGACGACGTCGGAACCGGCCGCGATCACGCCTTCGGCGAAGGCCGACGCCATCGCCGGGGAGGAGGGACGCATGTCGTAGCCGACCACGACGGTCTTCGCGCCGAGCACCTGTACGAAGGCGTTGCCGGTGGCGCGAGCCAGCGCCTCGTCCATCTGCTCGGGCACGGTGCCACGCACGTCGTAGGCCTTGAAGATGGCGTGCAGGTTGGCCGGGTCCAGGGTGTTGCTGCCGGAAGTCATGGAGGCGAGCCTAGTGGCCAGCGTCCCGCGCACGACGCAGGGTCGGTCGGCGCGTCAGTCACAGTCTCGACGCGGTGGCCCCGAGGGAGCCGCGACCGGTCTCAGTCGGTGCTGAGGACCCGCAGGTGACCGCGGCGGGCACCTCGCGAGGGGCTGTCCGCAGGGTGGACCTCCGGAGCCGGCTGCTGCGGTCGGGCCGCCTCACGGACCGCGTCGGCCAGGGCCAACAGGTCGTCGTCGGACGGGCCGGGCGCCACGGGGTCACGCTTGAGCCGCAGGACCTCCCAACCACGGGGCGCCGAGAGGCGCTCACTGTGCTCCTCGCACAGGTCGTAGGCGTGCGGCTCCGCGAACATCGCCAGCGGGCCGAGCACCGCGGTCTGGTCGGAGTAGACGTACGTCAACGTGGCGACGGCGGCACTGCCACAGGCGGTACGCGAACAACGACGGCTGGGACTCACGGGAGTGACGTTACCCCGTGGCCGGTCTGATCCGGTCTAGGCTCGCGGCATGGTCGCTCCCACACCTGTTTCCGCCACCGGCGACGAGGTCGTTCCGATGCTCGTCCGCCGCCGCGGTCGGGAGCGTCGGGGACGTGGGATGAGAGGCCCCGGAGTGATGCCCGTCGCTCCCGGCCGTCCGGCGCGTCCCACCGACGGAGCCCGTTTCGACGCGGACGTCGTGGCCGCGGTCAAGCTGCTCGAGCACCGCTGGCACGACCAGTTGCCGTTGGTGGAGTACGCCGTCGAAGAGGTGCCGTCACTGCCGGCTGCCTGGGACGACGACGAGGTGCCGCTCTCCGTGCTGGTGCACGGGCACGGTGCGCGCCCGCACCGCGTGGTGGTCTACCGACGTCCGGTGGAGCGTCGCTCCTCGGGACGCCAGCAGCAGCGCGCGCTCGTGCTGACGCTGCTGGTCGCCCACCTGGCCGACCTCCTGGGCAAGGACGTCGACGAGGTGGACCCCCGCAACCACTGACCCGCCCTGCTCACTGCAGCGCGGGCCGCACCTGTCACTGCAGCGCGGGACGCACCTGAGGCACCGAGGTGCTGGTGGCGAGTTCCTCCAGGACCCGCACCTGCGCGGGGTTGCCCGCACTGGAGACCATCGCCGCGCGGACCGGCACGTCACTGACCTCGAGGACGAAGGTGCGTGCCTTCGACGAGAGATCGACCCGGGTGGCGGTCCCTGCTGCGACCTCGACCGAGACGTCCTTGAGCTGCTTCCCTGCACCGGTGCGCTGACGCAGCGTGACCCGGGTGTCCTCGGCGGCTCCGGCGAGGACGAGGTGTCCTCCGCCGCCGGGCACGACCGTGGCCGCGCTGGTACGGATCCAGCCCGCGCCGACGGTGTGCTGGACGCGCTTGCCCCGCACGGTGCGCAGGGTCGCGGTCACCGGGACCTCGGAGTCGAGCCTGACGCCGAGCACTCCCTCGGCCTGTTCACCGGCCAGGAGCGTGGAGAGGTCCACGGTGGTGGTGCTGCCGGGCGCGACCTCGACCTCGGCGGCGCCTGCAGGCACGAACTCGCCCTCGGACGTCATCAGACGCACGACGACGCGGGCCTGGTCGGCTCCGGCGTTGGCGACCACCAGGGTCCGCTCCCCCGACCCGCTCTCGACGCCGAGCAGGTGGGTGACCTTGCCGCGCGCGCGCTGCGGGCCGAGCCAGGCCCGGGCGCTGACGTTGCTGCCGATCTCGGCGAACGTGTCGGTCATCGACAGCGCGAGCCGACCCCGGGGCACGGTGACGTGCAGGCTCATGTCGTGTCGGGCCGGCACCACCTGGTCGAGGTCGACGACGATCTCGTCGTGGGCCGCGACGGTGAGTCCGCGCAGGGCTGGCACCTCCTGGGGGCCGTCCGCGGAGAGGACCGCGATGTCGGCGACAGCCGGACCCGAGTCGGGATTGACCAGCCGCAGGCGCGACGTGTGCTCGGGTCCCGAACCGACACCGGTGAACCAGATGTCGCTGCGCGGAGCGGAGCAGGCGGTGCCCAGGTCGGCGTCGCCGCGCACGGCGAAGAGACCGACCGCAGCCGCGTCGTTGCCTTCGAGGACGACGGTGCTGGAGGTGCGGCGCGACGCCACGGCGCCGGCGCTGACCGCGAGGGGATCGGCGCCCACGACGTCGAGCTCACCTGCGGTGGCGGGGTCGGCGAACGCAGCCGAGACGTCCTCACTGCCGGGCAGACCAGCAGGGCAGACCAGGAGCTGACGGATCAGCGGAGCCGTCCCCGGCGCCCGGTCGGGGGCGTCGGTGTCGGCCGGGTGGACGGTCGCGAGTGCGCCGAGGGTCGCCAGCGGGATGACGAACGAGAGCAGTGCGACCACGTCGACTCGACGGGTGCCCGGGACGCGGCGGCGGCGCCGGGCGCCGGGCTGTTCAGCGTCAGGCTGCTCTGATTCGAGCTGGGCGGCGTCGAGCTGGGCGGCGTCGAGACCGGGATCGACGGCCGGTTCGGGCGCGGGCTCGGGGTGCGTCTCCGACTCGGCGGAGAGGGCCGCCAGGACGTCGGGGGTCAGCGCCGGGAACTGTCCGGTGTGGTTCCCCTCGTAGGGCTCCGTCGCGGGCCCGTCCTGCACCACCGGGATCTCGCCGGTCCATCCGTCCTCGCCCGGCATCACCCGACGGCGACGCCCCGGCGCGCGGGGCGGGGCGGTCGGTTCGATCGGCTGGCCGGGTTCGGTGGGGTCGTGCGGGGTGTTCATGCGCGCCTCCGTGCGGAGAGGAAGGAGGGTCCGGCGGCCACCAGGGTGACCAGGAACAGAACGGCCTGGACGACCACCAACAGCACCCGACCGACGCCGACGTGGCTGCTGACGGCAGAGCCGTCCAGAGAGTGGTCGACGCGCCAGGCACGGGTGTTGCGGTCCCCCGCGCTGGCCTGGACGAGACCGTCCACGGCATCGAGACCACCGGAGACCCGGCCGTCGACCGGTCCGGGCATCACCACGTACTCGATCCCGAGACCGGCCAGCTCGATGACGTGCTCGGCGACCGGCGCGGAGGCGAGGCCCTGCACGACGCCGGTGAGGCGCTGGTCCTCGTCGGCCAGTCCGAGGATCTCGTCCTCCCCGACGGTCACACCGTCACCGCGGCGCACCCGGTACGTGAGTCCGTCCTCGACGCTTCCGCGCAGCACCAGGACGCCGTGCTCGTCACCGTCGAGCGAACTCTGGGCCATGTAGGCGGGGACGACCTCGACCTCGTCGACGCCGAACGAGTTGGGGGCCACCAGCCACCAGCCGAGGCCCGCGACCGGGACGACGGCGGCCGCAGCAGCCGCGACACCGGCGACACCACGCTGCCAGAGCGGGTACCCGGACGCGGTGGATCTGTGCAGGCGACGCACCATCGCACCCGCGCCGAGCGTGGCTGCGGTGAGGAAGGCGCCTTGGATGACGACGACGAAGAAGCCGAGGCTCGGCGGGGTGTCGGTGGCCGGCAGATGCAGCACCACGGCACCCAGGACAGCGACGACGACGGCAGCCGGCAGCGCCACCAGCCACCCGATCGTGACCGGGATCCGGGTGGCGCCCGGCACCAGGGCCAGTACCGCCAGCACCAGCACCGGGATGCCGAACCACCCGGGCGCACCGAGGGAGGAGAGACGGCCCGAGAGCAGGTCGGTGAAGTCGACGGCGGCGACCGGCAGACGGCCCGCCTCCAAGAAGAGGCCCGCGAACGAACCGGTGGCCACCAGCGAGAGCAGCCAGGGCAGCAGCAGCAGCGGAACCAGGCCGAGCGCCAACGCGGGCGGACCCCAGGCCGACCGTTCGCGCAGCAGTGCCGGAGCGATCGCGAAGCCTGCCGCGACCACGATCGCCGCGGCGAGCAGGGCGAAGAGCCAGACCGCGGGGACGAAGGCGGCGCTCAGGGCCAGCAGCAGGCCGGTACGCCAGGCCGCGCGCCAGCGGCGTGCGGGCTCAGGATCGGCGAACCCGAGGGCAGCGTGGGCGAGCCACGGCAGCAGAGCAGCCAGGACGACGGTGCCGAACCGGCCCTCTCCCCAGGCCCCCGAGGTCGCCGGGAGCAGGGCGTAGGTGACCGACCCCCACGTCAGGACCCACCGGTTGATGCCGTCAGGGTCGACAAGGCGTCCGACCAGGCGCAGGAACCGCCACGCCCCCCAGAGCGCCACCGGGACGGCGAGGAGCATCAGCGTACTCATGACCGCCACGGCGTTGCCGCCGGTGAAGATCCCGGCCAGTGCGAGCACCGCGACGTACCCGGGTGCAGGCACGTCGGTGCCGGTGCCGAGCGGGTGCCGACTCTCGACGTGCAGACGCCACCAGTCAGCAGTGCCGCCGGCCGGGACCGGCGAGAGCGCGCCGCCGGAGATGTCGCCGACGGCAGCACGTGCCGCCACCAGGCTGACCAGGACGAAGAGAGAGACCAGGACGGCGATCGGGTTGGTGAGGAACCGGACCACGATGCCGGTGTCGTCGTACATGTCCTCGTCGTCGTCCGCGGCGTCGAGCCCGGGAGCCGTGCGCGGTGCGACGACGGGAGCGGGCCCGTGGGCCGCTGCCTCCTCCGCCTTCGCGGCGCGCCGACGGTCGGCGACGTCGTGGGCCTGACCGACCACGGCGCTCGCGATCTCCTGGACGGCGTCGAGGCCGTGCCGGTACGGGAGCCACCAGGGCGGACGCAGGGCGTCGACGGCCTCGGCGCTGCCGCCACGGGCAGCACGACGGCGGGCCCGGGCCGCCCGGACGGTACCGGGGCGGGCGTAGACGTTGACGAGCGCTGCGAGTTCGTCCAGGGACTGCCCCACCTGACGGGTCAGCAGCAGGCCGAGGACACGGAGCACCGATCCCACGGCCAGGCGCAACGTGGTCCAGAGCAGGCGTCGCGACTCCACGTTCGAGAGCAGCACCAGCAGCGCGGCCCGGCGCTCGGCGTAGTGGGTGTGCTTGCCGGTCAGCGGAGTCCGGCGCAGGCCGCGGTGGGCGGCCTCGGCATGGAAGACGACCGCGCCGGGCGCGACCAGGGTGGTGTGACCGGCGGCAGCGGCACGCCAGCCGAAGTCGAGGTCGTTGCCGAAGACGCCCATCGCCTCGTCGAGGCCACCGAGCTCGTCGAGGACGGCACGACGCACCAGCATGCCGGCGGTGTTCACGGCGAGGACCTGACGCACGTCGTCGTGCTGTCCCTGGTCGAACTCGCCGAGTTCGAGGCCGGTCTCGCGACGCCCCGTGCCGGAGATCGTGACCCCGAGTTCGAGGAGGCGGCGCAGCGAGGGCCACTCGCGCAGCTTCGGTCCGAGGACGTCGGCCTCGGGGCGTTCGGCCACCACCCGGAGCAACTGCTCCAAGGCGTCGGGCGCGGGCGCGGAGTCGTCGTGCAGCAGCCAGACCCACTCGTCCTCGGGACGCTCGGCAGGCCCCAGGAGATCAAGGCCGAGGCGCACGGCGGTGGGGTAACCGGTGTCGACGGGGGCGGTGACGGTGCGCGACTCCCCGATCACGGGACGCAGGAGTTCGGGAGTCTCGTCACGACTTCCGGTGTCGACGGCGACCACTCGGTCGACGGGGCGCGTCTGGGACGCGAGCCCCTCCAGCACCTGGGGCAGCCACCTCGCGCCGTCGTGGGTGACGAGAACCGCGGAGACGATCATTCGGAGGACTCTAGGACCGCTCCCGGGGCGAAGTCACACGGGGGTTGTTCCGTCCTAGGAGGAGTACCCGCGTCACGCTGGCGACACGCCCGGGATGGCGCGGCATCGATTTTCTTCGTCACACGGGGGCCGGGCAGCACTCGCGGAAAATGCAGAAGGCCCCGATCCTCCGCCAGGAGGGTCAGGGCCCTGACACGTCGGCGTCGTCGCACGGGTGCGACGGGTCAGACGGCCAGCTTCTTCAGCTTGCGGCGCTCGCGCTCGGAGAGGCCACCCCAGATGCCGAAACGTTCGTCGTTCATCAGGGCGTACTCGAGGCAGTCAGTGCGGACGTCGCAGGTCAGACAGACCTTCTTGGCCTCCCTGGTGGATCCACCCTTCTCAGGGAAGAACGCCTCCGGGTCGGTCTGGGCGCACAGTGCGCGCTCCTGCCAACCCATTTCTTCGGCGCCGGAGTCCAGGAGAAACAGTTCCCTCATCAGTTCTCGCCCTCTCGACCTGTGAGCAACACCACTCCCCATCCGTGTGGTGCTGCGTTCAACACAGTTGGAATTACACGCCTGTCGTTCCGCGTAAGTCAAGCCAACGAGTGGTATTGGCGGCCGCCTGTGACCGAAGGTCCGGACCACTTGGTCACACCCCGGAGTACTCGGGCAAAGATATGCGGCATGCGCAACGTCACAGTGCTCTCCGGTGGTATGGGCGGAGCCCGCTTTCTCCGCGGACTTCTCCACGGCATCAGCACGTCCACCGTACCCGGGCTCACCAAGGACACCCACGTCACTGTCATCGGCAACACCGCCGACGACACGTGGCTCCACGGGCTCAAGATCTGCCCCGATCTCGACACCGTCATGTACACCCTCGGCGGTGGCATCGACGACGAGCGCGGCTGGGGCCGACGCGCGGAGACCTGGAGCGTCAAGGAGGAGCTGGCCGCCTACGGCGTCGAGCCCACCTGGTTCGGCCTGGGAGACCGCGACGTGGCCACCCACCTCGTCCGCACCCAGATGCTCGAGGCCGGCTACCCGCTCTCGGTGGTCACCGAGGCACTCTGCCGCCGTTGGAACCCCGGCGTCACCCTGCTGCCGATGACCGACGACCGGGTCGAGACCCACGTCGCCGTCACCGACCCCGACTCCCCCTCCGGCCGACGCGTCGTCCACTTCCAGGAGTACTGGGTCCGGATGCGCGCCGAGGTGCCCGCCGAGGCCGTCCTCACCGTCGGCCTCGACTCCTCCACCCCCGCGCCGGGCGTCGTCGAGGCGATCACCGGAGCCGACCTCGTCGTCCTCCCACCGAGCAACCCCGTCGTCTCGGTCGGCACCATCCTCGGCGTGCCCGGCGTCCGCGAGGCCCTGTCCTCCACCACCGCCAAGGTCGTCGGCCTCTCCCCGATCGTGGCCGGCAGCCACGTGCGCGGCATGGCCAACCAGCTCCTCACCGCCACCGGCGTCGAGGTCTCCGCAGCGGGCGTGGGCCTGCACTACGGTGCCCGCAGCAGCGGTGGAGTGCTCGACGGCTGGCTGGTCGACACCGCCGACGCCGACGCCGTGCCCGCCCTGCAGGGCGCCGGGATCGCGGCCGCCGCGGTGCCGCTGATGATGACCGACGAGACCGCCACGGCGGCGATGGTCTCCGCCGCGATCGAGCTGGTGTCGGCATGACCGCACGCAGCGGCGAGATCACCGTCACCGCACCCGACGGCCTCGGCGAGATCGTCCCCGGCACTGACCTGGCCGTCGTCGTGGCTGACCTGATGGACCTGATGGACGGCGACGTCGTCGTGGTCACCTCCAAGATCGTCTCCAAGGCCGAGGGCCGGATCCGCCCCAGCGACGACGCCTCCTACGAACAGGCGTTCGCGGACGAGACCATCCGGGTGGTGGCGCGCCGGGGCATGACCCGGATCGTGCGGAACCGTCTCGGTCTGGTGATGGCCGCGGCCGGGATCGATCGATCCAACGTCGAGGCCGGCACCATCGTGCTGCTGCCCGCGGACCCCGACGCCACCGCGCGCACCCTGCGTGAGCGACTGGCCGAGCTGGCCGGGGTCAACGTCGGGGTCGTCGTCACCGACACCGCAGGACGAGCCTGGCGTGACGGCCAGACCGACATCGCGATCGGCGTCGCCGGGCTGACCCCGGCCGAGGTGTTCGCGGGCAGCGTCGACTCCTACGGCAACCCGCTCGCCGTCACCCTCCCGGCCGTGGCCGACGAGATCGCCGGCGCCGCAGAGCTGGCCCAGGGCAAGCTCGGGGGACGTCCGCTGGCCCGTGTGCGGGGACGCGCCGACCTGGTGCTCCCGCGCGGCGACCACGGCCCGGGGGCTGTCTCCCTGCAGCGCGGCGAGGGCGCCGACCTGTTCGGCTTCGGTGCCCGCGAGGCGGTGGTGACCGCCCTGGCCACCGACGAGACCTGGTGGCACGTCTTCGGAGCAGCCGCCGCGAGCGAGGAGTTCACGACCGCCCTGCGTCGGGTCTTCCCCGACCTGCAGACCACACGTCTCGAGGAGGATCTCGTCGAGGTCCAGCTCGCCGCCCCGGCTCCCGCCTCGGTGCTGCGTGCCGTCGCCGTCAGCCACGGTTGGCGGCCGGTCGAGGCCACGCCCGAGGCCGCTCTGGTCACTTCGGCGTGCTTCTCACCGACTCGTCCGTAGACTCACCCCGACCGGTCCGCGCCGCGGACCCCGAACGACCACCGGAGAAGAGCCACAGTGGCCAAGCAGGAGAAGAACGACCGGCAGGCGAAGCTCGATGCCATCCGCAAGCAGCAGAAGTCTGCCGCTCGCCGCGGCAACGTCATGATCATCGGTGTGGCCAGTGCTCTCGCACTGCTCATCATCGTGGCCGCTGCGTGGAAGCCCGTCACGGATTCGATCGACCGCAAGAAGTTCAGCTCCAAGGACTTCGCATCCATCGGCGCGAAGGCTGACGTGTGCGGCGAGGTCATCACCCGCGAGGACGGCGACGAGGGCGTCAGCAACCACGTCGAGCCGGGCACCCCGATCGACTACCCGGACGCGCCGCCGGCCTACGGTCAGCACTTCTCGTCCTGGGACACCAACTTCGACCGCAAGTTCTACTCCGACGACCGTCCCGACCTGGGCTACCTGGTGCACAACCTGGAGCACGGCTACACCGTCCTCTGGTACGACGAGACCATCGCCGGCGACGCCGACAAGCTGGCCACCGTCAAGGGTCTGGCCGCGAAGTTCGACGGCAACTCCATGCGCAACAAGTTCAAGGCCGTGCCGTGGACCAAGGCCGACGGCGAGGCGTTCCCCAAGGACCAGCACGTCGCCTTCACCCACTGGTCCAAGGGCGGCCAGGACAACACCGACATCAAGACCGTCGGCGTGTGGCAGTACTGCTCGGAGCCGAGCGGCGCCGCTCTGGAGAAGTTCATGAAGGACTACCCCTACATGGACTCCCCGGAGCCCGAGGCCGGCTGATCCCGGCTCGATCCTCAGCAGCGTGCGCGAGGGCCCGTCACCGCGAATGCGGTGACGGGCCCTCGTCGTAACGGGTGGCCTGCTGCGAGGCCTCAGGTCAGGTCGGCGCGTCCGTCGGCAGTGAGACCGGCGACGATCGCCTTGACCTCCTGGGCCCGCTCACGCGTGGTGACCAGCAGGGCGTCGGGGGTGTCGACCACGACCACGTCGTCGAGGCCGATCACGGCCACCGTGCGACCGGAGGCAGGAACGACGAGGCCACCGGCGTCGACGGTGCGCACCAGCGCCGCGTCACCGATCACCTCGACGTCAGGAGCCTGCTGTCCCTGTCCCGCACGCAGGTCGCGGAGCAGGTCGCCCAGGGAGGCGAAGTCACCGACGTCGTCCCACCCGAAGCCACCAGTGACGCTGGCGACACGTCCGGCCGCGGCTGCGGGTTCGGCAACGGCGTGGTCGATCGCGATCTTGGGCAGCGTCGGCCACACCTCGGGCAGCGTCGACGGGTCGGCGGCGATGCCGCGAAGGGCCTTGGCGAACGCCGGGTCGGTCTCGGCCAGCAGCTCCAGCAGCACCCCGGGGCGCACCACGAACATGCCGGCGTTCCAGCGGTAGGCGCCGGTGGCGAGGTACCCCTGGGCCACCTCTCGGCTCGGCTTCTCGACGAACTGCTCGACGACGCGGGCTGCGGTGCCCGCGATGTCAGCGCCGGAGCGGATGTAGCCGAAGCCGGTGGCGGGGCCGGTCGGCTGGATGCCGATGGTCACCAGCCAACCGAGGCGTGCGGCCTCGACGGCCTCGGTGACGGCACGTTGGAAACCGGCGGTGTCGGTGATGACGTGGTCGGCGGCGAAGGAGGCCATCACCGCGTCGGGTTCACTGGCCTCCAGGAACGCGGCCGCGAGACCGATCGCTGCCATCGAGTCCCGCGGGGAGGGTTCGGCGACCACACGGTCGCCGTCGATCTCGGGGAGCTGGGCGCGCACGGCGTCGGCGTGCACCGCGCCGGTGACCACCATGACGCGGTCGCCAGCCAGGGGGGCCAGACGGTCCACGGTGCTCTGGAGGAGCGTGCGGCCGGCACCGGTGAGGTCCAGCAGGAACTTGGGGGCGGTCCTGCGCGAGAGCGGCCAGAGGCGGGTCCCGGCGCCACCGGCGGGCACCACGGCCCACAGGTCGGGGAGCTGCTGCGTGTCGGTCATGTCCGCGAGGGTAGACCACGCCCACGCCATTCCCCGCGTGCTGCCTAGGCTGACGGCATGAGCGCCTCAGCCCCCACCACCTTCTCCGCCGCCCTGTCCAGTGTCATGCGGCTCTCCCCCGGCGAACCGCTGGTCACCTTCTACGACCACTCCACCTTCGAGCGCGTCGAGCTCTCCGTCATCACCTACGCCAACTGGGTCTCCAAGGCCGCCGGACTGCTCGCCGACGAGCACGATCTCGAGCGTGGCGCCCGGATCCGTCTCGACCTGCCCACGCACTGGCTCGGCACCGTCTTCCTGGGTGCGGCGTGGACGGTCGGACTCGACGTGGTCCTGGACGACTCCGTGGCCGACTCCGAGCTCGACGCCGTGGTCTGCGGCCCCGACTCCCTGGAGCGTTGGGCAGAGATCGCCGACGACGTCCCGGTGCTGGCCTGCAGCCTGCTCCCCCTCGGCGTGCGTTTCCGTGAGCCGCTCCCCGCCGGTGTCCACGACGTCGGCGTGGAGGTGTGGGGCCAGCCCGACGCGTTCACCGCATGGGACGCCCCCACGGGCGCCGACGCAGCCGTCACGACCGCTGCGGGGACCCTCACCCAGGCGCAGACGTGGGAGACGGCCGCGTCCGGGAGTCTCCTCACCGACCGCGGCCGTCTCCTGACGACGCTGAACCCGACTTCCCCATCAGGTGTCAACGTCTTCACCGAGCCGCTCGTGCGAGCGGGTTCGGTGGTTCTGGTGGCTCGTCCGGACGCCGACCGTCTCGACGCCGTGGCTGCTCAGGAGCGGACGACCAGCGTCCTGGTCAATCCTTCCTGAGGCCGGGCGCCCAGAGACGGTCGGTCTTCCCCGCCCGGTCCGAGCCACACGTGCGTGGGGCCTGCCTCAGCAGGCCCTCGACCTCACCCGGCCAGGTCGTAGACCCCGAGGCCACGACCCAGGTAGCGGCGCGATCCGATGCCCTTGGCGGTGTTCTCGAAGACGTGGAGGCGGCCCGTGGTGCGCTCACGGACGACGAGGTCCGTGGTGCCGGCGCCCAGGCGAAGGTCGCTGACCGTCAGCTTCCAGTCGTACTGGGTGGGGTCGTAGGCCGAGGCCGTCTTCAGTCGGGCCAGCGGCGCCTTGAAGTTGGGTGCGGCAATGGCCGCCTTCAGCTTCGCGGTGCCCTGGCCGGGCCAGATCTTGGTGACGCCACCCTGGGTGCCCATCAGGTCGGGGTGACCGTCACGGGTGACGTCGCCGACGGCCTGGATGTTGGTGACGCCGGTGAAACCGGAGCCGATCACGATCGCCTTGGAGAGACCGCCGGTCCCGTCGCCGGTGCGCAGGATCAGCTGACCGTTCTCACGCACGGCCATGACGTCGCCCTTGCCGTCCTTGTTGAAGTCGCCGGCGTTGACGATCGCGGTGGCGGTCGGCATCGAGATCTTGAGGCTGACCGGGGTGCCGAGCTCGAACTTGCCGGTGTTCTTGAGGACGACGACCGACTTGCCCACGCGGCCCAGGACGTCCGGGTTGGAGGTGCCGTTGAGCGGGGCGGTGCTCAGTGCGCTGACGGCGGTGTTCTTGGCGATCGGGCCCAGAGCGGCGCTCTCGAAGGTTCCGTTGCCGAGACCCGGCAGGACCCAGACGTTGCCATCGGTGTTGCGGAAGACGATGTCGGTCTTGCCGTCCTTGTCGAAGTCGACGCCGCCGACGATGTCGCGGAGCTTGCTCCAGTCACCGGCCAACTTCTTGGCCGGGGCGTAACTGCGCGAGCCGGTGCTGCGGATGATGACGAGGGCCTTGTCCTTCTTGCGCCGTGCCAGAAGGTCGGGGTAACCGTCGCCGGTCACGTCGCCCACGGGGTAGAGAGCGCTCACGGTCTTGAACGTGCGGTTCAGCTTCACCCGTGCGAACTTGTTGTGCTTGTTGCGCAGGAAGGCGATTCCCTGGCCCTTGGCGTCGCGGCCCACGAGGTCCGCGCGACCGTCACGGTTGATGTCGCCGGCGGCGACCAGGAGGCTGTACCCGGCGGTGCCGGCGTGGGTCGACTTGCCGGCGGTGAACTTGCCCTTGCCGTTGCCGTACCGAACCGTGGTGGCGCCCTTGCCCGAGATGCTGACGAGGTCGGCCTTGCCGTCGCCGTTCATGTCGGGGGTGGTGAAGACGCGGGTGGTCGTCGCCATCGACTTGTAGAGGGTCGTGGGGGCTGCCAGCTCGGAGAGGCCACCGGTGGGGATCGCGAAGAGCTTCTTGTCCGACGTACGGCGCACCAGGATGTCGGGGTGCGCGGTGCCGATCAGGTTGGACTGGATCACCGGGTCGGCGAACTGCGGGACGGCCGGGGTGGTCGGTGCCGGAGTGGTCGGTGCCGGGGTCTGCGGGGTGTTGGTGGAACCGGTGGTTCCCTGCAGTGCCTTGGCCTTCTTCCGGATGTCGCCGATCTTGGCGTAGAGGTGCTGGCCGGGGCAGGCAGTCGCGGCGGAGTCGCGGTGGCCGCTGATGGCCTGGAACGTGGCGCCGTTGATCTTGATGTTCTTCGCGTCGGCGGCGACGCCGTTGAGGCCGAGCTTCCAGGCGAAGAGGGAGGCGTAGGCGTCGATCATCGCGCTGGTGGGCTGCACGGTCTCGAAGTTGCCGATCGCGGAACCGGCGAACGAGTTGGAGTTGCGGTTGACGGTGTGGGCACCGACGACGGCCTTCTCCACCCCGCCGTAGCGGCCTTCCCAGATGCGGCCGAAGCGGTCGACCAGGAAGTTGTAGCCGATGTCGCTCCAGCCCTTGGACTTCACGTGGTACGCGTAGATGCTGCGGATGATGCCCGGCACCTCGGCAGAGGTGTAGTCGTTGGCGTTCACCGTGTGGTGCACGAAGCCGGCCTGGACCTTGCCGTAGTGGAGCGAGGACTTGTCGCGGATCGACTCGTCGGCACCCCACTGGGCACGCGAGTAGATCAGCGGCTTGGGTGCGGTGACGGCGGCAGCCGCCACGAGAGGGACGTCGGAGGCGACGGATCCGCTGCTCAGCGCGATGCTCTCGGCGGCCGGGACCGCGACGGGGGCGGCAGCGCTGTCGGCGGTGTCGATCGCCGGGGCCTCGGTGCGGGTCTCGACGGCGCCCGGGTCCACGACCGAGAGAGTCAGGTCCTCGGGGAGCGCACCGACACCGTCGACGCGTACCTCGACCTCGTCGACGTTGCCGACGACGGTGGCCTCGGTGCCGGCGCGGATGCCCTGGCCCTCCGCGCTCTCGGGGTCGGGGGCGTGCTCGTCGTGGTAGGCCAGCGCGTCCCAGTCGCTCCACTCCTCACCGACGCGGGTGCGGACCTGCAGCGCGATCTCGGCGTCGGACACGACGGCGTCGCCACCCCAGGTGACACCGACGGCGCCGTAGCCCTCGACGGGTGCGGACACCGCAGCCGTGACGACCTCGTCCGGCGCGACGTCGGAAGGCAAGCCGTGGCTGTGCCCTGCGTGGGCGTCCGTCTCGTCGGCGTGATCGCCGTGGTCGTGGTCGGCGTGCGCCTCGACCGGGAGGGACTCGGCCGCGAGGGCGTCCGCCTGCTCGCCGATCTCGATCGCGTAGTCGTTGACCTGCGGCTCGACGCTCTCGACGGGCACGGCAGCGCTCAGGACCGCGCCGGCCGTCGCCGACGAGGAGGGTGCGTCCGGCCCGGAGGTGACGACGTCGAGTTCGATGACGGTCGCTGCGGGTGCGATCAGGGCAACGGCTGCCACGACTGTCAGCGTGCGCTGGCAGGCGGTGCTCAACCGGTTCTTGATGATGCTCATTTGGGTACTCCAGTGCGGGGGAAGATTCACACGGAACACAAGTTTCACATCTGCCCCACCCGTTTCGTAAACCAAAGTGAGTAACTACAACGGTGTAATTTCCAGCCGACACGCCGGGCAGACTCAGAACACTGCGTTCCAGAGAGGAGAATCACCCCATCTTGAGCGTTCGAAACCCATTTCGCGGCGAGATTCACACATCTCCGCCCCGCAAGGCCACTGGTCTGCACCGGGACGTCACCGGTCAACGACGTGCAACGCTCACGCACCCCGTCCGCCAAGACACCGCGAGCCGGCCCCGTCGGGACCGGCTCGCGCGCGTTGACCTGCCAGGACGTCTCAGACGTCCTCCTCCAGGTCTCCGTTGACGTTCGTGACCGTCGCGCCGCCAGCCGTGGCCGCAGCGCCCTTCTTCGGCTTGTCGTCGTACTTGAGCAGTTGGATTCCCTCGTCCACTCCCCCGTCGAAGACCAGACGGCCCTTCTCCAGGACCAGGACACGCGAGCACAGGTCACGGACCGCACCCGGCGAGTGGGAGACGTAGAAGATCGTGGTGCCCGAGGCCTTGATCTCGTCCATCTTCTTCTTGCACTTGCGCTTGAAGGGACGGTCACCGACCGCCAGCGCCTCGTCCGCGATGAAGATGTCGGAGTCGACGTGGATCGCCACCGCGAATCCCAGACGGGCCTTCATGCCCGAGGAGTAGTACGTCACCGGGGTCTCGAGGAACTTCCCGAGATTGGCGAAAGCGACGATCTCGTCGAACTTGCGACGTGTCTCCGCCTCGCTCATGCCCAGGATGGCCGCCTGGAGCCACAGGTTCTCGCGTCCCGTCAGGAGCGGGTCGAACCCGGCACCGGTGGCGATCAGGCCGGCGATGCGTCCACGGGTCAGCACCGAACCAGCGTCGGGTCGCATCACGCCCGAGACCAGCTTGAGCAGCGTCGACTTGCCCGAACCGTTGAGTCCCATCAGGCCGATCGCCTCGCCCTGCTCCACGGTGAAGCTGACGTCGTCGACCGCGTTGAAGACGTCGTGGGTGCGCTGACCCTTCACCTTCGCGATCGCCATCTGCTTCATGGAGCGGTGGTACTGCATGCGGAAGGTCTTGGTGGCGTTGCGCACCTCGATGAAGTTGGCTGCCATCAGAGTCTCTCCACCACTCGTGCCTCGTACTTCTTGAACCACAGCGTCGCCAGAGCCAGCATCAGCAGGCTGACGGCGAGCATGACGAAGCCGCGCTCCCACAGGTCCGACGGCATGTGCCGCTCGGTGAAGCCGGCCGGGTCGTGGGTCGAGCCGACCCAGAAGCAACGCTGCATCAGCAGCACCGCCTCAGCGACCGGGTTCAGCAGGTAGGCCTGCGTCCAGGTCTCACCGTGGGCGGTGATGAACGTGAACGGGTAGATCATCGGGACGCTGAAGGTCACCAACTGGGTGATGGTGCCGATCAGCTTGCCGAAGTCGCGCCAGAAGACGTTGAGGATGCTGAAGAACATCGCCAGGGCCAGACCCAGCGGCAACAGGATCGCGAAGCCCAGCAGACCCGCGCCGATGCCCACCATGTCGGGACGCCACCCCACCAGGACGTCGATCACCACGAGGATGACCAGCATCGGGAAGGTGTGCCACAGAGCCACGATCGTCTTCGCGACCGGGAACAGTGCCTTCGGCATGGGCAGCTTCGACAACAGTCGACGGCTGCGCAGCAAGGACTGCGTGCCGCCGCTGAAGGCCTCGGTGAAGAAGTGGACCATCACCATGCCGCAGACCATGTGGATGGCGAAGTTGGGCAGGTCCTCCCCGCCGCGCGCCATCATCACCTGGAAAAGGAAGTAGTAGATCGCGAACCGGATGCCCGGCTGCACGTAGCTCCACAACCATCCCAGGAACGTTCCCTGGTAGCTCGACTGCAGGGTGTTCTTGACCAAGGTCTTCAGCAGGTAACGCTGCCGGAAGACCTCGAACAACCCGCCGCCCGGCGCCGGAGGCGCGAGCGGCGGGAGGTCCTGCTCGTCGGTGACGACCGAGCTCATCAAGCCTCCGAGGGGGCGTCCGCCGCAGCGGTCCAGGGACGGAACGTCTCCTCCCACGCCTCGGGCGAGGTGATGTCGCCCAGGGCGCTGCGGTACTCCGCAGCCAGGGACGACCACTCCTTGCGCAGGCGCAGGTGGATGTCAACGGTGCGCTTGAGCAGGTCGTTGAACTTCGCCGGGTCACGCTGGTAGAGCGCCGACGACGTGCCGTCGGGCATCGAGACGACGACCGAGTCGAACTTCGTCAGGCGGTACCACTGCGAGTCCATGGCCGGGATCTCGGCCTCGGGGTGCTGACGCGAGGTCGGGCGGACCGGGAGCAGCTGACGGATCGGCGCCTTGAGGGCAGCGAGCCGGACCTGACGACCGGTCGGGACGCCGGTCTCGTCGCGACCCTTGCGCGGCGGCTTGTGGCGACGCACGGCCGGGAAGGCGTCGGGGTCGGCCTGGAGCTGCGCGTCACTGAACGGCTTGACGAACTCGCGGATCTCCTTGAGCTTCGTCGGAAGGTCGGCGTGCAGCTGACCCGGTCCGGCAAGGACGTCCTCGAGTGCCTTGTGGCGCAGTTCGACGGTGGAGTACTGCATCGACACCAGGTGCTTGACCTGGTGGTTGAACGACTCCTGCACCATACGGCCACCCTTGGGGTAGACCGAGTGCAGCAGCGCCGCGACGAAGCGGTTGCGCTGGTGGAAGTAGGACTGCCAGTCGAGACCGTCGTTCTTGTCGCTCCACGGCACGTGCCACACGGCAGCACCGGGGAACGAGACGGTCGGGAAGCCGGCGGCCTTGGCGCGCAGGCCGTACTCGGAGTCGTCCCACTTGATGAAGACGGGCAGTGAGAGGCCGATCTCCTCGATCACCTGACGCGGGATCAGGCACATGAACCAACCGTTGAAGTCGACGTCCACGCGGCGGTGCAGCCAACGCGTCGAACGCAGGTTGCGGGCACCGAGGTCCCAGTCGCCGAAGACGCCCGGGGCCGACTCCCACCAGAAGCGGTAGGGCTGGACGATCTCGCCGAACGAGTGCAGGCGCGAGCGCGAGTAGATGCTGAACATGTGACCACCCACGATCGTGGGGCGGCGCGCGAGGTCACCGAAGGTGACCGAACGGATGACACCCTCGGGCTCGGCGATCACGTCGTCGTCCATGCACATCATGTACGTGGCGCTGCCCTTGCGGACCGACTCCAGCTGACCGCGGGCGTAACCGCCCGAACCGCCCAGGTTGCCCTGGACGATGACGCGGAGCTTGTCGCCCAGCGCGGCCTCGGCGGAGGCGAAGACCTCGGACTCGGTGACGAGCTGGGTGCCCTGCTCCATGACCAGCACCTCGTCGAGGTAGGGGCGCAGGGCCTCGTCCTCGCCGAGCTGGGCGATCAGGTTGGCGCAGAAGTCGGGGCGGTTCATCGTCGTGATGGCGATGTCCACGGTGCCGTGCTGGGCACGGTCCTCGGGGACCTCGGCGGTCCACTCGGCCGACTCGACGACGACGTCGGAGTCACCCGCGACGACGTCGTACCAGTACCAGCCACCGTCGACGAACGGCTTCAGCGGCAGGTCGAAGGAGTAGGTGCCGCTCTCGGCGTCGCCGGTGAAGGCGTCGTCGACGCGCTGCGAACGACCGTTGGCCATCGAGCGGTAGACCACGAGGTGGGCGCCCTTGCCGCGCAGGGTGACGGTCAGGGTGACCTCGGAGACGATCGTCCAGCGACGCCAGTACGACGCCGGGAAGGCGTTGAAGTAGGTGCCGAACGAGATCTCCTCGCCCGCGGGGAGCTTGAACTCGGTGCGGGTCAGGAACTGGTCGGGGTGGACCTTGGCGCCGCTCGCCATCGACTGACGCATCGCAGCGGCGTTGAGCTGCTGCGCGTTGCGGTTCGAGCCGACCTCGTACTTGTCGGCATCGAGGACAGCGGCCTCGAGGTCGACGTACAGCGGGTAGACGCTGGAGTCGCTCTGCTGCGGCAGGATCTGACGCTGCAGGAGACGAGTCACCGTGGCGGTGGACTCAGTGGCGGACTCAGGGGTGTTCTCAGGGGTGGCGCTCACGCGTCCACACCTCCGCTCTTGAACTCCTCGCCGTCGGCGAAGTGGGGCTTGATCTTGTTGTCGAACATCGACAGCGCGGCACCGATGGCCATGTGCATGTCGAGGTACTTGTAGGTGCCCAGGCGGCCACCGAACAGCACCATCGGCTCGGCCTTGGCCAGCTCGCGGTACTTGAGCAGCTTGGCGCGGTCCTCGGCGGTGTTGATCGGGTAGTACGGCTCGTCGCCCTCCTCGGCGAAGCGGCTGTACTCGTGCACGACGATCGTCTTGCCCGGGGTGTGCTTGCGCTCGGGGTGCAGGTGCTTGAACTCGAGCACGCGGGTGAACGGCAGCTCGGGGTCGTTGGCGTTGACCACGCCGGTGCCCTGGAAGTCGTCAACGTCGAGCGTCTCCTGCTCCAGGTCGATGGTGCGCCACGAGAGGCGACCCTCGGAGTTGTTGAAGTACTCGTCGACCGGACCGGTGTAGACGACCGGGATCTTGCCCTTGTACTCGTCGGCGACCTCGAGGAAGTCGACACCCGTGCGGATCTCGATGTTCTCGTGCTCGGCCATCTTGTTGAGCCACGCGGTGTAGCCGTCGACCGGCAGACCCTCGAAGTCGTCGTTGAAGTAGCGGTTGTCGAAGGTGTAGCGAACCGGCAGACGCGTGATGATGTCCGGGCTCAGCTCCTTCGGGTCGGTCTGCCACTGCTTGCCGGTGTAGCCCTTGACGAACGCCTCGTAGAGCGGGCGACCGATCAGGGAGATCGCCTTCTCCTCGAGGTTCTTCGCCTCGGAGGTCTTGAACTCCGACGCCTGTTCTGCGATCAGGGCACGGGCCTCGTCCGGGGTGTGGGCCTTGCCGAAGAACTGGTTGATGAGACCCAGGTTCATCGGGAAGGAGTAGACCTGCCCCTGGTACTTCGCGAAGACGCGGTGCTGGTAGTTGGTGAACGAGGTGAAGCGGTTCACGTACTCCCACACGCGCTTGTTGGAGGTGTGGAACAGGTGGGTGCCGTACTTGTGCACCTCGATCCCGGTCTCCTCGTCGAACTCGGAGTACGCGTTGCCACCGATGTGGTCGCGACGCTCGAGGACGAGGACCTTGAGGCCCAGCTCGTTGGCTGCGCGCTCGGCGATCGTGAGGCCGAAGAAGCCGGAGCCGACGACGACCAGGTCAGGGGTTTCGGTCTGGTCGACGGTGTTCGACGGGGCGGACTCTGACAACTTCTCTGCTCCTCGGTTGAGTGTGTTCATGAAGCGGCGTCGAGTCTACCGGCGGGGTCGGGACTCGGCCGGGACGGCGCGCATGCCGCGAGCGTCCCTCATGGCTCGGATCACGTTGCCCGCCTCCGCCCGGCCACCACGCAGGGGGCTCAGGGCGACGACGGCAGCGGTGATCAGCCACGGCTTGAGGCGCACCAACGGGTTGGTCCCGTGGCGCAGGTGGACGACGAACAGGTTGCGGTACATGTAGTACCCCTTCCAGCCCGCCAGGTCGTGCTGCTGGTTGAAGTCGAGCTGGCGCACCAGGACGGCGTCGCGCAGCGCCCAGATCGTGAAGCCGGCGGCTCGGGCCCGCACGGCGTAGTCGACGTCGTCGTAGAAGATGAAGAACGACGGGTCGGGCAGACCGATCGTCTCGGCGACGACGCGGCGGTACATGAAGCCTTCGAAGGCCACGTTCTCGACCGCCACGCGCTCGGGCATCTCGGCCCGCGAGGCGTGGACGCTGTCGACGCTGGCGGTCTTGGGGCGGATCGCGAGCGGGTTGGTGAGGTCGAAGCGGATCGCAGCCTTCTCGCACAGCGCACCTGTGAGGTCCTCCCGGACCACCATCAGCGTGTCCTCGTCGGCCGCCATCAGCACCGCGAGACAGTCCGGGGCCGGGACGACGTCGTCGTCGATCAGCCAGGTGCGGTCGAAGCCGCCGTCGAAGGACTCCAGCGCGCCGCGGTGGAAGCCACCGGCGCCACCGAGGTTGTCGGGAGAGGTGATCACCTGCAGCGGCAGGTCGCCGACCTCGGCACGGGCCGCGAGCACGGCGGCGGTGTCATCGGTGGAGGCGTTGTCGACCACGATCACGGCGTCGGGGCGGTGCGTCTGGGCGGCCAGTCCGTCGAGCATCCGGGTGAGCAGCTCGGAACGGTTGTACGTCACCACGACGACCGCCACGGTCTCGTGCGTGCCCGTCTCGTTGCTGCGCTCAGTGGGCTGGGCGGTCATGCGAGGAACCTCCGGTGGCCGGTGAAGTCGCCACGCACCGCTGCGGCGAACGCGGAGAAGCTGAGGCGCAGGCGGGCGAGCGACGGCTTGGTGAACGTGTAGAACCAGACCGTCTTGGCGACGAAGGCGAGCGCGTGCAGCTTGCTGCGGTACTCGGCCAGGTTGAGCAGGTTGTTGCGCGCCATGCAGTAGTGCTTGAGGTCGGAGTCGGAGTGGTTGTACGTCCCTCCGAGCGTGGGGGTGCCGAGCTCGCCCACCGACGGGTGACGCACGACGGTGTCGACGACCGTGCCGATCCGGGCACCGGCGCGTTCGGCGCGCAGACGGTACTCGTGGTCGTCTCCCCAGATGAAGAGTTCGGCGCGCACCGAACCGATCCGCTCGACGAGTTCGCGGGTGACCAGCACACCGTTGAACGGGATCACGACGTCGCGCAGGAGCCCGTCGGGTGCAGCGGCGGCGAGCTCGGTGGTACTGGTCAGCACCCGGGCCGAGTTCGGCAGCCGGATCGGGAAGACCAGACGCTCGGGGGCGTCCTTGTCGACCACGGCAGGGCCCCAGAAGTCGAGCTGACCCTCGAACTCGAGCAGCCGGGACAGGGTGTCGACGTCGGGCAGACCGTCGTCGTCCATCAACCAGACCAGGTCGGCGTCACGATCGACGGCCCAGCGCAGACCCGTGTCGAATCCGCCGGCACCACCGAGGTTGTCGGCCAGGGTGCGGCCCACGACCGGCGTTCCGCCCACGCCGGCCTGGGCGGCGAGCCAGTCGCCGGTGCCGTCGGTCGAGGCGTTGTCGACGACGAGGATCTCGGCCAGGCCGGGCACTTCACGGAGACGGTCGACGAGTTCGCGCAGCAGAGCGATGCGGTTGAACGTCACCACCGCGGCGACGACGCGCGCGGCTCCGACAGGGTGGGACGAAGTCACGTGCTCAGCCTAGGCCCACGGGGGTGAGGGAGCCGCTTCGTGCCCCTCCCCGGGCGGCGCGTCCCCGGCCCGAGGTCAGCACGACGCAGCGAGGTCGTCGGCCTCGTTGGCCTCGTACCCCTGCTTCTGCGAACCCTTGGAACCGCCGGTGACGGTCGGCTGGCCCGCAGGCGAGGGAGAGACGGACGTTCCGCTTCCCTTCTTCTTGGCCTTCTTCTTCGGGTTCTCCGAACGGTCGATCGCCTTGGCGACCATGCGCTGGGCCTTGCCGATGTCGGGGTTACCGGTGTTGATCGCCGGCGGAACCAGCGAAACGGTGGAGACCTTCTCGTTGCGCGCCTGGAGGGCGAGCTCGACGAAGGTGTTGAACTTCGAGGACGGCATCGAGGTGGAGAGCATCTCCGAGGACGCCTCGGCGATCTTGCCGATGTTGCGGACGGCCTTGGTCGGGTCCACCTGGGCGAGCATCGCGGCCATGACGCACTTCTGGCGCGCCATGCGGGAGTAGTCGTCGGAGCCCTCGCGGGCGCGTGCGAACCAGAGCGTGTCCTCACCGTCGAGGGTGCGGATGCCCGGCTCGATCCAGCGGAACCAGGGGTCGACGTTCGGCAGGCCGACGGGGATCCGGTCACGGACGTTGAGCTCGACGCCACCGAAGGCGTCCACGAGCTTGGAGAATCCCTTGAGGTTGACCAGCGCCCAGTACCCGATCTCGAGGTCGGTGATGCCTTCCACGGCCTGGACGGTGGCCTCCATGCCGACGTTGTCGACGTCGCCGAAGAGGTCGGGGTGGTCGAACGCCCAGGTGGAGACGCCGTTGAGCATGCACTCGTCGCAGTTCCAGCCGTCGGGGAACTGCTCGGCCATCGTCGATCCCTCGGCGAAGGGGAAGTTGGACATGTTGCGGGGCAGGCCGATCAGCACGGTGCGGCCGGTCGCAGCGTCGATGCTGGCCACCGTCAATGAGTCGGGGCGCAGGCCGACGCGCCCGTCGCCGGCGTCGCCGCCCGCGAGGAGGACGTTGAAACGACCTTCGACGGCGGCCTTGTTGCCGGCGGTGCCGCCGACCTCGTCGAGGAAGGCGTGCTGGATGCCGGCCAGGTGCGCGGCGAAGAGCAGCACCGACATGACCGAGGTGAGGGCGACACCGTTGGTGAGCACCACCGCGAACCGGTGCTGGCGGCGCAACGACTCCGGGCGTCCGCCTCGCCAGGCGTCCACGAAGAGGTAGGCCCAGCCCAGGGCCAGCAGCACCAGCACGACCCGCAGGGTGAGCATCAGCCACTCGCGGGTCCCCATCCACAGCAGCGTCGAGGGCGAGACGAGGGCGGTGACCCCGATCGCCACGAGCGCCAGGACGCAGAGGAACCAGGTGAGCAGGGCGACCGTGCCCAGACGACGGCGTCCGGCGAAGAGCTGGGCCGATCCGGGAACGAGCAGTGTCATGAACGCCATCGCCATTGCGCGGCGGTAGCGGACCCGGGCGGCCCGTTCAGGGACGTCGAGGTCGATGCGTTCAGTGGGCGCGGACAATGCGGTTCTCCGGGGTACGTCGTACGACGCCGGTGTGCCGACGCCGAAGCAAGTATCACCAGCAATCGTGGCCGAGCGCGGACAGAGACCCGGCGTGTTGGATGACGGACACGAGTCCTGACCCGTGCGAGGGTACGTTCTTGCCATGGCAGAACGACCCCGCCCCGGCTCGTCCCCCGCAGAGGGGACCCCTGAATACCGGTGGCTCTACGGCGACGGGAAGACTCCCGACGACGCCGAACGCACCCAGTACCTGCGGACCCCACCGCCCTCGCAGCAGCCCGCTCCCCCGGCACACCAGTCGCCGCGGGCACCCCAGCCTCCGCGGGCGCCCCAGGCTCCGCGGGCACCCCAGCGTCCAGCACCTCAGCGTCCAGCACCTCAGCGACAGACCGCACCCGTCGAGCCCCGCGAGGCCCGCCGCTCGCGTCCCCCGGTCTGGCGGATCGTGAAGATCGCGCTCCTGCTGTGGCTGGTCTTCCTGGTCGCGGTGCCGTTCTACGCATGGTCGAAGATCAACCGGGTCGAGGCCTTCAGCGTCTACGAGGGGCGGCCGGCCGAGCAGGGCGGCACCACCTACCTCGTGGTGGGCAGCGACTCCCGTGCCGGACTCACCGAGGCCGAGCAGAAGGAGCTCGGGACCGGACCTGACGACGTCGGTCAGCGCACCGACACGATCATGCTGCTGCACACCGGTTCGGGTCCGAACGTGCTGACCTCGATCCCACGCGACTCCTTGGTGGAGGTGCCCGGGCGCAACGGTCGGAGCAAGATCAACGCCGCCTTCGCCTGGGGCGGCGCGCCGTTGCTGGTGGAGACCGTCGAGCGTTCCACCGGCATCCGGGTCGACCACTACGTCGAGATCGGTTTCGGTGGTCTGGTGAAGATGGTCGACGCCGTCGGCGGCGTCGAGATCTGCCCGGCCAAGAAGATGAAGGACAAGCAGGCCAACCTGAACATCCAGGCCGGCTGTCAGGAGGCCGACGGTGCGACCGCGCTCGGGTACGCCCGCAGCCGCAAGACCTACAAGGCGCTCGGTGACGTCGACCGCGCCAAGGCCCAGCGTGAGGTGGTCGCAGCCCTCGGCAAGAAGGCCCTCTCGCCGATGACTGTGGTCAACCCGGTCCGCTACTTCAACCTGGCCACCGCGACGGCGTCGTCGTTCACCGTCTCCGAGGGCAGCAGCGCGCTGTCGATCGGCAAGTTCGGGATCGCGATGACCCGTGCGGAGATGAGCTGCGGGGTTCCGCTCTCCGACCTCAGCGTCCGCTGGGACGCGAAGCGTTCGGAGGAGTACTTCTCCTACCTCCGTGCCGACAGGACCGGAGACATGCCGAAGGAGCTCTGCACGCCGTCGGGGTTCCCTGACTGAGACACCTGCACTGCTCGGGCAGCACGCACGACGAGAGGGCCGTACCCATCGGGTACGGCCCTCTCTGCACGGAACGGTTCGCCGCGGGGTCAGAGTCCCAGGACGCGTTGCCCCAGCCACTCCCCCTCGACGAAGCCGGGCAACACCGCGAACTCTGCCGAACCGATCGCGGTGGTCCACTCGTTGAGTTCGTCGCCCTCGTCGAGCATCTGCTGGATCGGGACGAACTGGTCGAGCAGGTCGGCCTGGTAGGAGCTGAAGATCAGCCCTGCCTCGGACGTCCGCCCGTCGGTCGTCTCGTAGTTGGCGCCCTTGCGGAAGATCCGTCGGCCGCCGTGGGTGGAGGGGTGCGAGCGACGCACGTGCGCGAGCGGGTTGATGACGTAGCGCTCGCCGTCCTTGGCCGAGAGCCGGACGTCGTCGAGTTCCTCCCCACCGGTCAGCGGTGCCCCGGTGGGCAGGTCGCGTCCCACCGACCCCTCCTGCTCGGAGCGGGTCAGGGTGTCCCAGACCGGCAGGTCCATCCGGATCCTGCGCACCACCAGGGAGGTTCCTCCGGCCCAGACACCGTCGCGGATCCAGACGGTGGTGTCGAACAGGTCGGTGCCGGGACGTGGGTTGGCCGAACCGTCGACCTGACCGAAGACGTTGCGTCCGGTCATCTCCTCACCCGACGGCGTGTACCCGTTCCAACTACCGCTCTGACGCCACCGCTGACGTGCCCACGGAGTGGCGTCGGCGACCATGCGACGCACCACGTGCCCGACGGTGGTGCCGTCACGTCCGGAGACCGCAACGAAGAGGTCGCCGCCGCTCCAGGCGTCGTCGAGTTCGTCGTGCTTCATCGCCGGGACCCGACCGAACCCGGCCGGGGCCTCGATCCCCCAGGCGGTGGTGAACAGGCGCGGCCCGAGCCCCACGGTGATCGTCAGGTCGGTGTCGGCAGCCACGAGCCAAGGGGCGGTGTCGCCGGGAGCACCTCGTCCTCGGGTGAACGCCTCCACGTCTCCGGTCCACACCCGGAGCAGCCGCGCCAGGGCGTCGACGTCGGCGCTGCGGCGCAACTCGGAGGTCAGGTCCAGGGCGACGAGCTCGGTGAACGACGACGGGTGCGCCGCGACACCGGGCTGGTGCGCGCCCCACGGACTGATCTCGCGGCCGAGGCCGGACGGCGCCGACGTACTGACCCGTCCTTCCTCGCCTGCTCGCGCGGTCGCGAAGCCCGCTCCGGCGCCGACGACGGCACCCGCCGTCGCGGAACCGAGGTAGCCGAGGAACCCGCGACGACGCACCCCGCTGCTGTCCAGTTCAGTGCTCACGTCAGTGGCTGTGCTCGGCGGTGCCGGGGGCGTGGTAGTGCCCCTCCTCCTCGGTGAACGCCTTCACCGGGGCGTCGACGGCGACGGTGGAGCCGTCGGAGAACTCCAACGTCAGCGCGACCTCGTCGCCGGGCGCGAGTTCGGTCTGCATGTCCATCAACATGACGTGGTTGCCACCGGACTGGAGCAGCTGGGCGCTGCCGGCGCGGACCTGGAGTCCGTCCTCGACCTGCTGCATGACGGACTTGCCGTCGACCATCACCATCTCGTGGATCTCGGCCCGGCCCGCCACCTCGGTGCGGGCACCGGTGAGGGTGACGTCGGTGTCGCCGGTGTTGTCGATGACCATGAACGCGGCGCTCATGGTGGTGTCCTTCGCGCCGGCGGTGGCACGGACCCAGGCGTCGCTGACCTCGACGCTCGACTGGTTCGTCGTCTGGGTGGCAGAGGCGTTGGGTGTGTCGTCCTTCTCCTCCTCACCGCACGCGGCGACGGTGGTCGCGAGGGTCAGTCCGAGCGCAATCGCGCTGAGGCGGCGTGCGGTGGACTTACGGGTGGAGTGGGCGATCTGGATGAACGTCTTCATGGTCGTCTCCGTGGAGCGGGCGCGACGAGGCGCGCGAACGGGCGTGCAGGTGTGAGTGCGGGCGCGTGAGGGCAGGCCTCAGGCAGCGAGCACGAACGGCGGAGCACGCCCACGGTCGACGCCGGTGGCGAGGACCTGGGAGTCGAAGGTCTGCGGTCCCTCGGTGTGGAGTGGACGGCGGGCACGGGTTCCGCATGCGGCGGCGAGGACACTGGCCCGACGCAGGGCGTACCGCGCACGGGCATCGGCACGCACCGCCGCGAGGGCGAGCAGGCGCCACAGAGCGTCCTCCCCCACAGCGAGGAACAGGCCGATCGCTGCTGCCGCCCCCACGTGGGCCAGGAGCATGAACGGGCCCTGGGCGGTGAGGTGGTCGACCTGGTGCGGGATCCAGTCGTCGGGTGCGTAGGTGTTGGCGGCGTCGGTGCTGGCCCGGAAGCGCTCCAGGAGGCTTCCTCCACCGGTCGGTGCCCCCAGCGACGCCGGTGCGAGCGGCGGGAACTGTTCCGCCACCTCGCCACGGTGACCAGCGGTCGCGGAGAGCACACCGTGCACCCAGGTCTGCCCGGCCAGGAGCATCACGACGATCCGGGGTGCGGAGGCCCGCACCATCAGCAGCAGGGCCGACCCGAGCAGGCAACTCCCCCACAGCAGCGTGAGCGCGAGTGCCCCGGGAAGACGACCGTCGGCCAGGGCGTGCGAGACCACCCCGGCCAGGAGCGCGACGGACGCAAGCACGGCAGCACGACCCCACACCAGTCCCGGCGTGAGGGCTGCTCCACCAGAGGTGGGTCGTCCGCTCAGGTCCACGCCGTCATCGTAGTCGCGCAGGGGTGAGCCGTCCGGCGGTGGACGCGACGACGGCGTGACCCCGATGGGATCACGCCGTCGTACGCAGTGCTGAGCAGTGCAGTGGATCAGTTCATCGTCTGCGCGATCGGGAACAGTCCCTTGAGCAGGTCCGCCATGGTGATGACACCGATCGCCTTGCCCTCGGCGTCGTCGACCAGCACGAGCTGGCTCTTGGTGCGACGCATGTGGGCGAGGGCGTCGTAGACCTTGGTGTCCAGGCCCAGGTGCTGCACCTTGCGCAGGTACGGGCTGAGGCCCTCGGCCGGGTTCACGGTGAGCGTGTCCCGCACGTGGACCATGCCGACCACCGAGTGCTGGTCGCCCACGAGGATCCGCAGGTGGCCCGAGGAGAGCGACGCGGCCTGGACGTCCCCGACCGTGGCGACACGCGGCACGGTCGTGAGGCGGCTGTGGCGGACGACGTCGCCGAGGGTGAGCTTCTCGAGCTGGAGGGCACCGGTGAGCTGCGCGGTGTACTCCTCCTCCAGGGCACCGACCTCGGCGGAGTGCTCCACCAGGTGCAGCAGCGCAGCGGGGCTCTGACCTGCCTCGAGGTCGTCGGCGGCCTCGACCCCGACCTTGCCCAGGAGCCAGTTGGCGATCCCGTTGAGCGCCTTCAGGACGGGGCGGAAGATCCACATGAAGGCACGCATCGGGAGGGCCAGCATGATCGCGGACTTCTCCGGGTGCGCGATCGCCCACGACTTCGGCGCCATCTCACCGATCACCAGGTGCAGGAAGGTGACGATGAAGAGCGCCAGCACGAAGCCCGCCACGTCGGCCGGCCACAACGGCATGCCCCAGCCCTCGAGGACGGGGGTGAGCCAGTGGTGCACGGCGGGCTTGGTGATCGCACCGAGCGCCAGGGTGGCGACGGTGATGCCGAGCTGCGAGGCAGCCAGCAGGATCGTGAGCTCGGAGGAACTGCGCAGGGCAGCACGGGCCGAGGCGCTGGTGGCCGCGGCGTCCTCCAGCCGGTGGCGTCGGGCCGAGATCAGGGAGAACTCGGCTGCGACGAAGAACGCGGACAGGACGATGATGATGACGGTGGCGGCGAGCACCACCCACGGGTTCTCCATCAGGCGTCCCCTTCCTTCTCGGCGCGCGCGTGCTCGGCGTGCCATGCGTCGGAGCCGCCGGTCATGTGCGCCTCGGGCTCCTCGTCGGGGCCTTCGGGCTCGACGTGGGCAGCGGACTCCTCGGCGGAGACCAGACGGAGCCTGACCATGCCGGGGATGTGACGGTCCAGCTCGATGACCTCGATCTCGGCCTCGCGCCAGTCCGGCTCACCGGGCATCAGACCGAGGTCCTCGCCCAGGTCGACACGGACAACGGTGCCGATGTCGGGGAAACGACCGTGGAGGTCGATGACCAGACCGGCCACCGTCTCGTAGTCGCCCTCGGGCAGGTCGCGGTCGATGGCTCGCTCCACCTCGTCGACCGGGGTGACGCCGGAGATGAGCCAGCCGTCCTCGGACGCCTTGACGTAGGGCTGGACGGTGTCGTCGTCGTGCTCGTCGGTGATCTCACCGATGAGCTCCTCGGCGAGGTCCTCGATGGTGATGACGCCGTCGAAGCCGCCGTACTCATCGATCACGCAGGCCATCTGCTGCTTGGCGCGGGCGAACTCGCCCACCGCCTCGGGCAGACGCATCAGCGTGGGGACGAGCAGTGCTGGGTGTGCCAGGTCGGCTGCGGTCAGCGTCTCGTCGCGCGCCGCGAGGACGTCGACGAGGTCGACGATCCCGACGATGTGGTCCTCGTCGTCGAGGATCGGGTAGCGCGAGTGCCCGCCCGACATCTCGACGCGGAGCTCGGCGAGGGTGGTCTCGGGGTCGACGGTGTCGACCCGCACACGCGGCACCATGGCGTGCTCGACGCTCTCCTCGGGGAAGTCGAGGATGCGGTCGAGCAGCAGCGACAGGCCCGGGGGCAGGTCGCCGGTGTCGCGGGAGTGGGCCACGATGTGCTCGAGGTCCGCGGCGTTGGCCGCGTGCTCGACGTCGTGGACCGGCTCGATCCTGATCGCCTTGAGGAGCAGGTTGGAGGCCTGGTCGAAGAACCAGATCACCGGACCCATCACCTTGAGGTAGACCAGCGTGGAGCGCGACAGCCACCGGGCCACGGGCTCGGGCCGGGCGATCGCGAGGTTCTTGGGGAACAGCTCGCCGAGGATCATCTGCACCACGGTGGAGAGGACGAGTGCGAACACCGTTCCCACCGCGATGCCGACGGCCTTCGGCACGCCGACGCCTCCGAGGAGGTCACCGAGTGCCTGACCGACGAGCGGTTCTGCGACGTAACCGACCAGGAGGCCGGTCACGGTGATGCCCAGTTGGGCACCGGACAGCATGAAAGAAGTGCGACGGGTGACCGCCAGCGTGCGTTCGGCGACCGAGTCGCCCTCGCTCGCAGCGGCACCCAGCGTGGAGCGGTCGACCGCCATGTAGGCGAACTCCTGCGCCACGAAGTACGCGGTGGCTGCGGTGATCACGACGATCACCACGAGGCCTGCGACGAGGGACAGCAGCGACATCATGCGCGTGCCTCCGTCAGCGGGCGGACCGCACTCGACTCGTCAGGGGCTGCGCTTGGCCCGGGCCTGTACCCGGGTCTTTGATGTTGATCCATCTCTCTTCTCTGGACTGGGGGGACGTCTCGGCGTGACAACGTCTCGGGACACGTCGGTTCCCGTATCGAGAATTGTCTCCGGTGCAGTCAAGTCCTTCAACTCGACCCGCGAAACTCGTTCCGCCCGGCCCCAGACACAGCGCGTCACCCACCCGCCGACGCCACTGACGGTGTCGATGCGAATGGCCGGAAACCGCCGAGAACGGTCAAGAATGGGACAGAAGAAAGCGCCTCCGATGACTCCTGTAATAAATCGGACTGAATGGATAATTTAGTCCTCAAGTTATAGACTTCGCCGGCAGTCGTGGCTGTGCCGCATTCCGCCAACTGATGCCGCACACGAGCACCACGAGCCCCCCGGGGAGCGCCAAGCGTGACCCACGACAAGGGACACCGCTTTGTTCTCCCTCCTCCCCGTTCCGCAGTCGGTCATGCCTTCGGGCGACACCGCCCCCCGACACGTACTCCCCCTCCTGGTCGTGCTGCTCGCCCTGGTCCTGGGCGCGTCCCCGGCCCACGCCGCACCTGCGAGCGACCAGGACGCTGACGCCCAGGTCTTCCCCGGACTGGTCGCCACCGGACCCGAGCACACGTGCGGCGTCCTCTCCCCCGACGAGGTGACCTGCTGGGGTCGCGGCCACGTCGGCCAACTCGGCCAGGACTCCGACCAGAGCATCGGCGACGGCATCGGCCCCGCGCTCGACGCGACCGCGCCCGTGGCCCTGCCCGGCAAGGTCACCGCCGTCGCCGTCGGCGACCTCCACTCCTGCGCCCTGACGTCGAAGGGTGGCGTCCACTGCTGGGGCAAGGGCAACGACTCCCGCCTCGGACGACGCGGCACACACCACGTCGGGGACTCCTCCGCGCACTCCGTCACCCAGGCACCGGGGGTCGCACTCAGTGGCCGGGCGACCGCACTCGCCGCAGGAGGAGACGCCACCTGTGCCGTCCTCGCCGGCGGCGACGTCGAGTGCTGGGGACGCACCTCCGGGCCCCGGCCGGTGGCTCTCTCCGGCCCGGCCACCACGCTCGACGCCTCGGCGCAGCAGTCCTGCGCCGTGCTCGAGAACGGAACCGTCGAGTGCTGGCTGCCGGGGCGTGCCCCGCAGCGGGTCACCCTCGGCGACACCGCCGCGAGCGTGTCCGTCAGTGACTCCTCCGCGTGCGCCGTCCTCGACGGCGGCGAGGTCGAGTGCTGGACCCGCGGCTCCGACGCCGTCTCCCAGCCCCTCCCCCACGCGGCCGCCGCCGTCTCCGTCGCGGACGAGCAGTCCTGCGCCGTGATCGGCGCGGGCGACGTCTGGTGCTGGGCCTCGGGCGAGGACGCCTCCGACACCGGGGTGCAGGCGGTCTCCCTCAGCGTCACCTCGACGTCGGCCTGTGCCGTGACCACCTCCTCCGCGCTCCTCTGCTGGGGCGACGGTGCCTGGGGCAAGCTCGGCCACGGCGACGTGGACGACCGCACCCCGACGCTCGAGATCCCGGCTGTCCCGTCCAGCGCCGTCGACACCACGACCGTCTCCTTCGGAGGCGGTTCTGCCATGTCCGACGACCAGCACGACGGCGGCCTCAGCCCCTGGTGGCTGACCCTCCTTCTTCTTCCCTGCGCAGGCGCCGTCTGGTGGCTGCGTTCCCGTCGTCCCCAAGGAGAGCGCGCATGATGCGCCGTTCCACGACCCTCGCCACAGCATTGGTGGCCCTGGTCTCGAGTGCGCTGACCATCTCGGCCGCACCGGCCCAGGCCGACGACGTCGTCCAGTGGTACGCCTGGACCAACCAGTCCGGCGACAACACGTGGTCGAACCCGAAGAACTGGAACGTCGGGGACCTCTCGTCCCCCGACGCCGAGATCGTGGTTCCCACCATCGCGCCCGGTGCCGGCTCCGCGTCCCAGGACGCGGTGCGCATCGACGCCAGCCGACTCTCCGGGCCCACCGCACGGGTCCGCGTCGACGCCGCCGCGCCGCCACAGATCGACCGCCTGGTCACCGTCGGCGACGTCACTCTTTCGGGCGGCAGCATCGTCGTCGAGGAGGTCGAGCTCACCGGCAACGGCGAGGACGAGGGAGAAACCCCGGCCCAGGTCCGTGTCTCGACCCAGCTGCTCGCGCCCTCGGACGCCGTGACCGGTCGCACCGTCATCCGCAGCGTGGAGGGCGAGGGCACCCTGACGCTGACCAAGTCGGCGCTCACCACCTACACCCACCTCATCAACAAGGGCAGCTTCTCCGGCCTGGTCCTCCAGGAGGCCTGCCCCTGGACCGAGACCGACCTGGAGGACGAGTACACCCACCTCGAGAGCGACACGTCCGGTTCTTCGGTGCTGGTGCTCGACGGCACCCAGCCGACCTACGACTGTGACGGATCCACCGCACCGGTCGTCGAGGCTCCGCGCGCCGTGAAGGCCGCGGCCGGCGACTCCGGCATCACGATCAGTTTCGAAGCTCCCGTGAACGAGCCCACCGACTCCTCGGTGATCCGCGACTACCTCGTCACCCGCTACACCGACGTCGACGACGACGGCCTCCCCGTCGCCGCGACCGGTGTCGAGCTCGCTGTGGTCTCGGTGGATGGTTCGGTCGTCTCCGGTTCCGGCCAGCCACTCGTCCTGGCACCTGACAAGGCACCGAAGCGGTACGAGGTCACCGACTCCGCGAAGATCGTCCTGGGCAGCGTGGCCGAGCCGATCCTCTTCGACCCGCTCGCCTCGTACTACTACACGGTGCGCACCCGCACCGCGACCGAACAGAGCGCCGAGTCCGCGCCGGTCAACGCAGAGATCGTCGAGGACGGCAAGGTCGAGGTCAGCGTCTCCACCCGTGCCACGCCCCGCCCCGGCCTGACGGTCCCGATCGACGCCCGCGTGGTGAACTCCGGCAAGGAGCGCTTCGGCACCGTCGACGTCACCGTTGCCCTGCCCGCGAACTCCTTCCAGACCCTCCCGGTCTCCGAGGACCTCCTGCCCTCCGACGGCTCGACGGACCGCGGATGGACCTGTACCACCGCCGTCATCCCCGATCAGTACACGCTGGTGAACTGCTCGAACCCGGCCAAGCTCAACGCCGGCCGTGCCTACCCGCTGCTCAGCCTCCACGTGGACGTCCCGAAGGACGCCGCGCTCACGACGTTCGACGTCAACTACTCCGCCACCACCACCCGTGACGTCGACGGTGTCACCACCCCGATGCCGCTGTCGAGCCAGGTGCCGATCGGGTTCGAGGTCCTGGAGCCCCACCGCGCCCACCTGAGCGCGGAGGTCGGCGTCCCCGGGCAACTCCCGGCCCTGGACGAGGGCGGCAAGACCGCCTGGGAGCCGGTCACCGTCCGTGTTGCCAACGACGGCAAGGCCGAGACCACCGGACCGGTCACCGTGACCGTCCCGCTGGCGTTCCCGCACGAGAAGTCCGCAGGCGCCGTGGTCGCCGGCCCCGGTGCTGTCGCATGGAACGCCCAGGAGGACGTCAAGGACCCGACGCCGGGGTGGACCTGTTCCGCCGCGCTCAGCGATGCCGAGCAGAGCGTCACGTGCGTCACCGACGCAGCAGTCCTGGCTGGATCCGCCACTCCCGACCTGCTCCTCCCGCTGGCTGCCGTCCCCGTCGCCGAGGGCACCGCCCCCTACGACCTGGCCGTCCAGGTGGAGTCCACCGACGCCTTCGGTCCGGTGGCCGCCCCCGCCCGTGCCTCGGTCAAGCTCCCCGTCCTCTCCCCCGCGCTCCTCCTGCCGAACGCCGAGAAGCAGGACGTCGCCGAGTGGACCCCCGAGGGCGCCCTGGTGGACATGGCGTCCACCACGAACGTCACCCTTCCCGAGGAGGGCCGGACCGCAGCCCTCTCCGAGAGCGCCGTCCTGACCCTGGGCGCCACCAACAGCGGCCAGGTCGCCTTCTCCGGAGCCCTCACCTTCGTCGAGACCGTCCCGATGGCCTCCGAGGTCCGTCTGGTCGAGACGGGCGGGTGGTCCTGCGACCGTGACGCGACCACCGTCACCTGCACCGACGACGACGTCGAGGTCAAGGCCGGTGGCACCGTCACCGGTCCGACCCTCGTGGTCAGCCCCGTTTCCACCGCCCCGGTGATGCCGGCCTCGGCCTTCGCCGGTTCGCTGCACACGATCTCCGTCGCCACCGGCCAGTCGGCCACGCACAGCACGCCGATCACCACCGATCTCAGCACTCCTGCCGGTCAGGCCATCCCCCCGCTCTCGACGCAGGGGACGCTCGAGTCCGCTCCGCTGACGCCCGGTTTCCACACCGAGGCCACGTTCTCACTCAAGGGACACCCGACCTTCGGTGACGTCGACGCGGGCGTGCTCGCGTTCCTCGTCCCGAGCCAGGTCACCCTCGACGACGACGCCGACAAGCCCGCGATCACCATGACCGGGTTCGCCGACGACGCGCCGCAGCCGGTCTGCGAGTCCTACGGCGACACCTTCCCCGGCGGCCACGAGGGCGTCGTCCTGTGCGACTTCGACCAGGTGATCCCCTCGGGCAGCCAGGGCGACGCAAGCGTGGGCATCACCGTCGGAGACAACGTCGCCGGTGCGCTCCAGTTCCCGATCGGCCTGCTCGACGTGGCCGGCGACACCCCCGCCGAGCGGTTCATCGCCGCCTGGGACGTGCTGCGTGCCCGAGGCGCCTCCGCGCTCCAGAGCTCCAGCGTCCTGAGCGCCGAGTCCGTGCTGATCGCTCCCGCCGCCGGTGAGGACCAAGAGGTCGAGGCCTCCACCCCCGACGAGGACGGTCTCCCGAACCCGACCCAGGTGAACCTCGACGCCTCCGCATCGGTCTCGATCGGACGCCCCTTCACCTACACCTGGACCCAGGTCGCCGGCCCGGCCGTCACCTGGCTCGACACCGACGGGAAGGCGACCGACGAGAAGCCGAAGAGCGCCACCGGTGAACGTCCTTCGTTCCTGGCGCCCGGCGTCTCCTCCCCCACCGCCCTGACCTTCTCACTCCTGGCGAAGGACTCCCAGGGGCCGGCCACCGGCACCGACACCGTGAACGTGGTCGTGAACCCGGCTGCTCCCAGCGCTCCGGTGATCAACCAGATCACGCTGCTCGACGCCGAGGGAGCGCGCGAACTGAACGCGCTCAAGACTCCTGAGGCCGGCACCGAACTCACCCTCGCGGTGCGCTACAACGACGCCGACAGCGACCTCGTCACCGTCACCCCGAAGGTCGCGGTTCCCGCCGAGCTCGCGAACCTCCCGTTCTCCGAGCTCTCCAACGCCAAGACCGGCATGACCGGACGGGCGACCTACCGCTTCGTGTGGCCCCGCGACGTCCAGCGTCTCGCCCTCTCCGTGCAGGCCAGCGACGGCACCGTCGACACCTCCGGCACGTCGTCGGGCACCCGCGCGGACTTCGCGATCGGCCCGGACGCCAGCACCCTGGGCATCTCGGTCGCGGGCCCCGTCGAGACCGTCTCCCCCGGTGCCTCGGTCGACCTGACCGTGGACCTGGTCAATGACACCTTCGAAGGTGCCAGCACGCAGCTGACCTGGAGCCAGGTCTCCCGCACCCAGTCCTCCAGTGCCCGGGGCACGCTCACGCCCGACGAGGACGGCCGCACCGCCGTTCTCACGGTGCCTGCCACCGCGCGGCCCGGTGACGAGATCACCGTGCGCACCCACGCCCGTCGTGGTTCGGGCTCTGCCTCCGCCACCGCGACCGACACCACCACGGTGACCGTCGGGGCCCCGGACCCGATCGCCATCGGCGATTTCTCCCTCGAGGGAGCTTCGGGTCAGGACGACGAGTTCGTCGAGGGCGACGCCGCCACCTTCGCGGTGGAGATCTCCGGTGGCGTGGCCCCCTACGAGACCGAGTGGTCCACCATCATCGGCGACACCGAGATCGAGGCCGTCACCGACGACGAGGGCGAGGGCAACGTTTCCCTCGTCCGCGCCACCACCGCCGAGCTGCCCGTCGGCGTGGCCGCCTTCCAGCTCGACGTCACCGACGCCATCGGACAGACCAGCGGCCAGGTCGTCGAGTTCACCGTCGGCGAGTACGTCGAACCCGAACCCGACTCCCCCGCCTGCGCCACCGACGGCCCGCTGGGCATGGTCCTGACGATGGCTCGTTCCTTCGTCGAGACCGGCGTCGACGTCACCAACCACGTGGTCGTCACCTACGGCGACGCCGTGGTCGACTTCGGCGAGGCCGGCGCACTGCTGTCCGGTCTCCCCGACAAGGTCGTCTGCAACGACGAGCTCGTGATCGGTTTCACCGATGCGGGCATGACCTACCGAGGCATCGGCCTCACCGGCCTCAAGGGCTCCCTCAGCACCGAGGGCATCACCCTCGACGAGGGCACGGTCGCACTCCCGTCGGCCTGGAACCTCGGCTCGGTGACCCTGGCCGAGGTCAAGATCTCCTTCGAGGACTACGCCGTCACCGGCACCCTCAGCGCCGCTGACCTCCCGCTGCTCTCCGACACCGGTCTCGACCTGAGCCCGGTCACCACCACCCTCACTCTCCGCGAGGACGCCCTGCTGATGCAGGCCTCGGTGTCCCAGGTCGAGGGCTCTGGCCAGGCAGGCGTCACCGGCGCCTACTGCTGGCCCGACTCCGAGGGCTGCGGTGACATCCCCGGACTGATCAAGGACGCCGAGGAGACCGCTGAAGACGAAGGCTCCGAGGAGAAGAACGATGAGGACGACGACCTGAGCGGGGACCTGGTTCCCGGCGAGCTCTTCGTCCACGTCTCCGCCGAGGACTTCGAGGCCTTCGACGCCGCGTTCGGCGGCACGGGCCTGCTGCGCCACACGACCGGCAGGACCACCGGCTCGGTCTCTCTGGAGCTGAGCGACGGTGAGGTCGAGCTCGGCACCGACGCCGTCGTCATCGACGGCGCCTCCCTGGAGTGGACCCCGAAGGAGCTCGGCTTCGAGCTCTCCGGTGTCGTGGCGTCCAAGGCCGCGATCAGCATCGAGGGCAGCTTCGAGGACAAGCACAACTGGTCCGCGACCGTCACCGGTGGACTCGCCGAGGACTGGGAGGCCGCTCCCGGCCTGAAGTTCACGAAGTACGACGCCGAGGCGAAGACCGGAGCCTCCGTCACCGGAACCATCGCCAGCTCCACCGAGGAGGACGCGGAGGAGGACGCGGACGCTGCGCCGGCTGCTGCCCCCGCCAAGGACGTCGACGCGAAGGACGACGACGCGAAGGACGACGAGAAGAAGGACTGCGCGCCCTCCCCCAAGGAGGACGACGAGAAGAAGGACGCTGACGCCAAGGACGGCACGAAGGACGACTGCGAGGAGGACGAGGTCGAGGCCACCCTCTCGATGTCCCTCGCTCTGGCCTACGAGGGTCGCTGGAAGGTCGGCGCCATGAGCGTCGAGCGTCTGGGCGTCCAGATGGGCCTGCGCGCCGCTGCCCCGGTCGTCTGTGGCCTCGACGAGGACACCGTCGTCGACGACGTCTACTTCGCCGTCGACGGTGTCGCCAACGTCAAGACCGGCAGCACAGCGGTCGACATCGGCGCCGAGTTCTGCGTCGTGCCCGGCACGTCGTGGCGTGCGGTCACCACCGCCAGCGCTCCGTCCCTGACCCCGGTCCAGGGCCTCACCCTGACCTCGGTCCAACTCGCCGCCCAGCACACCGCCAAGCCGAAGACCACCTCGATCTCGCTGGCTGCGTCCGGCTCCGTCGTCGGTGTCCGCGGTGCCGCGGTCGTGGCCGTCGACGCAGACGCCGAGGGCACTGACCTCGCCGCCAGCGTCACCGTCAACCTCGGCGACATCACCGGCGCCCTCAGTGGCACCGGACGCGTGATCTACACCAGCAAGCCGATCGCAGACCTGGGCTCCTCCGTCCTCAACGCCGGTCTCGGCGGCGTCGCCAAGGACGCGGCCAGCTGCGCCGACCGCACCAGCAACCCGACCGTGAACGGCATGAAGGTGCCGGCCGGTTTCACCGCGATCGGCCAGTTCTCGCTCGGCCAGGACGCCTGCGAGTTCCTGTCGAAGAAGCTGGACTTCCCCGCCGCCACCAACGTGGTCGCGACGGTCTCGCTGAGCGGCACCACCCGCACCGTCGAGCTGGCCCTCTCGGCCGGCAAGAACGGCGTGAAGATCTTCGAGAAGTCCGACGGCACGCGCCTGCAGCTCAACACTGCGTCCCTGCGTCTGGCCACCGACGGATCACTCTCGATCCTGGGTGCTTCCTCGCTCTTCATGCCTCGCCCCGACGAGGTGGGGGGCAAGAACCTCGCGCGCCTCGACGCCACGGCCGGCCTGTCGATCAGGCTCGCCGGGGTCCCCAGCGTCACCGCTGCGCTGACCGTCGACGGCGACAACTGGACGAACGCCCTGGGCATCGAGGGTCTGACCCTCTCCCGGGCCGCCATCCAGGTGGGCGTCGTGTTCTCCGCGATCCCGACTCCGTCGGTCGGCATCGCGGCGACCGCCACGAAGCTGCCCACGCAGTGGAAGAACGCCCTCGGCGTCGTGGCGGACGAGAAGGTCTCCTTCGCGCTCAACATCTCCGTCGACTCCCCCATCGTCTCGCTGACGCTGGGTGAGCAGGACGGCCGCACGTTCATGAAGCCCGTCCCGGGTCTTCCTGATGCGCTGCAGATCGATGCAGCCCAGCTGACGATCGCGCCGTTCGGCGGGAAGATCGGTGAGGTCGTCTTCCCGGCCGGCTTCACGGTCTCCTTCGACACCCAGGTGCTGGGTGTGGGCGTGCACTTCAACGCCGCCCTCGACATGGCCACCCCGTCCTTCGAGGCGGACGCCAACGTCGGCGCCTTCAGCGTCGGACCGGTGGCCCTGGACGAGACGACGGTCCACCTGAGTGTCGCCCCGAAGGAACTGAAGTTCACCTTCACCGGTGGCTTCACGATCAACGCCACCCCGGGCAGCAACGCCTCGACCTCCGCCACCCGCGTCACGGCGAAGGTCGACGTCGAAGCCCTCGCGTCGGGTTCGTTCAACCTGGCGTTCTCCGCAGCGGGTCGCAACATCCCGCTCGGCACCGTCGCCACGATCGAGAACCTCGCGCTCAACGCCTCGGTCAAGCTCGCCAAGGGAACCGACGCCGCGCGCAACGGTTTCTCCCTCGACGGTTCGGGCCAGATCAAGGTCCTGGACAAGCGTTTCGTCCTCGGCGGATCGGTCGTCTACTCCAGCGGTTCGCTGCAGTCCCTGGACGCCGTCGCCGCCTCCGACCCGTTCTCGCTCGGAGGCCTGGAGGTCACCGGCAACGGCTGTTCGCCGACCGCCCTGAAGTCGCTGCCGGTGAGCCTCACCAGCGGCCCTGACAAGATCACGTTCCCGGCCACCGGTCCCTGCCTGCAGGTCGGTGTCCACCCCGGAACCACGACTCCCGTCATGATCGCGATCAGCGCCAAGGTGGCCGTGACGGGGCTCTCCGTCGAGCTCGACGGCAGTGTCGACGCCACTGGCGTCGCGATCAACACCGCGCAGGTCCAGCTGACCGACCAGGCAACGGCGACGATCCACAACTCGCGTCTGTACTTCTCCCCCACCAACACGTTCGGTGGCGCGACCATCACTTCGCCGGTCACCGGACGTTCGCACCCGGTGCAGAACGGAGACTTCCGTCTCCAGGGTGCGGCCGCGGTGAAGCTCGCCGGCTTCGTGGAGGGCGACCTCCAGGTGGACGTGGGTCGCATCGGCGCAGCCAGCGACGTGTGGGCCAAGGGAACGCTGGCGGTGGGTCTGCTGCAGTCCGCCTCGTCCCCGATCCACGCCGACCTGAAGCTCGACGGCAACTTCGCCAAGACCGGCAACACCTACGACTGGGCGATGGCGGGCAAGTCCGACCTGATCCTGGGCGGTACCCGGAGCGGCAACGGATGGGTCAACGGCTACCGCGTCGCGAGCGCCAGCTTCAGCCTGAAGCCGTCCGGCTTCACCGCTGCCGGCACGCTCGACGCCGGGATCGTCCAGGCCGACGTGAACGCTGACCTCGCATGGTCGAACGGTTTCTCGTTCACCGTCCAGGGCCGCGGCCGGATGACCCTGCTCGGTACCGGTGTCGACGCAGCGGTGCTCGTCACCAACCGGAGCACCCAGGGTGCCGGCGTGATCGTGGCCAGCGCCGACGTCAACGCCAACATCGGCCAGTTCGTCAACGCCCGTGTCTCGGGAACGTTCACGACGACCGGCGCGACCTGCCTGTCCGGCAGGGGCTCGCTCAACGTTCCCGTCGGTGCGGGTGCACCGAACCTGGCTGACGTCGCGGCCTCGGTCTGCACGACAGGCGTGCCCAACCAGGCCGCAGGCTTCAAGGCGAACGCCTCGGCGTTCAACGGCACGATCAACCTGGGTGTCCAGATCACCGACGCCTCCGGGTTCCACGTGTACGGCACGGCGTCGCTCCCCCACCGTTCCATCGGCGGCATCGAATGCTGGGCATGGGGCAGGATCTGCGGCGGCGCCGAGGGGGCGCTCAACGGCACCGTGATGCTCTCGATCTCCAGCCAGCCGCGCTCCTTCTCCGCGGGTGGCCAGAACTGGAACGTCGGCAGCGGTATCGCTGTGGCCGGCGTCGCCAACGCCTACCTCAAGGTCTGCGTTGCCGGCTGCGGCTCCATCCACATGGGTGCCTCGATCTCGTACAACCCGACCAGGTTCTGCGCGACCGCGTTCGGCGAGGGCATCTGCTACACCCCGCCGGCATCCCTGAGCTGGGCCTGACATGGACCGTTCCCGTTCTCGTTCCTCCCGTTCACCTCTGAAAGGTCTTTCGGTGAAACTCCCTCTCTCCCCCGCTCGCGGGGCCCGGCGCGGCCTGGTCGCGCTCGCGGCCGGCGCGCTGCTCGTCGGGGGCCTGAGCACCGCGGTCGTCGCGCAGATGCAGGCGTCCGACCCTGACCCGGTCACGGGCTGCACCACCAACACCACGTTGGTGTGCTCCACCCCGTTGATCACCGCTGTCGCGACGCCCGCCCCGGGCGAGACCACGCAGCGCCCGCGCGGCGACCAGAGCTTCTCCGGCACCCTCCCCTCGGGGAGCACCGGTTGGTTCACCTGGCCTGCCCCGCAGGCCGGTCAGACCCTTCTGGTCCCCGGTCAGAGCACCGGCCAGGCGGCCACGTCGGTCCAGGTGCGCGCCCTGCCCGCAGGCGTGCTCCTGGCCGACGCCAAGGAGTCCGACCTTGTCGCTGTCGACGTCACGACGTCGACCGGCGGGGCCGGCTCGGCCGCGGCCGCTTCCTTCACCGCCCAGAAGGACGTCGTCTACGTCTTCAGCGTGGCCGCAGCCGCGAAGGACGGCGCCTCGAGCGCCTTCGTCTACACGATCTGGCAGACCTCCCCGGGCGGCCCGGCCAACGACCACGTGGCCTCGGCCGTCTCCCTGGACCAGGTCGTCACCCGCACCGGTGACTCCGCCGACGCCGCTCTCGGCGAGGGCTCCTTGGCGGGTGCCACGCTGGAGGACGGCGAGGACACCGGTCACGGCAGCAGCTCGGTCTGGTACGCGTGGACCGTTCCCAACAAGGGCGCCGAACTGGCCGTGACCGGCACCGGCGGAGTGAAGCTCACCGGCTACGCGATGGCCGAGAAGCAGCCCGACGTCGACCCCGACGCCACCACCGCGCCGTTCCCGCGTCTGGAACGGGTCGGCGCCCCCGGTGCGTCCACGACCCTGTCCGGCCCGGCCGGTTCGAGCGTCCTGCTGCGCGTCTCCGGTTCCCAGCAGTCGTTCACCCTCACCGCCACCCGCACCGGATTCAAGGAGCGCGACCTCACCGCCCCCGTCGTCACCTGTGACCAGCCGAAGGGCTGGGCCCGCAAGGCATCGGTGACGTGCACCGCCACCGACACCGGTTCCGGTGTCGAGAAGGCCAAGGGCCTCACCCTCTCCGAGGACGGGACCCGCGCCGAGTTCACCCTCGCGGTCGAGACCATCGACGGCATCGTCACCACCAACGCCACCAGCGCGCAGCGTTCGGTCTGCGACCAGGACGGCAACTGCACCACCGCCGGCCCGGTCGGCGGGATCATGATCGACACCGTTCCCCCGGTCGTCGCCTGCGCCCCGGTGCCCACCACGTGGCAGAACACGACGTCGGTCCAGGTGGAGTGCACTGCCGCCGACGGCACCGACGAGAACCCGGGCAGTGGTCTCGCCTCGGCCGAGGACGCCTCGTTCACCCTCAGCACGCGGGCCATGACCGCGGGCAAGCAGAGCGACAGCGTGCCGTTCGAGCCGCGTGGCAAGAGCACCAAGAACGCGCCGCTGGGTCAGGTCTGCGACGCGGTCGACAACTGTGCCGCGATCGTCGTCCCCACCGCGGACGCCACCGAGGCGGGCAAGCCCGCGACCGCCAAACTCGACCTGACCGCCCCCGAGGTCACCTGCGAGCAGCCCCGCACCCGGGGCTGGGTCGCAGCGAACGCCATCGTCGAGTGCACCGCCACCGACACCGGTTCGGGCATCGCCGAGGGTTCGGCGAGCGAGTTCCAGCTCACCACGCTGGTCGGTGAGGGTTCGGTGGACGCCGACGCCTCCACCAACTCCGTGGCAGTCTGCGACCTCACCGGCAACTGCACCACCGCCGGTCCCTTCACCGGCTTCAAGGTGGACCGCAGCGCCCCGACCGTCTCCTGCGACGTCCCCGCCGCCGGTTCGTGGCTCAAGGGTGCTCGCCACGACGTGTCCTGCACCGTCGTCGACGCCGGTTCCGGTCTCGACGGCAAGTCCGAGCAGAAGGTCACCGTGGCCACCTCTGTCCCGGCCGGCACCGAGTCGTTCGACCTCGACGTGAAGATGCCGAAGCTGTGCGACACCGTCGGCAACTGTGCCCAGGCGCCGAACGTCAGCGGGTTCGGTCTCGACGACCGCGCCCCCGACGTGACCTGTGGGCAGACGCCCCAGACCTGGACCAACACCGACGTCGTCGTGGAGTGCGTCTCCGACCCCGGTGCCGGGTCCGAGTTGGTCGAGGCGAAGACGGCTGACTTCACCCTCACCGCCTCACTCGAGGACGGCAAGAGCAGCGACAAGGTCGCCTTCTCCACCCACGCCGACGTGTGTGACGCAGCCGGCAACTGCACCCCGGTCCCGGCACCCGCTCCGGCGAAGATCGACCGTGTCGTTCCCGCCGTCTCCTGCGAGATGCCGAGCGATGCCGCACGCGAGGCCGGTTTCGCTGCCGAGGTCGTCGTCGCCTGCACCTCGACCGACGCCGACTCCGGTCTGGCCAGCCCGGCCACCGCGTCGTTCACCCTCGCCACCTCGGTGGGTGCGGGCAAGAAGGCCGACGACGCCGCGCTCTCCACCGTCGTCGTCAACGACGCCGCGGGCAACACCTTCCTCGCCGGCAACGTCACCGACTTCGGCACCTTCTCGGTGAACCGCTCCACCACCCCGGCCGCCCCGCGCTGGGTCGAGGTGCCGTCGAAGGTGACGGTCCTCGACGCCCGCGCCACCGGCAGCGAAGGCGGCATCAGCGTGCCGTTCCAGCTCCCGCGTGCCGACTCCACCGTTTCGGTGGTGACGGGGTGCTCCCCCGACGCGACCGGCGTGTTCCCGACCGGCGAGACGATCGTCTCCTGCTCGGCCCGGGACGGCGCCGAGCAGACGATCGACACCCAGTTCGTCCTGGACGTGAAGGCTGCTCCGTCTCTGGCCGTGAGCAAGAAGCTCAGCACCGGTGGCACCGTCCCGGTCCGCGCCTCCGGCTTCTCCGGCCCGGTGGCCGTGGAGTTCGACGGCGTGGCGCTCACCAGCCTGACGCCTGAGGCTGGTCAGGTCTCCGACGACGTCGCGGTTCCCGCCGACGCTGTCGTGGGTGAGCACACCGTGGTCCTACGTGGACGTGGCGCCGACGCCCAGCCGCGCCTGGTCGTGATGCCGATCGTCCTGGAGGGTGGCACCGTCCCGACTCCGACTCCGGACCCCACCCCGACTCCGGACCCCACCCCCACCGTCGATCCGACCCCCACCGTGGACCCGACCCCCACCGTGGACCCGACGCCCACCGTCGATCCGACGCCCACGGTGGACCCGACGCCCACCACCCCGGTGACGCCGACCAACCCGACCGCGACGAGCACTCCGTCGACGCCGGCCAAGCCGAAGCCGATCCCGACGAAGGTCGTCATCCGCCACCTGACCGTCCACGACTCCGTGTCGCGTCGTTCTGACCGGACCTCGCCGTACACCTTCACCCACAAGGTGCGCACGAGCGGGATCGACCGGTGCGTCGGCACCGCGAAGACCTCGGTCGCGATGAAGACGACCAAGAAGGTCAAGGAGAAGGTGAAGGGCAGGACCGTCACGAAGAAGGTCACCGTCTGGAAGACCTTCACCTCGAAGACTGCCAAGGTCTCGAGCTGCAAGATCGACGCGAAGGTCTCCTTCACCAAGAAGCAGATGCCCAAGCACAAGGGTCGCCAGACCGTGCGCATCCGCACCGCCTACACCGACGTCTCCGGTTTCCGGATCGTCCGCGAGGAGAAGGTCAAGGTCGGTTGATCCACTGACCCGGACACTCCACCACCCGGCCCCCGCCTCACCAGCTCCACGAGGCGGGGGCCGGGTGTTTCCGGAGCATCCTCTCCGGCCCCGCACCCCACCGTTCTGGGTCGTCTCCCAAGCCCCGGGCGGACCCGAACCGGTGGGGTCCGCAGCCAGTGCGTCCTTCGGACGCGCAGAAGCCCGGCCCCCTCACGGGGACCGGGCTTCTGTTGACTCGCTCTCAGGCGCGCAGGATCAGAGCTGCGACTGGACGCCGGCGAGGAGCTGGCGGGCCATGACGATGCGCTGGACCTGGTTGGTGCCCTCGTAGATCTGGGTGATCTTGGCGTCGCGCATCATGCGCTCGACCGGGTAGTCGCGGGTGAAGCCGTAGCCACCGAGCACCTGGACGGCGTTGGTGGTGACCTCCATCGCGACGTCGGAGGCGAAGCACTTGGCTGCGGCACCGAAGAAGGTGAGGTCGGAGTCGCCGCGCTCGGAGCGGGCGGCAGCGGCGTAGGTCATCTGGCGCGCGGCCTCGACCTTCATGCCCATCTCGGCCAGCAGGAACTGCAGGCCCTGGAACTCCGCGATGGACTTGTTGAACTGCTTGCGCTCCTTGGCGTACTCGAGCGCGTAGTCGAGCGCACCCTGGGCGACACCGACGGCCTGGGCGGCGATGGTGACGCGGGTGTGGTCGAGGGTCTTCATGGCGGTCGCGAAACCGGTGCCCTCCTCGCCGATCATGCGGTCGGCGGGGATGCGGACGTTGTCGAAGTAGACCTCGCGGGTCGGGGAACCCTTGATGCCGAGCTTCTTCTCCGGGGCACCGAACGAGACGCCCTCGTCGGACTTCTCGACGACGAACGCCGAGATGCCGCCGCGGGTCTTCTTCTCCGGGTCGGTGACGGCCATGACCGTGTAGTACTCCGACTCACCGGCGTTGGTGATCCAACGCTTGACGCCGTTGAGCACCCAGAAATCGCCGTCCTTGACCGCGCGGGTGGTCATGCCACCGGCGTCGGAGCCCGCCTCGGGCTCGGAGAGGCAGTAGGAGAAGCCGCCCTTGCCCTGCGCGAGCAGCGGCAGGTACTTGGCCTTGAGCTCCTCGGAACCGGACAGCATGACCGGGAGGGAGCCGAGCTTGTTGACGGCCGGGATCAGCGAGGAGGAGACGCACGCACGCGAGATCTCCTCGATCACGAGGACGGTGGCCAACGCGTCAGCGCCGGCGCCGCCGTACTGCTCAGGAACGTGGGGGGCGTGGAAGTCAGAGGCGAGCAGAGCCTCGGCGGCCTCGTGCGGGTAGCGGGCCTCCTCGTCGACGACTGCCGCGAAGGGAGCGATCTTGGCGTCGGTGAGGTCGCGGACGGCCTCGCGGATCGCCTTGTGCTCCTCGGAGAGCTGGTACAGGTCGAAGTCAGGGTTGCTCATGCGCTTCTCTCTGGGTGGTGCGGAACGGTGTGACAGAGCATACGGTACTCAATACCGAATTGCACGGTACTGAGTACCGCTGCGGTGGTGTGCGGGCAGGACGATCACCCCGCAAGGCCCCTGACACCGTGAGGACCGAGGGGTACATTCACGTCCATGAGCGTCTTCCCGTGGCACGACCAGGCCGACATCGACTTTATGCTCGACGAGACCGAGACGTGGGCCGTCGTCGGCCTCAAGGACGACCCCACGCGCACCGCCTACTCGATCGCGGCGACGCTGCAGTCCAAGGGCAAGCGGATCGTCCCGGTCCACCCCAGCGCCGAGACCGTGCTGGGCGAGCAGGGCTACGCGACCCTGGCCGACATCCCGTTCCCGGTCGACGTCGTCGACGTCTTCGTCTCCACCGCCAACGCCGGACCGGTGGCCGACCAGGCCGTCGAGATCGGCGCCAAGGGCGTCTGGTTCCAGCTCGGCGTCCTCAACCAGGACGCCTACCTGCGCACCAAGGAGAAGGGCCTGGCCATGATCATGGACACCTGCCCGGCGATCGAGTGGGGCAAGCGCCGATGAGGCGTGGGTGACCCAGCCGAGGAACCGCAGGACCAACCGTGGCGTCGCTCTCATGGGCGGCGGCCTCGTCCTCGGCATCGGACTGGCTGCGCTGGTCAGCACCTGCACCGGGTCCGACGCGGCCCGCTCGGTCGCCGCTGACGCATCCTTCGCCGACCAGTGCGACTCCGTCCCCGACGGCGCACACCGCCTGACGGTCACCGCCGGAGACGGCGCGCGTCTGGGCGGAGCAGTCGGCCGCGCATCTTCCGAACAGACTGGAAGCCCGGTGGTGGTGCTGCGCCACGGCGCCTCGCACACGCTCTGCGACTGGCTCGACAGGTCCGCGGCGATCTCTCAGGAGACCGGCGCCGACGTCGTGCTCCTGGACCGTCGCAGTCAGGGCTCCTCCCCCGGCGACGCCGACCTCTCCCGCGACCCGTCCGACGCACTGAGCGCCCTCGACGCAGCCACGCAGGCAGATCTGGTGGATCCTGCCACGGCCGTCGTCGTGATGGGTTCGTCGATGGGCAACGCCTCCGCCTTCACGCTGGCCGCGCAACTCCCCCGGCCCGCGTGCGTGGTCGTCGGGGTCTCCCCCGTCCCCGTGACGGGCCCACTGGACGGTGTCGCCACCCTGGCCTCGTCCGGCCCCCGCTCCCCCGAGCGCGTCCACCTGACCTGGGCCACCGACGACGGCAAAGTACCCGCCCACGTCGCCACCCTGCGCCGTGCCGCCGACAGCGCTGGCGTCACGGTCACCACCACCGAGGTCGACGGGGACGCGCACGCCCGAGCCGTCCTCGACCAACACGAGGACGCCCAGCGCTCCGTCGTCGAGGCGATCTCCGCCTGCTCCTGACACGACGACGCCCGGCCTCCCTGACGGGAGACCGGGCGTCGCAGGTGGTTCAGCGCGGAATCAGAAACCGAGCTTCGGACGCGGGTTCGACGCGGCCTCACGGACCTTCTCGCCCTTCGCGGTGGCGGCGTCACGCAGCGACACCTGGAAGTCCAGCATCTTCTGGGTCAGCTCGGCGTCACCGACGGCAAGGATGCGGGCCGCGAGCAGACCGGCGTTGCGGGCGTTGCCGATCGAGACCGTCGCGACCGGGACTCCGGCCGGCATCTGCACGATCGAGAGCAGGGAGTCCATGCCGTCGAGGTACTTCAGCGGCACCGGGACGCCGATCACCGGGAGCGGCGTCAGGGACGCGAGCATGCCGGGCAGGTGGGCAGCGCCACCGGCACCGGCGATGATGACCTCGATGCCACGGGCGTGGGCCTCGCGACCGTAGGCCACCATCTCCTCGGGCATGCGGTGCGCGGAGACGACGTCGGCCTCGTAAGCGATGCCGAACTCCTTGAGCGCCTCCGCGGCAGCCATCATCGTGGGCCAGTCGGAGTCGGAGCCCATGACGATGCCGACGCGGGGAGCGCCGGCGGGGGTGGTCACAACGTTCTCGGACACGGTGTTCTCTTCTCGGTCAGTGCGGGGAGCAGGCGGGGAGGTCGTGGACGGACGTCACTCGGAGTGGTCGCCGAGGTCGCCGCGGAACCAAGCCACGGCGTGACGGGCGCGCTCGAGGCAGTCGTCGAGGTCGTCGCCGAAGACGTTGACGTGGCCGACCTTGCGGCCCGGACGCCACTCCTTGCCGTACAGGTGGACCTTGAGGTGCGGATCGCGGGCCATGACGTGCGGGAACCCGTCGTAGAGACGACCGGCGTCGTTCGGACCGCCGAGGATGTTGCCCATGACGCTCCAGCGGGCGCGCGGTGCCGGGGAACCCAGCGGCAGGTCCATGACCGCACGCAGGTGGTTCTCGAACTGGCTGGTCTCGGCACCGTCCTGGGTCCAGTGACCGGTGTTGTGGGGACGCATCGCGAGCTCGTTGACCAGCACCCGACCGTCGTTGGTCTCGAAGAGTTCGACGGCGAGGATGCCGGTGACACCGAGCTCGCCGGCGACCTTGAGGGCGATCTGCTGGGCGTGCGCGGAGAGCTCGTCGGAGAGGTCCGGCGCGGGGGCGATGACCTCGGAGCAGACACCGTCGACCTGACGCGACTCCGCGATCGGGTAGGCGGCGGCCTGGCCGGAAGGGGAACGGGCGACGAGGGCGGAGAGCTCACGACGGAAGTCGACGAGCTCCTCGGCCAGCACCTCGACACCGGCGGCTGCGGCGGCGTCGAAGGCCTCCTGGGCCTGGGAGATCTCACGGACCATCCAGACGCCCTTGCCGTCGTACCCACCACGGGTGGTCTTGAGGACGCACGGCAGACCGAACTCCTCGACCTGCTCAGGCGTGGTGACCAGCGCGTTGCGCGGGCACGGGACGCCGATCTCGGTGAGCTTGGCACGCATCAGGCCCTTGTCCTGGGCGTACACGAGCGCGTCCGGGCCGGGACGCACGGCGATGCCGTCCGCGACCAGGGCGTGCAGGTGCTCGGTGGGCACGTGCTCGTGGTCGAAGGTGACGACGTCGCAGCCGGTCGTGACGGCACGGAGGTCGTCGAGACTGAGGTGGTTGCCCACCTGCTGGTCGACGATCACCTGGGCAGCGGAGACACCTTCGGCCTCGGCGAGGAGACGCAGCGGAAGCCCGAGGGCAATGGCAGGCTGAGCCATCATCCGGGCGAGCTGACCGCCTCCGATGACAGCAAGAGTGGGAGCGAGCGGCACAGGGAGAACCCTAGCCGCCCACCTCGAGGCGCAGACCACGGCCACGGACGGTGGTGATCAGCGACGGCCCGGCAGGGTCGTCACCGAGTTTGCGACGCACCCATCCGAGGTGGACGTCGATCGTCTTCGTCGACGTCCAGAACCCCACGCCCCAGACCTCCCGCATCAGCTCGTCACGCCGCACCAACTGCCCCGGCCGACGCGCGAGAGCGAGCAACAGGTCGAACTCCATGCGCGAGAGGCGCACCTCGCTGCCGGCACGCCACACACGGCGGCCAGTCGGGTCGAGCACGACGTCCTGGACCTCGATCACGCATCCCCCTCCCGTGGAGATCACGAGAGTGATGGTGGCGTGGATCACATCGCGCGTCGAGCATGACCAGACCAGACCCGCAGACCCCACCGTTTCGGGTCGTGAATCAGCCCGATTCACGACCCGAAACGGTGGGGTTCGACGAAACGGGTCAGCGCCTGCTGACTGCGAGCGGCTCCACGATGCCGAAGCCACGCACCGGACGGGCCGGGAGACGGCGGGTGATGAAGATGCTCGGCAAGAGGTCGGCCGTGGCCTGGTCGATGATGATCCGGTTGCGGCGCGCGACCGCAGTCAGGCGCGCTGCCATGTTCACCGGCGGACCGAAGACGTCACCCATACGGGTGACCACCGAACCGGACGCGATGCCGACCCGGACGTCAGGCAGGCGCGGGTCCCGACCGATGACGCGGATGATGCCCTCGCCGATCTCGATCGCGGTCTGGGCGCGGTCGGAGACGAAGAGGACGGCGTCACCAATGGACTTGATGACGCGGCCACCGAGGTTGGAGACGACGTCGTAGCAACGCGCCTCGAAGACCTCCACCAAGTTGCCGATGCCGTCCTGGTCGAGGGTGTTGCTCAGTGCCGTGAACGAGACGATGTCGGCGAACCCGACGCTGACGTGGGTGGCGTGCAGGTCTTCCTCGGCCTCACCGAGTGCCTCCATCCGGCCCACCGCAGCGGCCAGGTGACGGCGCCAGGCGTAGACGAGGAGCTGCTCGAACGCAGGGTTGACCTTGCTCAGCACCTCGGCGGCGGAGTCCATACGGCTGCCGTCGGCGGCCTTCGCGAGCTCCTCGACGCGGTCGAGCAGCGTCGCAACCTCCCAGTCGGCCAGCTTCGACATCGTCTGGCCCAGAGCACGGATCAGCGCGACCGCGGTGTCGAAACCGATCGCGCCGGAATCGACGGTGGAGAAGACGTCCCCGACCGCCGCGACGTCGTGGGGAGTGAAGATGACGTCCTGATCGACCTCGGCGAAACCGAGTGCACGCCACAGACGGCGGATCGCGTCAGTGCTGACACCGGCACCCTCCGCGACCTCGGCGGCGGTCATGTCAGGGGTGGCTCCGAGGATCTGGCGCTCCAGCTCCTCACGGCTGGTCCGACGCTCAGGCACCGTCATCACCTCGTCCACGCTGGTCGGCGAAGCCGCCCATGCGGTGCAGTTCCTCGGCCACCAGCAGGTGCACGGCCTCCACGTCGGGGATGTCGTGGACACGCTCGGCGCCACCCACGGAGGCGTCGGTGACGACCAGAGTTCCGCAGCCGAAGAGGCGGTCGGTCAGATCGATCTCGAAGTCGATTCCGCTGATCCGGTTGAGCGGAATGCTGCGCCCCTCGGTCGCGATGAAACCGGTGCGGGTGATGAAGCGACGGTTGGTGAACGTGTAGGTGGTGGTCAGCCACGCCACGAACGGTCGCAGCACCCACCAGACGAACGCGACCAGGAAGACGACGCCGACGACGCCGTTGGTCACAGTGCCGGTCGTGCCGTCAGGGGAGAACACGAGCGCGGCCACTGCGACAGCGATCAGCAGGACCAGGATCAGCACCGGCCGAAAGAGGGCCTTGACGTGCGTACGCGTCGAGACGAGGACGGTCTCGCCCTGATTCAGGTACTTCGCAGGAATCGCCACTCCCCGATCCTCTCATCCGGCACCGCCCGGTGTGTCGTACGGCACGCCCGCGGAGACACGACGTGGGTGTGACCCCGCCCTCAGCGCCTCCGCGCGGGCGTGCGGAGGCGCCGTGCGGCGGCCCGGCGGTACGGCTCAGGAAGCCGGACGGACGTGCACGACGTCACCGGCGTGCGCGGTGAACGTGCCCTCGCCGGTGCTCATCACCAGGGCGCCGTGGGTGTCGATGTCGAGGACCTCGCCACGCACGGTCTCGCCACCGGGCAGGTGCACGTCGACGACCTGTCCGATCGTCGAGCAGGTGTCGGCGTAGACGGCCCGCAGCACCTCGGCGTCCTCCAGCAGCGGCAGCAGCGCCCGGATCGACCCGAGCACCTGCTCCAGTACCTGGTTACGGTCGAAGGACTCACCGATCTCGGCGAGCAACGACGTCGCGGTCGGCACGGGGAGCTCGGCGCGGGTCTGGTTGACGTTGATGCCGATCCCGATCACCGCCGCCGGACCCTCGGGCGTCTCGACCCGCTCGACGAGGATGCCGCAGAGCTTGCGGCCCTCGTACAGGACGTCGTTGGGCCACTTCAGGGTCACCTCGGGGAGTCGGTCGGCCAATGCCGCCTGGACCGCGACACCGGCCAGGAGCGGGATCAGCGTCCAGTTCGGGGTGGGGATCGAGGGACGCAGCAGGATCGAGAACGTCACCGCTCCCCCGCGCGGCACCTCCCACGCTCGGTCGAGTCGCCCCCGGCCCGAGGTCTGGTGCTCGGCGGCGATCACCAGCCCCTCCGGCTCACCCGCCTTGGCGCGGGCCACGACGTCGGCGTTCGTGGACGGGGTCTCGTCGACCACCTCCACACGCAGGGGGTGGGGCATCTCGAGGAAGTGGTCGGGATCGAGGGCTGGGCGCGGTGCAGGGACTTCTTCCATAACCATTAGATTGCTCTATGGCGTCCGCGAAATCACGCGCGGCCCGCCCGGAGGTCGACGGCGTCGCCCCCGGGATCCCCACTTGCAGCACAGCCGAGGAGAACTACCGGTGAGCGCCGAGAAGACCGAACAGCCCGAGATCGACATCCACACCACCGCGGGCAAGCTTGCTGACCTGGACCGCCGCATCGACGAGGCCGTCCACGCCGGCTCCGCCAAGGCCGTGGAGAAGCAGCACGCAAAGGGTCGCCTGACCGCCCGCGAGCGCATTGCCCTGCTGTTCGACGAGGGCACCTTCGTCGAGATCGACGAGCTGGCCCGCCACCGCTCCATCGCCTTCGGCCTGGAGAAGAACCGCCCGTACGGCGACGGCGTCGTCACCGGTTACGGCACCGTCAACGGCCGTCAGGTCTGCGCCTTCTCCCAGGACTTCACCGTCTTCGGTGGCTCCCTGGGCGAGGTCTACGGCGAGAAGATCACCAAGATCATGGACCTCGCGGTCAAGACCGGTTCCCCGCTGGTCGGCATCAACGAGGGCGCCGGCGCCCGTATCCAGGAGGGCGTCGTCTCCCTGGGTCTGTACGGCGAGATCTTCAAGCGCAACGTGCACGCCTCGGGCGTCATCCCGCAGATCTCGATGATCATGGGCAACTGCGCCGGTGGTCACGTCTACTCCCCCGCGGTCACCGACTTCACCGTGATGGTCGACGGCACCTCGGGCATGTTCATCACCGGCCCCGACGTCATCAAGACCGTCACCGGCGAGGACGTCACCATGGAGGACCTCGGTGGTGCGCGCACGCACAACACCAAGTCGGGCAACGCCCACTACATGGCTTCCGACGAAGAGGACGCCTTCGAGTACGTCAAGGCCCTGCTGAGCTACCTGCCGCAGAACAACCTCGACGCGCTGCCGACCTACGACGAGGCCTCCGACCTGGAGTTCACCGACCTCGACCGTACGCTCGACACGATCATCCCGGACTCCCCGAACCAGCCGTACGACATGAAGGACGTCATCGCGGCCGTCGTGGACGACGAGGACTTCCTCGAGGTCCAGGAGCTGTTCGCGCCGAACATCATCGTCGGCTTCGGTCGCGTCGAGGGTTCGCCGGTCGGCGTCGTCGCCAACCAGCCGATGCAGTTCGCCGGTTGCCTCGACATCGACGCCTCCGAGAAGGCTGCTCGCTTCGTCCGCTTCTGCGACGCGTTCAACATCCCGGTCCTCACCTTCGTCGACGTCCCGGGCTTCCTGCCGGGCACCGACCAGGAGTGGGACGGCATCATCCGCCGTGGCGCCAAGCTGATCTACGCCTACGCCGAGGCCACCGTTCCGCTGGTCACCGTCATCACCCGTAAGGCCTACGGCGGCGCGTACGACGTGATGGCGTCCAAGCACCTCGGTGCCGACATGAACATCGCGTGGCCCACCGCCCAGATCGCCGTCATGGGTGCTCAGGGTGCGGCCAACATCATCCACCGCCGCACGCTCGCTGCCGTCGAGGCAGAGGGTGGCGACGTGGAGGCCAAGCGTGCCGAGTTGATCGACGAGTACGAGCGCACCCTCGCGAACCCGTACATCGCCGCTGAGCGTGGCTACGTCGACGCCGTCATCCCGCCGCACGAGACCCGCGCCGAGATCGTTCGTGCGCTGCGCCTGCTCAAGACCAAGCGCGCCTCGCTGCCGGCCAAGAAGCACGGCAACATCCCGCTGTGATCGGGGGATGACCGCCATGACCGAAGAGAACGCGGCCTCCACCGAGGCAGTTGTCGACAAGGCCCCTGCTGCCCCCGTGCTGCAGGTGGTCACCCCCGACGCCACCCCCCAGGAGATCGCGGCCCTCGTGGCCATCTTCTCCGCGATGGGCGGCGCCGAGGCTCCGAAGCCGAAGGCACGTTCGGAGTGGGCCAACCCGGCCCGCGCCGTGCGTCCCTCGCTCTCCAGCGGCTTCGGCGGCTGGCGCGCCAGCGGCCTGCCCCGCTGAAGCAGCACTGCTGAACCGGCTCTGCTGAACCGGCTCTGCCGGAACTGATCGAAGGCGGTCGTCCCCACCGGGACGGCCGCCTTCGGCGTTCGCACGGAGCCGGGAGGCGGGTTCCTCACCGGCTGCCCCAGCGTGTGTGTGACACCCGCACACCAGTTGATGGACTTCCCTCCCCCGTCGGGGCGGAACACCTAGGCTCGTCGACCGTGGGGATCACTACTGAGACGACCGATCGCGACCGTTACGGCATCCTCGAGGAGAAGCTCCTGACGGGGGCCACGGTGATCACCGCGGTCCGCACCATCGCATCTCTGGTCCTGGTCGGGATCGCCGCCCAGCGTGAGGACCTCACGTGGTTGGTCGCAGGACTCGTCGTGTACTGGATCGGCGACATGGCCGACGGTGCGTGGGCCCGGTGGCGCAACTGCGAGACCCGGATCGGTGCCGTCATCGACATCCTCTGCGACCGTGCCAACTGCGCAGGCTTCTACGTCGGCCTGGCGTGGATCATGCCTGAGGTCGGCCCTGCGGTGTGGGTCTACCTGTTCAACTTCATGGTGATCGACTGCTTCCTCTCGATCGCGTTCCTGGCCTGGCCGGTGCGCAGCCCGAACTACTTCCACGTCATCGACGAGCGCATCTACCGCTGGAACTGGTCGAAGCCGGCGAAGGCCGTCAACAGTGCCCTGTTCGCGGTGCTGCTGCTGGTGACCGGCTGGATGTGGGTCGGTCTGGTGATCGCGCTGGCCCTCACCGTGTTGAAACTGGTCTCGTTGAAGTGGCTCGTCCAGTTGGGACTGCCCACTCCGACCGACTGGGACGCGCACCTCACGGCGGCGTCGACCGCCCAGTCCGGCACAACGCACCCTCACCCCGCCTGATGGGCGTCCTGCTGAGCCTTCTCCTCAGCGCCTTCGCCTCAGCGTTGATCCCGGTGATCAACATCGAGGCGATCCTGGTCGTCGCTGACGCGAAGACCGACGTCCCGATGTTCGCACTCGCCCTGGCCGCAGGCGTGGGACAGATGGCCGGCAAGTGGCTCTGGTACTGGGGCGGCACCAACGTCGAGCGCGCCTCGTGGGTCCGCACGTACATGGAGAAGCCGAAGGCGCAGGCGTCCTTGGCGAAGTGGCAGGAACGCGCCGAGGGCCGGCCGGTCTTCACCGGCGGCCTGCTGTTCCTCTCCGCGTGGGGAGGCATCCCCCCGTACGCCGTGTTGTCGGTCCTGGCCGGCGTGATCAAGGTGCGCCTGTGGGTGTTCCTCGTGACCGGGCTGGCCGGACGCACCCTGCGTTTCTGGACCGTCCTGGGGGGCGTCGAACTGATCCGCAGCTGGTTCTGAGCCCGTCGGGGGAGGTTCGGGAGAGCCCCTGCGGCGGCATAGGCTCGGCATCGTGAATGCCGAGCACCCCACCTCCCTGCCTGTTGACGTGCCTTCTGACGAGCGCGCCGACGAGCGCACCGTCGACGCCCGTTGTGACGCCTACGTCGTCGAGTACGCCGCGCTCGACCCGATCGCGGCGACCTACTACGGCATCGAGGGGTACGACCACCTCCTCACCGACTACTCCCCCGCCGGGTTCGCCGCGCGCGAGGAACTCGCCCGCCGGGCTCTGGCCGACGTCGCGGCGCTGACCCCGGTCGACGCCCGCGAGGCCGTGGCGAAGGCGGCGTTCCTGGAGCGCGTCGGGCTGCAGGTCGAGCTGAGCGAGGCCGGTCACGAGCGCTGCGCCCTGAGCGTCATCGACTCCCCCCTGCACTCGATCCGCTCGGTCTTCGACCTGATGCCGACCGAGGGCACCGAGGCGTGGGAGAAGATCGTCGCGCGTCTCGAGGCCGTCCCCGCCACGTTGGAGGGGTACCGGGTGACTCTGGCCGAGGAAGCTGCCCGCGGCCACGTCGTCGCAGCGCGGCAGTACACCGAGGTCGCGGCCCAGGTGGAGCGCTGGACCGGCCAGACCGGCTCGGGAGACTTCTTCGTCGACCTGGCAGCAGGTGCCGACGCCGAGGGAGCACTGCGCACCGGGCTGGAGAAGGCGGCCCGTGCCGCGTCGCGTGCGCTGGCCGAGTTCGGCATGTTCCTCGACGACGAGATGGCACCCCAGGGTCGTCGCAACGAGGCGGTGGGCCGTGAGCACTACGCCCTCGCCTCCCGTGCCTTCCTCGGCGCGGAGATCGACCTCGAGGAGACCTACGCCTGGGGCTGGGCCGAGCTGGCCCGGATCAAGGCCGACATGGACGTCACGGCCGACGCGATCGTGCCCGGCGCCGACCTCGCCGCGGCCGTTGCCCACCTCGACGCCGACCCGGCCCGTCGAATCGAGGGCGGCGAGGCGTTCCGCGCCTGGATGCAGGATCTGGCCGACCGCACCGTCGAGGCACTGGCAGACACCCATTTCGACATTCCTGCCCCGGTGCGCACCATCGAGTGCTGCCTGGCCCCGACCAACGACGGCGGCATCTACTACACCGGCCCCAGCGAGGACTTCTCCCGCCCGGGACGCATGTGGTGGTCGGTGCCCGAGGGCATCACCTCCTTCACCCCGTGGCGCGAGACCACCACCGTCTTCCACGAGGGCGTCCCCGGTCACCACCTGCAGATCGGCCAGACCGTCCACCGTGCTGAACTCCTCAACCGTTGGCAGCGCACCATGTGCTGGGTCTCGGGCCACGGCGAGGGCTGGGCGCTGTACGCCGAGCACCTGATGGACGAACTCGGTCACCTCTCCGACCCCGCCGACCGTCTCGGTTTCCTCGACGCCCAGGCGCTGCGTGCGGCCCGCGTCGTCGTCGACCTCGGCATGCACCTGGAGTTGGAGATCCCGACCGACAACCCGTTCGGTTTCCACCCCGGCGAGACCTGGACCCCCGCCCTGGGCCTGGAGTTCATGGGCGAGCACACCCAGCTCGACGCCGCGACGTTGAAGTTCGAGGTCGACCGCTATCTCGGCTGGCCCGGACAGGCACCGTCGTACAAGGTCGGCGAGCGTATCTGGCTCGCAGCCCGCGACGAGGCCCGTGCTCTGGCCGGCGACGCCTTCGACCCCAAGACCTTCCACTCCCGCGCCCTCGACCTCGGGTCGATGGGCCTGGACCCGCTGCGCGCCGCCCTGCGCGCCCTCTCCGAGGAGAACGACGCATGAGCACCCCCACCACCGGCGTCCGGCCCTCCATGACGCTGGTCCTGGCCTCGCAGTCCCCGTCCCGGCTCAAGACGCTGCGCACCGCCGGCGTCGAGCCGGTCGTGATCGTCTCCGGCGTCGACGAGGACCAGCTGAGCGGGCTCGCTCCCGCGCCGCTGGCCCAGGCATTGTCGGAACTGAAGTGCGCCGCCGTGGTGGCCGTGCTGCCCGAGCACGACGAGGTGCCGGAGGGTGCCCTGGTGCTGGCCTGCGACTCGGTCCTCGAACTCGACGGCGAGGCGCTCGGCAAGCCGGAGTTCCCCGAGGTCGCGGTGCAGCGGTGGCAGCAGATGCGCGGGCGCTCCGGTGTCCTGCACACCGGTCACACCCTCACCGACACCGCCTCGGGCCGCACCGTCACCGCGACCTGCTCGACGACCGTGCACTTCGCCGACGTCGACGACGACGAGATCGCTGCCTACGTGGCCACCGGCGAACCGCTCTGGGTGGCTGGTGCCTTCACCCTGGAGGGGTACGCGGCGGCATTCGTCACCGGGATCGAGGGCGATCACCACAACGTCGTCGGGGTGAGCCTGCAGACGGTGCGCACGCTGGTGCGTGAGCTGGGCCATTCCTGGACCGGGCTCTGGACCCCGCAGAGTTGAACGTCAGGGTTGAACGTCAGGCGTGAGAGATCACGCCGTGCGGCGGGCCGGCGCGGACTCCGCGTCGGTCTCACCGGTCGCGACGGCGCCGTCGAGGGTGACCACCGGCTGCGAACCGGTGGTGACGGCCAGGCCTTCACGCGGGAAGACGTACTGACGCAGCAGCGCGAACCGGGCGGCGGTACCGATACCAAGACCGATCACGTTGGCCGAGATGTTGTCCGAGACGGCGTCGTCGAGGCCCAGCGCGCCGCGACTGATCCAGAGGCAGGCCATCGGGATCAGCATGGTCGCGAAGTTGATGACGATGAACGCCGTGCGGCCGCCGTCCTTGTGCCGTACGTCGCGCTCGGCGAAGGCCCAGTTACGGGTGCCGCGGAAACTGATCACCATGCCGACGGTGTTGGCCAGCACGTAGGCCAGCTGCGGGTGACCGTTGAGCGGGGCCTCGAAGAAGGGGCCACCGTGGACCAGCGCATTGAAGATCACGAAGGCCACAGCAGTGGCGAGAGCACCGACGGTGAGGAACTTGCTGAGCTCCCCAGCGAGTCGTCGACGCAGATCTGCCATGACTCGATGGTAAGCGTCGGGTTGCGCCGAGACGGCAACGACGTGGCTGTGACGTGAACATCTTGTATGAGCAATGTCCCCGAATTCAGCCACGCCGTCGCAGGTGGTCAGCGTTCGCCGTTCACTCGACCGGCAGCCCCAGACCTCGCGCGATCAGCATCCGCTGCACCTCGCTGGTCCCCTCACCGATCTCCAGGATCTTGGCGTCACGGTAGAAGCGCGCCACCGGGTACTCCTCCATGAATCCGTACCCGCCGAAGACCTGGGTGGCGATCCGCGTGGCGGTCACCGCCGACTCCGAGGTGTACAGCTTCGCCACCGACGCGGCCTGCTTGAACTCGGCCACCTGGGCGGCGGAGAGTGCGCGACCCTGCGCGACGACGGCGTCCATCCGGTCCTTCATCGAAGCTGCCCGGTAGGTGAGCAGGCGCGAGGCCTCGAGCATCACCTGGAGGTCGGCGATCTGGAACGCGACGCCCTGCTTGCGTCCGATCGGCCCACCGAACGTCTGGCGCTCCCCGGCGTAGGTCAGTGACATGTCGAGGCAGGCCTGGATGCATCCGAGCGCGAGTGCGGAGATGGCGACGCGGCCGTCGTCGAGCGTCGCGAGGAATTGGGCGTAGCCACGCCCCCGGGCGCCGAGCAGGTTCTCCTCGGGCACGCGGACGTCAACGAACGACAACGGATGGGTGTCGGAGATGTGCCAACCGAGCTTGTCGTAGCCCGGTTCGGCAGTGAATCCGGGGGTGCCCGCGGGCAGCATGATCGCGGAGATCTCGGGCCGTCCGTCGGGACGGGTGCCGGTGCGGGCAGTGACCGTGACGAGCGAGGTGATCGCGGAGCCGGAGTTGGTGATGAACTGCTTGGACCCGTTCACCACCCACTGGCCGTCGATGATCTCCGCCCGCGTGCGGGTGGCACCGGCGTCGGAGCCAGCACCGGGTTCGGTGAGACCGAAACCGGCCAGGCGCTGGCCGGCGACGAGGTCGGGGAGCCACTCCTTCTTCTGCGCCTCGGTGCCGTAGGTGAGGACCGGGTTGATGCCCAGCCCGACCGCTGCTTCCAGCGTGATTCCCATGGCCTGGTCGACGCGGCCGATCTCCTCGATCGCGATGCACAGGGAGGTGAATCCGCCGTCCTCGCCCGCCAGGCCGGCGCCGCCGAACTCCTCGGGGGCAGTGAGCCCCATGAGGCCGAGGTCGCCCATCTTCTGCACGACGTCGCTCGGGAAGTGGTGGTCGGAGTCCCACTGCGCGACGTGAGGTGCGATCTCGGCCTCGGCGAACTCCCGGACACTGCGGCGGAACTCTTCGTGCTCACGGCTCAACTCGTACGTCATGGCGGCAGCGTAGAGCACTAGTTAGCGTTCGTTAACCCATCTCGGCAGATCACGTGACGGCGGTCTCGATCTCACGCCCAGTTGGGGGTGATAACGGTTTGGTGACCGACCAGTACCCGAACCCTTGTCGGAGTACCCCTGTGAGCGGCCATACAATCGCCAACGGCGTGCCCCACGCATGCCTCACAGATCGGTACTCCGAGGAGATTTCGTGCCCGAGATCAAGCCCCTGCAGAAGGTTCTCATCGCCAACCGCGGTGAGATCGCCGTCCGCGTCATCCGCGCCGCCAAGGACGCCGGCATCGCCTCCGTGGCTGTCTACGCCGACCCCGACCGCGACGCGCTCTTCGTGCGTCAGGCCGACGAGGCCTACGCGCTCGGTGGCGCCACCCCGGCCGAGACCTACCTCGACATCGCCAAGATCATCGACGTCGCGAAGAAGTCGGGCGCCGACTCCGTCCACCCCGGCTACGGCTTCCTGGCCGAGAACGCCCAGTTCGCCCAGGCCGTGCTCGACGCCGGTCTGATCTGGATCGGCCCGTCCCCCGAGGCGATCGACGCCCTCGGCGACAAGGCCAAGGCCAAGCACATCGCCCAGAAGGCGAACGCTCCGCTGGCCCCCGGCACCAAGGACCCGGTCGAGAACGCCGACGAGGTCGTCGCGCTGGCCAAGGAGTTCGGCCTCCCGATCGCCATCAAGGCGGTCTTCGGTGGTGGCGGTCGTGGCCTCAAGGTCGCCCGCACCCTCGAGGAGATCCCCGAGCTGTTCGAGTCCGCCACCCGCGAGGCCATCGGCGCCTTCGGTCGCGGCGAGTGCCTCGTCGAGAAGTTCCTCGACCGTCCCCGCCACGTCGAGACCCAGTGCCTGGCCGACCAGTACGGCAACGTCGTGGTCGTCTCGACCCGCGACTGCTCGCTGCAGCGTCGCCACCAGAAGGTCGTCGAGGAGGCTCCGGCCCCCTTCCTGACCGACGAGCAGGTCGAGCGCCTCTACGAGTCGTCCAAGGCCATCCTCAAGGAGGCCGGCTACGTCGGCGCCGGAACCTGTGAGTTCCTGGTCGCCGCCGACGGCACCATTTCCTTCCTCGAGGTCAACACCCGCCTCCAGGTGGAGCACTGCGTCTCCGAAGAGGTCACCGGCATCGACCTCGTCCAGGAGATGTTCCGCATCGCCGCTGGCGAGGAGCTCGGCTACGGCGACCCGGAGATCAAGGGCCACGCCATCGAGTTCCGCATCAACGCCGAGGACGCCGGTCGCAACTTCATGCCGGCCCCCGGCACGCTGACCGAGTGGGCGCCGCCGAGCGGCCCCGGTGTCCGCCTCGACTCCGGTTACGAGAAGGGCGAGACCATCCCGGGCGCGTTCGACTCCCTGGTGGCCAAGCTCATCGTCTCCGGCAAGGACCGCACCCAGGCGATCGCTCGTTCCAAGCGCGCCCTGAGCGAGTTCAAGGTCGACGGCATGCCGACGATCATCCCGTTCTTCGAGAAGGTTCTCGACGTCCCGGCCTACGTGGGCTCCTCGAACAAGTCCGGTGAGGGCTCGTTCGACGTCTACACCACCTGGATCGAGGCCGAGTTCGTCAACGACATCGCTCCCTACGGTGGCGAGGCCGGAGAGGCCGAGGAGGCCGGCGAGCGCCAGAAGGTGGCCGTCGAGGTCGACGGTCGTCGTATCGAGGTCGTCCTCCCCGCCGGTCTCGGTGGTCTGGGCGGCGGCGCTGCTGCGTCGTCGGCCAAGAAGCCGAAGCGCGCGGGCAAGAAGGCCGGTGCCGCTGTCTCCGGTGACGCCGTCGCCTCCCCGATGCAGGGCACCGTCGTCAAGATCGCCGTCGAGGAGGGCCAGGAGGTCGCCGAGGGCGACGTCGTCGTGGTCATCGAGGCGATGAAGATGGAGCAGCCGCTCAAGGCCCACAAGGCTGGCGTCGTGACCGGCCTCAAGGCCGAGGTCGGCGCCACTGTCGGCAACGGCGAGGTCATCTGCGAGCTCAAGGACTGATCCACCTCGGATCGTCGCGAAGGGCCGTCTCCTGCGGGAGGCGGCCCTTCGCCGTTCCGCCCCGTTCCCCCCTCTCCTTCCCTCCCTCGCTTCCCACCAGGAGTTCCCGTGACCGCGAACGACACCCCCCTCTCCCTGCGTTACTTCCTCGACGAGCGTGGCGTCCTCGCCGGTGCCCACACCGTCCCGAGCACCGCCGACGACGCTGCCGCACAGGCCTCCGGTCAGGCCTCCCCACAGCTCGCCCTGCTGCTGGCCGACGACGCGTCCCAGCTGCGCCTGACCGCCAACGAGTCCCACGGCCTGCTCACCACCTGGTACGCCCTGCTGAGCGGCCCTGACGGCCTGCCCGCCGAAGAGATCCAGGTCGTCCTCCCCAGCGACTCCAGCCGCCTCGACGTCACCTTCGCCGAGCCCGTCCCCGCCTCCTCGCTGGCATGGGTGGAGTTGCCCGACGAGACCCCGGTGATCGTGGCCGAGCACCGGATCACTGCCCCGGAGCCCGCCGCCGCAATGCTCGAGCCGTTCGCCGCCGCCGCCACCGCTCTCGCGGACAAGCTGCACGCCCTGGCCTCCATGCCGCCGGCCCAGAATCAGGAGTTCATCGCAGAGCAGCCGTACGGCGTCGCGACCCCGCTCGTGGACGCCGTCCTGGCGAGCGTCCCCGCCTGCGACGTCACCCAGGTCGTGGCCAGCCACTTCATCTGGAGCGGCATCATGGAGCAGGGCTACCGCCCCGACATCAGCTTCAACACCCTGGAGACCCTCGCTGCGCGCGCGGGACGTTCCGCGGCGATGCACGCGGCCTTCGGTGCCGCCAGCGACCTCGCGGTCGAACTCCTCGGTGGCCAGGGCCCTTCGCCGCTGTTGCAGGAGGCGACCTCGCTGGTCGCCACCGCCACCGGAGTCGAGGAGGACAAGGTCCTCCCCCTCACCGAGAGCGTCGCGGAGCACTTCTTCCGTCACCTGCAGGTCGTGGTGGCCAGCGCCGTCCTGTACGACGTCGCGAGCCCCAACGACATGCAGCCGCCGCTGCGTGCGTGGCTGATGGCTCTGGAGGGACCGGGCGAGGAGTTCGGCGACTCCACGGCCGACTGACACGATGGCACCGAACGCGTCGTCCCCCACACCCTCCACCCACAGGAGTCCTTCCGTGCCCGACCAGCCCGACCAGTCCGACCAGACCGCGTCCGAGCCCGCCCTGTCCCTGCAGTTCTTCCTCGCCGAGGACGGCTCCCTGGCCGGCGCCCACACCGTCGGACTCGCCGCCCGTGGCGTGCCCGAGGTCCTGCTCCCGATGCGCGGCACCGACGCACCCCAGGGCTGGGCGCTGACGGTCGGCGAAGTCCACGACCTGCTGCACGGCTGGATCGACGACGCCGTCACCGGTGAGTTCACCGCTGGCACCTCGATCGACGCCGTGCTCCCCTCCGACGACGCCACCCTGCACCTGCGCGTCTCCGCCCCGCTCACCGTCGGCGACGTCGAGGGCGCTGAGGGAACCGACGACCCGACCCGTACGGTCCACGTCGTCGAGTGGACCGTCACCCCGGGCCCCTCGCCCCGCCCGTTGGCCCCCGAGATGGCCGACTACCTCGTCGGCGCCGTCAACGGCCTGCGTCTGGCGGCGGGTCTGGCAACCGTCCCGGAGGACGAGTTCGACTTCTCCGCGACCGCTCCGTACGCGATCGGCACCCCGATGATCGAGGCGCTCTCCGCGTCCGTGCGATCCATGTCCCCCTCGCAGGTCTCCACCTGGCACGCCGCCTGGATGGAGCTGCTCGACGGCGGCTACCGCCCCGACATCGCGCTGGCCACTTGCGACACCCTGGCCCGCCGCGTGGGTCGTGGAGACGCCTGGGACGCCGCCTACGCCCACGCTGACGAGGTCGCGAAGGAAATCCTGGGCTCCGACGGCCCCTCGGAGACCCTGATGGAGACCTGTGCACTGCTCTTCGAGCAGGTCGGCGTCGAGGACGAGGAGACCCAGCAGCTGCTGCTGGGCCGGATCGCCGTCATGCTGCACGACCAGGTCCGCACCCTGCTGACGTTCCCCGTGGTCGAGGACGTCGCCGACGAGGAGGTCAGCGTCCCGCCGCTGCAGGCGTGGTTCGCGGGCCTCACCCTCGACAACTCTCCGCTGGTGGCCTCCGAGGAGGAATGACCTCCAGCCACGTACGACGACAGGGCCGCCGCTCCCGAGAGGAGTGGCGGCCCTGCCGTTCGTGGTGGCTGTGGCTGTGGCCGGTCAGTCGACGATCGTGAAGTACGTCGAACGCAGACCGAGCGCGGTGCGGAACTGGTCTCCGGTGACCTGCACCTTCGACTTCGCGCCGATCAGCGTCATCGCCTCGACCCGACCACCGAACTCGCCAGTGCCGCTGCGGCGGGTGACGGCGATCTGGGTGAGGGTGCCGATCTTGGGCCAGGCCTTCTGGACCTGGGTCAGCGGGACGGCGGTGCTCCACGAACGGACCGGGTTGCCGGTCCACGTGTCGTAGGGGTCGCTCTGCTGGATCTGGTAGGGCAGCGATCCCGCGGCGGAGACGCCACCGTTGCTGGAACCGAACTGGGTGAAGGCCGGCTTGCCGTCGTAGGTGACGATCTTCTTCGCGGTCGACTTGATCGCTGCGTCGGAGAGCTTGTTCTCCGCGCTCGCGCCGCCGTAGACCTGGCACCGGGTGGTGTCGCAGATCTGGTAGTTCTTCGACATCGGCGAGCGACGCTCGAACGCGGCGTAGGTGCGCGCGGCCACCGACTGGGCTGCCACGGCCTGCGGGTGCCAGGAGGCAGGCATCTCGAGCGGGACGACCCCACGCAGGTAGGTCTCCATGGTGACCACGTTGACGGTGTCGCGGCGGGTGGTCCCGGAAACGATCGACGAGCGCAGGGTGCCGCGGTACTGCACGACCTTGCCGGTGGGCAGGACGAGGCTGATCGGCTTGTTGGCAGCACCGAACTGGGCGTTGGCGGCCATCTTCTTCCAGGTCTTGAACGACGCGGTGGTGCTGGTGCGGAACTGGAGTGCGGTGGTGCCCTTGGCGGTGGACACGAGACGCCACTCAACGGCTCCGTTGGCCGGAAGGGTGTAGACCTTCTTGGCCTTGAGGTCGCGCACCTTGAGGCCCGAGCGGGAACGGACACGCAGTTCGTTGTCGTTGTCTGCGCTGATCTGGACCGAGACGTTGCCGCTCACGGTGCCCCAGTCGGTGCCGGGGTAGTAGAACTCGATGATCTCTGCGCTGCTGAGACCGGACTTGGCGGCTCCCTGGGCACCGTACTGGGAGAGGCCGCGGCCGTGGCCGTACCCCTTGCCCTCGATGGTCAGGGCCGGGCCGGCTGCCGGGAAACGCTCGGTCTTGGCGGTGGCGTGGGGGGCGGCCTGGAGCGGCAGCAGCAGCGCGGTGACAGCAGCGACGGCGACACCGGCGAAGCGGCGACGGCGGGGGAAGTTCGCGTTCAAGGAGTTACCTTCTGCTCATCTGTGGGACAGTCGTGGCTCCCGTGGGATGTGATGCACAAGAGAACATCACATCGGCGTGTCGCAGGTGAAATGAACGCGGTAACTACATACTTGTAGTTTTTCTTCGCCGCCTCAGCATCCCCGCCTGAGCGCTCCCCTCACGATCGACCCACAGGGCCAGGGCACTACGCTGACGACGTGACTTCGCCCACTTCCCCGCCGTCGACGGACTTCGCCCCGTTCCCGCGCGCCAGTGTGAGCGCTCCTTTCCACGGCCTCGCCACCCTGCTCATCGAGGTCGGCGAGCCGGTGCAGAGCGGCCAGGTCGTCGCGGTGCTGGAGGCGATGAAGATGGAGGCCCCGATCACCGCGCCCCGCTCCGGCGTCGTCACCGAGGTGGCCTTCGACACGAGCGCGACCGTCCAGGGCGGGGACCTCCTCCTCGTCATCGACTGACCGCAGCAAAGATCGCCCGCGCCACACCCCCAGAACGCCACAGGGCCCGACACCGTGAAGTGTCAGGCCCCGTGGCTACGCCCTGCAGAGGGCGGCGTGGATCAGAACTTGTACTCGTCGACGTGGTGCAGGCGGCGGGCCGCCTCCGCGATCGAGCCCGACATGGACGGGTAGACCGTGAACGCCTGGGCGACCTGGTCGGCGGTCAGACCGTGCGCGACAGCCAGCGACAGCGGGTGGATCAGCTCCGACGCCTTCGGGCCGACGACGACGCCACCGATGACGCCACCGGTGCCGGGACGGCAGAACAGCTTCACGAATCCGTCCTGGACGCCCTGCATCTTCGCGCGCGGGTTGCCGGCCAGAGGCAGCATGACGACCTCGGCGTCCACCTTGCCCGCGTCCACGGCCGCCTGCGAGACACCCACGGTGGAGATCTCGGGAGCGGTGAAGACGTTGGAGGAGACGGTCTTGAGGTCGAGCGGCGCGACAGCGTCACCGAGGTGGTGCCACATCGCGATGCGGCCCTGCATCGCAGCCACGGAGGCCAGCATGAAGACGCCGGTGCAGTCGCCCGCGGCGTAGACGCCGGGAGCAGAGGTGCGCGAGACGCGGTCGACGCGGATGAAGCCGCCGTCGTCGAGCAGGACACCGGCGTCCTCGAGGCCGAGGTCAGCGGTGTTCGGGATCGAGCCGAGCGCCAGGATGACGTGCGAGGCCTGGACCGAGCGGCCGTCGGAGAGGGTCACGGTGACGACGTCACCGTCGCGGGTGACGGACTCCATGCGGGACTTCGACAGGACCGTCATGCCCTTGCGCTTGGCCACGTCCTCGAGGACCGCCGAGGCGTCGGCGTCCTCGCCGGGAAGGACGCGGTCACGCGAGGAGACCAGGGTGACCGGGATGCCCAGCGCGAGGTAGGCGCAGGCGAACTCGGCACCGGTGACACCGGAACCGACCACGACCAGGCTCTCGGGGGTCTCGTCGAGGTCGTAGACCTGCTCCCAGGTGAGGATGCGCTCGCCGTCGGGCTGCGCGCTCGTCAGGGTGCGCGGGGCGGCGCCGGTGGCGACCAGGATGCTGTCGGCCGCGAGGGTCTCGGTACCACCCTCGGCGAGGTCGACGACAACCTTCTTGGCGCCGTCGAGACGGCCACGGCCACGGACGATGCGCACGCCGGCACGCTCGAGACCGGCCTGGATGTCGGCGGACTGCTCAGCGGCCAGAGCGAGGACGCGCTGGTTGATCTTCTTGAGGTCGACCTTCATGTGGCCGGTGTCGGCATCGGCGTGGTCGTCGTGGAAGGTGATGCCGAGGTCGACGGCGTGGGCCACCTGGTCCATGACCTCGGCGGCAGCGATGAGCGACTTGCTCGGCACGCAGTCAGTGAGGACGGCCGAGCCGCCCAGACCATCGGTGTCGACGACGACGACGTCCGCGCCCAGCTGGGCCGCGACGTGGGCAGCCTCGTAGCCGCCCGGGCCTCCGCCGATGATGACGACTCGGTTCATGTCGGTGCCTCTGTTCCTCTGTAGTGCTGTGTGCAGTGCTGGGGAGTGCAGTGCTGGGGGGGGAATGCAGGATCTGCTGCAGACCGGTCCTGGTGGTGACGGTACTGCGGGTGACGCATGTCGAGCAGGTCGTGCTCCTGTGGCCTCCCCCTCGGACTCGCTGAGATCACGGCCCGGGGGATACGAGGTCACGGCCAGGTCACGGCCTTGGTGCCGGAACGGGACCGGCTCCCCGCCTGCAGATGCAGGTGGGGAGCCGGGTCACGCGGTGGCCTTCGATCAGAAGTTGATCATGTGGCCGGCGATGCCTTCGACGGCCTCCTTGACGGCCTCCGACAGGGTCGGGTGCGCGAAGATGTTGCGGCCGACCTCGTCAGCGGTGAGGTCGAAGCGCTGAGCCAGGGTCAGGACCGGCATCATCTCGGTGACGTCCGGGCCGATCATGTGGGCGCCGAGGATCTCGTTGTACTTGGCGTCGGCGACGATCTTGACGAAACCAGCGGTCTCGCCCAGGCCGGCAGCCTTGCCGTTGGCGGAGAACGGGAAGACCGAGGTCTTGACGTCGTAGCCCTTGTCCTTGGCCTGCTGCTCGGAGTAACCGAACGAGCCGATCTGCGGGTGGCAGTAGGTGGCGCGCGGGATCATGTCGAAGTCGATCTCCATGGTCTCGACACCAGCCATGGTCTCGGCGGCGACGACGGCCATGGCCTCGGCCACGTGAGCGAGCATCATCTTGCCGGTGACGTCACCGATGGCCCACACGTTGGGGACGTTGGTGCGACCGCGGGCGTCGACCTTGATCGCGCCGCGCTCGGTCTCGACACCGATGGTCTCGAGGCCGTAGCCGGTGATGCGGGGAGCGAAACCGAAGGCGGCGAGCATCTTGTCGGCCTCGATGACGGTGGACTCGCCACCGGCAGCCGGGGAGACGGTGACGCGGACGCCGGAGCCGGTGTCCTCGACCTTCTCGACCTTGGTCGAGAGGAGGATCTTGACGCCCAGCTTCTTGTAGTGCTTGAGGAGCTCCTTGGAGATGTCAGCGTCCTCGGCCGGGACCATGCGGTCCGCGAACTCGACGATGGTGACGTCCACACCGAAGTTCTTCATCACGTAGGCGAACTCGACGCCGATGGCGCCGGATCCACCGATGACGATCGACTTGGGGAGCTCGGCGTCGAGGATCTGCTCCTCGTAGGTGACCACGTTCTGCGAGACCTCGATGCCCGGGAGCATGCGGACGGTCGCGCCGGTGGCGATGATCAGGTCGTTGAAGGTGAGGGTCTGGGTCTCACCGTTGTTGAGCGCCACCGAGAGGGAGGTCGGGGACGTGATGGTGCCCCAGCCGTCGACCTCGGTGATCTTGTTCTTCTTCATGAGGAAGTGGATGCCCTTGACGATCCCTGCGCTCACCTGGCGCGAACGCTTGTGCGTCGGGCCGTAGGACATGGTGGCGTCACCCTCGATGCCGTACTTGGCCTTGTCGTGGGTGAGGAGGTGCGCCAGCTCGGCGTTCTTGAGGAGAGCCTTGGAGGGAATGCAGCCAACGTTGAGGCAGACACCGCCCCAGTACTGCTTCTCCACCACGGCAACCTTCTTGCCGAGCTGGGCGGCGCGGATGGCGGCAACATAACCACCAGGGCCAGCGCCGAGGACAACAACGTCGAAGTGAGTCGCGGAGTCAGTCACGCCCACAAGGATATGCCCTCCCCTCCCAGACGCAGCACCCCCGCCCCACTCCGCACGCGCGCACGTGCGACCTGCACCACTCGCCACCCCTTCGCGCAACGCGGCTCCCCCGTTCGGGGTAGGCGTCGGTCCCTTGCGCTCACCAGGCGTGCGTCGGCGCTACGCTGCCGGACGTGAGCCTCTACGCCGCCTACGGCACCAACCTCGACCCCGCTCGGATGGGCAGCCGGTGTCCGCACTCCCCCCTGCGTGGCACGGGCTGGCTGACGGGCTGGCGCCTGACGTTCGGCGGGGAGGAGCACGGGTGGGACGGATCGCTGGCCACCCTCGTCGAGGACCCGATCGATCAGGTGTTCGTGGCGCTCTACGACGTCACCGAGGAGGACGAACTGGCCCTTGACGGCTGGGAGTCCGCCGACACCGGCCTCTACCGCAAGGCCAAGGTCCGGGTGGCGACCATGAACGGCGAGGTCCTGGCATGGACCTACGTCCTCGACGCCTACGAGGGCGGCCTGCCGAGCGCCTCCTACCTCGGCGTCATCGCAGACGCCGCCGAGGCGGCCGACGCCCCCAAGGACTACGTCGCCGCACTGCGCAACCGCCCCTGCCGCTCGATCGGCCACTGACTCCTCGGCTCCCCGAGGGACGGCGGCCGACCTCAGAACCGCAGGCGCACGTCCAGCTCGTCACGGGTCATGCCACCGGCGAAGAGCACGTCTGCAGCCAGCGAGCGCACCTGCGCCGCCACCGCGGCCCGATTGAGGGTCATCTCGTCGGTGAGCGCATCCATCGCGATCTTCACCGAGTTGATCAGCGCCTTCTCTGCCCGGGCCCGCTCGCCAGGGTCGGCGAGGACGTCCTGGAAGACGCCGACGCCTTCGGCGAGACCGTCGACGGCGGCAGCGAGGTGGGCTCCGGGGTTCTCCCCCAGTCGCATCATCGTGCCGACCCGGCGCGCCAGGACGCGGGCGTCCCGGATCGCGTTGTCGATGTCACCGAGCACGACCGTGTAGCGCTCGATGTCCTCGCGCTGGCGCCATCGGGTGGGCGAGAGGTTCGCGGCCTCGCGCGCATTGGCCGCAGTCGTGATGGCGGAGTTGATCTTTCCCTGCAGCCCACGGGCTCGCGTCAGGGCGGCCTGCGCCGCAGCGGGGTCGGCGTTGCGCATCGACTCGGCCAGGGTCGTCAACACACCTTGGAGCGAGGCGAGCAGGGGGCGAACCTCCAGGTCGAGGTCGCGTCGGGCGTTGCGGGGGAACAGCACCAGCAGCACGAGTGCTGCCAGACCACCGACGAGCGAATCGGCGAAGCGGGTGACGGCAGGGTTGGCGGCCCCCACGACGGGGACGATGGCCGTCAGCAGCACACCTGAGTTGGCGGCCTGGGTGAGAGCGACGCCCTTGAGGCCACTGAACACGGCCGAGGCAGTGACCAGCACGACGACGAGAGCCAACTGCCAGGTGCCTCGGCCGATGACGTGGATGAGGCCCTCGGTGACGAGGACACCGATCGCGACACCGAGGATCAGGTCGACGAGCATGCGATGCCTCAGTCCGACGCCTCCGAGCAGCACCACCACGGCTGCCACGGGCGCGAAGAATGCCTGTTCGTGGCCCAGCACGTGGGTGGAGAAGGCGTAGGCCAGAGCGGTGGCGCCTGCGAGGCGCACCAGCAGTCGCCACCGTCCGCGAACCAGACGGAGGCGTTCTGCCAGCGTCAGTTTGGGGAGGACGGCGGGCAGGTGGGGGAAGGGTCGGTCTGCTGCCACGCCCCGATCCTCCCGCTGCGGCGCGAGCACGCGCAAACGTTTGGCCCCGGCGTAACCCCGGCGTGACACGGCGGGAGTGACCTCAGGCGCAGGCGAACGACTCCTGTGGCGAGCGCCACAGATGGATGAAACATGGACGACATCGGACAGAGGTCGAGAGGCCCCACGTGTAACGACTCCGCATCGGCACCTCACGGAAGGCTTCGCCGGCGTGCTGCTGCAGCACTCGCCTGCCTACGATCGACCCGTGACCGAGAACGATCCCTTCGCCCTGGCCGACCAGGCCGCCGCCACCCTCCGGGAACTGACCGGAGTCGAGAGCCACGACACTGCACTCGTCCTCGGGTCCGGCTGGCTCCCCGCCGTCGACGCGCTGGGACCCGCCACCGCCGAGATCAACACCACCGACCTGCCCGGCTTCCACGCTGCCGGTGTCCAGGGACACTCCGGCAAGATCCGCTCGATCAAGGTCGGCGACAAGAACGTCCTCGTCTTCCTGTCCCGCACTCACTTCTACGAGGGCAAGGGCGTCCGCGCCGTCGTCCACCCGGTCCGCACCGCTGCCGCCGCCGGGTGCCGCGCGATCGTGCTGACCAACGGCTGTGGCGGACTCAACCCCGCCTGGGCCCCCGGCACCCCGGTCCTGATCAGCGACCACATCAACTCCACGGGCCACTCCCCCATCGAGGGCGCCAACTTCGTCGACCTCACCGACCTGTACTCGCCGCGCCTGCGCGAGATCGCCCAGCAGATCGACCCGACCCTCGACGAGGGCGTCTACGTCCAGACCCCGGGCCCGCACTACGAGACCCCGGCCGAGATCCGCATGTTCCGCACCTGGGGCGCTGACCTCGTCGGCATGTCCACCACGCTGGAGGCGATCGCCGCCCGCCAGTCCGGTCTGGAGATCCTGGGCATCAGCCTGGTCACCAACGCCGCCGCCGGCATGACCGGCGAGCCCCTGAACCACGAAGAGGTTCTCGAGGCCGGCCGGTCCGCCGCCACCCGCATGGGTTCGCTGCTCACCCAGCTGGTTCCGCAGATCTGATGCGCGTCCTCCTGACCGGTGCGGCCGGCTCGATCGGCCGCACCGTCGGACCCGCGCTCGTCGCGGCCGGCCACGACGTCGTCGGTGTCGACCTCGTCGACGCCTCGTGGAGCGGTGCGGTGGCGTGGCACGTCGGGGACTGCTCCGACGCTGCCTGGACCGACTCGGTGCTCGCGGCCGTGGTGCCCGACGCTGTGGTCCACCTCGCCGGGCACCCCGACGAACTCGACCTGCTCGGGTCGTTCACCTCGCACGTGCTCACCACCACTGTCCTGCTGGACGCGATGGTCGCGCACGGTGTGCAGCGCTTCGTCTACGCCTCCTCCAACCACGCGGTGGGGCGTACGGTCCGCACAGAGCTCACCGACGGCGTCCTCGGCGTCGACGCCCGTCCGCGCCCCGACACGTTCTACGGAGTGGGCAAGGTGGCGGCCGAAGCGGTGATGAGTCTCTACGCCGACCGCCACGGCATCGACGCGGTGGCCTGCCGGATCGGTTCGTTCCTGGAGCGGCCCACCACGCGTCGTCACCTGGCGACGTGGCTCTCCCCCGGCGACTGTGTCCGGATGGTCGTCGCGGCGCTCACCGCCGAGGCTCCGGGCTTCGCGGTGTTGTACGGCGTCTCGGCCAACACCGACGGCTGGTGGGACCTCGAGCCCGGCCTGGCGTTGGGCTACTCCCCCGTCGACGACGCGGCTGTCTTCGCCGACGAGCTGCCCGCGCGCGACGAGGACGAGTTCGAGGCTCTGCACCCCGGTGGCCCGTTCGCCGGGGAGCAGTACCACCGCCGCGGCGTCCCGCTCACCTGAGCCGACCTGCAGGCCATCCCCGCAGGCCAGTCCCGAGAACGACGAAGGGCCGGAACTCCTCGGAGTTCCGGCCCTTCGTGCGTGCTACGTCAGATCACGTGGTCAGGTCACTTCTTGACCTTGTAGGTCTTGGTAACCTTCTTGGCAGCCTTCAGGTTCTTGTCGCCTGCGTAGGTGACGGTCACCTTGTAGGTGCCCTTCTTGCCAGCCTTGGGAAGCGCGACGGTGACGGTGCCCTTCTTCAGCGAGGCCTTCTTGACGACGGCCTTCTTCTTGTTGGGGGCCTTGATCGAGACCTTCACCTTGCCGGTTGCCTTGAGCGAGCCCGACGCGACGGAGACCTTGACCTTGCCGGCCTTCTTGATCGTGGCCTTCTTGGTGACCTTGAGAGTGGTCTTGGGGGTGGCCTTCACGACGGTCGCGGTGATGTTGCCCGCAGCCGATGCGGTGAAGCGGCTGCCGGCAGCCGGAGCGAACGATGCGGTGTAGGTCTTCTTGCCGGGCGTGAGGCCGGTGAGCTTCAGGGTGGCGACGCCGCCCTTGACGGCTGCGGAGCCGACGACCTTGCCACCGGTCTTGAAGGAGACCTTTCCGGCGACGCCCGGGGTGACCTTGGCGGTCAGGGTGACGGCACGCGGGGTCTTGACGTTGGCGCTGAGCCCGGTCTTCGTCGCGAAGCTGACCGCGAACGCCGGAGTGCGGCCCTCCTGCAGCGGGCTGACCTTGCCGTGGGCCGGCGCGGTCAGGATCTCGTACTTCTTCGACGGGTCGATCTTGGAGGTGGGCACGGTGACGAACCCGGTGACGTTCTTGCCGACGAACGCGGCAGTGGTGAGGTAGATGGTGTGGATCGTCGAAGCGGTACCGGTCTCGGTGTCCATCTTCCAGTCGATACGGCCGCCGGCCTCGACCAGCGAGGCGTAGATACCGGCGTTGCCGGGGTCGACGTTGGTGCCCTGGATCTTGATGGTGGTGAAGTCATCGTCGACGGAGTCGACCGAAGCAGTCACGGTCGGCTTGGAGACCGGGGCGAAGGCCGACACCGATGCCTGGATCTCAGCGGGCGCCTTGTTGGCGTCACTGGTCGCCCCGGACTTGTAGAACGAGCCACGCAGGTCGGCGTGGAGGGCACCGAGGAACTCGGGGTGGAAGGAGGCACCCTCGTTCGGCAGTGCCGGCTTGGTGTCGGTGGCCGGAGCGGAGACACCCAGCGCGATCGCCTCGGCGGAGCCGTGCGGAAGCACACCCTCGAAGTCGGGGGTCGCGGTGATCGAGCCGTTCTCGTCAACCACGGCGTCGGAGAACTCGGCAACGACGACGCGCTTGGCCGGCATCGCGAAGGTGGGATCGGTGCGGGTTCCGGTGGAGCCGACCGTGGCCTCGAGGCGGCCGTCACCGTCAGCCTCGACGACCAGACGGGGACGGACGATGTCGATCGAGTACAGCATCGAGCCGCCGAAGCCGAAGCCAGCGTTGACCGCGCCGCCGAACTGGATGATGCGGTCGCCGTCCGGCGCCACCTCGGCCGCGACGACCGGGAAGACCAGCTGCTTGGCCGCGTTGTCGACCGATGCCCCGCCGGTGGCGGTCTTGGTACCGAGGTGGCCGTACGCCATGGTCGACAGGCCCCAGCGCAGATCGTCGGTGACGACCGCGTCAGCGTTGGCGGGCGCAGCGAGAACTGCGCCGGTGCCGACGACGAGAGCGCTCGTCACAGCGGCAGCGATTCCGCGCCGCAGGGTGCTCGTGGTGGTCTTCATTGGTTTCCTTTCAGGGTTCCGGCTCGGGCCGCAGCAGGAGCCGCTGTGATCGCAACCGGTCCCCGAGGGAACGGTTGTCGCGGATTTCACCGGCGAACCGGTGGGAGGGGTCAGGAGGGGCGCCGACGCGGAGTCGGTGCCAGGAGCACGGCGGCGGCGGCGAGGAGGAGGCCGCCTCCGACCCACCACCCCGCCTCGGCGTCGGTGGTCGCGGAGGTGAGGGTGGCGTGCAGAGCACCGACGTCGGACGTCACCGTGGTGTGCGGTCCGAACGCCTGGTACGACGGCTCAGCAGCCGACGGCACGGGGCCGCTGGCGGACGGGACCGTGGTGGGCTGGCCTGCGGTCTGGGCCGACGGCAGCGGATCCGGGACTGCCGGACCGGGCGAGGGCACGACGTTCCCGGTCGGAGCAGGAGTCGTTCGGCCGGGGGTGTCGACGTCCGACGGGGCGGGCGGCAGGACCACCGCGTTGCTGGGCTTGGCGCTCGGCTTGCTCTTCGGCGGGACGGTCTCCCCCGGCACGTCGGGCAGGCGGCCGTTCCACCCGGCCTGGATGGGCGCCGGGAGCTTGGTCCAGTCGGACTGCAGTCCGGTCGAGTACCAGAACTGGTCGGTGTTGAGCGGCACGAGATAGGTGATGAGGCTCTGCGGGAATGATCCCCAGCCTTCGCCGGTACGACGTTGCGGCTCGGAACCCTTGATCTTGACCCCGGCGTAGTCGGGCGTGACGACCACGCCGTCCTCGGTCACGTCGACGTCGCTGAGGTCCGCCACCGTGACCCGCTTGGGCACGGCAGGGTCCCACTGCTTGGGGTTGTTGCGGTCGGCGATCCATCCACCTGCGGTGGCGGTCACGGTGCCCTTGCCGTTCGTCACGCGCATCTCGGGGTCGGTGAGGGTGAAGACGGTGTTGCCGCCGTAGTAGACGACCGTGAACGTGCCCTTCCACCGGATCGAGGCGTCGTCAGCAGCCGGGTTCACCGTGCCCTGGCCGGACACGAAGTTCACCCGGTGACCACTGAAGGGACCGTAGAGGCCGATGGGCGCGTCGTGAGCGTCGGTACGGATGCCCTTCCACGTGGCGGTCCGCCACGCACCGGAGGCGTCCTGCTTCTGGACCGTGACGTTGCCAGCCTTGGCCGACCAGCGGCTCTCGGTCAGCTCGACGCCACCTCGTCCCGGGTTGGCCACGCCAGCGCCCAGGAAGTTGGGAGCTCCGACGTTGTGCGACATCGCATTGGTCTGCTGCGACAAGGCCCAGTTGAACTGGGCGTCATCGACCACCAGTTCGGTGTCCGCCTCCTCCGGCGCGGGGTCCTCCGTCGGTACGGGAGAGGCCGTGGGCGAGAGCGAAGGCGAGGGTGAGGGTGAGGGCGCGTCGGTGGGCAGCGGCTCAGGGCTCGGGTCGTCAGAGGGCTGCGCGGGCTCGGTGACGACGGGCGTCTCCACCGCACCGGCCGACGTCGTTCCGGCCAGGCCGAGGCCGAGCGAGCTGATTCCCAGGACCAGCGCAGTCAGACCCGCGCCGAGTCGGAGGTCAGGAGTTCTGCGCACGACGGCCCCCTCGCAGTCGGAACAGGGTGAAGACGACCGCGCCGACGAACAGGAGCCCGGCTGCGCCGGCGAAGATGTTGGCCGCGGTGAAGAAGTTCTTCTCCTCCTCGGCTGCCGCCGGCGTCCCCGCATCGGTGCGCTGGACGCCGAACTTGACGGTCGCGTCGGCCGAGGCGCCGAAGAGACGCAACTGGTGGGTCCCGCCCGCGGTCTCTGCGGGGATCTGGATGACACCGCTGGCCCGACCGTCCGCACCGGCCACGAACGGGCCGACCGCGGCGGCGCCGTCGTCGAGAACGACGGTGAACTGCTCACCGGGCACGAGGTTGGTCCCGGTGAACGACATGGCACGCCCGGAGACAGCCGCAGCGTGGTCCACGGTCAGGGCCGGCTGGACCGACCCCGTGGGGGCACTCTCGTCCTTCCCCTTCTTCCCGGTGTCAGCAGCCGTTTCGGGGGCCGTCCCGGAGCTCGGGGCCACGGACGGTGCCGTCGTGGGAGCAGCGGTGGGCGCGGTGCCGGGCGTCTGGGCGGTCCCTGCGGGGGCCTGCGGCTCGTTGCCGCGCGCGAGGTCGGTGAGCTTCACCGGGGTGAAGGTCTCGTTCGATGCGTTCTTGACTCCGTGGGCGCCGATCGTGATGACACCGCAGGTGACCTTGCGGCAGTCGACGGTGGTGGCGGAACCGTTGCGGCCCACAGCCTGGAACTTCGGGCCGGGGACGACGATCTTCGTCGACCAGTTGCCGTTCTTGTCCATGGTGCCGCCGTTGGCCGCCGCGGCGGTGTTGGAGCCCGGGAAGGCGACGTAGCGCTGGAATCCGGCGTTGTCCTTGGTCTCCTCGTCGGGGACGTAGACGTAGTTGACGCCGGACTTGCCGCCCTGGGACGGCTTCCACTTGCCGTTGACGGTGCCGAACCAGACGTACACACCGCCGTGGCCGCCCTTGAGGGACTGGAAACCCTTCCCGCTCACGGTGAGGGTGGTGGAGTAGGTGGAGTCCATCACGGCACCCTTGCCGTCGGCGTCCACAGTGACGTTGCCAGCCGCCTGGGCAGGGGCCGCCATGACGACGGAAGCGGCTGCGAGACCGAGGGCGCCGCTCAGCGCGACGCGGCGTCCCGGGCGAGTGTTCAGCGAGCGATGCTGCACTGTTCCTCCTCAGCGGTGCGGTGCTCGGTGGTGCGGTGGTCAGTGGTGCGGTGGACGCTGGTGCGCAGTGGGACGACCATCAGGTGTCCGGCGTGCTCGACCACGTGGCAGGGGTGCTCGTAGACCTCGGAGACGAGCTCTGAGGTGAGGACGTCGTGCGGGGTTCCGCAGGCGCGGATCCGGCCGCCGGAGAGGACCGCGATGCGGTCGGAGTAGGCGGCGGCGAGGCTGAGGTCGTGGAGCACCACGACGACCGCTGCACCGCGGTCGGCGCTGTCGCGGGCCTGACGCAGCAGGCCTTCCTGGTGCTTGATGTCGAGGGCGGCGGTGGGCTCGTCGAGCAGGTGCACCTCGACGTCCTGGGCCAGGAGGCGGGCGAACGCGACGCGGGCCTGCTCGCCACCGGAGAGGGTGGGGACGACGCGGTCGGAGAGGTGGGTGACGTCGGCGACGTCCATCGCCCAGTCGACCATCTCGTCGTCGGCGTCGGCCTTCTCGGTGCGATGCCAGACCGATCGGCCCATTTCCACGACCTCGCGGGCACGGAAACCGAACGCCAGGGACTGCTTCTGCACCAGGACGGCGCGGCGGCGGGCCAGCGCGAGCGGCTTCTGACCGGCGACGGCGACACCGTCGAGCTCGACGGTGCCTGCGGTCGGCTCGAGGTCTCCCGACAGGACCGACAGGAGGGTGGACTTGCCGGCGCCGTTGGGGCCGACGAGTGCGACGACCTCACCGTGGCGGATGTCGAGGTCGACTCCGGTCAGGACGTGGTTGCTGCCGAACGTCACCTCGACGCCACGCGCGCAGAGCGCCGCGGTGTGCGTGCGGTCGGTGTGGGTTTCAGTGGTGCGCGTGGACATCAGGCCCAGCCTCCTGCGCTGCGACGGGCGCCACGGAGGAGCCAGAAGAAGATCGGTCCACCGACCAACGAGGTGACCATGCCGATCGGCAGGTCGGCGTAGGCGATGGCGTTGCGGGCGAACTGGTCGGCCAGGACGAGCAGCAGGGCGCCGCCCAGGGCACTGGCCGGGACGAGTGCGCGGTGTCCGGGTCCGACGACCATGCGGAGCAGGTGCGGGACGATCAGACCGACGAACGCGATGATGCCGGCGAAGGCGACGGCACCGGCGGTGAGCACGGCAACGACGACGATCGCGACACCTCGCAGGCGGTCGACGTCGACACCGACGTGACGGGCCGACTTGTCGCCGAGGGCGAGCAGGTCGAGCTTGCGGGCGATCAGGCAGGAAGCCACCAGTCCGACCAGGACGACCGGAACGACCACCCAGAGCTGAGCGGTGCGGGCCCCGTTGAGGGAGCCCATCTGCCAGAAGATGATCTCCTCACGCGAGGAGGTGTCGCCGGCGAACATCAGGAACGCCAAGGCGCCTCCGGCCATCGCGTTGACCGCGACGCCGGTGAGGACGAGGGTGACGACCTCGGTACGGCCGTTGCTGCGGGCCATCAGGTAGACGAGGACAGTGGTGAGCAGGCCGCCCACGAAGGCGCCGATCGCAACCGTCCACTCGCCGAAGAAGTCCCAGCCGAAGACGATCGTCGCTGCGGCCACGACGGCCGCACCGGAGGAGACACCGACGGTGCCGGGCTCGGCGAGTGGGTTGCCGAAGACGCCCTGCATGACGGCACCGGCGGTGGCCAGGGCGGCACCGACGAGGGCCGCCATGAGCAGACGCGGGAACCGGACGTTCCACAGCGTGCTGTCGCCCTGCGGGTGTGTGGGGACGGTGCCCCAGTCGAGACCGATCTTGTGCCAGATCGACCCCAGGACCTCGCCGGCCGGGATCTCGAGCTGGCCGGTTCCTGCGCCGATGACCATGCAGACGGCCAGCACGGCCGCCAGGACGAGCAGCACGCCACGACGGTTGCCCGCAGTGGGTGCGAGCGGAAGCTGCAGACTCACTCGAACGCCTCCGGGGCGATCACGGCGACGGCGAGCGCGTTGAGGACCTCCGCGGTGGCCGGGCCGTAGCCCAGCACCAGGGAGTCCGCGACGGTGACGATGCGCTTGTTCTGTCCGGCTGCGGTGTTGGCCAGCGCGGGCCACTTCTCCAGCAGGCCGTCGACACCTCCGGCGGACTCGAGTCCGCCGGTCATCATGACGATCAGTTCGGGCGCGGCAGCGACGAGACCCTCGCTGGTGACCGACTTCATCCCGCTCCAGTCGATCTCCTCGGCGACGTCGTAGGCGCCGATCGAGTCGATGAGGTCGTCGGCGGCCGAGCCCTTGCCGAACATGTAGTAGACGCCGGCGTTGCCGCGGGCGTAGAGGAAGATCGTGCGCAGACGCTGGTTCTTGTCGGCGGGCGCCTGGGCCTCGATCTGGGCAGAGACCTCGGCGATCTCGGCGTCGACGCGCGCGGCGAGCTTCTCACCGGCCTCGGGGATGCCCAGGGCGGTGGCGGTGGTGCGGGTGAGGTCACCGACGTTGGCCAGGCTGCGGTCGGACTCGACCCAGACCACGGGGATCCCGGAGTCCTCCATCTGCCGGAGGACGTCGACGGGGCCCAGGGTGGTGTCGGAGAGGATCACGCTGGGGTTGAGCGCGAGGATCGCCTCGGCGTTGAGGTCGTGGGCCGACGGGGTGACCAGCGGCAGGTCCTTGGCCTCGGGGAACGTGGTGGAACGGTCGCGTCCCACGACGTTGTCGCCCAGGCCGAGCTCGAAGACGGTGCGCGCCAGGGTGCCGTAGAGGTCGAGGGCGAGGATCCGCGAGACGTCGGTGACGACGACCTTGTTGCCCTGGGCGTCGGTGACCTTCGCGGGCAGGGCCGGCGTGGGGTTCTCGACGACGGGGACGACGGCGCTGTCAGCGATCTCGGCGTTGATGACGCCGCTGTAGGAGCGCGGGTCGGCGGCGGGCGTGACGTCCGCGATCGCCGGAGCGACCTTCCCTTCAGCCCGCTCCCCCTGCTCTCCTCCGCCGCCACCGCACGCGGTGAGCACCAGTGTCGTCGCCACGAGGGCGGCGACGGTCCTGAAGGAACGCAGAGCGGACATTGAGTCTCCGTGAGGGGTAGGAGCCAGCGGTGCATATACGATTGGGAACGTCAGTGCTTCTTGCTTAGGTTAGCCTAACAGCAGTTAGGGCAGCCTAATCAGCCCCTTCAGCAAGGGTGTCAGGCATCACCAGCCCCCGACGCAGCACGGCCACACACTCCGTCAGCACCTTCAGAGAGCGACCCATGAGCATCACCGAAACTGCCCCCGCCCTTCCCCTCTCGGCAGCCTTCAAGGAAGGCTCTCGCCTCCTGCACGACGAGGCCGAGTCGGCCACGTTCATCGAGGAGCTCATGGGCGGCAAGCTCAACCTCTTCGGCTACGTCAACTACCTGAAGTCGCTCCGCGTCGTCTACACCGCACTCGAGGAGACCGCGCGCGCCCAGGCCGCCGACCCCATCTTCTCGGTCCTGCACGACGAGCGTCTCGAGCGTCTCGCGGCCCTCGACGCCGACATTGCCACCCTCTCGACCGGCGCCCCGGAGGAGGACCTGTGCCAGCACGAGGTCGCCACCGAGTACGCCGCCCGCATCCGTGAGGCCGGCAACGAGTCCGGTGTCCGCCTGGTCGCGCACCACTACACCCGCTACCTGGGTGACCTGTCGGGCGGCCTGGCCATCGGCCGCATCGTCGGCCGCACCTACGGCATCACCGAGGGTCTGGACTACTACTCCTTCGCCGACATCACCGCGAAGACCTACAAGGACACCTACCGCGAGAACCTCGACAACCTGCCCCTGGACGAGGAGCAGCGCGAGATCGCCGTCGACGAGGTCCAGAAGGCCTTCATCTTCAACCAGCGCATGTTCGCCGAGCTCGGCAAGCACCTCGACGTCTACCGCGTGAAGGCCGAGGCCTGAGCCTCACCTGATCGTCCCGGGCGGCACACGCCCGGACCCGCGAAGGCCCCGTCCGACGGACGGGGCCTTCGTCGTCCACGGGGTCGATGCGAGGATGTGCGCCATGGCTACCACTGCGTTCAAGGGCAACCCCGTCTCCACCGTCGGCGAGCTTCCGGCCGTCGGCCAGAAGGCCCCGGAGTTCACCGTCGTCGGCGAGGGTCTTGCCGACGTCACCACCGCTTCCCTCGCGGGCAAGCGCGTCGTCCTCAACATCTTCCCGTCGGTCGACACCGGCGTCTGCGCCGCTTCGGTGCGCACGTTCAACGAGCTCGCCTCGAAGCTCGAGAACACCACCGTCCTCAACGTCTCCGCCGACCTCCCGTTCGCCCAGGCCCGCTTCTGCGGCGCCGAGGGCATCGAGAACGTCGCCGTGGGTTCGACCTTCCGTTCCACCTTCGGCGCCGACTTCGGTGTGTCGATGGTCGACGGTCCTCTGGCCGGCCTCCTGGCCCGCTCGGTCGTCGTCCTCGACGAGTCCGGCGTGGTCACGCACGTCGAGCTGGTCGACGACATCACCCACGAGCCCAACTACGACGCCGCCGTCGCCGCTCTGGGCTGATCCATCGGGACCACGGTCCCCTCGGAGTTCCTCCACGAGGTCGTTCACCCCGCTCGGGGGTGAACGACCTCGTGTCCGTTCCGGCCATTTCCGACGCCTGCCCCTCGGGGCTACCTTGGAGCGATGAGCACCTCGCACGATGCCCTCATCGCCGACGCCCGCGCCTGGCTGGTCGAGGACCCCGACCCGGCCACCCGCGACGAGTTGACCGCCGTCCTCGCCCAGGCCGAGAACGGCGACGCCGACGCCCTGGCCGACCTCGCGGACCGCTTCTCCGGCACCCTGCAGTTCGGCACCGCCGGTCTGCGCGGAGCCCTCGGAGCCGGACCCAACCGGATGAACCGCGTCGTGGTCACCCGCGCCGCCGCCGGCCTGCTGGCCTACCTCAAGGAGCAGGGCGCAAGCAGCGAGGACTCCGTCGTCATCGGCTACGACGCCCGCTACAACTCCGACGTGTTCGCCCGTGACACCGCCGAGGTGGTCACCGGTGCCGGCCTGAAGGCGTACGTCCTGCCGCGTCCGCTCCCCACTCCCCTGCTGGCCTACGCGATCCGCGACCTGGGCTGCGCGGCGGGCGTGATGGTGACCGCGAGCCACAACCCGCCCCAGGACAACGGCTACAAGGTCTACCTCGGTGACGGCTCGCAGATCGTTCCCCCGGCCGACTCCGGCATCGCCGCCCAGATCGACGCGGTGGGCTCGCTGGCCGACGTCCCGCGCGGCGACGGTGGCGTCGTCCTCGGCGAGGACGTCATCGAGCGATACCGCTCCTGCGTCGTCGACCTACTGCCCGAGGGCCCCCGTGACCTCAAGGTCGTCTACACCGCCATGCACGGCGTCGGGGGCGAGACCGTCACGCGCGTGCTGGAGGCCGCTGGCTTCCCGGCACCGGCGCTGGTCGAGGCTCAGTTCGCTCCCGACCCGGCATTCCCGACGGTCGCGTTCCCCAACCCCGAGGAGCCGGGCGCGATGGATCTCTCCCTGGCCCTGGCCGAGGAGGTCGACGCCGACCTGGTGATCGCCAACGACCCCGATGCCGACCGGTGCGCCGCAGCCGTGCGCGGACCGCAGGGCTGGCGGATGCTGCGTGGCGACGAGGTGGGTGCGCTGCTGGCCCACCACCTGCTGGGCCGCTCCAAGCCCGGCATCTACGCCACGTCCATCGTCTCCTCCTCGCTGCTGGGCCGCCTGGCCGCAGCCAAGGGCCAGGAGCACCGCGAGACGCTGACCGGGTTCAAGTGGATCGGTCGCCTCGAGGGTCTGGCCTACGGCTACGAGGAGGCGCTGGGCTACTGCGTCGACCCGGCCAACGTCCGCGACAAGGACGGCGTCTCGGCTGCACTCGTGCTCTGCGAGCTCGCTGCCGAGACCAAGGCTGCGGGACGCACCCTCATCGACGTCCTCGACGACATCGCCCGCGAGCACGGTCTGCACGCCACCGACCAGCTCAGCGTCCGGTTCTCCGACCTGGCCGGCATCGGTGCCGCGATGGAGCGTCTGCGATCCACTCCCCCGACTGCTCTGGGCGGTCTGGCCGTGGAGAAGGTCGAGGACCTCTCCCTGGGCACCGTCGACCTCCCTCCGACCGACGGTCTGCGCTACTCGCTCGCCGAGGGTGCCCGCGTGATCGTGCGTCCCTCGGGCACCGAGCCGAAGGTCAAGTGCTACCTGGAAGTCGTCGTCGCAGTGGAGGACGAGACCCCCGAGGCGATCGACGCTGCACGCATCGCCGCTGCCGGTCGTCTGGACGCGATCAAGGGTGACGTGAAGGTGGCCGCCGGGCTCTGAAAGGCCCCCGAACACACTCGACAGACCCACTTCGAGACCGGTCCGTGACCTTCTGACACTTGACAGTCAGGGACGCGGGCCGGTCTCACACTTCGGATTGCCCGGCCCCCTTGGCGCAGACCTATGCTGATGAAGTGACAGCGACTTCTGCCTCAACGCCGAGTGCAGGCCACGGCTCTGCCGCTCCCTCCGCTGCGTCCGTCACGGACCAGTTCGCGGAGATCACCAGCGACAACGCCTCCCTGCGCCGCTTCCTCCACGGCCTCCCCGGGGTCGACCAGGTCGGACTGGAGGCGCGCGCCGCCTCCCTCTCGACCCGCTCGATCAAGGCTGACGCCAAGGCCCGACTCATCGACCTCGCCATCAGCATGGTCGACCTGACCACGCTCGAGGGCAACGACACCGTCGGCAAGGTCCGCTCGCTCGCCTCCAAGGCCGTGCGTCCCGACCCGACCGACCTGTCGACCCCCTCGACCGCCGCGGTCTGCGTCTACCCCGACATGGTGGCCACCGCGAAGGCTGCCGTCGGCGACTCCGGCGTCCAGGTCGCCTCCGTGGCGACCGCCTTCCCGTCGGGTCGTGCCGCCCTCGAGGTCAAGCTGGCCGACACCCGCCAGGCCGTCGAGGCCGGCGCCGACGAGATCGACATGGTCATCGACCGTGGCGCGTTCCTCTCCGGCGACTACAAGCTGGTCTTCGACGAGATCGTCGCCGTGCGCGAGGCCTGCCGTCGTGTCGACGGCACCGAGGCGCACCTCAAGGTGATCTTCGAGACCGGTGAGCTCCAGACCTACGACAACGTCCGCCGCGTCTCGTGGCTGGCGATGATGGCCGGCGCTCACTTCATCAAGACCTCCACCGGCAAGACCCAGCCTGCTGCGACCCTCCCGGTGACGCTGCTGATGCTCCAGGCCGTGCGCGACTTCCGTCTGCAGACCGGTCACATGGTCGGCGTGAAGCCGGCCGGCGGCATTCGCACCACCAAGGACGCGATGAAGTACCTGGTGACGGTCAACGAGGTCGCGGGCCCGGACTGGTTGAACCCCGACTGGTTCCGTTTCGGCGCCTCGTCGCTGCTCAACGACCTGCTGCTGCAGCGCACCAAGCTCTCCACCGGTCGCTACACCGGTCCCGACTACATCAGCATCGACTGAGGACTACGCCATGGTGAAGGTTCCCGAGAGCGCGCCCGTCGCCTCTTTGTTCGAGTACGCCCCGGCCCCCGAGTCCCGCTCGGTGGTCGACATCAAGCCGTCCTACGGCCTCTTCGTCGACGGCGAGTTCGTCGACGGCACCGGTGAGTCGTTCGCGACCATCAACCCGGCCACCGAGGAGCACCTGGCGCACGTCGCCGAGGCCTCCGAGGCCGACGTCGACCGCGCCGTGAAGGCTGCCCGACGGGCCTACGACAAGGTCTGGTCGAAGATGTCGGGCCGCGAGCGTGCGAAGTACCTCTTCCGCATCGCCCGGATCATCCAGGAGCGTGCCAAGGAGTTCGCCGTCCTGGAGACGCTGGACAACGGCAAGCCGATCAAGGAGACCCGCGACTTCGACGTCCCGACCGTCGCGGCGCACTTCTTCTACTACGCAGGCTGGGCCGACAAGCTCGCCTACGCCGTCCCCGGCAACCCGGCCCCGAAGCCGCTCGGCGTCGCCGCCCAGGTCATCCCGTGGAACTTCCCGCTGATGATGCTGGCCTGGAAGGTCGCCCCGGCTCTGGCTGCGGGCAACACCGTCGTCCTGAAGCCGGCCGAGACCACCCCGCTGACCGCGCTGCTGTTCGCCGAGGTCTGCCAGGAGGCCGGTCTCCCCAACGGTGTCGTCAACATCGTCACCGGTGCCGGCGCCACGGGTGCTGCGCTGGTCGCGCACCCGGACGTCAACAAGGTCGCGTTCACCGGTTCCACCGACGTGGGTCGCACGATCGCGCGTCAGGTCGCCGGCACCTCCAAGCGTCTGACGCTGGAGCTGGGCGGCAAGGGCGCCAACATCGTCTACGAGGACGCCCCCATGGACGAGGCCGTCGAGGGCGTCGTCAACGGCATCTTCTTCAACCAGGGCCACGTCTGCTGCGCAGGTTCGCGTCTGCTGGTCCAGGAGTCGATCCAGGACGAGTTCCTCGAGCGTCTCCAGCGCCGCATGGAGACCCTGCGCGTGGGCGACCCGCTCGACAAGAACACCGACATCGGCGCGATCAACTCCGCCGAGCAGCTGGCCCGGATCACCGAACTGGCCCAGGCTGGCGAGGACGAGGGTGCGAACCGTTGGTCGCCGTCCTCGTGCGTGCTGCCGGAGAAGGGCTTCTTCTTCGCCCCGACGCTGTTCACCGACGTCTCCCAGACGCACCGCGTCGCCCGCGAGGAGATCTTCGGACCCGTCCTGTCGGTGCTGTCCTTCCGTACGCCCACCGAGGCCGTCCAGAAGGCCAACAACACCCCGTTCGGTCTTTCCGCAGGCGTGTGGAGCGAGAAGGGCTCCCGCACCCTGTGGACCGCCAACCAGCTCCGTGCCGGTGTCGTGTGGGCCAACTCGTTCAACAAGTTCGACGCCACGTCGCCGTTCGGTGGCTACAAGGAGTCCGGTTACGGTCGCGAGGGCGGCCGTCAGGGTCTGGAGGGATACCTCAAGTGAGCACCCAGAACACGTCTGCACGCGCCCAGGTGCGCAAGACCTACAAGCTCTATGTCGGTGGCGCGTTCCCCCGCTCGGAGTCCGGTCAGGTCTACCCGGCTCTCGACTCGAAGGGGGCCCTCGTGGCCAACGTGGCTCTGGCGTCCCGCAAGGACGCCCGTGACGCCGTCTCCGCGGCCCGCAAGGCCTTCGGCGGCTGGTCCTCGAAGACCGCCTACAACCGCGGCCAGGTGCTCTACCGCATCGCCGAGGTCCTGGAGGACCGTCGCGCCCAGTTCGTCGAGTCCGTTGTCCAGGCTGAGGGCGTCGACGCCAAGCGCGCCAACGCGATCGTGGACGAGAGCATCGACCGTCTGGTCTGGTACGCCGGATGGACCGACAAGATCACCCAGGTGCTCAGCGGCGCCAACCCGGTGGCCGGCCCGTTCTTCAACCAGTCCTCCCCCGAGCCGACGGGGGTGGTGGCCGTCGTGGCCCCGCAGGCCTCCTCGCTGCTCGGCCTGGTCTCGGTGATCGCTCCCGTGATCGCGACGGGCAACACCGTCGTCGTCCTGAGCTCGTTCGAGCGTCCGGTCGCCGCGGTCAACCTGGCCGAGGTCCTGGCCACCTCCGACGTTCCTGGTGGCGTGGTCAACATCCTCACCGGTGACTGGCGCCCGGTCGCTCCGTGGCTGGCCACGCACATGGACGTGAACGCCATCGACCTCACCGGTGTTGCCGCCGACGCCGACGCCGCGTTCGACCTCGAGCAGGCTGCTGCCGCCAACCTCAAGCGCGTCCTGCGCCCGGGCAACGTCGAGGAGGACTTCTTCCTCGAGCCGCACCTGAGCCGTATGACGACGTTCCTGGAGACGAAGACGGTGTGGCACCCGATCGGCAAGTGATCGCACTCCACGCCGCTGCATGCAGCGACTGAGGAAGGCCCGGCCCGAAACTTCGGGGCGGGCCTTCGCTCATTCCTGCAGGTCAGAGACGTGTTTCCTCGGCCAGGCGAACAACCGCGAGGAACGGACGCAACCCCACGACAACGCAAGGTGCACCCCGATTTGCGTACTCCCCGGGGGTCTCTAGTAATGTTCTTCTTGTTGGAGCGGTTCGGCCAGAACGAACTGGGACAACGAAGGAAACACATACGAAACACAGTGCCGCCTTAGCTCAGTGGTAGAGCGCGTTCTTGGTAAGAACGAGGTCATGAGTTCAATCCTCATAGGTGGCTCCACGACGAGAAGCCCCTGACTCCGGTCAGGGGCTTCTCGCATTTCACGACGCCCCCACTCCTCATCTCGAGCTGACGGTGCGGCTTCCCTGAACCCAGACCGGGCTCAGCAAGGCTCACGGAGTTCTCAGGGGTCTTCTCAGCGGTCTTCGCAGGGGCCTACGAGTGCTCGGGGAGCTCCGCACCAGCGGTTGTCCCCCGAGAGGGCTCCTGAGGACGCAGAAACCGTTCGCCGGCCCTTGAGAACACGCGGAGTCCCGTCTGCCACCGCAAGGCCGTCGAGCTGACTCACGCACACCCTGGCGCCTCGGGGAATCATCTCTCCCCCACTGTGGCCCACTGTGAAGGAATCACGATCCCCCTGCGACACGTAGCAGGCCGAGAGCGGCGCGATCGCTCACGCAGTGGACTTCTGGTCCACCGCGGCTCTCCGAGGCCCTAGGCCGCTCTCCACGCGAAGGTCGCGTGGGCCCTCACGAGATGTAGCCATCCAACGAACGATCAGACGTCTTGTCGACAAAGCACTCTGTGACTCCTGGGCCCAGCGTCGCTGGAGCTCGCACCAGCCAGGAGCCGTGAAATGACCGGAGGCCCCCACCCGAAGGTGGGGGCCTCAACGGCGAATAATTGTCCGGCGGCGTCCTACTCTCCCACGACCTCTCGATCGCAGTACCATCGGCGCTGAAAGGCTTAACTTCCGGGTTCGGGATGGGACCGGGTGTTTCCCTTTCGCTATGACCGCCGTAACCCTTCAACCACACCCACAAAAAAAGGGGCGGGTAGTCTGTGTTACGAAGACAAGCATATCAACTTGTATCGTGCATTCCAAAAACAACGCTTGTTGTCTGGGAACTGAACAGTGGACGCGTGGCAATAACTCTTGTTGGTCGAGTTGATTTGTACGGTGTTGGGACAAGCCCTCGGCCTATTAGTACCGGTCGGCTAGGCATTACTGCTGTACACCTCCGGCCTATCAACCCAGTGTTCTGCTGGGGGCCTTAACCACTCAAGGTGGTGGGAAACCTCATCTTGAAACATGCTTCCCGCTTAGATGCATTCAGCGGTTATCACTTCCGAACGTAGCCAACCAGCCGTGCTCCTGGCGGAACAACTGGCACACCAGAGGTTCGTCCACCCCGGTCCTCTCGTACTAGGGGCAGCCTTTCTCAAGTTTCCAACGCGCGCGGCGGATAGGGACCGAACTGTCTCACGACGTTCTAAACCCAGCTCGCGTGCCGCTTTAATGGGCGAACAGCCCAACCCTTGGGACCTACTCCAGCCCCAGGATGCGACGAGCCGACATCGAGGTGCCAAACCATCCCGTCGATATGGACTCTTGGGGAAGATCAGCCTGTTATCCCCGGGGTACCTTTTATCCGTTGAGCGACGCCGCTTCCACATGCTGGCGCCGGATCACTAGTTCCGACTTTCGTCCCTGCTCGACATGTCTGTCTCACAGTCAAGCTCCCTTGTGCACTTACACTCGCCACCTGATTACCAACCAGGCTGAGGGAACCTTTGAGCGCCTCCGTTACATTTTAGGAGGCAACCGCCCCAGTTAAACTACCCATCAGGCACTGTCCCTGATCCGGATTACGGACCTAGGTTAGACATCTAGTACGACCAGAGTGGTATTTCAACGTCGACTCCACAAACACTGGCGTGAATGCTTCACAGTCTCCCACCTATCCTACACAAGCCGAACCAAACACCAATACCAAACTATAGTAAAGGTCCCGGGGTCTTTCCGTCCTGCCGCGCGTAACGAGCATCTTTACTCGTAGTGCAATTTCGCCGAGTCCATGGTTGAGACAGCGCCCAAGTCGTTACTCCATTCGTGCAGGTCGGAACTTACCCGACAAGGAATTTCGCTACCTTAGGATGGTTATAGTTACCACCGCCGTTTACTGGGGCTTAAGTTCTCAGCTTCGACTTGCGTCTAACCGGTCCCCTTAACCTTCCAGCACCGGGCAGGAGTCAGTCCGTATACATCGTCTTACAACTTCGCACGGACCTGTGTTTTTAGTAAACAGTCGCTTGGGCCTGGTCTCTGCGGCCATCACCGCTTCACACCGCACGGGTGCTAACGGATCCGGCCCCCCTTCTCCCGAAGTTACGGGGGCATTTTGCCGAGTTCCTTAACCATGGTTCACTCGATCGCCTTAGTATTCTCTACTTGATCACCTGAGTCGGTTTGGGGTACGGGCGGCTCGTATCTCGCTAGAGGTTTTTCTCGACAGCATAGGATCACCCACTTCACCAAACGGCTCCCCATCAGGTCTCAGGCCTATGTGTGGCGGATTTGCCTACCACACGCCCTACACCCTTGGCCGCGGACTACCATCGCCGCGGTTGGACTACCTTCCTGCGTCACCCCATCGCTTGACTACTACTGAATCGGGTCCCGTGCTCCACACACACGCCTCCACCCCGAAGGGCTTTGGTCACGGTGCTTCGGACGGTTAGCATCAACAGCCTCATCATGGGCGATACTTCGCCGGTACGGGAATATCAACCCGTTGTCCATCGACTACGCCTGTCGGCCTCGCCTTAGGTCCCGACTTACCCAGGGCAGATTAGCTTGACCCTGGAACCCTTGATCATTCGGCGGAAATGTTTCTCGCATTTCATTCGCTACTCATGCCTGCATTCTCACTCGTGTGGCCTCCACAACTGGATCACTCCGCTGCTTCACTGCCCACACGACGCTCCCCTACCCATCCAGACGCCTGGACCACGAAGGCCTAGCTTAATATCTGAATGCCATAGCTTCGGCGGATGACTTGAGCCCCGCTACATTGTCGGCGCGGAATCACTTGACCAGTGAGCTATTACGCACTCTTTCAAGGGTGGCTGCTTCCAAGCCAACCTCCTGGTTGTCAATGCGACTCCACATCCTTTTCCACTTAGTCACCGCTTAGGGGCCTTAGCTGATGGTCTGGGCTGTTTCCCTCTCGACTACGGAGCTTATCCCCCGCAGTCTCACTGCCGCGCTCTCACTTACCGGCATTCGGAGTTTGGTTAACGTCAGTAACCCGCTAGGGCCCATCGGCTATCCAGTGCTCTACCTCCGGCAAGAAACACACGACGCTGCACCTAAATGCATTTCGGGGAGAACCAGCTATCACGAAGTTTGATTGGCCTTTCACCCCTATCCACAGGTCATCCCCTCAGTTTTCAACCTAAGTGGGTTCGGTCCTCCACGCGGTCTTACCCGCGCTTCAACCTGCCCATGGATAGATCACTTCGCTTCGGGTCTAGAGCGTGCAACTCAATCGCCCTATTCGGACTCGCTTTCGCTACGGCTACCCCACACGGGTTAACCTTGCTACACACCGCTAACTCGCAGGCTCATTCTTCAAAAGGCACGCCGTCACCCTTTAACAGGCTCCGACGGATTGTAGGCACATGGTTTCAGGTACTATTTCACTCCCCGCCAGGGGTACTTTTCACCTTTCCCTCACGGTACTTGTCCGCTATCGGTCACCAAGGAGTATTTAGGCTTAACGGGTGGTCCCGCCAGATTCACACGGAATTTCAGGGGTTCCGTGTTACTTGGGGTGACACTCCAGAGATGCTGACTTACACGTACGGGGCTATCACCCTCTACGGCCAGGCTTTCCAACCTGCTTCGGCTTCATCAACATTTTCTTACTCTGTACCAGCACGGCAGTACTGATCGAGTGGCCCCACAACCCCACACCTGCAACCCCTGCCGGGTATCACACAGATGCGGTTTGGCCTCATCCGATTTCGCTCGCCACTACTCTCGGAATCACTTTTGTTTTCTCTTCCTGAGGGTACTGAGATGTTTCACTTCCCCTCGTTCCCTCCACTCACCCTATGTGTTCAGGTGAGGGTAACTGGACATGACTCCAGCTGGGTTTCCCCATTCGGACACCCCCGGATCACAGTTCGTTTACCAACTCCCCGGGGCTTATCGCAGGTTACTACGTCCTTCATCGGCTCTTGGTGCCAAGGCATCCACCATGTGCCCTTAGTAGCTTGTTCCAACATCGTCAAAACAACTCGAACTACAAAGACCATACAATTCTGCTTATTGCACATACACACTCAATAAATTGAGTATGTGATGCTCGCGTCCACTATTCAGATCTCAAACAACAAACCCACCAACCCATCCAGCCAACCGCAAGCAGTTGTCCTTCAGCGAAAGAGGCCAGAGCAAACCAGTCACACCCCACAGGGTGTGGCCTGATCCCTCAGGACCCAACAGTGTGTCTCGACCCTCCCCCTACCAACAACACATCCACTTTCCACGCTCAAAGAGCAGTACTAAGAACAAGCTGCCAGCCAGGTTCAAGTCATTCATCGACGATTCCACTAGTGAGACACCACCATGCGCAACCAAACATTCGTTGGTTGTCGGGGTGTGTGCTCCTTAGAAAGGAGGTGATCCAGCCGCACCTTCCGGTACGGCTACCTTGTTACGACTTCGTCCCAATCGCCAGCCCCACCTTCGACGGCTCCCTCCACAAGGGTTGGGCCACCGGCTTCGGGTGTTGCCGACTTTCGTGACGTGACGGGCGGTGTGTACAAGGCCCGGGAACGTATTCACCGCAGCGTTGCTGATCTGCGATTACTAGCGACTCCGACTTCATGGGGTCGAGTTGCAGACCCCAATCCGAACTGAGACCGGCTTTTTGGGATTCGCTCCCCCTCACGGGATCGCAGCCCTTTGTACCGGCCATTGTAGCATGCGTGAAGCCCTGGACATAAGGGGCATGATGACTTGACGTCATCCCCACCTTCCTCCGAGTTGACCCCGGCAGTCTCCTATGAGTCCCCACCATTACGTGCTGGCAACATAGAACGAGGGTTGCGCTCGTTGCGGGACTTAACCCAACATCTCACGACACGAGCTGACGACAGCCATGCACCACCTGTATACCGACCAAAAAGGGGCACCTATCTCTAGGTGTTTCCGGCATATGTCAAACCCAGGTAAGGTTCTTCGCGTTGCATCGAATTAATCCGCATGCTCCGCCGCTTGTGCGGGCCCCCGTCAATTCCTTTGAGTTTTAGCCTTGCGGCCGTACTCCCCAGGCGGGGCGCTTAATGCGTTAGCTGCGGCACGGAATCCATGGAATAGACCCCACACCTAGCGCCCAACGTTTACGGTGTGGACTACCAGGGTATCTAATCCTGTTCGCTCCCCACACTTTCGCTCCTCAGCGTCAGGTAATGCCCAGAGAACCGCCTTCGCCACCGGTGTTCCTCCTGATATCTGCGCATTTCACCGCTACACCAGGAATTCCGTTCTCCCCTGCATACCTCTAGTCTGCCCGTATCGGAAGCAGGCCAGGTGTTAAGCACCTGGTTTTCACTCCCGACGTGACAAACCGCCTACGAGCCCTTTACGCCCAATAATTCCGGACAACGCTCGCACCCTACGTATTACCGCGGCTGCTGGCACGTAGTTGGCCGGTGCTTCTTCTGTAGGTACCGTCACTTTCGCTTCGTCCCTACTGAAAGAGGTTTACAACCCGAAGGCAGTCATCCCTCACGCGGCGTTGCTGGATCAGGCTTTCGCCCATTGTCCAATATTCCCCACTGCTGCCTCCCGTAGGAGTCTGGGCCGTGTCTCAGTCCCAGTGTGGCCGATCACCCTCTCAGGCCGGCTACCCGTCGAAGCCTTGGTGAGCCATTACCTCACCAACAAGCTGATAGGCCGCGAGCACATCCTTCACCGCCGGAACTTTCCAACCACCTCCATGCAGAGGCAGTTCATATTCGGTATTAGACACCGTTTCCGGTGCTTATCCCGAAGTGAAGGGCAGATTACTCACGTGTTACTCACCCGTTCGCCGCTCGTGTACCCCGAAGGGCCTTACCGCTCGACTTGCATGTGTTAAGCACGCCGCCAGCGTTCGTCCTGAGCCAGGATCAAACTCTCCATTGAAATTTCAAAGAAAAGCCAATTCCCGACAGAACAAACCCCGACAATGTTGTTGTCAGAATTTATTGTCAAAAGAAATCCGTTAACTGTTCTTCCGAAGAAGACCAGTCGACGGGGCATATCAAACTAATTCGTCGACTATGACACACTGTTGAGTTCTCAAGGATCAAGCACATCCAGATCCCGCACCCACTCTTTCGAGCGGCTACTTCGTTCTGGAGCAACCCGACTAAACTTAGTCGGTGTGAATCTCTCAGTCAAACCGAGCGACTCAGGCGATTTCGGAGAAACCTAAGTTTCTCTTTGATCAAGTGGCCGCCTGGCAACAAGACCCGGTCAAGCAACCCTTCTGGGCTGCGTCCGTGTCCCTTGCGGCGACAGGTGAAACCTTAGCACCACGACCTCGGAACCAGCCAAATCGAGGCGCATCCACAGGCAAACGCACCACAAAACCGCAGGTCAGGCCTGCTCGCTGCGCCGACGTGGAACCCGTCCGCCCCTCCCCCACACCCGGCCACAGGCCTACTCTGGCCGTTCACGGGCGCACATCGGGGTGCGTCCCTGTGCCTGGAGGCTTCCTCGTGCGCACTCGCCCACACCGTCCTGTCCTCGCCGCTGCCCTGGCAGCAGTCGCCCTCACGCTCGGCGTCGTCCCGGCAGCGCATGCCGTCGTCGGCCAGTCCCGGGCTTCGATCACCACCATCACCATCACGTCGACCGGCTGCTCGGGATGCCGCGTCGTCGCCTCGTGGACCCCACGTCTGGAAGGACAGCCGTCGTTCTACAGCGGTGACGTCAAGGGCGGTCGCGCCGTGCTGCGGGTCCCGACCGGCCGCACGAAGGGTCTGGCCTTCACCGTCGTGCACCCGCGTCCTCAGGGGAAGGTGTACGGACTCCCCCTCGTCGCGGTGAAGTACCAAGGCGTCGCGACCGGCACCAAGGTCACGCCCGCACGCGCCGCCAAGGCCCGCAGAGCGAAGGTGTGCTGGGCAGGGACCAGCGCCAGGACCGTCTCCCTGCGGATGCGCACCGCACGCGATCCGAAGCTGGCCTCCGTCGGCGGGTACCGGCACTGGTTCAGCGCCACCCCTGCCGCCACCGGCTCCTGGCGTGCGGCTCCGCGTGGATCGGTGTCCGTCCGCAGCGACTACGGGGTCTGTCTCTGACCCTCGTCGACCTGGTGGACTTGGGGGTGGTGGACGTCGGGGTGGTGGACGTCGGGGTGGTGGTCGTCGCTCCACTGGACGTGCACCATCTCGAACCCCTTGTGCCGCTGCATCCGGGCGTAGGAGACGTAGGCACGGCGGTCCGCGTCGGTCAGACGCACGTTGTCGGTGAACGGCGTCAGCAGGGCGCGCGGCCACAGGCGCCGGGCCAGGACCACGTTGATCTCGCTCGCCAGTACCGCCATCACCGCACCGATGAAGATGAAACCGACCAGCCCCAGCACCAGGCCGAAGGTCTTCGTCATCGAGCTGCGCTCCACCAGCACGTGCTGGACGTACTCGGCTCCACCCAGTTGGAGGAGCTGCCACATCACGGCCAGGGCGAAGCCTCCGGGCGCCGCCCGACGGAACGAGTGCTGCCCGGTTGCCGCGAGCCGGAACAGCGCCGTCAGGAAGACACCGACGATGACGACGGTGAGCAGAGTCAGCAGGTGCTTCACCGCGCCCGGCAGGAGATGGGAGACCAGGTCGGTCGTGGTGACCACGGTGGAGACCACCGAGACCACCAGCAACGTCACCCCGGCCGTGAGCAACAGGCCGAGCGTCTTGATGCGTGCCTTGATCGGGTTGGGCCGACTGTTGCGCGGCACCGACCACGCCACGTGCTGGGTGTTCTGCATCGCCTGCCCCAGCCCGAGGCTTCCGTACAACGCGACCAGTGAACCGACGACCACGCCGGTGAAGGAGCCCTGCAGGCCCTCGGGTCGGCCCAGCTGGTCACCGATGATCGGGAACTGGGAGAGGGCCGAGTCGAGGATCGCCTCCTGCCACTGCGGCTTGCCCTCCAGGACGAGCCCGAGGATCGACGTCCCCAACAGCATCAACGGGAAGATCGCGACGAACGCGTAGTAGGTGAGGATCGCGGCCAGGTAAGGGCCTTGGTCGTCGAAGTACTTGTAGACGACGCCGATCGGAAACCCGATGACCGTGTGTCGACGCTGAAACTCGTCGATCGTCGTGACCGCACCCACCCCCGCAGGGTAACCGCCCGGTCGTCCGCGTGGGGTGGGTCATCGTGACGATCGGACAACGGCTGCTTCGACCCAATCCCGTCAACGCATCAGGTTGAGCGCGGCCCACTCCCACCACTGGCCCGCCTCCGGACCTCCGTTGCACCAGCCGTCGGACTCGCCGGGGCGCTTGATCCACAGATAGGCGTCGAGCCCCTTGCGGCCGTTGATCACCCGGGGACGGGGACCGACCTTGGCCGAGGTGTTGTTGCACCAGGTGTTGGCCGCGTCGGGACCGACACCGTTGCGTGAGGTGTCGATGACGAAACGCTTCCCCGGAATCCCACGCTTCTTCAGTTGTGCACGGACCGCACGCCCGAAGGCACGCTCGCTGGCGGTGGCGCGGTGGTTGGAGACGTTGGTGACGAATCCCCGGGCGTGCTTCACACCGGCCAGTTTCAGTCGCCGAGCCGCCTCGGCCGGAGTGTGCCAACCGGAGTGCCCCGCGTCGAGGTAGACCCAGGCCCCTGCCGCGGTCAGCTTCTTGGCGGCGTAGCGCAGCAGTGCGGCACGGTCCCCCTGACCGGCGCAGTCCCCCAAGGAAGCAACCGCGTCGGGCTCGAGGACCACCATCGGGCGGGTCCCCTTGAGCCCCTTCGCAACCGCGCGGATCCACCGCTTGTAGGTGGTCGACTCGTAGCCACCGGCCGACCACAACCCGCAGTCACGTCCCGGGATCGCGTAGAGCGTGAGCACCGGCGTCCGGCGGGATCGCTTCGCCGCCAGCACGTAGGACCGGGTCAGGGCCGTTGTCTGGTTCACCGGAGCCGTGCGATCGGTGAACCACCGTGCCTGCGGGGTCGCGGCCAACCGGTTCAGGCGCCGGTCCCGGCCGGCTGACCGCGCCGCCTGGGACGACGGATCGACGTGGAAGGGACGCGTGAGGCGGACGTCCTTGCCCGATTTCGTGGCCGCAGCGACCATCCTCGGCGACGCCTCGGGAACACCGGCACGAGCAGGCGCCACGGGGCCGAGCAGGCCGATGACGACGCCCAGCGCCGTCACGAGGATCCAAGAGAGCGCGGGGTGGGGGGACACGGGCCAAGTGTGCCCCGCGTCGTCCGTCACGGTCGGTGTTCTGGCTCAGGAGCGACGAGTACGGTGGCAAGCGTGTCAACTGCCCTCGACGACATCTCGTACTGGGCCCGGGGAACGGGCCTGGAGATCGTGCTGCTCGTGACCGGTGCGGTTCTGCTGGCCCGCTTCGTCGCGTGGTACGGCGCCCGGTGGATCGAACGCGTCGACCCCGAGGACGCCGAGACCGAGAACCTCGTCCGTTCCGAGGACGCCAAACGTCAGCACGCCCTGATCCAGCTGCTCACCTGGGTGCTGGTGGTGGTCGTCTACGTCCTCGCAGGCATCACCCTGATCCAGACCCTTGGCTTCTCACTGACCGCGATCGTCCCGGCCGCCACCGTCGCCGGTGTCGCGATCGGCTTCGGCGCCCAGCGGATCGTGCAGGACCTGCTCGCGGGCTTCTTCATCTTTGCCGAACGTCAGTACGGCTACGGCGACCTCATCCGGATCGCAGTGCTCGGCGTCAGCCAGCCCGTCCTCGGCACCGTCGACGAGGTCAGCCTGCGCACCACCACCGTCCGCACGCCCGCCGGCGAAGTGGTCATCACACCGAACGGGCAGATCGTGCAGATGACCAACCTGTCGCGCGGTTGGGCACGCACCGTGATCGACGTGCCGGTGCCCTCCACCGTCGACGTCACCCACGTCAGCGACGTCCTGCGCGCCGTCGGCAGGGCCGCCTACGACGACGAGGAACTGCGTCCGTTGCTGCTCGACGTCCCCACCGTCATGGGCGTGGAGTCGATGGAGGTGGACCAGTTCCAGGTCCGCGTCGTGGCCCGCACCCAGCCCGGCAAGCAGTTCGTGGTGGGTCGCGCGGTGCGCGAGCTGATCGCGCGCGAGTTCCTCGCCGAAGGCATCGGGACCGCTGCCCAGGTCAACGACGAGGGAACGGCAGGACGCGATGACTGAACGTGACGACGTGGCCCGCACCTCCCCCGGCGACGTCCCGTCCCCTGGCTCCCGACCGTCGTGGCCGGCCCGCTTCCCCAGGATCTCGACGGTCGTGCTGGCCGTCGTCTTCGTCGTGGCCCTGGTGACCTACCTCAACGTGCGTCCCCCGGCCCCCGCTGCGCAGCAGGTGGACGAGGGTCCCCGACCCACCCGGACCACCGAACCCACCTCCGCCCCACGTCCCAGCCAGGAACCCGAACCCTCGGAGGACGTCGAATCCCCCGAGCCCACGTCGTCTCCGAGCAGTTCACCGACCTCGACGCAGCGTCCCGTCCCGAGCGCGACGCCGCGGCCGACGCCGTCGCGAGAACCCAGCTCCAGCGCGACCCCGGACGAGACCGACGAGCCGTCCCCGTCGGCATCACCCACGCCCAGCGCGCCGACCGAACCCGAGCCGACCAGCGACACCGACGAGCCTTCTGACCCCGACACGTCCCCTTAGGTCGACGAGGGCCAGCGAGAGGCGATCTCAGCGGGGCGTGCTCCGGTCGAAGCCAGCAGCTCCCTCCTCACCGTCCTACTCGCCGTCCTGCTCACGACCCTGTTCGGCACCGTGCGCCAGCATCGCCCCGACCAAGGTCACGACGTTGCGGCTCTCGGTGACCTCGATGCCCAACATCTGGGTGACCCGGTTGAGTCGGTAGTCGACGGTGTTGGGGTGCACGTGCAGCCGAGCCGCCGTGGCGCGTCGGTCCTGGCCCGTCCGGAGGAAGATCCGGAGCGTCTCGAAGAGTTCGGGGCGACCCGCCACCGGGGCGACGGTCTCCGCGAGCAGCGACCGCGCGGCCCCCGGCCGGGTCATCTGGTACTCGACCACCACGTCCTCGATCCGGTAGGTGCCCGGCGGGCGGCCCAGCCGGATCACCAACTGCAGGAGTTCTTCGGCGATCTCGGCCGCGGAGGCCACCGTCGTGGTGGCCGGGGCGACGGTGCACGCGACGTACAGCGGCGCCTGGGCTGCCGCCTCGAGACGAGCCACCAGCGCCGGCACGCGTGCGGCTGCAGTTGCCAGGTCACCGTCGCGGACCAGCAGCACCAGCAGACCGCCGTCGCCGGTCATCGTGCCGAGGACGTGGTCGTCCTCCTCGCGCAGCCGAGCACGGAGACGACGCAGTTTGCGGCGGGCCGCGATCTCGACGCTCAGCCCCTCCCCTGCTTCGTCGGGATGCTCGCCCAGTGCGAGTCGCAGGACCAGGTGGGCCGGGGCAGCGTCCTCAGGTCGGGGATCGCCGTCCAGGACGCGGCGCAGTCGTTCGGCGGACAGATCGGCATCGGCGTCGGTGATCGCGACGCGCTCCTCCAGATAGCGATCCGCGACGATCTCCGAGGCCGCCGCCAGGAACCGCATCGCCAGCACCGACGCGGCAGCCACCTGGGGCTCATCACCGGGGATCGCGAGCGGCACGACGTCCTCGAAGATCAGACGAGTTCCGACGTGGTAGGCAGCGAGCACCGCAGCGAGCGGGACCCCTTCCTCAGCCCGCCGCGCCGCTGACTCGCTCAGGTCCGCCCATTCCTCACCCACCGGGAGCCGGCCCCGGGCGAGGGAGTCCAGGAAGAGGTCGAGGGCCAACGTGATCGCGCGGACGATGTCGAGGTTGAGCGCCTCCTCCGGCATCTCGCGGTAGGTGAGGATCTCCTCGGCGAGGCCGGCGAGGACACGGGCGTTGAGATCGCGTCTGCGCCGTGCGAGGAGCACCCCCACCTCCACACCGCCGAACCTCAACTCCATGGGCCGCTCTTGTGCTGCCGTCACAACTCCCCCTCATGAAGTCTGGGTGAGGTCCTATGACCGCCCCGCTCCAAAGCGCCGACGATAGAGGAACGTGACGGGGCTCACCCCGGTTTGCATCGGTCGAGAGAGATTCGTGAGGGAGCGGCAATGCGCAGGCACTTCTGGAAGAGAACCACCACCGCAGCACTGAGCCTGGCGCTGGCGTTCAGCGCCGTCGTGGTGGGCGCTTCGTCGGCCCAGGCCGCGACCAGCGGCGTCAACAACTGGTCGTGCAAGGCCACGCCGGGCAAGGACCCGGTGATCATGCTGCACGGTCTCGGCGCACCGAGCGCGATCAACTGGTTCTCGAAGGCCCCGTTGATCGCGGCCGACGGTTTCTGCGTCTACACCCCCACGTACGGCGTCAACATCCTGCCCGGATTCAAGTCCATGAGGGACAGCGCAGCCGAGGTCAGCGGAATCGTCGACAAGGTGCTCGCCTCCACCGGCGCGACGAAGGTCAACCTCGTGGGACACTCCCAGGGCACCACCGTCTCGGCGTACTACATGAAGTTCCTGGGCGGCGACACGAAGGTGAACCGGTTCGCCGGCTTCGGCTCCAACTTCAAGGGCACCAGCCTGTACGGCGTCAACAAGCTCGTTCGGGCGATCCCGGCGATCACCCCGGTGCTGCGCGCCGTCTGTGCGTCGTGCGACGAGTACCTCCCCCCGAACCAGTTCCTCACCGACCTCAACGCCGGCGGCGTCACCGTCCCGGGGCCGAAGTACATGTCCATCGTGTCGAAGTACGACGAGGTGGTCCTGCCCTACACCAGCGGCGTGCTGAACGAACCCGGCGTCACCAACGTCGTTCTGCAGGACGCCTGCGCCCTCGACCTCGCCGGCCACATCACCCAGGCGGTCGACCCGAACGTCACCCGCTTCGTCCTGTGGCACCTCAACGGGCAGCAGACCAAGCGCCCGACGTGTGTGCCGTGGTTGATCCCGGGATGATCCTCGGCTGACGCCAGCTCCCACGACGAAGGGCCCCACCTCACACGGCGGGGCCCTTCGTCACGTACACGGCGCGGCGTCAACCAGCCGGGTCCAGCGTGACCGTGCGAGCCGGACCGACTCCAGCGGCGTTCACCGGTTGCAGGGTGACCCGGAGCGTGCGGTCACCGCGGAAACCAGTGAGGTTGAGGCCCCCGGCCGAGGCCGGCACCTCGACCGCCCGGCCCCCGATCGTCACGTGCCAGCCGGTGAGCGCTCCGGTGACGGGCTGCTGGGTGTAGCGGTCCCAGACCAGAGAGGTACCCGTGGCGCCCTCACGGATCTCGACCCCTGTCGGTTCACCGGGCAAGGAGTCCACAGGAACGACGACGGTGGCACTGGCCTCCTCGCCACCCTGCGTGCGTGCGGTGAGGATGATGGGAGCGGCTTCCGCGAGGATCCGGTCAGGCAGGGTCACGCTGGTGGCGTCGTCCTCGACGTCGAGCACTTCCGAGCCGCTTCGCACGGTGTACCCGGCCAGAGGCGTCGCCCACTTACCGTCTGGAACGGTCCAGTGCAGACGCGTGCTGGTGGTGGTGGAGACCAGACGCAGGTCCGACGGCGCCACGAGCGGGACCGTCGTGGAGGCTGTCGGTCCGCGGTAGGTGTAGGACGTCCTGGCGCTGGGGTGGCCGTCCCGCACGACCACCACGTCTGCCGTACTCCCGGCCGCTGGTTGATAGTCCCCGGAGAATTGGAAGGAACGTTGGACTGCAGGGAGGTGGAAGTAGAAAGATTTCCCGTCTTGGGCGTTCACGAACCACAGCTGCACCATCGGCATGGAGGCGGGGTCCCAAGCACCTGCCTGGGCGAGCCAGCGCGGGTCGTGAGTGATGGTGGCCTCCGCGCCCCCGGCGGTCGAGACCACGCGAACCTCGAGTGGCGCGATCGGCGCCGTGCCGACGACGACGGGCTCGGTCCAGACAGATGCCCCGACAGCACTGCGCGAACGTATGCGCACGGAGACACCGTCCGGCGTGGCCGGGAAGACGTGACTGTGCGCCGCAGCGTCCACCGTGACGGTGCGACGGCCGTCGAGAGCGATCTCGAAACCTTCGAGACCATCTGCTGCCTGAGCGGTCGCGCCGAAGATGCGCGGCGCCTCCCACGTGACGGCGATGGTGCCGTCCGGCGCCGTGTCGGCATGCACGCGAGTCGGCGCAGGTGTCGCGTCTCCGCAGGTGACCAGGTCGAGGGCGTAGGTGCCCGAGGAGTGTGAGCCGGGCCGCGCCGAGGCGACCCGCAGGTCAGCCGGCTCGACCCCGCCCTCAGCCGGGCTGGAACCACTGACCACCAGGTAGAGGTCACCGGGGGCCGCCACTTCCCCCGAGAGCGTCGCGGACGTGCTGTCGGTCGGGGCGTCGAGGCCGATCTCGGTCCCGGAGGCGTCGCGCAGTGAAAGTTTGAGGTTGAGGTGGCTGTTACGACTCAGCGGTCGAGCAGTGGCCAGGACGGTGGCGCACTCACCGACGCTGTACCAGTCCTCGTCCGGAGCCGAGGCGGGGATGGGGACGTCCCCGACGGTGGGCTTCAACGGATAGGTGCCGCTCGTACGCGCCGTGGGCCCGGGCTGGTCGGGCAGGTTGAGCGTGGCCTCGACCGGTTCCCCGACCCGGATCGGCTCAGCCTCGTCCCGGGTGTTGCGGATGCTCGGCAAGAACTGCCAACTGTTCGACTGCGTTCCCGTGGGGCCGGGACGCCAGAACCAGAAGCTGGCGTGGCGGCGCTCCTCCAGACTGAAGGTGGCACTCCCACCAGCGGCGTAGGACATCGTCCGCGACGGATCGTTGTGCAGGAGCCCGACGTCGAACGTGTGATTGAGGCCTACCGAGTGGCCCACCTCGTGGTTCACGATCCACGCCACAGCAGCGCCCGTCGCCTGCCCGAGGTTCAGCGAGGCCCCGTTGGTCTTGGTGCGAAACTGGTCGATGTAGGCCAGTCCCACCGTTCCGCCCTGATTTTCCGTGACGCATGGGGCCCTCGTGTTGGGGGGGATCAGACCGCGGTCACCGGAGACCACCGCACGGTGACCGAAGTGCACGTCCTGGCTGGTCCCGTCCCAGCGCAGCGCCTCACGTCCAGGATCTTCGGTGGTGACGTCGACGTCGAAGGCTTCGTAGTGCGACGCGACTCGGCGCCACAGGTCCTGCACCTCTTTGCGCTGCTTCGCCGTGAAGGCGGCCTGACCGACGTTGCCGAACCAACCACAGAAGGTCAGTCCCGTGTGCCATCCGTCCGCATCCGTGAACGTGTGCCCGTCGAGGTCGAGGTAGATGGTGCGTGGCGACCCCGGCCGGCTGTGCAGTTTGAAGGTGTCAGCCAGCGGGAACTCCGGCCCGTCCGTGCTGACCAGCGGAGTGCCACTGCTGGCATCGGCCCGCGACGAGGGCGCGTCCGCGCCAGCGGGCACCGGCTCGGAGTGACCATGGCCATCGGCATCGGCGAGGCCGTCGAAGGAATCGACGTAGAAGAGACGGCCGTCAGCCGCGAGGTGGAGGCTGTCGTCGGCGGCCAGCGTCTCAGCAAGGTAGGTGGGCGTCATCCGGTGAGCCGCCGCGACTGCGGCCAGATCCGCGCTGCCTTCCCCGCCCAGCATCGCGAGAGCCTGCTCGCCGCTCACCCCGAGGGGAGCGTCGTCGAGGCTCTCGAACGCGTCCGTGAGATCGACGACCGGCCCGTCGTGATGCACCGCCTGCTCTGCGGCGAGCCCGGCCGCGCCAGGGCGTGCCTCCGATCCCTCCAGTGCACCGAGGGTCACCGGGACCGCGAGAGCCGTCAGTCCCAGACAGGCAACGAGCGTGACCACGGTGCGCGCCCCCGGGGCACGACGAAGGGCTTCAGCAAATTTCACACAGCCACATTAAGGAAATAAATGCACTCTGTCTCAGAAACTGTGAGTTGGCCCGGCGTTGACACACTGCAGCGATCAATCAGGGTGCCGCGACACTCAGGTGCCATCGCCCCGGCGACACAACAGACGTAGGGCCCCACCAGATGGTGGGGCCCTACGTCGTCGTTGAACAAGAGGGGATGAGGACTCACGAACGAGCGTGAGCACCTCCGCTGTGTCGGCCATTCGCTCATCCTCCACCTCGTCAACGATGGTGAAAGAGATCTGCATCTCGCGCGGATTGAGGGTCTTGTTCTCGGCGCGCAGGGAGAGCGGGATGGACTGCTCGTAGTCCTCAGGTCGCACGACGGGGACGAGCTCGTCGGTCATGAAGACGCCACCTGAGGAGTTCAGGCCAATGATGACGTCAGTGGTGTCGAACTCTGCGTTCTCGAACAGCTCCTGAAGCAGCGAGATGACCTTGCGTTCCTGCCCGGGGGCGACGCGACCGTCTCCGATGGTTCCGCGGGGAACTGCAATGGAGGCCTGCTTCTCCACCTCAAAGGTGCCCGGCCCGGTCGTCAAGCCTTGGACGGCCTTGATGGACGCAGCACCGAAGTCGATTCCGACTACTCGGTTTCTCACTAGATGTTCCTCACAATGGGCTCGATGGCGGGTGCAGCGTCGTGGTAGGCCTTCAGAACTTCGTAGGCCTGTGCGACGGCAGCTTTACCGTCCGCGACGTCCTTGCGTTGCGCACGAGGTAGTGAAGCGAGGACCTCGTCCGCAGTTGTGCGGGCGATGTCGACGATCTCCATGTGGTGCATGAGGTTCGCTGGACTCCACAGCTCGGTGTATCCAGCGAGGATTTCTGAGGCAGCGTGGGCTTCCTCGAGGAGTTCCTCCGGTGTGGGTGCAGCTGCTCGGCGACCTCGACCGGTAGCATCCTTGCTTTCCTCGCCGCCGTGTCGAGCATGCCCAGGGGCGGCTTTGATGACCTTGTTGCTCACGTATTCTCCTGTGCTCGGTGCTCGCCAGTCAGCGTCGGAACAGGCGCAGGAAGACGCTGTCGGAAGTCATGGTGACCTTTCCAGTAGCAGACTTTGCCGGTTCAGAGGCGCCCACCTGGTCTGCGTCCGCGAATAGGTCGGCGCCCTTCTTGGGTGGCTTCGGCTTCTTCGACTTCTTGGGCTCCTTCGGGTCGAGCATGGAGGGAGGTGCTTGCGTGTCGCCGCCCAGGGGAGCGAATGCGACGGCGTCTCCGCTGATGGAGAGCGCTACTTCGCGCAGCGGGTTTCCGAACTCTTGAACTCGGTCCGCTGGTCGGCCCTGGTGGACAGTGCCTGCGATGTTGGCTTTCTCTTCAATGGTGCCGACGTGCTGGGCCCACTGGCTGATGGCGCCGACCATGCCTGGGACGTCCTTGGTGGAGCAGGACTGGACGCGGTTCATCAGGAACAGTTGGCGCTGCTCGGGAACCCCTTGGCCGGCGAAGAACTTGAGGCGGCTCAAGAGGTTGTCAATCGCCTGCGGCGACGGGTCGGTGAGTGCGAGGCCGTATGAGTTCGTAGTGAGCAGGAGAGGCAGGATGAAGTGCCCGACCATGTTGTTCCGGTCGAGACTCTCGGTGATCTGGGTATCGATGACGACGTAGTCATAGTTCGCGCGGGCGTGAGCGATGATCGAGCGGTAGGTTTCCGGGCCGACGAGGTCCGGGTCGGGCACCAGGTCGGAGGGCGCAAGGACTGCAGCGAACTTCAGTGGCTCGAGCTTGAGGGAGCGGCTGGCGTTGAGGCGGCTGGCGCTGACGACGCCCATGCCTGGGTCTTCTGAATAGGCAGCCTGGTAGGCGGACGGCAGGCTCCCTTCGCCGACGCGTGTTGCTGAGCGAATGTCGCCCTGTCCAATGTTGGCGTCCACGAGGAGGGTGGAACCTCCAGATGAGCCGAGGAGTTGGGCCAGGGACATTGATGCGGTGGTCTTGCCCACTCCGCCCTTGGCGGACCACAGCACGATGACGGTGCCGGGGCCGCTCATCTCATGCGCGTAGGCGAGGAGTGCCGACTCGTCGGGCCATGACGTCCGTACCCGGCGGGCACTGGTGTCATCGACGACTGCAGGGGCCGGCGCGTGCGTCACGGGTGAGCGCACTGCGGCTGGCGGTTCCTGCGGCTCCGGGGGGACCACCTGCTCTGAGGCCGGGGTTGAGTGGTCAACCTGGAGCTGTGTCGGGGCTGGGTCCGCGTCGGGCGGAGTGGGGGTCTGTGTGGCCTCGGTCCAGACGTGTCCGTCGGGGCCGATGGCGATTTCGGAGATCTCGGGCGGGAAGCCTGAGTATCCGGAGATGGTGAGGAGTTCACCGAGGGAGGTTGGGATGTCTGCGACCTGGGCGGTGATTCCTTCGGGGAGTTCCACGCGGCTGGGGTCGGTGGAGACGATGACTACGTGGGCGGTGTGGGCCAGTGCGGGTAGCCAGGCGATGATGCGTGGGATCGTCTCTTCGTGCAGGAGGACGGGGAAGCTTGCGGTTTCGAGTGCCTGCTGGATGGCGACGACAGCTGTGGGCGGGTGCTCGTTGTGGATCGGCGTGAGGCCGATCTGGCTGAATGGCTCGAGTAGTCCGGGCAGGCCTACGAGCCCAATGGGGGCAGTGTTGGTAGTCATGCGATGCGTGCTCCTGAGGTAGGGAGCTGTGCTCGGCACCCCTGCCAAGCTGCTGCTCCCGGTGGACGTCGCATCGCGACAGTGCGCGCCTGGTCGCCTTCGTCAACCCTCTCGAATGCTTTGCGGATGGCGCAGACATACAGTTTGGGCGTCCGTTGTGCGCGGTCACGGTGTGTCGGGTCATGAGGAGCGGCAGGTGTGGGGTTTCCCTTCCGTGCAGCTGCTCAAGTTTCCGTCCCCAATGGAAGAGAGGGCATCAACATGGGCTACAGGTCCACAGTGCGTGGGGTGGTCAGCGTCATGCTGACTGCCGCACTAGGGGTTGGCGCAGCTGGCCTCACTCCCGCAGGTCAGGCTGCGACCACGAGTGTCGGCGCTTCTGCCGTCGACCCTTTCGATCGCGCTTCTGTTGTTTCTGCTTTGCAGAACGAGTGGATCGCGAGTCAGGAGTTGATCAACTCCTCAACCTGGAACGGTGATGCTGCCACCTGCAAGGCGGGTTCAACGCCGGCTGCTGTGCAGCTGGCTGCAGCGAAGCAGATCAACTTCGTCCGCGGACTCGTAGGGGCCATGCCCGTGGCACTCGACAGCAGCAACGCTGAGCAGCAGGCGGGAGCCCTCCTGGTTCACGTCAACAAGTCCACGCACCACAGTCAGCCACAGTCGGCTAAGTGCTGGACGACTACAGGAAACAATGGCCTTGGTGCTTCACTGCTAGCGCGCAACATTCACCCAGACTCGGCAATCGGAGCATTCCTGGATGACGCCGGGTCTGGAAACGAGAACGTTGGTCACCGACGCTTTCTTCTGGACCGCAACCTCGGCAGTGTCGCCGTTGGGGTAGCGGGAGAGGGCTGGGCCGTGCGACCTGACATCCTCGGCCGGCCGGACGCCAACCAGCCGGGATACAACCCGATCTCAGCGTGGCCCAACCCAGGCTATGCCCCACAGGCGGTATATCCGGCTTCGAGCAATAGGTGGTCTCTGACCACTGCTATCGGTGCCGGCGAAGTGAGCCTCGCTCGCGCTACGGTAAAGGTGACCAAGCTCTTTGGCCACATGGTTTCCAGCAAGGACACACTGATGGGGATTACCATCGAGGAGCAAACGGGCTCATCCTTGGTTTTTTTGACTCAGGGATACGGCAGTTCCAGTGGGCACGCCGGTCGTGACGTGACATTCCGAGTGGAGGTATCCAACCTTTACGACGACTACGGCAAGCGCGTTCCTGACTACGTCTATACGACTACGTCATTCGACCCGACGCGCGCACTGACCGACTGGACTTTGAAGCCGCAGTTGAACGGTCGGCCCGAGGTCAACAAGCCCTACGCGGTCATTGCCGGGCAGAACAGTGCCCTCGCTGCCGCGCCGCACAACTTCGTCACCTACGACTGGCTGGTCGATCAGAACATCGTGGGTCAGGGAGCGTCATTCACTCCGGCAGTGGAGCACGCGGGCAAGAAGCTCAGTGTCCGCGCCACAATCCGCGACATCAACGGATACACGCTCGCCGCAGCGACGGTCAATGCGCCTTACGCCATCTACCAGGAGAAGGCGCCTACCAGCCTGAACCCGCCGACCATCGCCGGCGTGGGAATGGCAGGTCAGACCTTGACCGCCACCCCTGGAACCTGGTCTGGAACCCTCACCAACACCACCTACCAGTGGTTCCGAGGCGGTGCACCCATCCCGGGAGCAACCGCGGCGACCTACAAGGTCAAAACAACCGACTCTGAGTCGCAGATCCGGGTCCAGGTCGTCGGCCACGGCATCGAGGGCTTCACCACCGCAGCCATGTCAGAAGCCATCAACATTGGCCGAGACGAGGAGGCATACAAGAACCCCGAGGTGATCAACCTGCCGGTCATCACCGGGACAGCCCAGGTCAACCAGACCCTCAAGGTCTCCAGCGGTACCTGGACCAATGCGGGATCGTTCGAGTATCAGTGGCTGCGCAACGGAACCGACATTCCTGGAGCAACAGGCACTTCTCGCAAGCTCACTGCGGATGACGTCAACGCGACGATCACCGTCCGAGTCACGGCACGGAGCCTGGGTGGCTACACGATCGCCACCACTGCTGCAGTCGGGCCGGTGGCTTCCATTCCGGTGGTCACTCCGCCTCCAGCAACGCCGGAGCCACCCGCGCCGACTCCGCCTCCAGCTCCACCGAAGGCGAAGGCGATCAAGCTGACCGGCAAGGCCAAGATCTCGGGAACTGTGAAGTCTGGCAAGGTCCTGACTGCCAAGAAGCCGAAGGTCAACGTCTCTGACGCGAAGGTCACCTACCGTTGGTATCGAGCCGGCAAGGCGATCTCGGGTGCCACCAAGGCGAAGTACAAGCTGACGAAGAAGGATGTCAAGAAGCAGATCAAGGTGAAGCTCGTCTTCACCAAGACCGGCTACACCAAGGCATCGTCAACGTCGGCGGCTGTGAAGCCGAAGAAGTGATTCTCCACTGAGAACACCTGTGGGCCCCGCACTCATTGGGACTGCTGCACGGATAGCTCAACTCATGTGGGCCAAGCGCCACGACGTCACTCTGATGTCACCGCTCTTCAACCACGCCTCACCCGACGACGACACCCGGGTCTTCCTCCCCCGCAGCAAGGAGGAACTGGCCGCCTACATCGACCTGGCAGAAGAGTTCGAGAAGCGCAGCGCCTGACCAAGCAACAACGACGAAGGGCCCCACCGTACGGTGGGGCCCTTCGTCGTTGGTTGTGCCAAGAGGGCTGGTCTGAGGCGCGAACTTTTTCGCGAATGGTTCAGGCACTATTTCGCGAACGCCTCTGTGTGGAGCTGCGGGGAATCGAACCCCGGTCCTCGAGCGCCGATCCAGGTCTTCTACGGGTGTAGTCGGTGCTGGCGCTTTTCTCGGCCCCGATGCTTGCACAGACACATCATCGACAGGCTCAGCCGGGAAAAAGTCCCGCGGACACCTCCCGGCAGGGAGTCCGCAGCAAGTCCTCTAAATGAGGCCTGGGTCCGGGACGAGGACAGATGCCCGGTCAGACCCTTCGATCACTGCTCAGGCAGCGAGAGCGAAGTCGTTGCGCTTGGAGTTGGCAACTATTGGTTTCCAGCGATCGTTAACGAGATAACGCTGGCTTCTCGACCCGCTTCCCCTGGAACTAACGTCCCAAGTCGAAACCGATCAGCCCCTCTTGAGTTTTCAAACTGTGGCCAGCATACCCCTCGTGGCAAGGAGCCACGACCTCGACAGCGTCATCGTCCGTCCCAGAACGGCCCGAACACGTGGGTCCGCTCGAGCGTGCGCCCCTGGCTCTTCACCTTCACCACCAGACGGACCTTCTTGGTCCGCCACGCATGACGCACCGTGAGGGACCGTCCGGTCGTGGCGAGGCGACGCTTGCCGACGTACCAGGTGCGGGACACCTTCGCCCCGGGCGCCACGACAGTCTTCGCCACCTTGATCCGACGCCCGGTGTAGAGCGGGTCCTCCATGACCTCGCCCCACCTGTCCACCGCCCAGGTGGCGTCGGCCGCCTTGTTCTTGCCCGAGCACTTCACCCAGTAGCGCCGCACGTCGGGCGCCGCTCCGGCACGGGTCACGGTGGTCTGCAGGTAGGTGCCTCGGAACGGGCCCACCCAGTCCACACCCCGCTTGCGATCACGCTTGAGGTCCCACTGGAAGGTCTTGGTCTTCGGCACCCTGGTGACGGCCGCCTTCACCGTGCCGTCGCACGCGTGCCAACTGAAGGTGAATCGCGTGCCCGGGACGAACCTAGACACCTTGCCTCTGGTGACCCGACCCCAACCGTCGTCGTAGATCGCTGCCGAGGGCATCCCCTTGATCCGAGCCCGGAACCCGATCGACCCCAACTCGGGCCGGTACTCCCACGCCTCCCACCACTCCTCAGTGGTGTCGTGGACGCGCTTGAGGTACGAGGCACTGGTGTGCGTCTCCCCCTTGGCCCGGTTCGGTGTGGGCACCGCGGGCGCGTTGGCCACGTCCTGCAGGAACTCGACGTCCTCGGGGTCGATCTCCTCGGGGTCGATCTCCTCGCTCGTTCCCGGGGACAGATGCCGGGTCCACGTCAGCCTGACCACGTCCGCCTCGAGATCCATCACCCACGCCTGGGAGAACACGAACGACGTCAAGCCCGCTTCCGTGACGTAGCCGTTGTGCCGTGCCATCGAGGAGGCCAGATGCATCCGCCACTTCCCCGCCGGTACCTCGGCGATGACGAACGTCACCGTTCCTGGGGCATGCACCACCGCGCGCTCCTGCAACGCGCGCCCTCCGGTTCCCGTGAGCGACGGCACGACCGCGGCCCCCGACTTCCCCGGACTATCCAGGCACTCCGTGGCACACAAGGACAGCGTCACCGTCTCTCCGACGGGGACGGCCACCCCTGTGAAGGTCATGGTGAGCGTCGCCTCTGCATGCGCTGGAGCCACCGCCGGCACGGAGAGCAACAGGGCAACCAACACCGACAGGACCAGCGCTGCCGGACGTCGTGCTTCAGAATTCCTGGACCGGATCACCATGGCCAGAATCTCCCGCACCACCAGCGAACCGGACCACCCGTTCAGCAGATCCCGAACAGATTCCGGACGTTCTCGCGGCACACGGCGCGCAGCCACCGCTCCCCCAGACCGAGGCGCTCCAGAGCGTCCAACTGTTCGACGTAGGGGTAGGGGATGTTGGGGAAGTCCGAACCGAGGAAGACCTTCCCGGCCAGCCCTACCTCCCCCAGCGCCGGAACGAGGTCGGGCGGGTAGATCCCACCCATCTCGTCGAAGTAGGGAGTGAACGCCATCGTCGTGTCGAGCCCGACGTGCTCGTACCGCACCGCCAGATCGAGGAACTCGCGGTACTCGGGCGCCCCGGCGTGCGCGATCACCAGCCGCAGCCGCGGGTGCCGCCGCAGCAGCTCGGCCACCGGTCCCGGCCCGGTGTGCTCGGTGGGGATCGGCCCCGACCCGGCGTGCAGCACCACCGGCGTCCCGGCCTCGGCGATGACGCCCCAGGCGTCGTCGATCAGCGGGTCGGTGACGTGAAAGGCACCCACCTGGACGTGCACCTTGAAGAGCTTCAGCCCTGAGGCGATCCGCTCCGCGACGTAGCTGGCGGCCGATCCATCGGGCTCGGGGAAGAACGTCCCGCAGCGCAGCACCTCGTCGTGCTCGGCCGCGAACGCCGCAGCCCAGTCGTTGAGGAACTCCGCCATCCCGGGGCGGTGCGCGTACGGCAACGCCGAGAACGTCTGCACCCCGAAGCGGCGCAGGATCTCCACCAGCCCCGGGTTGGTGTCGCGGTAGCGCAGCGGCCACGGGCGCCCGATCAGCGGACCCGCAGCGTCGAACTGCTCGCGAACCTTGCGGAAGACCCGCGGCGGCAGCAGGTGGGCGTGGATGTCGACCAACCCCGGCAGCCCGTGCCGCGCGGTCCACGCCCGCACCGCGTCGACGTCGGCGTCGAGCGCAGCCCCGGTGACGTGACCGGGACCGGTGGCGACGTCGACCTCAGGATCGATCTGGTGGTGCAGGCACACGGCGGGGCTCCCTCCTGACGCCGGACGGCGTGGAGGGAACGTACCCCTGCAGGGTCGAGGACGTCAGTCCTTGAGCCCCTTGAGACGACGCTGCACCGCAGCTTCCTTCTCCCGGTTGGCCTGCTGGGTGGCCAGGGTGTGGCGCTTGTCGAACTGCTTCTTGCCCTTGGCCAGAGCGATCTCGACCTTGGCGCGGCCGTCCTTGAAGTAGAGCGAGAGCGGGATCAGGGTGTAGCCCTTGTCCATCAGCTTGCGCTCGATCTTGTCGATCTCGTGGCGGTTGAGCAGCAGCTTCCGCTTGCGACGCGACATGTGGTTGGTCCAGGTGCCCTGGGAGTACTCCGGGATGTGGGCCTGCAGCAGCCACGCCTCACCGTTGTCGATCTCGCCGAAGCCGTCCACCAGCGACGCGCGTCCCTGACGCAACGACTTCACCTCGGTACCCACCAGGACGAGGCCCGCCTCCCAGGTGGTCTCGATGTGGTAATCGTGGCGCGCCTTCTTGTTCTGCGCGATCAGCTTGGTGCCCTGCTCCTTGGCCATTCACCCATCCTCCCAAATGTGGGCCCGGAAGTGTCAGACGGGCCTCTCCACCCCATGCGGAGAAGCCCGGACGACGACGTTCAGAGCCAGTCGCGCGGGTCGGCAGTGGCGCCGTTGACCCGCACGGTGAAGTGCAGGTGGCAGCCCGTCGACCAGCCGGTGCTGCCGACGTACCCGACCAGCTGACCACGCTTGACGCGCTGCCCGACGCTGACGACGTAACTGGTCGCGTGGTTGTAGTTGCTGCTCACGTTGACGCCGCGCAGACGGCCGTGGTCGACGAAGAGTCGGTTGCCGTAGACGCTGTCGGCGTAGCGGGCCACGACCTCGCCGTCGGCAGTGGCGTACATCGGAGTCCCGCAGCCCACCGCCCAGTCCTGGCCGTCGTGCATGCCCCAGTAGCCGTAGATCGGGTGCTGACGCATGCCGTACGGCGAGGAGAGACGTCCACCCTGGACGGGCGCGTAGAACGTCCCACCTCCGGTGGCGACCGTCGGGGTCTTGCGGGCCTCACCCTGCTTCTTGGCGCGGGCGGCGGCACGCTTGCGGAGCAGGTCCTCGATCCGGGACTCCTCGCGCTTGAGTGCCTGGAGCGCGGCCTCGTCGGCGGCGCGAGCCTTCGCTGCGGCCGCGGCGGCGGACTCACGCTGGGTGACCAGTGCGGCCACGTCGTCACGAGCACGCTGGGCTGCGTCCTCGAGTGCCTGCATCGCGCTCAGGTGGGCAGCTGCAGCCTTGCGCTGGACCTCGACGGCGTCGCGGGCGTCCTCGACCTGTCCGCGCTGCACCTCGAGCAGGACGCGCGAGGCGACCAACTCCTGGTAGGCGCCGGCCTCACGGTCGACGATGGCCTGCTTCATCTCGCTCTGACGAGCCAGGTCGGCGGGGGTCTTGGCGTCGAGCAGGGACGCGAACGCGATCAGCGACGGGTCGCCCTGCTGGTACATGTCGGTGATGGTGGCCGCGACCGACTCCTGCTGCTCGGCCGTGCGGGCCTCGCCGTCGGAGAGCGCCTTCTCGGCCCGGGCCAGCTCAGCCTCTGCTGCGGCCAGCGCGAGACGCATCCGTTCGTCCTCGGCCTTCGCGGAGGACACCTTCGCCTCCGCAGCAGCGAGAGCCCCCTGTGCGGAGGCCAACTTCTTCTGTGCCGCGGCCAGCCGGGCGCTCGCCTCACGAGCCTCCTTGCTGGAGGAGTGCAGGTCGTCCTCGGCGTGGTCGATGTCCTTCTCGACCTTCTTCTGCTTGTCCTTGAGGTCGTCGGCCAGCGCCGACGTCGAGGCCGACATCAGCGAGGTCGCCATCACGGCAGCGAGCAGCGCGGACGCCGCACGACGACGGCCGGTACGGGGGAAGGAACGCACCAGAGGACCTTTTCTGCAGCAGTGGTCAGGAGAAGGAAGACGTACCTGTGCGACGGTACCCGCGAGGCCTCACACCTTGAGGTATTTGCGCGTCAGCACGAGTGTCGGGAGCAACGTCAGCACCGGGCCGAGGATCGCGATCGCAGCCAGCGCGACGCCGAACTCGCCCGAACCCACCCACGGCATGAACTGCAGGTTGTCGGCCGCGAGGTCACCGACCACGAAGTGCATGAAGGCAGCGAGCGTGCCGCCGGCCAGCGCCACACCCAGCAGTGCCGTCACCAACGACTCCAGCAGGAACGGCAACGCGATGTAGACGGTCGAGGCGCCCACCAGACGCATGATGCCGATCTCCTTGCGACGCGCGAACGCCGCCAGACGGATCGTGTTGCCGACCAGCAGCAGGGCTGCGAGCACCAGGAACGCAGCCGTTCCGATCGCACCCCACTTGAGGGCGTCGAGGGCGCCGTAGATCGGCTTCAGGGTGTCGCGCATGTCGCGGATGCCGGAGACACCGTCGAGACCCTCCACAGCGGACGTGATGCCCTCGTACTGCTCGGGGTCCTTGAGCTCGATCCACACCGACTCCGGCATGTCCTGGGCCGTCGCGGCCGGGTTGGGGCCCTCGAAGCGCTCCTCGCCGAGCAACTCCTTGACCTTCTCGAACGCGACCTCCTTGGACTCCAAGTGATGTCCCGCGACCTCAGGGTTGTCCTGGACGACCTTCACGATCGCGTCGCGCTGGACGTCGGTGACCTCACCAGTGCAGCCGGGGCTGGAGTCGTTGGCCTTGCACAGCCAGACGGTGATCTGGAGCTGCGAGCCCCAGTGCTCCGACGCCTTCGCGGCCTGCTGATTGAGCAGGACACCCAGACCGACCAGGGTCAGGGAGACGAAGAGCGTGAGCACGACGGCGACGTGCATCGACAGGTTGCGGCGCAGGCCCTGTCCGAGTTCGGAGAAGACGTATCGCGACTGCATGGGAGTGGGGTGACCTCTCGGTGGTGGTTCAGGGGAACTGGATCGGGAACGGACTCAGCCGCGGGCGCCGTAGACGCCCTGGGACTGGTCGCGCAGCATCCGGCCGTGCTCCAGCTCGATGACGCGCTTGCGCATCTGGTCGACGATCCCGGCGTCGTGGGTGGCCATGACCACCGTCGTGCCCTCGCGGTTGATCCGGTCGAGCAGCTTCATGATGCCGACCGACGTCGTCGGGTCGAGGTTTCCGGTGGGCTCGTCGGCGATCAGGATCATCGGACGGTTCACGTAGGCGCGGGCCACGGCCACACGCTGCTGCTCACCACCGGAGAGTTCGTCGGGCATCCGGTCGGCCTTGCCCTCCAGACCCACCAGTTCGAGGGTCTCGGGAACGAGCTTGCGCACGTCGGCGCGCGAACGGCCCGTCACCTGCATCGCGAACGCGACGTTCTCGGCCACCGTCTTGTTGGGCAGCAACCGGAAGTCCTGGAAGACCGTGCCGATCTGACGACGCAGCGCAGGCACCTTCCAGTTGGAGAGGCGGTTGATCTCCTTGCCCGCGACGTACACACGACCCGCCGTGGGGCGGTACTCCCGCAGCACCAGACGCAGGAAGGTCGACTTGCCCGAGCCGGACGAACCGACCAGGAAGACGAACTCGCCCTTCTCGATCTCGACCGAGACCTGGTCGAGCGCGGGCTGGGCGTGGCCCGGGTAGGCCTTGGTCACCTTCTCGAAGCGAATCACGTGGATCGACGATACGTGAGCATCCGTCACGGTGTGGGGACGCTCGCCGTGACGGACGCCGCGTGCCGGGACCTAGGTCCCGAAGACGGCCCTCATTTGCCCGAACCTCTCCCGATGCTGCACGCGCGACCGATCTGGTCGAGGTGACCAAGGCGTCGAATTTCCTGAGGTTCAGCCCGCGTCTCGCCGCGGGGATCGCAGCCGCGCTCGTGGGCGGTACCGTGCCGTTCGCCCTCACCGACGACATCCCGCACCCGCCGAGCACGACCGCGGCCGCGACGCCGGTGGTCGAGACGCCGGTGGTCGAGACGCCAGTGGTGCGGCTCGACTCCCCCGTCTCCGGGGTCGAGGCGGTGGAAGCCCTGGGCGGCGCCGAGAGCGACGCCCTCGCTGCCGTGGCCGACGCCCACGGGCTGGAGCCCGAACGTCTGGCCGCCACCCTGGCCGCCGACCCGACCGTGCACGTCAACACCGAGGGACGACTCTTCGTCGCCGACGACCTCGCGACCCACGCTGCCCAGCACGGCGACACCGACGTCGACGGCCACGCACACGATGCGACTCCCTCGCCGGCCACGGCCCACGCCGAGACCATCCCCGGAACCGGGGCCGCCGACGCCGGCACCTGGCTGGCCACCCGAGCCCCCGCATCGGAGTGGGCAGGCGTGGCCGGCCCCGGCCGGTTCACCTCCGAGCAGGGACCGCACGCGCCGCTCGCCTCGACCTTCGCGCTGCACAGCAACCCGGGTGCCGCCCGCACCCTCTTCCTCGACGTCGACGGCCACGACCTCACCGGCACCGGCTGGGGCGGCGGGTACGACGTCACCGACGCCGAGGTCGCGACCTTCCACGAGGGCTGGGACCCCGCCGGGGACGGTCCGGCCTTCTCCGCCTCCGAGCGCACCCTGCTCCAGGAGGTCTGGGCCCGCGTCGCCGAGGACTACGCCGCCTTCGACGTCGACGTCACCACCCAGGACCCGGGCACGGCAGCCCTGACCCGCAGCAGCGCCAGCGACACTGTCTACGGTGCTCGTGCCCTCTTCAGCGACAGCGCCGCACTGGCCCAGGCCCGCACCGGCAGCACCTCCCAGAACGGCACCGTCGGCATCGCCTACGTCGGCACCTTCTCGACGGTCGCGTCGAAGTACCAGATCGCGCCCGCGCTGGTCATGACCGGCAAGATGCGCGGCTACGACGCCGACACCCTCGCCTGGACCGCATCCCACGAGTTCGGACACAACCTGGGTCTGTGGCACACCTTCGACACCACGAACCCGCTCGGCTCCGAGGACGACTCCAGCGCACTGCACACCCGCACGATGGACTACGCCAACTCGCGTGCACTGTCGGTCTTCTCCCAGCCCGAACGCGGCGTCATGGAGACGAACGGACTGCCGCTGCGCCGCGACGAGGCAGGCGACACGGCCACCACCGCCCGCGCTCTCGACCTCCCCAACGTGAACGCCACGATCACGTCGGGCACCGACGAGGACTGGTACGCCCTGTCGGGCTGCACCGACCTGCGCGCCCGCGCCGTCGTCGCCGGGACCACCCCCGGACTCGATGTCGCGGTGGAGATCCGCGACGCCTCCGGCGCGCTGCTGGGCACCGACAGCCCCGTCACGACCGTCGGGGCCAAGCACCGCAACAACGGCGTCGACGCCGACGTCCACCACTCCTTCGACACTGCCTCCTCGGCCTTCGTCGTCGTACGTGGCGCAGGCAGCCGTGACGGTGCCGACGGCGAGGAGTACCCGCGCAGCCACGTCGTCGGCGGGTACACCCTCGACGTCACCGGGTGCGACGCAGCCCTGACCGCCCCGTCCGCACCGCGCGAGCTGAAGGCCGTCACCGGTGGCGCCACCTCCCCCGACGGCACCACCGTCACGTGGGAGGCACCGTCAGCACGCGGTGGAGCCGAGCCCGCCTACGACGTCTCCGTCGCGGGCCACCGCACCGTCCGGCTCCCGGCCGGCACCACGTCGTACACGGTCTCCGACGCGGACGTCTCGACCCCGGTGACGGTCAAGGTGCGTGCCGCGCACGCAGGCGGCACGTCGCCCTGGACCACCGTGACCTCCGAGGGCGCGCCGCTGGCCCCGCTGCACGCTTCCGCGGTGCGCAACTCCGACGGGACCTGGACGATCCGGACCGTCCGCGACCCGCGCTCGCCCGGTACGTCGGGCCGGATCTGGTTCCGCACCTCGTCGGCGGGCACCACCCCGAACGCCTACCACGACTCCGTGCACTACGAGGACGCCCACACGGTTCCCTCGACCTATCTGGCCGCTGGCATGACGACGCGCGTCGAGGTCCAGGACACCGCTCGTGGACGCACCCAGACCCGCTCCTACACGGTGCGTGAGACCGCCGTCGCGCCCGGTGTCCCGACCTCGGTGGGCGCCACCGCCGAGGGCGACAGCCTGCACGTGACGTGGGCGCTGCCGACCGACGACGGCGGCGAGTTCGCCCACTACCGGGTCCGCGTGGACGCCGGCGAGTGGGTGGACCTGGACGGCTACACCTTCGAGCACACGTTCACGGGCCTCGGCCTCGGTACGCACGTGGTCGAGGTGCTCGCGACCCACACTGCAGGCTCCAGCCCGGCCGTCACCGTGGTGGCCGGTGCAGCCGGAGGGGCCGACGCTGTTCCCGGAGCTCCTCGCGAGGTCACCGTCGAGGACACCGGTGACGCCCCCGTGGTGGCTTGGGAGGCCCCGCGCGGCGGCGCCAGCACCGTCGACGCGTGGTCGGTGAGCGTCGGCAACCAAACCGTCCAGGTACCCGCCCACGTGCGGCACCTCGTGCTCACGGGCATGCACGCCTCCTCCGACCTCCGGGTCTCGGTGTCCGCAGTGAGCGCACTGGGTACCCCCGGTCCCGCACGGACCGCGACCCTCTTGTCTGGTCACTGAACGGCCAAATCACCGAAACCAGTTCACGGTGCACTGCATCCACCTATCGTGATGATGTGATTCTTGACACCCGCCAGAGCGATCCTCGTCGTCGGCCGACTCGCAGGCTCTCAGGACGAGCGAGGCTGACGGCGGGAGCCGGCGTCGTGGCGGCGCTCGCCTTGATCAGCGCCGTGCTCCCGACGCTGATCAAGGATATGCCTCCCGGTATCCCCGAGGTGCACTCGGCGGACCACGACGGCTCGGCAGCCACGACGACCAGCGCCACCACCGACGCCAGCGCCGAGGCCACCACCGCGCCAGTCCACGTGGAACTGGACCTGGACCTCGACTCCCCCGCCTCCGGGCGCGCGGCCGTCAGGATCCTCGGCGGACGGGACGGCTCCGACCTCGCCGCCGTCGCCCGGGCCCACGCCATGAGCGCCACCGAACTTGCCGACCTGTTCGTCAGGGACGTCTCCCTGCACGTGGACGCTTCCGGGCAACTGCTCTTCGCCGACGCCCTCGATGAGCAGGTCCCAGTAACCGGGTCCGGGATACCTGAAACCGCAGGCGGCGTCGACTTCGGTGGCTGGAGTGATCCCATGCTCCCCCCTTCGGTCGACGCCACGTTCGCGTTGCACAGTCGCCCCGGTGCGAAGCGCACGATCTTCCTCGACTTCGACGGGTTCGAGTTCACCGACACCCAGCAGTGGAAGGCCCGAGGCTTCTACCGCGGATGGGACCCCAGCAAGGACGGCGCGGCCTTCAACGACGAAGAACGCCTCATGGTCCAGGACGTCTGGCGCCGCGTGGCCGCCAACTTCGCGATCTTCGACGTCGACGTCACCACCGAACAGCCCAGCGCTGCCGCTCTCGAGCGCTCGAACGTGTCCGACCCGGAGTTCGGTGCCGTCGCAGTGATCTCCGACAACGCCAACATCATCACCCACATCCAGACGGGCGGGTCGGGCAGCGACCCCGACACCGACGAGGTTGCGAACGGAGTCGTGGGGCTGGCCTACCTCAACACCTTCGGCTCCATGGCAGCCTACGGCCCCTCCTGGGCCGCCAGTAGAACGCCTTCCGTCACATGGGCCAACAGTCGCGACGCCGCGTGGACTGCACACGCCGTTTCCCACGAAGTGGGGCACAACCTGAACCTGACCCACACCTTCGCACGCAGCGGTGACGACGCCAGCGACGTCAGTGACCTGCATGCCCGAATCATGGACTACGCGGGCGCGCGTCCTCTGGAGGTCTACCCCCGCGAGGACCGGTCGACCATATCCGCGGCCGGCGCTCAACTGCTGCCTGACGAGGCCGGCAACTCCGCCTCCAGAGCCGCACAACTCCCCGCGACCGGTCGCGTCAGCGGCGTCGTCTCCAACTCCTCCAACTCCTCCGAGGATGGCCGTGACGAGGACTGGTACCGACTCGAGGAATGCAGCTGGCTCAGCGCCCGGGTCACGGTCACCGACCGGCTCTCCGCTCTCGACCTCAAGCTGACGCTGAGAGACGCCGAGGGAGCCGAGGTGGCTACCGACGCCCCCGCCACCCAATTGACCACAGGCATCCTCTCCGGACGGGATGCGTCCTTGGAGGGGCTCACCCCCCAAGGGCCTCTCTACCTGGTGGTCAGCGGTTCCAGCCCCACCGCAGGCGGCGTGGAGCCTGCTGACCCCAGGTCGGTCCTGGGCACCTACCCCTCCAGCCACGCCAACGGCCGCTACGCCCTGGCGGTCGCCGGTTGCAGGGGCCTGCCCTCCGGTGCGCTGCCTCCGAGCGGCTTCAGCGGCATCACCACTCCTACCGGGACCACCACCCTGACATGGGACCCGCTGCCGGACACGCCCCTCGACGCCTCACGTGCCAGCGTCGAGATCAAGGTCGCAGACCGTCGCGCGGTCACGGTGCCCGTGACTGAGACCTCGTGGTCCACGACCACCAGCCCAGGCGTCCCCGTAGAGGTGAAGGTCCGGCTACGAACACCGGCAGGAGCATCGGCCTGGGCCGAGACCGTCACCAGCACCGGCCCCAAGGCACCCCTGCACCTCAGCGTGATGACCACCGGGGGCACGACCCGAGTTCGCATCGTCCGCCACCCCGCCGACTCATCGACGACGGTCAACATCTTCATCCCGAGCATGCCGAACTCCTACTTTCCGGTGTCTCCCGTGCCCACCACGTGGGTCTATCCGACCACCTACGCCAGCGCGGTGGGCCAGAGCGGCAGGATGACCTTCGTCGACCCTCGCTTCCCCGGCAAGAGCGTCAACGTCCCCTTCACCGTGCGCGCTGAAGCCGCCGCGCCCAGCCCGCCCACCCAATTCACCGCGTATCGAAGGGGCGACAGCATCGATCTGTCGTGGGCCCCACCTCGGGACGACGGCGGCGCACCACTGCGATACGTGGCTATCGTCGGCCACTCGGTGACCGAGGTGGACGGCACCCAGTTCTCCACCAGTGTCCAAGGCGTGAGCCGCACCACTGACACCGCCGCTCAGATCATCGCGCTCAACCGGGCCGGTGCCAGCCATTCGGACGTCATCGCTCTGCCTGCCGTCAACGCATCCAACTCCAGGCCGAGCGCACCCACCGAAGTGCAGCTCGACACCGAAGGCGACTCCACCGCACTGATCTGGGGGCTCCCCCGCGACGAGGGCAGCTCGCCGGTCACCGGCTGGGTGGTGACGATCGGCGACCGCACCGTGGAGTACTCGCGCAGCACCCGGTCAATGGTCCTCACCGGTTTCCGCACGGACCGCTCGATGGCCGTCACCTTGGCAGCACTGAACAGAGAGGGCGTTGGTCCAGCTCGCACCGTCACACTGAGTCCGTCCCCTTGAACCCGCGGCCCTGAGTCCCTACCCGTCAGTCCGTGCCCATGCCTCCAGCTCATAATTCCCGCTGTATGGGCACAGCTTTCTCTCACTCTGCGAGAAAATTCATGCACGTGAGCCAGAAACAGTCTCATTCAACAATTGACCAATATACGGTTCTCGAATGCGCAACCCCTCCCTCCCCCGTGCCCGGGGCGCGCTGGCTGCGATGGTGCTGACCCCAGCACTCGTCGTCACCGGCGCCCCCGCGATGGCACAGACTGAACCGTTCACCTCCTCGCCCCTGGTCGTCGCTCCCGTCGACGCAGAATCCCCGACCTCCACCGAGCTCTCCGGTTGGGCCGACGGCTCCGACGTGTACCTCTCGTGGCAGCCCGTCGACGGCGTCACCGCGTGGCACCTCTCCGACACCACCGGCGCCTGGACGACCACGCTCGAGGCCGACGCCTCCGAGCACGTCTTCACCGACGTCACCCCCGGTGACCACCTCTTCGAACTGCGCGCCGTGAACGCGGCCGGCGCCGAGAGCGCTCCTGCGAGCGTCCAGGTGTTCGTCGAGCGCAGTGTCCCGCGTCCCACCGGTCTCGCTGCGACCGTCGAGGGGCGCGACGTCGTCCTCACCTGGGACCCGATCGAAGGCGCCACCGGCTGGGGCGTCGGCTACGACTGGAACGCCGAGTACCTGTCGGGGCCACCACCTCGCACCGCTTCACCGACCTCGAGCCCGGCGAGTACGAGTTCTGGGTCAACGCCCAGGTCCAGGGCCGCGAGGGACGTTCCGCGACCGTCGTGGTCACCGTGCCCGAGACCACCTCGGCACCGTCCGCCCCGCTGGGCGTGGCGACGAGCATCAACGGCACCTCCGTCACCCTCACCTGGCAGCCACCGGCCAACCCGGGCACCTCACCCCTGACCGGCTACGTCGTCACCTCCTCGAAGGGGACCGTCACGCTGGGCACCGACGCGACCTCGTACGTGGTCCGCGGGCTGACCCGCGGGGACGCACACACCCTCAGTGTCGCCGCGGTCAACGCGGTGGGCACCGGTGCGGCAGCCACTGTCATCACCCCGGCCGCCGTCCCGGCCGGAGCAGTCCAGGACCTCCGCGTCGACCACTCGGGCAAGACCCCGGTGCTGCGCTGGTCCGCGCCTGCCGACGACGGCGGCGCCGACCTCATCCGGTACTTCTTCAACGACGGCCGCACCACCTACGCCACGTCCGGAGGTTCCTACACGCTGACGTCCTACGCCCGCGGTGCCACACACACGTTCTCCGTGTACGCGACCACCAAGGCCGGCAACGGCGCGCGAGCCACGATCGAGGCCGCACTGCCCCGCCTGGCCCCCACCGCACCGCGCAACCTGAGCGTGCAGGGACGCAAGGTCTCGTGGCAGGCACCTGAGGTCGACGTGTACCAGCCCGCGATCAGTGGCTACACCCTGACGTACGGCGCCACCACCGTCACCCTCGCGCCCGGCACCACCACCCACACCCTGCCGCAGGGCCTGCAGGGTCGGACGACGGTCTCGGTCGCTGCCGTCGCCACCACCGGGACCGGCGTCGCCACCTCGACCACCGTCGACCTCGGCTTCAGCGCCGTCGCGGCAGCCAGTGGCGTGAAGGCCTCCTTCGCACGCACCGACGCCACCGTCGCCTGGGCTGCCCCGGCCAGCCTCAAGGGTCACGAGAACATCGTCTGGACGGTCGTCGCCAAGCAGGGCAAGAAGGTCGTCGGCACGAAGAAGGCCACCGTCGGTCTGCAGGCAGGCAGCGTCACCTTCACCGGCCTGGCCCGTTCCGCGACCACGTTCAGCATCACCGGTCAGGGCAACCGTGGAGGTGCAGTCAGCGCTGCCGTGAGCGTCTCGGCCACGCCGGCGAACAACGTCCCCTCCGCCCCGCGCAACCTTTCAGTCTCGCTCAAGGACGGCGTCGCCACAGTCAAGTGGAAGGCCCCGGCCGACAACGGCGGCAAGAAGCTCACCAAGTACGTCCTGAGCCTCAACGGCAAGCAGGTCGCGACCCCCAAGGCGTCGGCCACGTCGGCCAAGGTCAAGAACGTCCGCAAGGGCGTCACCGAGAAGTTCGTGCTCAAGGCCGTGAACGGAGTCGGCACCGGCCTGGCGGCCACCGAGGAGTTCTACCTGGTCACCGCTCCGGGCAAGCTCGACAAGGGCTACGCGAAGGCCGGACTGGTCAAGAAGTCGGTCTTCCTGCAGTTCGCCAAGCCCAAGGACGACGGCGGCTCGGAGATCCTCTTCTACGAACTCCAGTACAAGCGCGTCTGGGGTGGCGCGTTCAAGAAGTACTACGAGATCGAGGACCGTCGCATCTCCAAGCACGACCGCTCGCTCACCATCTACAACGCCAGCAAGGGCACCTACACGGTGCGCGTCCGTGCAATGAACCGGCACGGCGCCTCGCCCTGGTCGGCGTGGAGCAAGGGCTACAAGATCTCCTGACAGCTGCGTCCGCGCCGCACGTGCGGATGCGTCATGACGACGAAGGCCGGATCCCCACACGGGGATCCGGCCTTCGTCGTCAGCGCAGGGTGTCAGCGCAGGGTGTCAGCGCGAGGATCAGTTCTCGTCGGCCTTGTCGGAGCCACGGCGCCAGCGGATGCCGGCCTCCAGGAAGCCCTCGAGGTCGCCGTCGAAGACGGACTGCGGGTTGCCGGACTCGAAGCCGGTGCGCAGGTCCTTCACGATCTGGTACGGGTTGAGGACGTAGTTGCGCATCTGGTCACCCCAGGACGCCTGCACGTCGCCGCGCATCTCGTCGAGGTGGGCCTTCTCCTCGGCCTTCTTGAGCGCGAGGAGCTTGGCCTTGAGGACGACCATCGCGGACGCCTTGTTCTGCAGCTGCGACTTCTCGTTCTGGCAGGAGACGACGGTGCCGGTGGGGATGTGCGTCAGGCGGACGGCGGAGTCAGTGGTGTTGACCGACTGGCCACCGGGGCCGCCGGAGCGGTAGACGTCGACGCGGATCTCCTCGTCGGGGATCTCGATGCTGTCGGTCTGCTCCAGGACGGGAACGACCTCGACGGCGGCGAACGACGTCTGTCGACGGCCCTGGTTGTCGAAGGGGCTGATGCGCACCAGGCGGTGCGTTCCGGCCTCGACCGAGAGGGTGCCGTAGGCGTAGGGGGCCTTGACCGCGAAGGTGGTCGACTTGATGCCGGCCTCTTCGGCGTAGGAGGTCTCGAAGACCTCGACCGGGTAGCCCTGCTGGTCGGCCCAACGGATGTACATGCGCTGCAGCGTCTGGGCGAAGTCGGCCGCGTCGACGCCGCCGGCACCGGAACGGATGGAGACCAGCGCCTCACGGGAGTCGTACTCACCGTTGAGGAGGGTACGGATCTCGAGGGACTCCACCGACTTCTTGATCCGGTCGAGCTCCTGCTGGGCGTCGGCGAGGGAGTCTGCGTCGCCCTCGTCCTCGGCCATCTCGGCGAGGACTGCGAGGTCCTCGATCCGGTCGGTCAGGGAGGTCCAGCGCTCCATCTCGCCGTTGAGCTGCGAGAGGCGACCAGTGACGCGCTGGGCGTTCTCCTGGTCGTCCCAGAGGTCGGGCGAGCCGACCTGGTCCTCGAGCTCGGCGATCTCGATGTTCATCGCGTCCAGGTCGAGGACCTGGCCGATGGTCTTCATGGTCGCGGTGAGCGTCTTGATCTCTGCGTCGAAGTCGGTTCCAGCCACCGACCCAGCCTACGGCCCCACCACCCGGGTGTCGAAGCGGCCACCTGCGGACGTGTCGCCGACCACGGCGGGCGGTGCACGCCGGAGCCACCTATAGGCGATTCAACCTGAATCGAGAAGTACGCGCGCGAGCCCGAGGCACGCTCACTAGAGTTCTCCGCGTGACCAGCGAGACCCCTTCCCCCGCCCTGCCCCTGACCGGCGTCCGCGTGCTCGAACTCGGCAACTTCATCGCCGCTCCGACCGCGGCCCGCCTCCTCGCCGACTTCGGCGCCGAGGTGATCAAGGTCGAACGCCCCGGCAAGGGCGACGAGCTGCGCAACTGGCGCCTCTTCGCAGGCGACACCTCGATGCTCTACCGCACGATCAACCGCAACAAGCGTTCGATCGAGCTCGACCTGCGCTCCGAAGCCGGCCTGGCCGCTGCCAAGAAGTTGCTCGCCACCTGTGACGTGCTGGTGGAGAACTTCCGCCCCGGCACCCTCGACAAGTGGGGTCTCGACGCGGCCACCCTCGCCGAGATCAATCCCGAGCTGGTCGTGGCCCGCGTCTCCGCCTACGGCCAGACCGGCCCCATGTCGGACCGCCCCGGCTTCGCCGCGGTCGCCGAGGCCTACGGCGGCCTGCGCGAACTGGTCGGCGAGGAGGACCGCCCGCCGTCGCGCGTCGGCGTCTCCATCGGCGACTCGATCGCCGGTCTGTACGCCGCGTTCGGCGTCGTGATGGCGCTCTTCCAGCGCCAGAGCGCGCGTGCCACCGGCGCCACCCCGCACTCCCCGCTGACCCAGCAGATCGACGTGGCTCTGCACGAGGCGATCTTCTCGATGATGGAGTCGCTGGTCCCCGACGTCTCCGCCCACGGCGTCGCACGCGTGCGCACCGGTGGCCGCATGCAGGGCATCGCCCCCTCCAACGCCTACCCGTGCAGCGACGGCGACGTGGTGATCTCCGGCAACGCCGACAACCTCTACCCCAAGTTCATGCGTGCGATCGGTCGCCCCGACCTGGCCGATGACCCCGACCTGGCCACCAACGCCGGTCGCTGGAACCGTCGCGACGAACTCGACGAAGCGATCGGGGCGTGGACCGGCGCCCGCACCCGCGCCGAGGCACTGGAGGTCCTGGAGGCCGCAGACGTCCCCGCCGGACCGATCCAGACCGCGGCCGACATCATCGTCGACCCGCAGTTCGTGGCCCGCGAGATGGTGCAGACCCTCGACGTCGACGTCGCCGGCGAGACCAAGCAGGTCGCCTTCCCCGGCATCGTGCCGGTGCTCGGCGATGCCTCCCTCCCGGTACGCCACGTCGGCCCCGACCTGGGCGCCGACAACGACTACGTCTTCCGCGAACTGCTGGGACTCTCCGACGACGAGGTTGCCGCACTCACCGCCTGATCCACCTGCACACAGGGCCTGCTCTCCACCCGGAGGGCAGGCCCTGCGTCATTCCGGAGCCTTGGCCGCCCCCGTGCGGTCTGGACCTGCGACCTCCTGAATGGACAAGAACGGAATGTCCTTTAAATGCATCATTTTGGTGTGATTAACTTCCGTGAACTTCCACCCGGAAACCACTTCACCTGGAGACACGCATGGGCACCACCGCGACCACCCGCCGTCAGCTGGCCGGCCGCGTCGCGATGCATCTGGGCTTCTTCGCCTTCCTGATGCTGCTCTGGTGGGGCGTCACAGCCGCCGGATGGGTGCGTCAGCTCTACCTCCCCTCCCCCGGCTCCGTCTGGGACGCCTTCGTCCAGGCCAACACCGACCATCCGCTCTCCGAGGGGTCCGAGCGCATGGTCCGCGGCGAACAGAACCACTACATGTGGGAACACCTGCTCGCCTCACTGCGTCGGATCGGCACCGGCGTCGCGCTGGCCGTCGTCGTCGGCATCCCGTTCGGCCTCCTGCTCGCGACCACCTGGTTGGGACGCCTCCTGGAGCCCTACCTGCACTTCCTGCGCTCGCTGCCACCCCTGGCCTACATCGGCCTGCTGATCGTCTGGTTCGGCATCGGCGACAGCTCCAAGGTCTGGCTGCTCTTCCTCGCCGCATTCCCGCCGATCGCGATGGCCACCATCTCCGGCGTGCGCGCCATCCGCGAGGACCAGGTCAACGCCGTGCGCAGCCTGGGCGCCTCCCGACTCCAGACCCTCACCCACGTCTCACTCCCGGCGACGCTGCCCGAGGTGCTCACCGGCATCCGGATCGCCACCGGCTTCGCGTGGACCACCGTCGTGGCCGCCGAGATCTCCAACGGTCTGCCCGGCATCGGCGGACTGGCCTACCTGGCCGGCACGCAGCTCAACTCGGCCCTCGTCATCGCCTGCATCGTGGTGATCGGCGTGGCCGCCATCCTGCTCGACCTGGCCCTCAAGGGCCTCGAGAACGTCCTCGTCCCGTGGAGGGGCAAGGCCTGAACCGCGCACCCGCGCAGAAACTGGAGCACCATCATGAACACCCGTGTGAGGCGGGGGGCCTCCGCACTGGCCCTCGCCACCCTGCCCCTGTCCCTCGTCGCCTGCAGCAGCTCCGACACCGACGAGAAGAAGGACACCACCTCCGGCGCGGTCGCGTGCCCGTGGGAGCCCGACACCTCGGTCACCACGAAGGCCCGCATCGCGTGGCAGGCCATCCCCAACGCCGACGTCGTCGTCAAGGACCAGGGCCTGCTGGAGGCCTGCCTGCCCAACGCCGAGATCTCCTGGGTCCAGGCCTCCTCGGGCGGCGACGTGATCAAGTACTACGGCGCCGGCGAGGTCGACCTCGGCCTGATGGGCTCCGCGCCCGCCGCCCGTGCGGCCTCCGCCCCGCTCAACCAGGACATCGACCTCCAGGTCGTCTGGATCCACGACATCATCGGCGACGCCGAGTCGCTGATCGTCAAGGACGGTGCCGCCTCCGACATCGCCGGCCTCCAGGGCAAGAAGATCGCGGTCCCGTTCTCCTCGACCGCTCACTACTCGCTGTTGCAGGCGATCGGTGACGCCGGCCTGGACGCCAGCGACTTCGACATCATCAACCTGGAGCCCGAGCAGATGCCGGCTGCCTGGTCGACCGGTGACATCGACGCCGCCTGGGTCTGGGACCCAGCCCAGTCGAAGCTGATCGCAGACGGCGGCGAGCGGATCCTCTCCAGCGCCGACACCGCCGAGGCCGGACGTCCGACCTTCGACGTCGGCACTGTCAGCACCGAGTTCCTCGCCGCGAACACCGCGTTCGTCAACGCCTGGGCCAAGGTCCAGGACCACGCCGTCTCCGTGATCAAGGACGACCCCGCGAAGGCAGCCGAGTCGGTCGCCGTCGTCCTGGGCATCACTCCCGAGGACGCCGAGAAGCAGTTCGCCGGCCTCAAGTACCTCACCGCCTCCGAGCAGGCGGGCAAGGACTACCTGGGCGGCAACTTCGCGGACGACCTCTTCACCACCGCCACGTTCCTCGCGACCCAGCCGGACGGCATCAAGGCCGTCGGCACCGCCGAGGAGTACGCCGCCCACGTCGCAGCCGGTCCGGCCGCGGCCGTCGCCGAGTGACCTGCCACCAGTGACCGAGCACCTGAACCGACCAGGAGCACACGCATGACCACCCCCGACGGCCACGGCCTGGAGTTCACCGACATCCGCCACCACTTCACCGTGGGCGGGCGTCGGGTCGACGCACTGACCGGGATCGACCTGCGGATCGATCCGGGCGAGTTCGTCACCCTGGCCGGGCCGTCGGGGTGCGGCAAGACGACCCTGCTGCGCCTCGCCGCAGGGTTCATGAGGCCCAGCGCAGGGTCGGTGACCTCGGGCGGTCGCCCGATCACCGGACCTGCACCTGACCGTGGCGTCGTGTTCCAACAGCCCAACCTGTTCCCGTGGTTCACGGTGCGACGCAACGTCGAGCTGGGCCCGAAGCTGCGAGGCGTGGGACGAGCCGAGCGCCGCGAACGCGCCGAGAAGTACCTCGACCTCGTGGGCCTGGCCGACTTCGCCGAGCACCGGCCCTACGAGCTCTCCGGCGGTATGCAGCAGCGGGCCCAGATCGCCCGGGTGCTGGCCAACGAGCCCGACGTCGTGCTGATGGACGAGCCGTTCGGTGCTCTCGACGCACTGACCCGCGAGCGGCTGCAGGAGGAGCTGCTGCAGATCTGGCGCGAGACCGGGCGGACGATCCTGTTCATCACCCACTCCGTCGACGAGGCGGTGTTCCTCGGCTCACGGGTTCTGGTGATGAGCCCCCGGCCCGGCAAGGTCGTGCTCGACCGTTCCGCGGTCTTCACCGACACCGGCGGTCTGGGACGGGTCGCTCCGAGTGAGATCCGCCAGCTGCCTGCGTTCGTGTCCCTGCGCAACGAGGTGCGCGAGGCGATCCACGGGGACGCTCCCGTCGAGAGCTGACGGGCGAAAAGGCCTCCAAAACGGCAGAACCCCCGCATCCGCACGGACCGGGGTTCTGACGACCACTGACATGTTGCAACAGTGCGCCCACGAGGAGAGCGCCTGTCACTGCCTCAATCCTAGGCATGCCCTCAGACCCCTTTTGACCATTTCGGGGGTATATCCGTGGGGTGTCGGTCACCCTGGGTGCGACCGCCACCACAGAGCGTGAGACTGCGGTCACTGAATCGGCCCCCGCGGGCAAATGGCCATTCACTTCACCCCCGTTACCGGTGCAACTTGTCTCCACCAGACGCCGTTCAGCAACTCCGCGCCGTCGTCGGAAGCACGCTGACGCGGGCGACACACCTCGGTGCGCCAGAGCACCCTTGCTGCCGCGTCAGAGGAAACATCTGTCTGCGACCGTCCCGGCTCGACGAGGACCCCACGAAGGTGGGCCGATGCTCCCTTGCCCGCGAACGGGTCGGTGAGCCGGAACGTCATCCACACCCAGGTCCCGGAGGTCCCGGTGACGAACCTTCGCACCGGGATCGGCCGGTCCCACAACGCATCCTCGAAGAGCCGTTGGAGCGCGCAGGCCACCTCCAGCGCGAAGGCCTCCTCCGGGTTCGGGACACCACTGCTCGGCTGTGGCGTCACCGGATCACCGTCACCGCGGCCCGGGCCGAGGCCCGGACCGTCGCCGTCCGGGACATGCCCGGGATGAGCAACGGCAGTTCCACCGGAGCAGAGAGCCGGACCAGGACCGCCCCTGCCGGAGTCACCTCCACCTCGTGTCGCAGCCCGGGGTACCGGCGTCCGGCCTCGACGCTGCGCAGGTAGTCCGTCGCAGCGGCCGAGGCCCGGAAGGCGTCGATCGCGAGCCTGTCGTCAGTCGCGTCGACGGAGAGGGAGGCGGACACACCTGCGTCCGCCGCGTGCAGGGCTGCACCGTCCGCGATCGAGTCGAGCCCCTGACGGTGCAGGAACGCAGTCGAGGCGTCGACGACGAGGGCCAAAGCCAGGAGCAGCACTGCGGCGAAGCCGATGATGAGCACCGAGACCTGACCCGACTCGTCACGGCGCCGCCTCATCGACGTTCCCGGTACTGGCCGAACGGGACGGTGTGGGTGGCCTCCAGAGCGAAGTCAGAGGTCGCGCCGCTGAGTACTTCGGGCAGGAACGGCAACTCGACCCCGGACCGGACCACGACGGTCACGGTGGAGGACGGGCTCAGGCATGCTCCTGCGCCCGCGCTGCATCGCACCTCCAGCACGAGCGGCATCGACTCCTTGCCCTGTTCGTCGAGGACCTGGCGGGCCACCCGTTCGGCACGCTGACGGGCAGTCGCCTCGTCAGGGGCCAGGACGAACGCGCGTCCCGCGGACCGGGCGGCTGCGGTGGTGGCGAAAGCACCTTGTTGGACCTCGAAGACCGAGAGCAGGATCCAGACCACGGGGACGAGCAGGACCAAGCCCACCCAGACGAACTCCACGACCGCGCTGCCCGACTCATCGCGCCGTCCCCGGCGCCCGACGAGCGTTCCCAGGGGCGTCATGCTGCACCGCTCTCCCATTCACGCACCGCACTCCCGGTGACCTCGAACGCCACCGCCGGGCCGCCCAGGCCCAGCGCGGGAACCTCGACGTCGAGGACCAGCCGGTAGCCCGACGCACCGTCGAGGTCCACGGACTCGACCCGTGCGGAACGGACGAAGGAGTCCGAGACCGCGCCCTCCCACTGTCGGCGAGCCGTCTCCACGCCGTCCCTCGGTGTCGCTCCGCTCAACGCGGCGTGACGGGCACCCTCCGCGGCAGCCGAGGAGAGCACGTTGCGGACGTGCATCACGAGGGCGAGCTGCAGGATGCCCACGACGAGCGGCAGCAGCAGGAGCAGGACGAGGACGAAGTCGACGACCGCCGACCCGCGCTCGTCCCGGGTCACCACGACGACGTGACGCGGTCCAACGCGCCCTGGAGCAGCGCCTCCAACTCCTCCTGAGCGACCGCTCCGATCCCGACGACGAGCATCGCGGTCATCACCGTCACCATCACCCATCCGGGCACGTCGCCGCGTTCGTCGCGGACCCGGCCGGCGAGCAGAGTCAGGTGCACCCAACGGTCGAACGCGGCGGTGGTCAGGGTCGGGGTCTGGGTCGGGGTCTGGGTCGGGGTCTGGGTCGGGGTCTGGTTCGGGGTCTGGTTCGGGGTCTGGTTCATGGTTCCTCCGGGATCGGTGACGTGGGACAGCAAGCTGGAAATGAGCGGGACGTTCAGGGCGCGACGAGGCGTAGTCCCACCACGCCGGGGAGGAAGGCGAAGAGGACCGTCACGGGCAGGACGAGGAAGACGACCGGCGCGAGCATGTAGATCTCGCGTCTCGCTGCGCTCTCGATCAGGCCGCGCCTGCCGGCCTCACGGACATCGGCGGCCTGGGCATGCAGGACGTCGGCCAGGGGCGTCCCCCGGTCCATCGACACCGCGACCCCCTGGGCGAACTGGGAGACGACGGGCAACGCGCTGCGCTCGGCCATCGCCTCGAAGGCGCGCGCCACCGGGGTGCCGGTGCGGGTCTGGGCCAGGACGCGGGCCAGCTCGTCGCTGAGGGCGCCGTGACTGCGACGCACCACCCGGTCCAACGCCGCGACGGGCCCCTCGCCCGAGGCCACTGCAAGGGCCAGCAGCTCTGCGATCACCGGGAACTCAGCGAGCACGGCACGGTCGCGGGCGTCGGCAGCCTGGGTCAACCGGCGGTCGCGCAGGATCACGCCGCAGGCGAAGGCGCCCGCGCAGACGACGAGACTGCTCAGCAGCCCACCGCGTCCGGCCAGCAGTCCGAGCGTCTGCCACGCCACTGCCACGGCGAATCCGACGAGCCCCCACTGGACCTGTTCGACCCGGAAGCCGTGGACGTCGTCGGGTTCGCCCGCTCGTTCGAGCCGTCTCCGCACCGAGGCTCCTCCCCCGAGCACGGCCTCCACGGCGTCCGCCGCCCGTTGCAGCAACGGCGCTGCGATCCCGGCAGCGGCCGCGCCGGGGCCGGAGGCGCCTGCCCCACCCCGCACCGGGACGGCCCCCGAGGACCGCACCAGCGCTGTTTCGGAACTGCTCCCCCGCAGCCAAGGGCCGACGCGCGACTCGAGCGTGGTCCTGCCCCGCATCACCAGCACGGCACCCACGAGCACGAGTCCGAGCCCGGCCATCGCCCCCAGCAGGGCGCCCTGCAGCGTGCTCATCCCAGGATCCTGCGGTCGGTGGGCAGGCGGCCCACGCGCGTCATCAGGGTGTAGGCGACCACGCAGGCCACGGCTCCGACCAGCAGTACCAACGCCCCGGTCGGGGAGGCGTAGGCCCGGGCCGCACCGGACTGGAACGTCATGAGCAGCAGCACCGCCCACGGCGACGCGACCGCGAGCCTGGCACCGTTGACCGTCCAGGACTGCCTGGCCACCAGTTCCGAGCGGGTCCGGGCGTCCTCGCGCAGGTACTGCGACAGGTTCCGCAGAAGCCGGCCCAGGTCGCCACCGCCCACTTCACGGGCCACACGGATCCCTTCGATCATCCGGTCGCCGACCGGGTCGGAGAGGGTTCGTTTGAGTCGGTCGAGGCTGTCGGAGAAACGTCCCGACACCTGGTAGTCCAGCGCGAACGCGCCGAACGCCGGCCGCAACGGCGGTGGCCCTGAGGTCGCGAGACCGGAGAGGGCGTCAGGCAGGGACATCCCGGCCCGGACCGCCGAGGCGACGTTGTCCACCGCGTCGGGCCAGACCTGGGCGAACGCGTCCTGACGTCGTCGGGCACGGGTCCGGAGCAGGGAGATCGGAGTCCATCCCGCCATCACGGCAAACGCCATCGCGATCGGCCAGGCCCCCGACAGCGCCCACATCACCACGAAAGCCACGGTGAGGAGCACGCAGCAGAGCCCCACCAGGCTCCCTGCCCGCACGTCCACCATCCCGGCACGGGCGAGGAGTTCGGTGAGCAGGTCGTTGACCGGTCGACGCGCTTCCGGGGAGCGGGCCGGCACGGCGAAGGCACTCCACACCAGGAAGAGTCCGATCCCGACGCCCAGACCGACGAGCTCACCCACCGTGACCACCCGCCCTCGGGGACGCGGAAGCGGGTTGGCGCGAGGAGAGCAGTCCGTGGATGTCGATGCCGACCCGTTCGAAGCGGTCCGCACGCGGCGGGAGGCCACCGGTCCACGTCAGCCTTCCGGCCGTCCGTTCGAAGACGGGCTCGACCTCGATCACGTCGTTCTCCACCCGGCCCGGAACCGCGACGATCTCGTTGACCCGGCGACGGCCGGTCACGTCGACACCAAGATGGACGACGACGTCGACGGAGCTGGCGACGGTGGGCACCACGAACCGGGCCGAGATGTTCTCCCCGGCCAGGAGCGGCAGGGTGCACATCTTCACGAGGGCCTCGCGGGCACTGTTGGCATGCAGGGTGCACATGCCCGGGAGCCCTGAGTTGAGGGCCAGGAGGAGATCCAAGCACTCCTCGGCACGGACCTCCCCGACCAGGATCCGCGAGGGCCGCATCCTCAGCGCCTCCTTGACCAACGCACGCAGCGTGATCTCGCCGGTTCCCTCGAGCCCGGCCTGACGGGTCTGCATGGGCACCCAGTCGGGGTGCGGGAAGCGCAGTTCGAAGACCTCCTCGGCGCTCACGATCCGTTCGCCTCCCGGCACCGCGGCTGCGAGGCAGTTGAGCATCGTCGTCTTTCCGGCTTGGGTGGCTCCGGCGATCAGGACGTTGAGGCCGGCCCGGACCGAGGCCTCCAGGAAGAGTGCGGCCTGTTCGGTGAGGCTCCCCAGGGCGACCAGGTCGGTGAGCCGCGCGGCCTGCAGCCTGAACTTGCGGATGTTGACGGCCGTGAAACCGCGGGTGATTCCTTCGAGGACGACGTGTAGCCGGTGCCCTTGGGGAAGCATCGCGTCGACGAAGGGACTGGACCGGTCGACCCGGCGTCCGCTCGCCTTCAACATGCGCTCGACGAGGTCGTCGACCTGCTCGGTGGTGAGGACGGTGGTGGTGAGTTCGTGGCGTCCGTGGCGCGCGACGAACACCCGGCTCGGATCATTGATCCAAATTTCTTCCACGTCCGGGTCGTCGAGATGACGTTGCAGGGGTCCGAACCCAGCGACCCGGGCCACCAGTTCGTCGATCAGCCAGGCCGGGTCCGCGGCCCGCTCGACGTCGCCGGTCAGGGACCGTTCGTCGTGGGCACGCACCACGGCGGTGACGATCCGGCGCACCACGGCGCTGTCGCGTTGGGGGTCGACGCCCTCCGCACGGATCTGCCCCCGGACCGCCGGGTCCAGCAGGTCGGCCAGATCGACGTCGGCACGCAGCGGACGCCGCATGCCCGGTCGCTGAACGGGCGCGGGAGCGGCCACCGCAGAGGTGGGCGCCGCGGGAGCGAGAGGTGCTGGGCGCGGAGGCCCGGCAGCTGCGACCGAGGTCATGGCGAGGTCCTGTCCCGAGTACGGCCTGACGACGCCGGCGACGTTAGCGACCGGGAACGGCCGAACACGGCGTCGTCCGACCTGTCTGTGGACAGAGCCGCGACGGCCGGGACGGATGGGGCTGTCGGGACGCGAGTGACGTCAGGGAGCGGGACTTACCTCATCTTCGGCACGCACGCGCGTGCTGAGGATCGTCAGCGACCGAACTCAGTGGCGGTCTGGTAGGCCGCGACCGCAGCGAGCTGGGAACGGACGTTGAGCTTCTGCCGGATGGCGCGCACCTGGGAGCGGACCGTCCCCTCGCTGACGCCACTCATCTTCGCGATCGAGGCCGTCGTCTGTCCTTCGCCGAGCAGGCCCAGCACTTCCCACTCGCGTGGGGAAAGTGCTGCGATCCGGCGCACCACGTCACGCTGCTCGGCACCGAGATCGTGCCAGGCACCCAACGCGAGGGCGTGCTGGACAGCATCCATGCCCGCACCCTTCGCCGCCACCGCGCGTACCGTCTCCGCCAGGGCGTCCAGACCGTCCGTCATCCGCACCACGCCGACGCACCCAGCCGCGAGGAGCCCTCCCCACCGACCCAGACTCGCCGAGCCGGTGACCAACAGCCAGGGCACGTCGACCCCCTCGACGAGCCCGAGCACGTCACGCCACTCCTCGACCTCGTCGACCTCCGCGACGACGACGCCAGCCTGGGCCTCGAACTCGTCGACGCGCCGACGCGCTTCGACGACCTCGGCGCGCCCTCGCGGGAACGGCATGGACTGGGCACAGAATCCCTGCTCGGCCAGGGCGACCTCGATGGTCTCGGCCACCAGCCCGCCTTCTGCCACGACCACGACCCGGGTCATCACGCGTTCCTCTGTCTGCGACCTCGTCATGCGTCTTCTCCCCGGCAGCGTCGTCGGTCGCCCGTTCGGCCCGACCTGTCCTCGACATCGTCCCAACCCATGGGAGACCCAGAGAAGAGTTGGATGAGCATGACATCTGCAGGGCGGCCATTTCCCGGAAATTGGGTAGACCTCTCCCGAGACTGCATGACGCGGACACGAAAGGGGGCCTAGTGTCACCCCTCACAGGGGGGAACGACGGTGCGGCCTGCACCCGTCCCCGAGCAACAGACGCCGACGGAGACGCCGGCACAGCAACGGGGCGGTCCGTAGCCCCGGGGACACAGGAGACAGCATGAGGGGCGCATCCCGAGTGTGCGTGATCGAAGACCACACGCTCTTCGCTGAATCACTCCAGATTGCTCTCGAGCTCAAGGGCCATGACGTGCGTCGGGTCCCGCTGCCCGAGGACCTGCACACCGCGACCTCGCTGCTCCCGGCGGTCATGAAGCACCAGCCGCACGTGCTGCTGCTCGACCTCGACCTCGGCAACGCCGACGGCACCCGCCTGATCGAGCCCGTCGCCCGCGCCGGCACGGCCGTCGTCGTGCTGACCGGCTCCACCGACCGCGCCCGCTGGGGCCAGTGCGTGCGTCACGGCGCCCGCAAGGTCATGGAGAAGACCGCGCCCCTGAACGAGATCCTCGCGACGATCCGCCTCATCGGCGAGGGCCGTCCGGTGATGACCGTCGACGAGCGCGAAGAGCTCGTCCGGCACTGGCAGGAGGAGCGGGCCGCGGTGTCAGAGCTGCTCGACCGCCTCAACCGCCTCACCGTCCGCGAGGCAGAAGTGCTCGGTGCCCTGATGAACGGACAGCAGGTCCGTCAGATCGCCGAGGTCTCGGTCGTCTCCGAGGCCACCGTGCGGACCCAGGTGAAGTCGATCCTCGCCAAGCTCGAGGTCTCCTCGCAGATCGGCGCCGTGGGTCTGGCCCACCACGCCGGGTGGACGGCGCCCGCCCCCAAGCACTAGTCCTCACGCACGAGAACAGCCCGTGCCGTCGCAGACTCTGGAGTCGCGACGGCACGGGCTGCGTGCGTCCCAGGGACGAGGCAGGTCTCAGGAGCGAGGTGCCCGGATCGTTCGGGCCAGGAAGACGACGTTGCCCACCAGGTAGCGGCTCCACAACCGACGCGGTTCCTGGGCCAGACGCCACACCCACTCCACGCGCATCCGACGCATCCAGTGCGGAGCGCGGGAGACGCGACCGGAGAGGAAGTCGAGCAACGCGCCCACGCCGATCGCGAGCCCGACGTCGAGGTCGTCGAAGTAGGCAGCCACGAAACGCTCCTGGACCGGATTGCCCATCGCGACCAGCAGGACGTCTGCTCTCGACTCCGCAACCCGGGCCACGACCTCATCGGTCTCCCTACCGGTGAAGTAGCCGTGCTGGGCCCCGACGATCTCGTGCCGGGGGAACCGCTCGGCGAGGACCCGTGCGGCGGCCTCGGCGACGCCCGGACGCCCGCCCACCAGGTGGATCCGCAGCGACCGGTCCGAACGACCCAGCAGGTAGGGCACGAAGTCCGTGCCGTTGAGGTTCGCGGGGAAGGTGCGTCCGTGGGACCAACGCGCCGCGATGTCGAGCCCGATGCCGTCGTTCAGCACGACGAAGCTCGACAGCAGCCGACGGTAGAAGGGATCGGCGGCAGCGAGGTTCGCGGAGCCGGCGTTGAGGAACGCGACTCGCCGGCGGCGACGCCACCGGCCTTGCTCGTCGAGGGTCAGGCCTTCCAGGAGCCAGCGGGCCGTGCGGCCTGCGTCCCCCGCAACCACGTTCACCCCGTGCACGTTCAGCGCCTCGGGCGCCGGTGTCTCCTCGCGCCCGTACAGCGCATCGTTCTTCAAGCCTGCGATCACGTCGCCCTCCCAGACGTCAGCTCGGAACGGCCCCCGGTTCCGTTTCTCGACCTTAGGAGCGACGCAGACCACCGCGGGATGCCCCACGGCCGAGATCCCCGATCATGGGGATGGGAAGAGCGGAAAGCCTGCGCCAATCGCGGCATAGGCGCGCTCCGGCACGTCCGCGAGCGTCACCTGCTCCAGGGCCAACGGATCGGCTGCCAGCGCCTCCACCTCCGTCCACGAGACCGGCACCGCACAGGTGGGGTGCTCCCGTCCCCGGAGCGACCACGGCGACAGCGTGGTCTTGCTCGCGCTGTTCTGGGACCAGTCGACGAACACCTTCCCCCGACGTCGCTGTTTGGCCATCGAGGCCGTCACCGACGTCGGTGCTGCCCGCTGGAGTTCCTCGGCCAGGGCTCGTGCCAGCCTCGTCACGGCATCAGAGTCCGGGAACTCGTCAGCCCGCCCCGTCAGGTCGGCGTACACGTGGATGCCCTTGCTCCCGCTGAGAACGGGGACCGTCTCGAACGATGCGTCCCGCGCGGAGAGCCGGTCACGCACCGCCAGGGCCACGTGGGCGCACTCCCCCAGCCCGGCCGGCTCCCCCGGATCGAGGTCGACCACCAGGCGGTCCGGTGGCAGCACCGCGCCGCCGTCGTCGACCCGCCACTGCGGGACGTGCAGCTCGATCGCCGAGAGGTTGACCAGCCACGTCAGGGTCGCGAGGTCCTCGACCATCGGGAACCGGACTCCGTCCCCGACCTCCACCACTCGGACCCACGACGGGGTGCCTGCCGGGGCGTTCTTCTCGAAGAACGACGGCCCACCCACGCCGTGCGGCCACCGGATCCGGGTGACGCACCGCCCACGCAGCAACGGCAGCAGCAGCGGCGCGACCGAGGCGTAGTGCTGCAGCACCTCGGCCTTCGTGGTGCCGGTGCCCGGGTGGAGAACCTTCTCGAGGTTGGTCAGGCGCAGGACCCGTCCCTCGACGTCGACCCGTACCTCGGTCGACTCACCCGCCACGTCCACCGACCTCGAGCCGACCCGTCGGGTCCGTGGGGTCGCCTGGTGCTCCGTCTCCGTCTGCGACCGGGCGCGACTGGGGATCAGCCAGGAGGTCCTCGACGCCCAGGTCAGCACGGACGCCGGCGAAGGAGGCCTGCCGCAACCGACCGTTCTCGGTGAAGCCCAGCGACTCGACGTCGACGACGAGCGCCGGTTCGACCCACACGGCCGTGGTTTCCTCTGCCGCCGAGAGGTCGATGAACGGCGACGTCCGACGTGGGATCGCCGCCAGCAGTGCGCGCAGTTCCTGTTCCTGCTGACCGGTGATTCCGCTACCCACTGCCCCGCGGGCGAACAGCCCCGGTGGCCCGGAACTGGGCCCTCGACGGGGCTCCCCCAGCAACAGTGCGCCGATCCGGTGACCGCCCGCCCGGTCCCCGCCCAGTTCGGGGCGCCACCCGCCGACCACCCACGACGTCCGGGTCCGGTGCGGGAACTTCAGCCACGCGGTGCTGCGGACGCCCGTCTCGTAGGTCGAGTCCCACCGCTTGGAGATCACCCCCTCCAGCCCCTGCGCAGCCGTCGCATCCCACAACGCCCGGACGTCGTCGTGGATCGGGGACCGCATGACGGCACCCGGCACGGAATCTGATCCTGCGGGGGTGACCCCGGGCAGGAAGGAGAGCTCTTCGAGCAGTGCCCGGCGGTCCTGGAGCGTCAGCCCGGTGAGGTCCTGACCTCCGCTGGCGAGGAGGTCGAAGACGACGAGCACGAGTGCGGCGCGCGGCTGGTCACTGCTGCGGGCCGCTGCCCGCGAGGAGCCTCCACGAAGCCGGGACATGACCGCCTGGAACGACGGCCTCCCGTCGACCATCGCGACGAGTTCGGCGTCCAGGACCGCCTCCACAGGCGCGTGGCCGGGCACAGCGACGCGAAGACCGGCGAACTCCACGACGGCGGCGGTGACGTCGTTGCCATTGCGGGTGAGGATCCGGGTGCCTGCGGTACTCACCACGACGAGGGCCCGCACTCCGTCCCACTTCACCTCGTGGCACCACCCCGGCCCCTCCGGGAGCCGGTCCCCACGCATGGCGAGCATTGGGCGCACCTCACCATCCTTGCAGCGCGACGCCGACGGGGCCAGAGTGGTGTCACAGTGTCGATGCTGGTCAGGGGCCTCCTCCCCGGCCCGCCCGGCCACGACGACGGAGGTTCTCGTGCGTGCGATCTGGAAGGGTGCCGTCTCGTTCGGCCTCGTCAACGTCCCGGTCCGGCTCTTCTCCGCCACCGAGTCCCACGACGTGTCGTTCCGGCAGGTGCACGCCGCCGACGGTGGGCGGATCAGGTACCAGCGCATCTGTTCGGTGGACGGCCAGGAGGTGCCGTACTCCGAGATCGCGAAGGGTTACGAGACCGAGGACGGCGAAATGGTGGTCCTCACCGATGCCGACTTCGCCGAGCTGCCGACCACGTCGTCGCGCGAGATCTCGGTGGAACGGTTCGTCCCGGCCGAGCAGATCGACCCGATGCTGTGCGAGAAGACCTACTTCCTGCAGCCCGATGCCACCGGCGCCAAGGCGTACGCGCTGCTGCGTCAGGCACTCCTCGACTCCGACCGGGTCGCGGTGGTGACGGTCGCGCTCCGTCAACGCACCTCGATGGCGGTGCTGCGGGTGCATGCCAGCGACGCGGGTGACGTGATCGTGCTGCAGACCCTGATGTGGCCCGACGAGGTCCGCACTCCCGACTTCTCCGTCGAGGCCGGGGAGGTGAAGGACTCCGAGGTCGCGATGGCAGGTGTGCTGGTGGAGACCCTCGCCGGGGACTTCGACCCCGACGACTTCACTGACGACTACGCCGACGCGGTCAAGGCGATGGTGACCGCCAAGGTGGAGGGTGGCGAGGTTACCCGCCCCGCTCCCAGCCCGGACGGCAGCGGCCAGGTGCTCGACCTGATGGCGGCGCTCCAACGTTCGGTGGAGGCGGCCAAACAGGCCCGAGGCGAGACCCCGTCCCCGGAAGTGCCAGCTGAGGTGGAGGTGGAGAAGCCCGCCGTGAAGAAGGCAGCCTCGAAGAAGGCAGACGGCAAGAAGGCAGCGGCCAAGGCCACTCCCCGACGCACGAAGAAGTCGGCCTGAGTCCACTTCCCCCAGCCTTCGACGATGAGCACCGCACTGCGGCCGATGAGCCCGCGCGACCCGCACGAGGACGGCCGGGTCGCCTCCAGCCTCGAACTCTTCTTCGACCTCGTCTTCGTCGTCGCGGTCAGCACCGCAGCCAGCGAACTGCACCACCAGCTGGCCGACGGACACGTCCTCGACGGCGTCGTCAGCTACCTGATGGTGTTCTTCTCGATCTGGTGGGCGTGGATGAACTTCACCTGGTTCGCCACCGCCTTCGACACCGACGACTGGCTCTACCGCGTCACGACGTTCGTGCAGATGGCCGGAGTCCTCGTGCTCGCGGCCGGGATCCACCCGGCGTTCACCGACGGCGACCTCCGGATCGTCGTCATCGGCTACGTGGTGATGCGTCTGGCGATGGTGTCGCAGTGGCTGCGCGCCGCACGCCAGTCGCCCGCGCACGCCCGGACCGCCCGGGCCTACGCCGTCGGGATCACGGCGTGCCAGGTGCTGTGGGGCGCGAGTCTGCTGCTCGACGGCACTGTCGCCACGGTCGCCGTCGTCGTGCTGATCGCCTGCGAGACGGCGGTGCCGGCCGTCGCAGAACGGTTCGAGGTCACTCCGCGCCACCCGCACCACATCACCGAGCGCTACAACCTCTTCACCCTGATCGTCCTGGGTGAGAGCCTGCTGGCCTCGTCCAACGCGTTCTACGGCGCGTTGCACGGAGCTGCGGACGTCACCGACCTGGTGCTGATGGCGTCGTTGGTGCTGGTCGCGACCGCAGCGATGTGGTGGATCTACTTCTGGCCCGCGCACCACCGATGCGTCCACGATCTGCGCTCGTCGTTCCGGTACGGGTACGGCCACTTCTTCGTCCTCGCCGCCGCAGCGGCGTTCTCCGCCGGCGTCGAGGTCGAGATCGGGCGTCTCGTCGCGACGGCAGAGGGCGACCACGCGGTGCTCCACGTGATGTCGGCGGTGGAGGCGTCCTTCACCGTCACCGTGCCGATCGCACTGTTCCTGCTGACGACGTGGTGGCTCGCGATCCGTGCCCAAGCGCCGCGCAGCGTCAACGTGGCACTCCCCCTGGCAGCCGTCGTGGTGCTCCTCGATCCGCTCGTGCCCGTCCCGGTGGTGGTGGTCGCCGTCGTCCTGGTCGCCGTCGTGGTGCTGCTGGTGCGACACGCGCCCGTACCCCACTCGACGAGCGGCTGATCCTCACGCCGCCAGCAGTTCTACTCCGCCAGCAGGCCCCGCACTGCCCGGACGGCCACGCTGGCCCGGGCCAGGTCGAGCGGACCCTCGTCCAGGATCTCGGTGACCAGCGCCCCGACCGACTCCATCTGCGGTGCCCGCGCCTGAGTCCAGTGCTCCACCCGCGACTCGGCCTGGGCAGCCGGGTCCCCAGCAGCGAGGTCGGAACCCTCGGCGACGACCGCCGCGGTCAACGTCGCACGCACCCGACCCAGGTCGTCGTCGAGGGCACTGGCTGCTGCCGCCGCCCACCGGCTCGTCCGGGGCAACTGGGTGACGGCGTCGCTGAGTCGACGCAGGCCGCAGCGTTCGCCGAGCGCCAGGTGGACCCGGACGACGTCGTCGGGGTCGGCGTCGGCCTTGCGGGCAGTCGCCACGACGTCGAGCAACGCACTCGACTCCGGCATCACCGCGACCGTGGCGGCGAGGTCCAGAGGAACTCCTGCCTCGACGAGTTCGAGTCGACGCGCCTCGAAACGTTCCTGCGCTTCGCCCTCCAACAACGACGGCAGGCGGGCCAGGAGACGCTGCACGGGGACGCTGTAGGCGTCCACGAGGACGTCCACGTCGAGCACCGCGCCCCCGGCCCTCGCGAGCAGCCACCGGGTGGTGCGGCTCTGCAGGGCCCGCACCTTGGCCCGCATCGAGGCCTGGACGTCGGCGGCGACGGCGTGGTCGAGATCGGCGATGCGTCCCCGCGCCCCACTGCAGCCGAACAGTTCTCCGGCCACCAGATGAGCCATGGCGAACTGTGCCGCGCTGGCCCCGGTCTCCTCCGCGGTCTGGGTCCAGGCCGTGATGCCGGCCTCGTCGACGACGGTGTTGACCACCTGGGTCACCACGATCTCGCGGTGCAAGGGGTGCGCGGCCATCGCCGCACGGTGGTCCTGACGCAGGGCGTGGGGGAAGTACCCGATCAGGTCACCGCGCAGGTAGGGGTGGTCGGGCAGGTCGGAGGCGATCAACTCGTCCGCCATCACGATCTTCGTCCACGACAGCAGCACCGACAGTTCGGGCAGGGTGAGCCCCTCGGCCGCCTCACGACGACGTCGGACCTCGGTGCGTGAGGGCAGCGACTCCAGGGCACGGTCGAGGACGCCACGCTCCTCCAGAGTGCGCATCCACTGCTCGTGGACGTGCAGCGCATCGGCAGCTGTGACGGCCTCGTCGGCCAGGGCGAGGTTCTGGCGGTAGTTGTCGGCCAGCACGAGCTCGGCGACCTCGTCGGTCATGGAGGCCAGCACCGGGGTGCGTTCCTCGGCCGGGAGCTCTCCTGAGGCGACGACGGCGTCGAGCAGGATCTTGATGTTGACCTCGTGGTCGGAGGTGTCGACGCCGGCGGAGTTGTCGATGAAGTCGGTGTTGACCGCCCCTGGCGTGGGGTGGTCGTCGCCGCCACGATTCCGGGCGGTGCGGGCGAACTCGACGCGCCCGGCCTGGGTCAGACCGAGGTTGCCGCCCTCCCCCACGACCTTGACCCGCAGGTCACGTCCGTCCACCCGGATCGTGTCGTTGGCGTGGTCCCCGACGTCGTCGTGGGTCTCGCCCGACGCCTTGACGTAGGTGCCGATGCCGCCGTTCCAGAGCAGGTCGACGGGCGCGGTCAGGACCGCCCGGATCAGGTCCTCCGGCGCCATCGAGACCGCTTCGGTCCCGATCCCCAACGCGATCGCTGCCTTGCGACTCACCGGGACGGTCTTCGCGCCACGGCTGAACACGCCCCCGCCCTCAGAGATCAGGGCGCGTTCGTAGTCCTGCCAGCTCGAGCGCGGGGTCTCGAAGAGACGAAGGCGTTCGGCGAACGACGTCTCGGCGTCCGGGGTGGGGTCGATGAAGATGTCGCGGTGGTCGAAGGCCGCCACCAGACGCGCCCGGTCGGAACGCAGCAGACCGTTGCCGAACACGTCACCGGACATGTCACCGATGCCGACGCACGTGAACTCCTCGCTCTGGACGTCGATGCCGAGCTCACGGAAGTGGCGTTGCACCGAGACCCACGCACCGCGCGCGGTGATCCCCATCGCCTTGTGGTCGTAGCCCACCGAGCCCCCGGACGCGAAGGCGTCCCCGAGCCAGAACCCGTGTGCGGCCGCGACCCCGTTGGCGTGGTCGGAGAACGACGCGGTTCCCTTGTCGGCCGCGACCACGAGGTAGTGATCGTCGCCGTCGCGGCGCAGCACCCGCGGGGGTGGCACGACGACGCCGTCGACGAGGTTGTCGGTGACGTCGAGCAAGCAGGAGATGAACGCACGGTAGGCGGTGACCCCGGCCTCGAGCCACGCCTGACGGTTCTTGGGATCAGGCAGTTGTCGCGCCACGAAACCGCCCTTGGCGCCCACCGGCACGATCACGGTGTTCTTCACCATCTGGGCCTTCACCAGACCCAGCACCTCGGTGCGGAAGTCGTCGAAACGGTCCGACCACCGCAACCCGCCACGCGCCACCGCACCGAACCGCAGGTGCACGCCCTCGACCAACGGCGAGTGGACGTAGATCTCGTACTGCGGCCGTGGTTCGGGGAGCCCGGGTACCTCACGCGGCAACAGTTTGAAGGCCAGGTGAGCACGCAACCCCGCCGGCGTCCCCGAAGGGCCCTCCCCCACCGCGTCGGTACGGAAGTGGTTGGTGCGCTGGGTGGCCTCCAGGACGGCCAGATGAGCCCGCAGGATGCGGTCGTGGTCGCGCCGCTCGACGTCGGCGAGCAAGCTCTCGAGCTGCTCCTTCACCGCGGCGGCGGCCTGCTCACGCACCTCGTGCATCGGGTACCGGTCGGGGTCGAACCGGACGTCGAAGAGTTGCACCAACGCCCGCGTCACCTCGACGTTGGCGCGCATCGCCGCGACCGTGCTGGCGCGAGTGAACGGGAACCTGCCCTGACGCAGGTAGGCGGCCTGGGCACGCAGCACCGCGACCTGACGCCAGGTGAGCCCGGCCTCGAGGACCAGGGTGTTGAAGCCGTCGACCTCACAGCGTCCCTCCCACATCGCCCGGACCGCGTCGACGAAGACCTCCGGCGTCGCGTAGGGGACGTCGGAGGGGTGGCTCATGAGGAAGTCGTAGACCCAGGCCGGCCCGTGCGGACCCGTCACCTCGTGCGGGCGCTCGTCGACGACCTCGACCCCGGCCGAGTGCAGCAGCGGCAGGACCCGAGCCAGGTGCACCGGCTGGCCTGCACGCACGACCTTGAGACGAGCGACCAGACGTCCCACGTCGAGGTGTTCGGAGGCCTCGTGGGTGGTGACCATCCGGAACGCCACCTCACCCTCGGGCAGGGCGTCGAGGACCTGCAGGTCCTCGACCGCCTCGTCCACCCCCGTGGTGGCCTTGTAGCCCTCGGGCAGGCCGTCGCCCCAGCGCTTCGCCAGTTCGGATCCGCGCTCGGCGCCGAGGACCTCCACCGCGTGGGCGGTCAGGTCGTCGCGCCAGGAACGGGACACCTCCGCGAGCCGGGACTCGACCTCGGCGTCGTCGGGACGGGCCGTGACCTGCCCCGGCTCGGGCTGCACGACGAAGTGCACCCGCGCGGTGCGCGCCTCGTCCATCCGGGCCGCGAACTCCACCTGGTCGCCAACGAAGAGATCCTTCAGTTCGGCGCTCAACCGTTCCCGCACCGCGGTCGAGTACCGTTCACGCGGCAACTGGACCAGCACCGACACGTACCGTCCGCGCGGATCGTGGCGGACGAAGGCCCGCAACCGCTTGGACTCCCCACCGACGGCTGCGCTGCGGGCCACCGGCACCAACGCCTCCACCTCCGCGGCGAACAACTGGTCGCGCGGATAGCTCTCCAGCGCGTCGACGACCGCCTTGCCGGCGTGCTCGTCGGGCTGGACCCCCACCCGACGCAGCACCTCGGCGACGTTCTCGCGCAGGACCGGCACCCGCAGCACGGACTCGGTCCGGGCACGCGAGGACCACAGCCCCAGGAAACGACGTTCGGCCACCACCCGGCCCGAGGCGTCGAAGGTCCGCACGGTGAGACGGTCCAGGTTGCCGGGGCGGTGCACCGTCGAGCGATCCAGTGCCTTGTCCACCACCAGCACCTGACCCACCGACCCCGAGACGCTCTCGGCCTCGGGCAGACGTTTCCCCGGCCCCTCGGCGAAGATCCCCAACCCGGTGCCCACGATCGGGTCCGCCGATCCGTCAAGTGCGACGCTCAGGTCCGCTGCCCCCAGGAACGTGAAGTGGTCCTCGGTGATCCACGTCAGCAGGGCCCCCGAGGGGTCGTCGGCCGGAAGGCGCGCGGCGCACTCCTGCAACCGGGCCAGCATCGCCGGGTAGTCCTCGACCGCCCCGCGGACGTCATCCAGGACCCGCTGCACCCCCTGGACCAGGTGCGCGACGTCGCTCTCGTCCCCGACCCGCTCCGTCTCGACCCGGATCCACGACTCCGCGAACCATCCCGGCCCTGCGGAGTCACGTTCTTCCCGGGCCTGGGCCCGCAACAGCTTGCCCCCGGGGTCACGCTCGGCCCAGAACCGTGGATGCAGGACGAGGTCGGTGCCACGCCCCTGACGTGCCACTTCCATCTGCACCGAGTCGACCAGGAACGGCCGGTCGTCGGTGATGACCTGCAGCACCGACCGGCCCGGGGCAGCACCGACCTCGGTGCCGTCGACGAGCACCTGTACGAGCGTCTCGCCCGGCAGGCGTCGTAGTGCGAGGTCGGTCTGCGCCTGCACTGCATCGGCCCAGACCCGGGGTGGTCGTCCCTCGAGGTCCTCGATCGGGACGTGCCGCAGATGGACCGCCACGACGGCGGCCTGCTGAGGCGACCTGGCCTCGTCGAGAACCAGGTCGGTCAATGCCTGACGTTCGTGCTCACGCGCCGGGGCCACGCGTCGACACTATGACGCAGACCACAGCAGAGCAACGCCTCTGTGTCACATGTACGTCACATGGATGCATCGTGCCCGTCCCATTGCGGGACACCCCGTCAGCGGCACCGGGACGGCACGCCATGATGTCCCCCATGACGAAGCGAATCACCCAGCAGCTCACCTACGACGCGCCCCTCGCGGACGTGGCCGCGATGCTGCGCGAGGAGACGTTCCGGGACGCGGTGTGCGCACGTCAGCGCGTGCTGAACCACACCGTGACCGTCCACGCCGACGGCGACGCCGCCGACGTGCAGATCACCCGGGAGCAGAAGGTCGAAGGCATCCCCAGCTTCGCGACGAAGTTCGTGGGCGAGTCGATCACGATCACCACCCGCGAGAACTGGGCCGACCTCACCACCGGCACCTACGACGTCGGCATCCCCGACAAGCCCGGCCACATCAGCGGCGCGGTCAGCCTCACCGAGGTGGACGGGAAGACCGTCGAGACCGTGGACCTGAAGATCCAGGTCTCGGTGCCGCTGGTCGGCGGCAAGTTGGAGGCGATCGTCGCCGACCTGCTCGAGGCCGCGCTGCGGACCGAGCACGAGGTCGGCGTCAAGCACCTCGCTCGCTGAACCACGCTGCACTGAACCGCACTGCAGGGGCCCGCGGAGCTGACCCGCTCAGAGCAGGTGGGGCAACTCCGAGGGGATGAACCAAGCGAGGTCGTCGTCGGGATCGGAGTCGGTGTCACGGTCCTCGACGTCGACGTGCGCCGAGACGAGCTGGCGCACCGGGAGCTTGGCTCCGGCCACGGGAACGGCATCGGTCTCGAAGACCAGCACCACCCGACGCAGACCGGCGACCCCACGCTCCACCGCCATCGCGGTCGAGGCGTCGGCCGCCGTGAGCAGGGCCGCATACTCGTCGCCCTCGTCGTCGGACTCCGCCACGACGGGCTCCACGCCCTCGGCGACGACGAACTCACCGGCGACGACTTCCTGGGCCAGGACGTCGGTGGTGGTGGGCAGGTAGATCCTGACGCTCACGTGTGCTCCTCGATGGTGCGGTTGCGCTTCGGAGCACCAGTCTTCCCCCCGCCGGCCCGTCGACGCCCACGCGGGGCCCTGGGACGCACGTCACTGGCGGTGTCGTGCAGCTCCTCCAGCGCTTCGGTGAGGCAGATCGCGAGGAGGTCGGCGTCGGGGACGAGGTCGCGGTCCGCGGTGATGCCGTAGCAGACCTTGCCGTCGTAGGAACTGACGCCGATCGCGAGGGCGTGCCCCGGGACCAACGGGTGCAACGGATAGCTCTCGACCATCTGCGACCCGGCCGCGTACAACGGGAACTGCGGGCCGGGGACGTTCGTCACCGACACCTGGAACCCTCGGCGCATCTCGCGGACCGCGACCCGGGAGCCGAGGGCGTGGAACGTCGTGGGGGCGAAACCGGAGATCCCGGCCAGTCGTTGGGCGCTGACCGCCTTGCCGGTCTCGCGGTGCCCCTGAAGGCCGTAGGAGACCCGGAGCAGCCGGACGACCGGGTTGACCTCGCCCACCGGGAGCATCACCTCCAGGCCGATCACCTGGGCTCCCAGCGACGTGGCCTCGAGCTCGTCGTCGATCACCGACATGGGGGCCAGCGCGCGGATCTCGCTGATCCCGAAGAGCGCCTCGTCGCGCGTCATCAGCCACGATCGCAGCGCACCGGTCACTGTCGCCAGCACCACGTCGTTGACGGTGGTTCCGTGCACGCGACGGATCCGCCGGTACTGCGCCAGGTCGGTGGAGACCGTCACGACCCGACGTTGCTGGGACAGCTCGCCGAGGAAGGGCACCGGACGAGCCGGACGTCCCCGGCCCAGCACGCCGACCAGCTGCTGCACCCGATCCACCTTCGCGTCGGCCCGACGACGCAGCGCGTCGACGTTGCTCCTGACCGACGAGAGCATCACCCGAGGGGACTCGATGTTGGCCCCGACCGCACCGATGACGAGGTCGCTGGCCGACGGCTGACGTCGTGGACGCCAGTCGTCGGGGTGCGCCGGAAGGTGACCTGGGTCGGTGTCGAGGACGACCTGACCGATGTCGACGGTGGCGACACCGTCCACCAGGATCTGGTGCGACTTCGACAGCACCGCCACCCGACCGCCCTCGAGCCCCTCGATGACGTAGACCTCCCACAGCGGACGGTTGCGGTCCAGCGGCCGGGAGATGATCCGGGCCGTCAGCTCCCGCAGTTGCCCCATCGATCCCGGCGCAGGCAGGGCGGAGCGTCGCACGTGGTAGGCCATGTCGAACTCGTGGTCGTCGACCCAGACCGGGTTGGCCAGACGTCCCGGCACCTCCACCAGCCGCTGCCGGTAGCGGGGGACGTAGGCGATCCGGTCGGCCACGATCGCGACGACACGGGCGTGGTCGAACCCCTCACGCCCCGGTTCGAAGATCTCGAGCGTGGCGTTGTGCATCGGCGTGGAGGCGGACTCCATGGCCAGGATCTGCAGGTCCCGCGAACGCAGGCGGTCGTCCATCGCTGCCCTTCCGTGCCGTGGAGTTGGTGGCACATGGGATTCTGGCAGAAACCGACCGCCCCGAGGAGAGACGTTCACATGACCGCACGCCCGGTTCCCCACGCCCACACCGTCCGGTCCCGCCGCGCACCGCGCCTGACCGTGCTCGCCTCCCTGGTCGCGCTCGGCGCCGTCGTCCTGACCGGTTGCTCCGAGGACGCCGAGGAGCCCGCCGGCACCGGTGAGCCCGTCGTGGTCAAGGTGACCCTGACCGACGACACCATCTCGCCGGTCGGCGAGGTCGTGAAGGTCAAGCCGGGCGAGCCCGTGAGCGTCGAGATCACCGCCGACCACGCCGGTGAGTTGCACGTGCACTCCAACCCCGAGCAGTCCCTCGCCTTCGAGGACGGCACCGTGACCCGAGAGGTCACCATCGACACCCCGGGCAGCGTCGACGTGGAGAGCCACGACCCCGCCACCACGGTGTTCCGCCTCCAGGTCCAGTGACGTGCTGGCACTGAGCCATCTGAGCGGCGCGACCACGACGGCCCCCTCGATCGCCTCCTCGATCACCGACTCGGCGATGCTGCAGGCGCACGGCATCGGCGGGGCCAAGGACCTCCCGATCCCCGCCGAGTACGCGGTGCTCGGCGCCGTGGCTGCACTGCTGTTGTCGTTCGTCGTCCTCGCCTTCGCGTGGCGACGCCCCCGCTTCGAGGAACGCACCCCGCACGTCTCCCTCCCGGCGCTGCAGCGTGTGGTGGAGAGCCGCGGATTCCTCCTCACGACCCGCACCGCGGGCATCATCGCGTTCCTGTACTGCCTGATGTGCCTGACGCTGGGCAAGGACCTGATCGACAACCCGATCTTCGGCATCACCTATGTGCTGCTGTGGGTGGGAATCGTGCCGGCGAGTCTGCTGCTGGGGCCGGTGTGGAAGTACATCAGCCCGTTCCGGACGTTCTCGGCGCTGCTGAACCGTCTCGGTGGCATCGATCCCGACGAGGGCATGTACCGCTACCCCGTGAAGCTCGGTCTGTGGCCCGCCGCGGTGGGGCTCTACCTGTTCGTCTGGATGGAACTCAGCGTCTGGGACGGCGGCACCACCCTGGGCGGCATTCGGCTCTGGCTCGCGGTCTACCTGGTCGCGATGGTGCTGGGCTCGGTGGTGTGGGGCAACCGCTTCCTCTCCTCCGCCGACCCGTTCGAGGTCTACTCCTCGCTGCTCGCGCGCCTCTCCCCCTGGGGTCGTGACGAGAAGGGCCAACTGGTCCTGATGTCGCCGTTGCGCAACCTCGCCGGGATCACCCCACGACCGGGGCTGGTGGCGGTGGTGGCCGTGCTCTTCGGCTCGACCGCCTACGACTCTTTCCACGAGTCCCCGCAGTGGGTGCGGTTCGTGTTCAGCAACGACATCAGCGAGACGCTCCTCAACAACGTCGCCTTCCTCGTCTTCTCGCTCCTGGCGGGTCTGATCTTCACCGTCGCCACGATGACCACCGGCGTCGCGGCCGGGACCGACCGGCGCACCCTTCCCGCGCTCTTCGCACACTCCATGGTGCCGATCGTCGTGGGGTACGTGTTCGCCCACTACTTCACGTTCCTGGTCGTCACCGGCCAGATGACGGTGCAGCAGATCAGCGACCCCTTCAGCAACGGTTCCAACTGGTTCGGCACCGCCGACATGGCCGTCAACCAGTGGATCCGTTCTCAGCCCACGTTGGTGGCCTGCCTCAAGGTCGGCGCCGTGGTGACGGGTCACGTCCTCGGCGCGGTTGCGGCCCACGACCGGGCTCTGGTGTTGTTGCCGCGCAAGCACCAGCTCTCCGGCCAGCTGACCCTGCTGACCGCGATGGTCGTCTTCACCGCTGGCGGGCTGTACCTGCTCTTCGCCGCCTGACCTCACCGCGCCCGGCCGATCGACGGGGCGCACCCTTCGTCCCCACCTGGACGGTCTCGGGGTGCACCACGTCGGTCAGCGCCCGGACCCCGACGGTGTAGCGCGAGTCCCACTCCGAGGGTCCCCGGCCCACGACGACTGCCTTGTCGAGCGCCGCTCTGTCCTCGGGCAGGAACCGGATCGCGTGCAGTGGCACGAACCCGGTGACGACGTCGGCCATCTCTGCCTCGGTCCACCCCAAGGACGGGCGGGTCCGGTTGATGACCACGGTGACCGGTGGGGCATCGCCCCACTCCCTCAACTGCGACAGCGAATGCGCCAGACGGGTGATCCCGACGGGGTCCGCCGCCCCCACCACCACGACCTCGTCGACGCTCCCGAGCACCTCCCGGTTCCATCCCTGCACGGAGGGCAGGAGCGGGTCCCCGGGACCGTCGGCCTCCAGTCCTGCGCCCAGGTCGACGACCACGTCGGCGAAGGTCGCGACCTCGTCCAGCACCTGCGCCAGTGCACCGGGCACCACCTCGTCCGCACGGTCGGGGCGCGGGAGCCCGGTGAGGACCCCGAGTCGAGAGGAGAGGGCGCGACAGACGGTGTGGGCGCGACCGCGCAGTGTCCCGGCGGTGGCGAGCCGGGCTGCAGCCAGGACCCCGGAGACCTGGTCGAGCACCCCGAGGTGTTGCGCGACGCAGGCATGGGGATCGGCGTCGACCACGACGACGGCCCTCCCCCGGTCAGCGAGTACTCCTGCGAGGGTGATCGCCAGCGTCGTTCTTCCCGGAGCTCCGACCGGCCCCCAGACCGCGAGGGTGCGTCCCCGGAAACCGGCGACCTGCGCCACCGACTCCAGCGGATCGACCCGACCGGTGGCCGGGTCCCAGCCGGGCAGGACACCTGGAACCCCGGTACCGGCGTCGTCGGCACGGGCGCGCCGGTCAGCGACCATCCGCACCAGTGCGGGCAGCTCTGCCATGTCGGTCTCCGCGACCACCGCCTCCGCGCCGCTGGCCAGGGCACGGTCGCGCAGTGCGTCCTGACTGCCTGCCGCCAGGATCACGACGGCACCCGCTCCGTGGGCGGACAGGTGGCGCACGACGGCCCCGTCCAGGCCGGGTGCCTCGGCCGCGACCACCGCGACCTCCCACTGGCCGGTGGTGACGCTCGCCATCAGGTCGTCGACGTCGACGCATCGCTTGAGCACGACCAGGCCGGGGGTCGCGTCGAGCTGTTCCAGCGCCGTCGACTCCCACCCGGCTCCGGCCGCGAGGATGCTGACGCACACCACACTCATCCGCGCCCCACCAGCACCAGCTCGTCGGCGCCGCTGGCTGCGACCACCCGGGCCACGTCCTCGGCCCGGTCCGGCACCTGCAGCACCACCTGACGTTCGTTGCTGGCCCCGACCAGCTCCTGGCCGCCGGCGTCGGTGGAGAGCACCGTCACCTCCCTCAGCAGCTCGGCCGCGGGCTTGGTGTCGGAGGGGTTGCGGGGCGAGACCCACACGTCGACGACAGAGCCCGCCACGACGCCGGGCGGCACGTGCACCGTCGGCAACGACACCGAGACCTGGACGACGTCGTCAGGGGTCTGGCCGAGCGCGGCCCGCGGCACGAGCTCGCCGACGCCGACCGAGCGGGTCAGACGGACGTCACCGGGACTTCCGTCAGCGACCACCAGGTACCGGTCGCGGTCGCCGTCGGAGGTGAACCGCACCCGGGTCTGGACCAGTGCTGCTGGGGAGAGACGGTCGCCGCGGGCAATGTCCTTGCCTGCGGCCCAGACTGCGACCGAGTCGTCGGCGGATCCCACCACCTGAGCCCCCAGGACCACCGACACCGCCACCAGCGTCACCCCGACCCACAACCGTGGGTCGCGCCATCCTGCCCGTTTGGCCACGGCGGCCCGAGGCATCTCGACCTGTTCCAGAGTTCCCACCACGGCCGCCATGATGGCGGCACCGCGCGGGACACCGTCGGCACTGTCCACAGTGCGAAGCCGGCTCCCTGCGGACCCTGACAGGTGCAGACTGCTGCTCACGTCTGCACCCGTACAGAACGGGGCTCTTCCACAGGCTGACGCAGTTGCCCTTAACCCAGCCGCGTTTCAGTGGCACCATGGAGGAATGGCCGCGACCCCACGCTTCCTCACCCTCGCCGACGTGGCAGAGGTGCTCAACACCTCCAGCGCGCAGGTGTATGCCCTGGTCCGCCGAGGCGACCTCCCTGCGATCAAGATCGGCGGACGTGGCCAGTGGCGGGTGGAGGCCCAGCAACTGGAGACGTTCATCGAGCAGATGTACGCCGAGACCAAGGCCTTCGTGGAGGATCACCCGTTCGTCGAGGGTGAGTCGAAGGCAAGCGTCACCGAATGACCCTGCGGCGCGTCTGACCCTCGCCGCACGCGCCCGTCAGGGAATCAGGGCCCCGGTGGAGCGCACCGCGCTCGCGGGCACGCCCGTCGCCCGGGTCGACCCGGGCAGGGGCTGAACGTGAAGCGTCGACGTCGCCGCTCCCGGAGCAGGCGTGACCGAGGGTGTCACCGCGATCGGCACGATGCTGGTGACGGTGCGTCGTTCTTGGAACGGGGTGTTCGCAGGCGCTGCGCCGAGCGCCACCAGTCCCATGACCGCGACGCCCAGCGCGGAACCGCCCAACGCCACGACGTGACGTGTGCGGCCTGCGGCGTGCGTGGCGGAGCTGCGCGCACCGTGACCGGACTCGACGACGCCCTGTCCCCGCACGGTCCCCTGCACCACGTAGGGGAACGGGGCGGCCAGCAGCGCCGCCCGCAGCCCGTCCGAGGTGGACACGGGGGCCGCCTGGCCCCACTGGTTGAGGTGGGTCTTCACCCATCCCTCACGTTCGACGGCGTCCCGGCAGCCGTGGCAGCCGTGGACGTGGTCCCAGGCTCGCTCCTCCTCCGACGACGACATCCGGCCGTCGAGAAGGACCGTGACCTTGGCACCGAGGTGGCCGATCATCGCTGACCGCCCAGGACCGCGATCGACTCGGTCGAGGGACCCGCGTACCGCTCGCGTCCCGACGCCGGTGCGCGGTGAGCCAGCGCGGCGCGCAGCATCGCGCGACCACGGTGGATCCGGGACCTGACGGTGCCGAGCTTGGCGCCGAGGATCTCCGCGACCTCCTCGTAGGAGAGTCCCTCCACGTCGCAGAGGACGACGGCAGCGCGGAAGTCTGGCGGGAGGGTGGCCAGCGCGGTCTCGACGTCGGCGTCGAAACGCTGCTCGGCGAAGGCCGCCTCCGGCGTCGGAGAGCTCGACGACAACCGGCTGGCCCGCTCGTCGGAGAGGGCATCGAACCGGATCCGCTGCTTGCGGCGGGCCTGGTCGAGGAAGAGGTTGGTGGTGATGCGGTGCAGCCAGCCCTCGAAGGTTCCCGGGGTGTAGGAGTCCAGGGAACGGAAAACGCGGACGAAGACCTCCTGGGTCAGGTCCTCGGCGTCGTGGCGGTCGCCGGTGAGGCGGTAGGCGAGGCGGAACACGCGGTCGGAGTGGCGCGTCACGACCTCTTCCCAGGTCGGAACGCCCTCCTGCGGGGACGTGTCCGGGTGGGTGAGGTCCATCTGCTCCTCCTCGAGCGACGAGGGACGTGCACGGGACGGTCGTCCGAACATGCGTCTTCTCCTGTCTGGAACGAGGCTAGGCACCTTGGCTGAGAAAAGTCTGTGAGCAGGCACAACTTCTCCTGCACGACTGGACCAACGTGCGGCAGGTCGCACGAGTTCCCGGCTCCCTCACCCGTGGAGCGCCCCGGTGTTCGTGCTACGCGATAGAGTCGACACGTCGTCAATCGACGCCCACGCCTGCCCCAACACCCGCCCACCCGCGGGTCGGCCCCAGGAGGTCCCCATCACCACCCCGATCGCTGACGCGAGCTGGAAGTACTCCGAAGAGTTCGTCACCGAGGACGAGGTGCTCCTGGCCGCCCGGGCACGCGCCGACGAGGTGGGAGTCTCCGCGGTCAGCAACGGCACCGGCGCAACGCTGCGGTTCCTTGCAGCCATCCTGGACGCCCGCACCGCGGTCGAGATCGGTACCGGCACCGGCGTCTCCGGGCTCTGGATCCTACGCGGCATGCGCCAGGACGGCGTCCTGACCACCGTCGACATCGAGGCCGAGCACCAGCGTCTGGCCAAGCAGACCTTCCGCGAGGCCGGCGTCCCCGCCCAGCGTGCCCGCACCATCTCCGGCGCCGCGCTCGACGTCCTCCCCCGCCTCACCGACGGACACTACGACCTCGTCTTCGTCGACGGTGACAAGCGCGAGAACTCCGCCTACCTCTCCGAAGCCCTGCGCCTGCTGCGACCCGGCGGCGTCGTGGCCTTCACCGACTCCCTGCTCGGCGATCGCGTCGCCGACCCGGCCCAGCGTGACGGCGAGACGATGGCGGTGCGCGAGCTGGTCCGTCTGGTCGCCGAGAACGACGACCTCGTCCCGGTCATGCTTCCGGTCGGCGACGGCCTGCTGGTCGCCAAGAAGGAGTGGGCCGGCGAGGCCTGATCCTCACCCCGTACCGCAACGCACGAAGGGCCCCGTTCTCGGCAGAGCGGGGCCCTTCGTGCGCGGTGCGTCGCGGTGGCGTCAGCCGCGAGCGCTGGACTCGAATCCGTCCCAGCCCTCGGCGATCGCGACGACCTCGAACTCTTCGATGAATTCAGGAGCTCCACCCGTCATCTCCGACACCGGAGCGGTCGCCGCGGCTGCGGTGAACGTCTCCTGGAAGGAGGCACGGGCCTCGGCGGTCGCGAACACGTAGGTGCCCTCGAACCACTCGCCCTCACGCATGCGCCAGGTCTTGAAGCGCAGACCCTGCATGCCGGTGAACTTGGCGTGGGACGCCTCCGCGACGTAGTCGCGCAGTGCGTCCGCGGTGTCGGCGCCGGCCCCGGTCAGGGACCACCGCACGCTGAGACCCCTCACGGGTACTCCTCTGTGATGGCAGGGATGGTGTCGGGACTGGCTCAGACGATGCCGGCGAGCGGCTCGTCGGTGGAGAGCCACTCGAGCAGCAGACGTGCTCCGAATCCGGTAGGACCAGTGGTCCACTCGAAGCGCTCCGCCGGCGCGTCGCCGACCGATGCCACGTCGAGGTGAGCCCACGGGACGTCCCCCGCGAAGTGCTGCAGGTAGAGCGCCGCGGTGATCGCACCGGGCCCGGGGCCCGAGTTGACGGAGTCGGCGATCTTGGAGGAGATCTTGTCCTCGTAGTCGTCCCACAACGGCATCCGCCAGACCCTCTCGCCCGATGCGGCGCCCGCGGCGTCGATCCGGGACGCGAGGGTCTCGTCGTTGGCGAAGAAGCCACCGGTGTGCTGGCCCAGGGCCACCTTCATCGCACCGGTCAGCGTGGCGACGTCGACGAGCACGTCGGGGGCGAGCTGGTCCACGGCGTAGGCCATCGCGTCGGCCATCACCAGACGCCCCTCGGCGTCGGTGTTGGTGACCTCGGTGGTGCGGCCGTTGGGGTGGACCAGGACGTCACCGGGACGCAGCGCGTTGCCGCTGATGACGTTCTCGGCGGCGGCGAGCAGACCGGTCACGCGGACCGGGCAGCCGACGTCGGCGAGGGCGGCCATCGCGGAGAGCACCACGGCGCCACCGGTCATGTCACGCTTCATGTGGAGCATGCTGTCGCCCGGCTTGATGCTGAGGCCGCCGGAGTCGAAGGTGATCGACTTGCCGACCAGGACGACGTGCGGGACGTCGGCGGTGTCGGCGCCCACCGGGGTGTAGGTCAGCTTGACCATCCGCGGCGGGCTGACCGAGGCACGACCGACACCGAGGATGCCTCCACACCCCTCTTCGGCCAGGCGCTGCTCGTCCCAGACCTCGACGTCGAGACCGGCCGAACCGGCCATCTCGACGGCCTGGGATGCGAGCCAGCCGGGGTTCTTCACGTTGGACGGCACCGTGGCGAGCATGCGGGCCCGCCAGGCGGCACCACCGATCGCGACGGCGCGGTCGACGACGGCCTGCTCGGCCTGCGGGTCACGACCACACAGGACGATGCGCGCGACGGGCTCGTCGCCCGCCTCGGCCTGGCGCCAGCGGAACTCGAACGAGCCCAGCATCGCGCCGACCACGGTGGCGGTGACACCCGCGGCACCGACGCCGTCGGGAAGGAGATAGGCGACGCTGTGGCGTCCCTTGGTCGCGCGGGCCAGCGAGGCCGCCGCGCGACGGAGGTCGGTGTCGGTGCCTTCACCGACGCCGACGGCCAGGACGACGCGCACGCCGCCCTGGCTGACCGGAAGGACGGTGACCGCCCCAACGGTGCCCTGTGCCCTGGCCGAGTCCAGGAGGGCGCGCAGGTCGAGCCCGAAGGCTGCGCCGGCTGCGTCCATCCCGGGCCCCGGGGTGACGGTGTCACCGTCCGGGGCCACGGTGAAGGCCAGGCATTCCACCTGCCCGATCTCGTGCGGCGCGAGCTCGCTCAGTGCGAACTGCGGCGGCGAGACCTGGGCGGGGAGCATGGACGCTTCGTCAACAGACACGATCAGCCAACAACACCCTGGAGTTCTTCCCGAAGAGACGTGGCCTCTTCGGCGTTGAGTTCGACTACGAGCCGGCCGCCCCCCTCGAGAGGCACGCGCATCACGATGCCGCGCCCCTCCTTGGTGACCTCCAGCGGTCCGTCGCCAGTCCTCGGCTTCATGGCCGCCATGAGCGCACCTCTGCTTCCTGTTCTGCGGCGACCCGGTGGTCGCCTGGAAATTCGGTTGCGTCCATTATCCCCCATTCGACCCAACTACGTGCACAGTGACCCACGACACAGGTGTTGTAGTGTGCCCACCTAAATGTCAGACAACAGTCAGAATGAGACCCATGCACGCCCGCTCCGCAGTCTTCGACGTCTACGGCGACCTCTTGGCCGACCGTGACCACAAGTCGACCGTCGCCGGTCTCGTCCGGCTTCTGGCACCCGTCGGGATCACTGCCCCCGCCGTCCGTACCGCCGTCAGCCGGATGGTCAGCCAGGGATGGCTCACCCCGGTCCGCCTCCCCCAAGGTCGTGGCTACTCCGCCACCGATCGCGCCGTGCAGCGCTTCCAGCACGCCCTGGAGCGCGCCTACCATCCTGCGAACGCAACGTGGGACAACACGTGGCACGTCGTGCTCACGCAGGCACCCACCGGTCGCACCGAACGCGCCCGCCTGACCCGCGAGCTCACCTACCTGGGTTACGCACAGCTCCAGGAGAACACCTGGGTGAGCCCGTACGCCCGCGCGGAACTCGCCGACACCCTCGAGCGCAACGCCACCACCGCCGTCACGGTCCGCACCGCGGACGTCGAGCCGTCCGACGCCTTCCTCAAGGCGTGGGACCTCGACGCGTTGGCACGCTCCTACCGCACCTGGCACGCCCAGGCCGCTGACCAGGTGGCCCACCACCTGGCGGCGCACGCCGACCCGGAGGAGGCAGCCTTCGCTGCGCGCTTCCACCTGGCTCACGAGTGGCGCAAGTTCCTCTTCTCCGACCCGGGCCTGCCGCTGCACCTGTTGCCGGCCGACTGGCCCGGCGTCGCGGCCGCGGTGTACTTCAACGAGCAGGCCGAACGCCTGAACCCCGCCGCCACGGCCTTCGTGGATCGCGTCCTCGCAGAGGACTGACGGTCGAGCCTCGTAGAGGACTGACGTTCCCCGCCGCCGGCGCCGGTCTCAGACCGCGCCGGTGGCGTAGGCGTAGGTGACACCCACCACACCCAGTGCCAGACCCACGTGGGCGAGGATCGAGAGGCCGGGGCCCGAGGCCCAGTCGTCCTCGTCGTCGGTGTTCGCGTGCTTGCCGCGCGCCGGCATCCACCGCATCAGCAGCCCGAGGCCGGCCACACCGGTGATCCACCATGCGACCAGGCCGACGAACCCGATCAGCAAGGTCGCGCCCAGCAGGTAGGGGAACCAGGTCAGCACCGCCACGGTCCCGGCGAGAGTGTGCAGGGTGAGGACCAGACCACTGCTGCGGCGGCGCCCCTGGGAGTCCTTGGCCCCGAGGCGCACCCGGGTCAGCACCACGACGACGATTCCGAGCACGCTGAGGATCCACACGACGACTGGCGACACGAGGGCAGTCTGCCCCCAGTCCAGCCGTTCACACCATGCGTGCTGGCCGGTGGACAGGACTCAGCCCGGCGGCCTCGTGGCGTGGAGCGGCCTCACTCGGCCGCGGTTCGCTGCTCCTGTTGGGTGGCGACACGTTCCAGGAGGGCATCCACCTCGGCCGGACAGTAGCCGCGCAGGGAGGTGCTGAACTTCGCTGCACGCAGGTCTGCAGCAGTGAGCTCTCCCGGCGGGAGAATCTGCCCCGGCACCTGGTCTGCACCGGCGAGGGTTCCGTACCCGCTGGCCAACGCGCCCACCGCTCCCAGGACGAGGACGACGGCAACGGTCGTGAACCACACCATCGTCAGCCCCACTGGCCTCGGCGCTGCGGCGGGTTGGTCGCGCTCTCGTGACGTGCCTTCTCCATGATCCGGACCGCCTCGCTCACGTCGTCGGTGAGGACCATCAGGTCAAGGTCCTTCTCGCCGATCATGCCGTTGCCCAGGAGCTGGTCGCGGATCCAGTCCACGAGTCCGCTCCAGTAGTCGACGCCGAGCAACACGATCGGGAACGAGGTGACGGTGCCGGTCTGGACCAGCGTGACCGCTTCGAAGAGTTCGTCGAGGGTCCCGACGCCACCCGGGAGCACGACGAACCCCTGCGTGTACTTGACGAACATCGTCTTGCGGGCGAAGAAGTAGCGGAAGTTGATCCCCTTGTCGACCCAACTGTTGAGGCCGGCCTCGAAGGGCAGTTCGATCCCCAGCCCGACGCTCACTCCCCCGGCCTGGGACGCACCCTTGTTGGCCGCCTCCATGGCACCGGGCCCACCTCCGGTCATGACGGCGAACCCGGCCTCGACGAGCTCGCGACCGAGCTGCTCACCCATCGCGTACCAGGGGTGGTCGACCTTCGTGCGCGCCGAACCGAAGACGCTGATCGCCGGGCCGAGGTCGGCCAGGGCACCGAAGCCCTCGACGAACTCCGAGGTGATGCGCATGACACGCCACGGGTCGGTGTGGACCCAGTCGGAGGGGCCGCGGGAGTCCAGCAACTTCTGGTCGTGGGTCTCGTGGTTGACCTGGCCTCGGCGCAGGCGCACAGGGCCCTGGAAGTGTTCACGCGGGTTGTCGTTCACGGGGTCGTCCTCTCGGGGTCCGGGCCGGGTCAGCGGCCCACGGATGACGGGTGCAGCTCAGGTGTGGCTCAGACGGTGAGCCAGCGGCGCAGCGTCTGTTCACAGGCGACGACGTCGGCCAGCGGCACGTGCTCGTCCTGCTTGTGGGCGAACATCGGGTCACCGGGACCATAGTTGACGGCCGGGACGCCGAGCTTGGTGAACTGGGCGACGTCGGTCCAGCCGAACTTGGGGGCGACCGGACGTCCGACGGCCTCGACGAACGCCTGCGCTGCAGGGCGGTCCAGACCGGGCATCGCGCCGGGCGCGAGGTCGGTGATCGTCACGTCGAAGCCGGCGAAGACGCCGCGGACGTAGGCCTCGGCCTGCTCCGCGGAGAGATCGGGCGCGAAGCGGTAGTTGATCGTCACGACGCACTCGTCAGGGATCACGTTGCCGGCGATGCCACCGGAGATGAAGACCGCATTGAGACCCTCGTGGTACTCGAGGCCGTCGATCACGGGCTTGCGGGGCTCGTAGGCACGCAGGCGGTCGAGGATCTCCCCGGCGCCGTGGATCGCGTTGACGCCGCGCCAGGCACGCGCGGAGTGAGAACGCTCGCCGAAGGCACGCACCTCACAGCGCAGGGTGCCCTGGCAGCCGGCCTCGACGCCGGCGTTGGAGGGCTCCATCAGGATCGCGAAGTCGGCGGCGAGGAGTTCGGGGTCGGACTCGGTGAGCTTGCGCAGACCGTTGTGGACGCTGGCAACCTCCTCGGCCTCGTAGAGGACGTAGGTGAGGTCGCGGTTGGCGTCGACGAGGTCGTGGGCGAGTTTGAGGATGACGGCGTCGCCACCCTTCATGTCGCAGGTGCCGAGACCGTGCATGACGTCACCCTCGATCCGGGCGCCGAAGTTGTCGTTGACCGGGACGGTGTCGAGGTGACCTGCCAGGACCACCCGCTCGTCGCGTCCGAAGTGGGTGCGAGCAACGACGGTGTGACCGCGGCGGGTCACCTCCAGGTGCCCCAGGGCACGCAGGGCGGCCTCGACGGCGTCGGCGATCTCGGCCTCCTCGTGGCTGACCGAAGGGATGTCCACCAACTGCGCGGTGAGCGAGACGACGTCCAGGGTCAGGTCGAGATCAGCCATGGGTCCATGCAACCAGACCGGGCATGAGGGCGGGCAACCGGTCGTGCCCGGATCAGGCCAGGCGTGCCGCCAACCGCGTCGCGTTCATGTGCGCGATCGCCTCGACCGAGACCATCGGGTTGACGCCCGACGCGGTCGGGAAGGTGGAGGCGTCGGCGACCACCAGGTTGGGTACCTCCCACGTCGCGCCGTCGGGGTCGAGTGCGGAGGTGGCGGGGTCTCCCCCCATCCGCACCGAACCCATCAGGTGCAGGGCTGCCATCGCGCAGTCCCCCGGCCCGTACCCACTGCTCAGGGCCGCCGCGGCGAAGGAGTCCAGGGTGCCGTCACGGCCCGGCCGGAAGCCGGCTCCGGACTGGTGGCCGGAAAAGATCGTGTGCGCCCCGGCCGCTTCGGCGATCCGGGCGGCGCCGACGACGCCGTGGTGCATCCTGGCGCGGTCGCGTTCGGAGAGGACGTAGTGGACGACAGGGTGGCCGTTGGCGTCGACCTCGACGCGTCCGGGGTCCTGGTCCCGGGTGATCACGCCGATCACGCCGGCGTGCGGGAGGTTGCGCATCATGTCGAGGTGCGCCTTGCCGCCGGTCCAGTTGAGGAACGCCAGGGCAGAGGCGGGGTTGGACGGGCCGGTCTCGTAGATGACGCCGTAGCCGTCACCGAGGTCGACGTGCTCGTCGCAGTAGCGGGTCTGCAGTCCGCCCTCCCACGGCGTGATGACCTCGTCGTGCAGGGCCCAGACCGCGGTGGCGGGGTGCATCCGGAGGTTGGCGCCGATCTGTGGGCTCTCCAGTCCGGAGCGACGCAGCAGCGCCGGGGTCTGCAGAGAACCGCCGGAGACCACGACGGCGCGGGCCCGCACTGTGAGGCGTTGTCCCTGGGGGCCGGTGGCCTCGACGCCGGTGGCGCGTCCGTTCTCGACCACGACGCGCTGCACGGTCGCCCCGACGTAGAGGCGGGCTCCGGCGTCGGCAGCGTCGGCGAGCCAGGTCTTGGCGGTGGACTGCTTGGCCCCGATCCGACACCCGTACCCGCAGCGTCCGCACTCGACGCCCTGGTCGCAGCCGATGACGTTGCGTGGCATGTCGCCGACGTTCCAGCCCAGTGCGCGGGCGCCGCGTTCGAGGACCTGGTCGCGGGGCGAGGGACGGTTGTGGTCGCGGTTGACGCCGATCCGGGTGCGGACCGCGGCGAGCGAGCGGGAGTACTCGTCGTCGACGAACTGCTCGACTCCGTGCGCGGCCCACTCCGCGCGGATCCGGTCGGGGGTGTCGAAGCTGGTGGTCCAGTTGACCACCGTGCCACCGCCCAGACCGGCGCCCTCGAGGATCGAGAGCTGTCCTTCTGCGGTGGCGGTGGGGCCGGCGGCGTAGAGCCGGGACAGTCCGCTGAGTTCGCCGCCGTCGAAGTCGCGGTCGTCGTGGTACTCACCGCGTTCGAGGACGACGACGTCCAGACCAGCCGCGGCGAGCACACCGGCGGCAGTCCCTCCCCCGGCGCCGGAACCGACCACGACGACGTCGCAGTCGAGGACGGCGTCGACGGTGATCCGGCTGACCGGGAGCGGGGGCACGGGTGCGTCGGTGCGGTTCCCGAGAGGGCCGGGGTAGCCGATCGCGTCCCAGACCGGAGAGTGGCCGGTGGGCCCGGGCGAGAGGTAGTACCCGAGGGTGGCGGCGCTCTTGAGCGCCTTGAACGCACCGCGGGCCAAGGGGTTCTCCGAGCGGGACATCGCGAGCAACGTCGCCTCACGCTGTTCGGCGTCGCGGTCCGCGAAGAGAGTCGGGTCCCCCGTGAGCAGGGCGGTGCCGTCGGGAGAGAGGAAGAGGTCGAGGAGTTGGACGAACTGGGCGCGTTCCTCCTCACGCGGACTGCCCTGGGCGAGCGCGGTGACCACCTGTGGAACTCCGAGCGCACTGGCCGGCGGGACGTCGTCGGCCCCCGGCGCGAAGGTGTCGCAGATCAGGGCGAGGACGTCTGCCTGCTCTGCAGTGAGCACGGCCTGGGGCGCTGGGGTGGTGGTCACGGGGGTTCCTCCTGGGACGGTTCGAGGGGCACCGCGACGCCTCTTCAGGAGAGTCGCGGTGCAGCCGAACCTAGGGGCGTGGTGTCACCCACGTCCAGAGAAAAGTGAGACTGGCGTCACTTTCTTTCCTGCACACCGCGCAGGGCCGGATCGGCGGGCACGAGCCCCAGGGAGCGCTCCCAGATGAGATTGATGGCTTCCACCATCGCCTCCTCGTCATAGTCGGCGCGCCCGGTGAGCCACGCCATCGCGACGCGTTCGACCATGAACGTCAGTGCGTGCGCAGTGAGGACCGGATCAAGGTCGGAGTACGCCAGGCCGGCGTCCTGCCAGCGCTGGATCGCACGAGTGGCACGCCCCTGCAGGGCGGAAGCGATCTCCCCACCCTGCTTGTGCACGACCTCATCGGTCTGGCCCACCTGGTACAGCAGGTTCATCAGCTTGGCGTTGCGGCGGATCGTCCGCACGAAGGCCGCATTGACCTCCCGCATCCTGGCCACCGGGTCAGCGGCTCGCGCCTCGGACTGCGGGGACACCTGGGTGATCTCGCTGACCACCTCAGCCATGACGGCAGCGAAGATCTCCTGCTTCGACCCGTAGTAGCGGTAGAGCGTGCCGGACGCGACCTGGGCCTCGTCGGTGATGTCGACCAGGCGGGCATCGAAGAAACCGTCGCGCTCGAAGATGACGCGCGCCGCCGCGACCAACTTGCGGGGTGTGCTCTCACGGCGCGGGTCGCGACGCCGACGGACAGGGGGGACGACCTCAGTGTCCTCGACACGACGGGACGTGGTCATGTGCTCCTCCAATTAGGGGATCTCGAGCCTAGGGGAGGTCGGCCCCCAAGCTCTGACGGGGTACTGGTCCAGAACTCACCAGTACAGAAAACCGGTCCCGAAGGGCGGTCGGACACCTCGGACGCCGGGTTCGAGAGGACCTCGCCACCCTGTTAGAAAACTAAGGTTGACGCCATCCTCACTTTCACCCTACGTTCCCGGAGTGAGCCACGTCACCCTCGTGACGAGGCGAATCGCGACACAGCGATCCCGACCAGCAGTGGCCCCGGGTCCCGGCGAAAGGCAACCAATGCGAACGATGCGACGTCCCGACCGAAGGAAGGTGTCCGCGGTCCTCGCGGCCGGCCTCCTCCTGACCGCGACCGCGTGCGGCAGTGACGCGGAAGAGTCCGAGTCCAAGGGCGATCTGCCCCAGGGCGAAGAGCTGAAGATCGGCTTCTTCAACCCCAAGGCGGGCCCCCTGACCCAGCCGGGAGCCACAGTCGGCGCCTTCGCCGCCGAGGACTACATCAACTACGAACTCGGCGGCATCCACGGACGCCCCGTCAAGCTCGTCGAGTGCGCCACCGACCACTCCGCCGAGACGGCGAGGAGCTGTGCGAACAAGTTCGTCGAGGAGAAGGTCGTCACCGTCCTCGACGGCTACAACTACAAGTCGAGCAGCGCGCACGAGATTCTCGCCGCGGCCAAGATCCCCATGGTCGGCGCGATCCCGTTCGACCTCGCCAGCGGCAACACCGCGGACAACAACGTCTACTTCAGCGCCACCACCACCGACTTCCTCACCGGTTCCATCCAGGCCTTCGCCAAGGACGGCGCCAAGTCGCTCACCCTGGTCGCAGCGGACACCGAGAGCGGACGGGGCCTGATCGAGGGGTTCGCCAAGAACATCGGCAAGGCCGCCGGCGTCGAGGTCAACGGCCTCTACATCTCGGAGCAGAACTTCAACATCGACAGCGCCGCCGCGACGATCAAGGAGACCAACCCCGACGTCGCCGGCATGATGGCCGTCCAGAACCCCAACCAGTGCACCCAGCTGGTCCAGGGCCTGCGCCAGAACGGCTACGAAGGCACCATCCTCACCGCCGCCTGCACCGAGTACATCAAGCAGGCTCCCACGGAGTCCGAGGGCAGCGCCCTCTACTCCTCGCACTGGCTCGCCACCGCCAAGGACTTCGCCCCTGACGAGAAGAAGACCGAGATCGAGGCCGCCGAGAAGGCGATCAACGCCGAGGTCAAGGAGAACGGCGGCGTCGCCGACTACTACGCCTACGGCCAGTTCGCCGCCACCGTCACCCTGGCCAACGCCCTCGAGGCCGGCTCTGCCGACGCCCTGACCGGCGAGGGCATCCTCACCACGCTCAAGGCACTCAAGGACTTCGACAGCTTCCTCGGCCCGAAGATCACCTGCGACGGCAACCCGATGTACGCCGCCTGCAGCAACGAGATCCTCGTCTTCGAGGTCGACGGCGACGGCCGCACCGAACCGCTGGGCGGCGGCTGGACCGACGTCGACCGCACCATCACCGACAAGCTGCTGATTGCCGCCGCTCAGGCTGCCGCGAAGGGCTGAGAACACCCATGGACCAGGTACTCCAGTTCGCCGTGATCGGCCTCTCCGCAGGGGCCGTCTACGCGGTGCTCGCCAGCAGTCTCGTGGCGGTCTACTCGGCCACCGGGCTGATCAACTTCGCCCAGGGCGCGGTCGCCCTCTGGGCCTTGTGGCAGACCGCCGCACTGCAGTACGACGGAACCCTGGTCCTCCCGGTCGGCAGCGTGTCCCTCTCCGAGGGACCGCTGTCGACCTGGCCGGCAGTCCTCATCGGCGTCCTCTCGGGCGTCGTGTGGAGCCTCGCCGCGCACTTTCTCGTCTTCAAGCCACTGCGCAAGGCCCCGGCCCTCGCGCAGGTGGTCGCCTCCATCGGCGTCCTGCTGCTGCTGATCTCGCTGGTCTCGCTGCGCTTCGACTCGATCTCCATCTACCAGGTGACGTCCCCGTTCACCGATGAGGCCATCGCCGTCGGCGAGGTGACGCTCTCGCGCAACAACCTCGTGCTCGCCGCGGTCGCCCTCGTCGTGGCGCTCTGCCTCTGGGCGTACTTCCGCTTCACCACCCCCGGCATCGCCACTCGGGCAGCCGCCGAGTCGGAGCAGGCGGCCCGGCTCATGGGCTTCTCCCCCGACCGACTCGCCGTGGTCGTGTGGGCGATCACCGGCGCGGCGTCGAGCTTCGTGGTGATCCTCGCCGCAGCCAAGCTCGGGCTCAGCCCCACCACCTACGCCTTCCACGTCGTCCCCGCACTCGCGGTGGCCCTGATCGGACGCATGACGTCGGTCGTCGTGGCCGCCGTTGCCGGTCTCGTCCTCGGCGCGCTCCAGTCCGACGTCACCTACCTCACCACCAAGCAGTGGTGGCCCGACTGGATCCAGCCCTCGGTCGTGGACGTGCTGCCGTTGCTGATCGTCGTCGTCACGCTCTTCGCGTTCGGCGGCAAGATCCCGGCACGCGGCAACACCGGAGAGGTCCGGATGCCTGCGGTCCCGACCCCGTCGTTCAAGCCGGTCGTCTTCGTCGGTCTGGTCGCGATCGTCGCCGTCGCGATGGTGCTGACCAGCGGGACCTGGCGCTACGCGGTGATCAGTTCGGTGATCATGACCGTCCTGGCGCTCTCAGTGGTGCTGCTGACCGGATACTTGGGCCAGATCTCGGTGGCGACGATCGCCTTCGCGGGCATCGGAGGCTTCCTGCTCTCCAAGCTCGGCAACTCCTGGGGCGTGCCGTTCCCGGCGAACATGCTGCTCGCCGTCCTCGGCGCCACCGTCGTGGGCGTGGTGGTCGGGCTCCCGGCACTGCGGATCCGCGGGGCGCAGCTGGCCGTCGTGACGATGGCCGCCGCGGTGGCCCTGCAGAACTTCGTCCTCAACAACACTGCGCTGACCCCCATCACCGGCAACCCTGTCAAGAGCCCCGAGCTCTTCGGGTACTCCTTCGGCGTCACCCAGGGGTCCACCCCGATCACCCTGCAGTTCGGCCTCTTCGCGCTCTTCTTCACCGCCCTGATGACATGGGCCGTCATCGCGATCCTGCGCGGTGCCACCGGCCGGGCGTTCCTGGCGGTCCGCTCCAACGAACGTGCCGCCGCCTCGGCCGGCATCGACGTGGCCGGCACCAAGGTCCTCGGCTTCGCGCTCTCCTCGTTCCTCGCCGGTGTCGGCGGCTGCCTCATCGCGTTCAGCCACGGCCACGTCTCGGGGTCGTCCTACTCGATCGTTGCCGGGCTCACCCTGCTCGCGATGGTCTACCTCGGTGGCATCACCAGCGTCTCCGGGGCTGTCATCGCCGGGGTCGCTGCCCCGCTCGGCCTGCTCTACACGCTGCTCAACAACACCTTCGAGGCCGGCCAGTACTACTCGCTGATCGCCTCCCTGCTGCTGATCGTCACCGCGGTGCTGAACCCGACCGGCATCGCCGGGACGGTCCACTCCCTGCGCCAGCACCTCAAGCAGTCGCACGACGAGCCCACGCCCACCCCGGTCGAGACCAAGGAGCCGGTCCATGCCTGAGTCGCCCTCTCCCACCCTCCGGAAGGAGCCGGCAGTCTCCGGCGTCCCTTCACCCGTGGAGCTGCTGCGTACCGAGAACCTGTCGGTCCGCTACGGCGGCGTCACCGCCAACGAGGACGTCTGCCTCAGCGTCCACGCCGGCGAGGTGGTCGCCCTGATCGGCCCCAACGGCGCCGGGAAGACCACCTTCGTCGACGCCGTCACCGGCTACGCCCCCTCCAGCGGCACCGTCCACCTCGACGACAAGAAGCTGACCGGTGGACCGCACAAGCGGCGACGCGCCGGGCTCGGCCGCACCTGGCAGGCAGGCGAACTCTTCGACGACGTCACCGTCGCCGACAACATCGCCGTCGCCGCCCGTACGGTCGGACTGCGCACGCTCGGTGCGGACCTGCTGGGACGCAGCCGCGGCAGCCGCCCCGAGGAGGCAGAGGCCCTCGAACTGCTCGGGCTCACCGACGTGGCCCACCGCCACCCCTCCGAACTCTCGATGGGACGTCAGAAGCTGGTCGGCGTCGCGCGCGCCCTCGTCGGGAACACCTCGGTGGTGCTCCTGGACGAACCCGCTGCCGGACTCGACACCCACGAGAGCCGCCAACTGGGCCACGACGTGCGTCGGGTCGCGGCGTCCGGACGCGGCGTGCTGCTGATCGACCACGACATGTCACTCGTCATGGACTTCGCAGACCGGATCTACGTCCTCGACTTCGGCAAGGTGATCGCCTCCGGGACCCCGGCCGAGGTCCGCAGCGACGCCCGCGTCGTCGCCGCCTACCTGGGAGGCGTGGCATGAGCAAGGTCCTGTCCCAGCCCGACGCCCACTCCCCCGCCGAGAAGGCCTCGGAGCCCGCACTCAGCGTCCGAGGACTCACCGGAGGCCACCACGGACTGGTCGCGGTCCGCGACGTCACCTTCGACGTCGCCGACGGCGAGGTCCTGACCATCCTCGGCCCCAACGGCGCCGGGAAGTCCACGACGCTGCTCAGCATCGTCGGGGTGCTGCGACGGATGGGCGGAGAGGTGCTCTCACACGGCGAGACACTGGGCTCCAAGCCCGAGGTCAACGCCCGTCGCGGCGTCACCCTGGTTCCCGACGACCGGGGCGTCTTCCACCAACTCTCCGTGGCCGACAACCTGCGCCTGACCCGCAACTCTGCGGACCTCGAGTCGGTACTGGACGACTTCCCCAAGCTGCGCAGCCTCTGGAAGCGACGCTGCGGGCTGCTCAGCGGCGGCGAGCAGCAGATGTTGGCCCTGGCCAAGGCACTGCTGCAGAAACCGAAGGTGCTGCTGGTCGACGAACTCAGCCTCGGTCTCGCCCCGAAGGCGGCCCAGGAACTGATGCCGATCCTGCGTCACCAGGCCGACGAACGAGGTCTCGCCGTCGTGCTGGTCGAGCAGCACGTCGATCTCGCGCTCTCGATCGCGGACACCGCCGCAGTGCTGCGCCACGGCCGGATCGAACTGAAGGACGACGCGGCGCTCCTGCGTGAGCAGCGACACCGCATCGAGGACGCCTACTTCGGGCGTCAGGGACACGACCCCTCGTCCCACTGAGACTCGTCGTCATCCGGTTGCGGTCGGCTGCCGGATGACGACGTCACCACTCGGGGCCGGTTGCTGACCCGGCCCCGCCGGGCGCGTCTCCCCACGCACCCGAACTCATCCCTGCCTCCCGGGGACGCAACGAGCCCCCGCGACGTGCTGGTCGCGGGGGCTCGTCATGGTTGCGTCAGGCCTCAGTCAGGCCTGGGTCAGGCCTTGGTCACCGTGAAGCGAGCCACGTTGCCGTCGCCCACGGCGACGTCGTCACCCTCGACGGACGCGACCGCGAACGAGGTCGCCTGGACCTCGCCGGCCACCAGCGCCTCGTGGACGGTCACGGCGGCACGGACGGCCTCGTCACCGTCGACGACGAGAGCGATCTTGTCGGAGACGTCGAGGCCGGCGTCCTTGCGACCCTGCTGGACCGCGCGGACCAGGTCGCGGGCGATGCCCTCGGCGGCCAGCTCGGGCGTCACGACGGTGTCGAGGACGACGAAGCCACCACCGGGCAGCATGCCGGTCACGGTGCCGCCGTCGGCCTCACCGGCGACGGTCTCCAGCGTGTACTCACCCTCGACGAGGTCGAGGCCACCGGCGGTGACGGTTCCGTCGGCGGCGACCGACCAGTCACCGGACTTGGAGCCCTTGATGGCGAGCTGGACGCTCTTGCCCAGACGGGGTCCGGCAGCGCGGGCGTTGACGGTGAGCTTCTGCTCGACGGAGTAGGCGGCAGCTTCCTCCGACCCCGGGGCGACGACGCGGACGCCCTTGAGGTTGAGCTCGTCGGCGATCAGGCTCTCGAAGCCGGTCACCGAAGCGCCCTCGGCGACGACGGTGAGCGCGGTCAGCGGGAGACGGTTGCGCAGGTTGGCACCCTTGCGGAGCGCCGAACCGGCCGAGCAGACGTCGCGGACGAGGTCCATCTGGGCCACGAGCGCGTCGTCGGCGGGCAGCTCGTCGAGCGAGGGCCAGTCGGTGAGGTGCACCGAACGACCGCCGGTGAGGCCACGCCAGATCTCCTCGGTGACCAGTGGCAGCAGCGGCGCGGAGGCACGCAGCGTCGTCTCGAGCACCGTGTAGAGGGTGTCGAAGGCGTCCTTGGTCTCGGCCGTGACGTTGGCGCCATTGTCAGCAGTGACGCCCTCGGCCCAGAAACGCTCACGCGAACGACGGATGTACCAGTTGGTCAGGACATCGAGGAACGAGCGGGTGGTCTCACACGCACCGGCGATGTCGAACGACTCGTGCTGATCGGCGACCGCGGCGACGAAGTCGCGGGTCTTGGCCAGCAGGTAGCGGTCCATCGGGTGGGTGGAGTCGGTGCGACGCTCAGCGGTGTAGCCGGCCGCGTTGGCGTACATCTGGAAGAAGTACCAGGTGTTCCACAGCGGGATCATGACCTGGCGCACGCCGTCGCGAATGCCCTGCTCGGTGACGATCAGGTTGCCGCCGCGCAGGATCGGGGACGACATCAGGAACCAACGCATCGCGTCGGCACCGTCGCGGTCGAAGACCTCCGAGACGTCGGGGTAGTTGCGCAGCGACTTGCTCATCTTCTGGCCGTCGGAGCCCAGGACGATGCCGTGGCTGATGACGTTCTTGTAGGCCGGCTTGCCGAAGATCGCCGTGCCCAGGATGTGCAGCGTGTAGAACCAGCCGCGGGTCTGGCCGATGTACTCGACGATGAAGTCGCCCGGGAAGTGGCCCTTCTTGTCGGCGGTGCCGTCGAACCAGTCGCGGTTCTCGAAGGGGTAGTGGTTCTGCGCGAACGACATCGAACCGGAGTCGAACCAGACGTCGAGGACGTCGGTGACCCGGCGCATCGTCGACTTGCCGGTGGGGTCGTCGGGGTTGGGACGGGTCAGGTCGTCGATCCACGGACGGTGCAGGTCGGGCTCGCCCTGGGCGTTCAGCGGGAGACGGCCGAAGTCACGCTCGATCTCCTCGAAGGAGCCGTAGACGTCCAGACGCGGGTACTCGTCGGAGTCGGACTTCCACACCGGCACCGGGGAACCCCAGAAACGGTTGCGGGTGATCGACCAGTCGCGGGCGTTCTCGAGCCACTTGCCGAACTGGCCGTGCTTGATGTGGTCCGGAGTCCAGTTGATCTGCTCGTTGTTGGCGAGCATCTGCTCCTTGATCGCGGTGACCTGGACGAACCAGGACTCCACACCCTTGTAGATCAGGGGCTGGCGGCAGCGCCAGCAGTGCGGGTAGGAGTGGCTGTACGTCTCCTGGCGCACCAGCAGGGTGCCCGCGGTGACGGAACCCTCGCGGGCCTTGAGGTCCTTGATGATCACCTTGTTGGCGTCGAAGACCTGCATGCCGCGGTAGTCGGTGACGGGGTTGGTGAAGCGGCCGTCCTTGCCGACGGGAACGACGGCCTCGATGCCCTCACGGTCGGTGACCTCCTTGTCGACCTCACCGAAGCCACCGGCGGCGTGCACGAGGCCCGTACCGGAGTCGGTGGTGACGGCGTCGTCGGCAGCGACGACGCGGAAGGCGTTGGCGTGGCCCTCGTAGTACGAGAACGGCGGGACGTAGGAGAGACCCACGAGCTCCGAGCCCGGACCGGTCCACAGCACGGTGGCCTCGTCGGCGTCGGGGAAGAACTCCTTCTTGTACGACGCGAGACGCGCCGCAGCCAGGACGACCTTGTCGCCCTGAGCACCATCGACACCGGGGGTCTCGACGAGGACGTACTCGATCTCGGAGCCCACCATGACGGCGATGTTGGACGGCAGGGTCCACGGGGTGGTCGACCAGATCAGGACCTTCGCACCCTTGAAGGGGCCGTCGGTGGTGACCTCGAAGCCGACGGTGACGGCCGGGTCTTGGCGGTCCTTGTAGACGTCGTCGTCCATCTTGAGCTCGTGGTTGCTCAGCGGGGTCTCGTCCTGCCAGCAGTACGGCAGGACGCGGAAGCCCTCGTAGACCAGGCCCTTGTCGTGGAGCTGCTTGAAGGCCCACATGACCGACTCCATGAACTCGGGGTTCATGGTCTTGTAGTCGTTGTCGAAGTCGACCCAACGGGCCTGACGGGTGACGTAGTTCTGCCACTCGCCGGAGTACTTCAGGACGGACTCACGGCAGGCGTCGTTGAACTTGTCGATGCCCATCTCGACGATCTCGTCGGTGGTCTTGATGTTGTTGAGGCGCATCGCCTCGAGCTCGGCGGGCAGGCCGTGGGTGTCCCAGCCGAAGCGACGCTCGACCTTCTTGCCACGCATGGTCTGGAAGCGCGGGACGATGTCCTTGACGTAGCCGGTCAGCAGGTGGCCGTAGTGCGGCAGACCGTTGGCGAACGGCGGGCCGTCGTAGAAGACGAACTCGTCCTCACCGTTCGCGCCGCCGTCACGCTGGGCGACGGAGGCCTCGAAGGTGCCGTCGGCCTTCCAGTAGGCGAGCACCTGCTCCTCGATCGCGGGGAACCGCGGGGAGGCGGGGACGCTCGCTGCGTCGCTGTGGGACACCTTGGGGTAGGCCATCGGGGGCGCTCCTGCTTCGTCGTACGTCTCGGTGCAGCTCTGCTGTGGGCCAGAACTGCCTTCCCCGAGGACGACGTGAGCCGCGGTACCACCTCGATTGCCCTCTCCCCCGCCGCGCGGTGGAGGGCCTCTCGTTCTTCGGCTGTGACGGGCCGGACCCGTCCGGTTCTACTCGGGTGCTCCCCGGGATGGGAGACCGTTTCTTCCGGAAGCTCGCCGCTGATGACGGCTCTGACGCTGGTACCCCCGATCGTACGCTCGCGCCCCTCCCCTGCGCCAACATGCACCAACATGCACCACGGGACGTCATCACATCTGGTCGCCATGGCGACCAGATGTGATGACGTCCCGTGAGATGGAGAGGGAGGTCAGGAGGCCGGACGGGTCTCCGGCTCGACGTGCTTGAGCCACCACATGCCCACGAAGGGCAGCACCAGCGGCACGTATCCGTAGCCCTGGCCGAAGTGGCTCCAGACGGTGGCGTCGGCGAACAGGTCGGGGTCGAGGTAGGTCCACAGGCCGACGCCGAGGACGCCCACCATCTCGAACGCGCACGCCACGACGGCCACCCGGAACCACCGACGTCCGGGCATCCGGAACGCGATCGTGGCCACCAGGTAGACGATCGCGGCGACCAACGAGAGCGAGTACGCGAACGGCGCGACGTCGAACTTCGTGACGATCTGGGACAGCGACCGAGCGCCCGACGAGACCGCGAAGACGGCGTAGGCCGCGATCAGGATCTGACCCAGCGCACGACGACGGGCGGGGAGTGCAGGACGCTGCGGCATGCTCTGCACGGCCATCAGTGGATCCCCTGCAGGCGGACGACGAGGACGACCATCGCGATCGCGCAGACGGTGAGCACCGCCAGGTGCGGCGGCGGCGCCTGTACGGGGTGGCCGTCGGCGTCCAGGACCGGCTTGCCCTTCTCGTCGATCTCGCCACGCTGGTTGAGCAGGATCAGGGGCAGACCGGCCGACGCCACCATGTAACCGACGTAGGTCACCATGTTCTTCGGCTCGTAGCCCTGGAGCAGTTCGATCGCGGCCAGCACGACCACCAGGACAGTCGCCCCGTGCGCGCCCTTCATGGCCAGACGAGCGGGCCCGTCGAGCTCCGGCTTCTTCAGTGCGACGAGGGCGAGGACGGCGACGACACCCAACAGGGCCGCCACGGCGTAGGTCAGCGCGGGATACACGTCAAGCAGGCTACCCGCGTCCCAGTAGAGTTCGTGCGGTGACGACTGCTGCTTGGGGCTACGCCCTCGTGACCCGTGATTCCTCCGACAACGTCCTCGACGCCTGGTTCCCGGCGCCCGCCCTGGGCGAGCCGGACGGCTCCGAGGCACCCGCCGAACTGGCTGCTGCCGCCGGCACCGACGACGTCCGCAAGGTGACCAAGGCCGTCGAGCTGGTCACCATCGCCGACATCGCTGCCGACCCGGCCTCCGCCCAGGACGCCTGGCTCCGCCTGCACCTCCTCTCCTCCCGTCTCGTCGCGCCGCACGGCCTGTCGATGAACGGTGTCTTCGGTCTGCTCTCCAACGTCGTGTGGACCTCCGAGGGCCCGTGCGCCGTCGACGGTTTCGAGCTGACCCGCCTGCGCCTCAAGGCCGCCGGCAAGAACGTCGCCGTCTACGGCGTCGACAAGTTCCCGCGCATGGTCGACTACGTCGTCCCCTCTGGTGTCCGCATCGCCGACGCCGACCGTGTCCGTCTCGGCGCGCACCTCGCCTCGGGCACCACCGTCATGCACGAGGGCTTCGTGAACTTCAACGCCGGTACCCTCGGCGCCTCGATGGTCGAGGGCCGCATCTCCGCGGGCGTCGTCGTCGGCGACGGCTCCGACATCGGTGGCGGCGCGTCCATCATGGGCACCCTCTCCGGTGGCGGCAAGGAGGTCATCTCCGTCGGCGAGCGCTGCCTCCTGGGCGCCAACGCCGGTATCGGCATCTCCCTGGGTGACGACTGCGTCGTCGAGGCCGGCACCTACGTCACCTCCGGCACCAAGGTCACCCTCGTGGCAGAGGACCGCGTCGTGAAGGCCTCCGAGCTCTCGGGCGCCAACAACGTGCTGTTCCGTCGCAACTCCGTCTCGGGCGCCGTCGAGGCCGTGGCCTGGAAGGGCCAGGGCATCGAGCTCAACGCTGCACTGCACGCGAACGACTGATCCAGCAGTGACTCCGCAGGGCCGTCGCCCCTTCGCCCGTCTGGTGCGAGGGGTGACGGCCCTGTTGCTCACCCTGGCGCTGCTGGCCGGTGCATTCGTCGGCTTCGGGTACCTCTTCGACCGCCACGTCCGTCCGGCCATCACCCCCAAGGTCTGCACCGCCACCTACGAGGACCTCGAGGTGCGGCTCTCGCACGAGCAGGCCCGCAACGCCGCACTGATCGCGGCCGTCGCCGTCGAGCGCGGGCTACCTGCCCGCGCCGTGACGATCGCCCTGGCGACGGCGTACCAGGAGTCGAAGATCGTCAACATCAACTACGGCGACCGCGACTCCCTCGGACTCTTCCAGCAGCGGCCCTCCCAAGGCTGGGGCACCGAGGAGGAGATCATGGACCCGATCTACTCCACCAACGCCTTCTACGACGGCCTGGTCAAGGTCAAGAACTACCGCGAGCTCGACGTCACCGTCGCTGCCCAGAAGGTGCAGCGCTCTGCGTTCCCCAACGCCTACGCCGACCACGAGAGCGACGCCCGCGTCCTCGCCTCCGCGCTCACCGGGCAGACCACGGCCGCGTTCACCTGCACCGTCGACGGCAACGTCACCGACCTCGCCGAGAACCTGCTGCCCAGCGGCCTCACACCTCGGGCCGAGGCCGTCCTCGACGACGTCCGGGCCGTCTGGGGCAAGCAGTCGGTGGGCGGCTTCGAACCGAAGGGCGTCACCGACGGCCACATGTCCGGCTCCGCCCACTACACCGGCCGCGCCGTCGACATCTTCTTCCGTCCCGTGAACGACGCCAACAACGCCCGCGGCTGGGCAATGGCGCACTACCTGGTGGCCCACGCGAGCCGCCTCGACATCGCCACCGTCATCTTCGACGACCGCATCTGGCAGGCTCGCCGCTCCTCCGAAGGGTGGCGGGACTACCGGGTGCCGGCGTCATCGAAGGGCGACCGAGCGATCCTGGAGCACCGCGACCACGTGCACGTCGACGTGTTCCGCTGACCGGGGGTCCATTTCGGACGTGCCGCTCTCAGAGAGGTACCGGCACCTCGGCGACGAAAATGAGTTCGCCCACATCCAGTGCCTGGATCCCGTCACCGTCCCACCCACCTCTGTCGGCGTGCATGCACGAGTTGTGGAGCATCACCTCGATGGTGGTCGAGCGGGAAGCAGCGCCACTCTGATGCACCGTGACGTCCATCGCGCCAGGGCCCGCAGAATTGTCGTTGAACATGGTCATGGTCGGGAGGGCAATGTCCCCGGACGGAATGAAGGAGGCGGCGTCGGCGGCTGACAGTTCCATGCTCGAGGGAGCGAACCGCAGACTGTCGCGGTGCTGATGCCACACCCGGGGGTCACCCCATGGGTTGGAGTAGCACCCTTGGGAGACGTCACCGATCTTCCATTCCTGAACCGCCATCGCATGAGGAGCGCTCAGACTGAGCCCCCGGTAGTACATCTCGTTGTACTGAAGCCCACGATGTCTCAGGCGCAGAAAGGACCCGAACCCAGGACGCGACCCCACCACGAGGTCCCCGGCGATCTCCTCCTTCTGCTTCGTCATCGTCCAACCCCACATGGTCTTCGGCCCCCACGTCGCCTCCACGACGAGGTCGAGGTCGGGCGCTCCGACCCTGACGTCGACCGGACGCGCCGTGGCAATGGGGTTCTCCCCCGCAACGAACCCTGACGCCGTCCAGTCCAACCGGTAGACCACGTCGCGCAGCATTGTGCCCGAGGTGGCGAACGCCGGCGAAGCGCCTGCTACCACCACTGCGGGTGGCGTCCACAGTGCGGCGGACAAGGCGTTACGGCGCGAGACAGGGCTGAGGTCCATGAATGATTCCTTGATGTCGAGATCCCCGAGACCTGACACTCACGCACGTTATCAACGTCCATGAATGCCAGGTGGCCAAACCTGGTTTCAGGGCAGCTTGTCGCTGCCCAACGTCGGGATCGCCTTGTCGAGCCACGCGATCCGATTCCGGTACCAGGAGACGACGGAGTCGGCGTGGCCCCGCCAGGTCGTGTGGTGCAGCACCATGTCGTTCTCGTCGAGCAGCGACTTGCCCAGGAACATGCCCGCTCCTGACGGGATCGGCGCGAAGTTGCGCACCGCCGAGTCCTCGAGCCGGTCCGCGTGCCGTGCCAGGTCCGACACCATCGCCGTCAGCCCCGGCGAGACCTCGACCCACCGCTGCTGGACCAGCGCCCGGAACTCGGGGTCGTGGAGCATCCGCTGGATCCAGTGCGGGCCGTCGGTGACCATGCCGAGCGCTCGCGCGACGCCGGGCTTGAGCGGCCCGCGGTGCACGAACCACCCCTCGGGGTCGTCGATGCCGAAGGAGTTCCGCACGCCCGCGGACTGGTCGAAGTCCCACGGCGGCCCCATCGAGAGCTTGCCGCCGACGGCTCGCTGCATCCAGACGCTGGTGCCGAAGTTGGCCTCGGTGCTCTTGGTCAGTTCGTGGGCCAGGTACCAGTCGGCGAAGGAGCGCAGGTCCACCAGCCGGCGGTAACCGGTCTCCTCGTCGAGGAAGTCGTCGGAGTACAGGACGTCCTCGAACTCCTGCATCTGGGCGGCCAGGGCCTCGCGGTACTCATCGCTCTCGGAGCCGAACTCCTTGAGGTAGAACTGGATGCCCTTCGCCGTCGTGAAGCGCGGGTCGGTGTCGTCCCAGTGGTCGGCCTCGATGAGGAATCCGCCGTCGTCGGGGGTCTCGGGCAGGTCGTCGGCGCCCAGGTCGACGCGCCCCGGCTCCACCTCGATGCCCTCACCGAGTTGGTACACGCCCTTGTAGGTGCCGTTGACGTAGAGGTCGACGTCGACCATGCGGGGTGACCACGGCATCCCGATCCGGCGCGCCGCCTCGAAGGCAGCGGTGTTGCGCAGCAACGAACGGTCGTAGAAGTTGGCCAGCAGGACGTAGTCCTTCGACGCCGGCATCCCCAGCAACGAGGTGCGCTCGTCGAGCTTCACCTTGTAGGGCAGTTTCATCGTGACCCACGACGTCGAGTTGCCCCGCACCCGCAGACGGGCACTGAGGTCGTGGGACGGCAGCGCCGTCCCGTCGGCCGCCTGTGTGTTGTCAGCGTCGATCGTCACCTGGGAGCGCACGTAGGTGGTCTTGGTGAGGATCGGTTCGGGTGAGGTCACCCGCACCACCGGCACGCTGCCGCGCAGGTGCAGCCCTTGCGCGGTGTCGCGGACCGTGGGGTCGAGCTCGGCGTCAGGATCGGGTTGCGGAGTGGCCGCCCGTACGGTGAACCGGCGTTCGGCCGTGGCCGAGGCGGTGCGTGCCGTGGCAGCAGCGATCACCCGGACGCGGTGCTCTCCCACTGCGAGCCCGAGGTCGGGCAGCCGCACCGCACCAGTGGCGCCGGTACGCAGGTGCGCCGTCTCCTGCCACTTCCCGTTGCGGTGGAGCTGCACCGAGAGACGACGGTTCTTGACCGCCGGCGTCACCTTGGCCATCCACTCGTGCTGGGACCCGACCGTCATCGAGGTGCCACCGGTCAGGGCGAGCGTGGTGGTGATGAGACGGGGACGCACCACGACCTGGGAGGAGACCCACTTCGCAGCGACCTTCTTCGTCCGGCGGCTGCCGTCGGCACGCTTGACGCGCTTCGTGACCGCAGGAGCGAGCACCCGGAAACGGGCGTCGGTGCGCACTGCGCGTCTGAAGGTGTAGGCCCCGCTCTTCTTCGTGCGGGTCTTGGCCGTGGTCGCCCACACACCGTTGCGCTTCACCTGCAGCCGCACGATGCGCTTGCCCGGCTTGGCAGCCTTGCCGGAGAACTTCACCGTGTCCCCGGGCACGGGACTCGTGGTGCTGACCTTGAGCGTGCGAGCGCTCGCACGCACCGGCTCCGCAGCACTCGAAGATGCCGCACCGGCGGACGGCATGGCACTCCAGACGAGCGGAGCCAGCAGGGCCAGCGCGACGGCCGCCACGGAGGCGCGACGAGGGACAGGAGGGGTGGCACGTGTGCTGAGGGGCGTCATTCCGGCTTCCGGGAGTCGATGAAGCAGACAGTATTCACTCCCCTCGGACCGTGCACCGTCAGAACCAGGAAAGAGTGCGCCACGCCGAAGACGCAGACAGCCCCTCCGGAGTCGACCGGAGGGGCTGTCGAACGGTGTTCGGTCAGGCGGAGAGACGCTCCACCGCAGCGGCGACGCGCTCGTCGGTCGCGGTGAACGCGACACGGACGTGGTTCTTGCCGGCGACGCCGTAGAACTCACCCGGCGCGACCAGGATGCCGCGGTCGGCGAACCAGTCGACCAGCTGCCAGCAGCTGGTGTCGGCGTCCTTCGTGGTCCACAGGTACAGGCTGGCCTCGGAGTGCTCGACAGTGAAGCCGGCGCCCTCCAGGGCAGCCTTGAGGACCGTGCGGCGAGCGGCGTAGCGCGCGTGCTGCACGGCGACGTGGGCGTCGTCGTCCAGGGCGGCGGCCATCGCCTTCTGCTGCGGGTCGGGCATCTGCAGACCAAGGTTCTTGCGCACGGCCAACAGCTCGGCGACGACGCGAGTGTCACCGGCGACGAACGCGGCACGGTATCCGGCCAGGTTCGAACGCTTCGAGAGGGACTGGACGACGAGGATGCCGTCGTGGCTGTCGCCGCAGACGTCGGGGTGCAGGACCGAGACGGGGAGGTTGTCCTCGTCCCAGGCGCACTCGATGTAGCACTCGTCGGAGACCAGCAGGACGCCTCGCTCACGGCACCAGTCGACGACCTTCTTGAGGTGCTCGACGGGCAGCACCCGCCCGGTCGGGTTGGACGGCGAGTTGATCCAGAGGATCTTCGGCGTCCGCGGACCGATCGCGGTGAGGCTGTCGGTGGCGATGATCTCGGCACCCGCGAGCGCGGCACCGACCTCGTAGGTCGGGTACGCGAGCTCGGGCTGGACGATCAGGTCGCCCTTGCCGACCCCGAGGTGCAGCGCGAGCGAGCCGATCAGTTCCTTGGAACCGATGACGGGCAGGACGCCGTCGACGCCGATCCCCTGCACACCACAGGTGCGCTCGAGCCATCCAACGATGGACTCACGCAGGGCCAGCTTGCCGATCGTGATCGGGTACCCGTGGGAGTCCGCGGCGTCACGCAGCGCCTGCTGCGCGACCTCCGGGGTGGGGTCCACCGGGGTGCCGACCGAGAGGTCGACGATGCCGTCGGCGTGGGTGCGGGCGCGAGCGGCGAACTCGGTCAGCTTGTCCCACGGGAAGTCAGGCAGGCTCGACGAAACGGTGGGGGCCGCTCCGAACACGCCGGTCACTTCTGGTTCTGGGGAGCGAGTTCGGCGACGAAGGAGTGGTCCTTGTCCATGGCGCCGAACTTCGCGGCGCCACCGGGCGAGCCGAGCTCGTCGAAGAAGCCCACGTTCGCGTCGTAGTACTCCTTCCACTCCTCCGGGGTGTCGTCCTCGTAGAAGATAGCCTCCACGGGGCACACCGGCTCACACGCACCACAGTCGACGCACTCGTCGGGGTGGATGTAGAGCATGCGCTTGCCCTCGTAGATGCAGTCGACGGGACACTCGTCGACGCACGCGCGGTCCTTGACGTCGACACACGGCTGGGCGATGACGTAGGTCACCGTTCCTCCTCGGGTAGCGGGATGAAGACTTGAGGGGAAAGCGTCCACACGGATCTGTCCCCACGGGTCAGCCTAGTATCTCGTCGTGACCACCCCCACAGACCCCCCGTCCACGTCCCACGCGCCGGACGGCGACCGCCCCACCCACGTCGAGGGTCACGCCCTGGGATCCCACCGCCTGGGCGAACACGTCGTGGGTCAGCGCGTCGTGGTGCGACGACTCCTGCCCGGCCAGACCGGCCCCACCGGAGGCCCGGCCTTCACCGACACCCTCGGTGAGTGCCTCTCCTGGGGGCGCGGACTCTGCGAGGTCAGGACCGAGGACGGCACCGTGGTGGCGATCCACCTGGCCGACATCGTCTCCGGCAAGCCCGTCCCGCCCCGCGACTCCGTGCGGATGCGCACTCCGGCCCGCACCCTGCACCTGCGGTCCCTCGGCCTGCTCGACGGCGTCGTCACCAGTGCGCTGGGCGAATGGGTGTTCCGCGACGGCGGACTGGCCCTCGACGGACGTGCGACCAAGCGCGGCCACTCGGTGCTCGCGATCGGCCACCCGGGCGTCCCCGTCGCCGAGGCTGCTGATCTCGTCGTCGCCCACCACCGTGCGCTCGGCACTCCCCCACTGGCCCAGGTGGTCGTGGGCTCCCCCGAGGAGGAGGCCTTGCTCGGTCTCGGATGGAACCCCGTCGGGACGCGCTTCGAAGCCCTGCTCGCGCCCCTCTCGCGGGTCCAGCGACTCCTGCCCCCGGCCCCTCCGGTCGCCGACCTGGCCGAGTCGACCGAGGGTCACCTCGCGACGGCGAACGTCGGTGACGGCGCCCGCGTCCGGGTCGCGATCGACGACACCCACGGCGACGTGTGGGGCTGCGTGGGCGACCTCTGGGTCACCGAGCGCCAGCGCCGCACCGGTCTGGCCCGTGCGGTCCTGGCCGAGGCCGTCGACTGGGCCGCCTCGCGGGGCGTGACCACGCTGCACCTGCAGGTGGAGAGCGACAACCCGGCCGCGGTCGCGCTGTACCGCTCGATCGGTTTCAGCACCCACCACGAGTACCGGTTCCTGAGTGCTCCTTGCTGAGTACTCCTGCGTGAGTGACCCGCTTCGGGGAATCACCGAGAACAGCAGAGACGACGAGAGGCCCGGACGCTGCATGCGTCCGGGCCCGTCGCTGGTGCTGCTCGACCAGTGTTGTTCGCCGGGTCAGTTGCAGACGACTCGGTCGGCCGGCGTGTACGTGGTGTGGAAGTTCTCGGTCTTCACCACCGCGTCCTGGCCCGGCTTGTGGAAGTACCGCTTCACGTCCACGTCGAACCCGCCGGAACCACTGTTGGGCACGCACTCGGGGCCCGACAGGTTGCGGGTCTTGGGTGAGGTGAGCGCGTAGCGGCCCGACTTCGACGCGGTGATGTCCCAGCGCTTCGTCGACCACATGGTGACGTTGACGAGGCCCTCGCCTCCGGCCGGCGTGACGCTGGCCTTGATCAGGACGCCGTGGTCGGAGTCGTTGCGGAAACGCAGGTCGACCGAACCCCACGCGACGGTGGCCTCGCGGCCCTCGGGGTAGCGGGAGATGTAGAACGAGTGCGGCTTGTGCTCGACGTCCTCGAAGCCGGCGAAGAACATCGCGTTGAAGACGGTGGTCGCCATCTGCGAGACGCCGCCACCGAAGTCCTCCTTGAAGACGCCGTCGGCGATCATCGTGCCCTTGGTGAAGCCGTTGGCCGCGGTGCGCTCGCCCACGATCTCGTTGAGGGAGAAGACCTCGCCGGGCTTGAGGACGGTGCCGTCGATCAGTTCGGCGGCCCGACCGATGTTGGTGAAGCGGTACGCGGCAGCCGGGAAACGCGTCGTGTAGTTGGAGATCTCCTCGACGATGCCCAACTTCTCGGCGTCCTCGGTGGTGAAGTCCGAGCGGACCTCGACGGAGGTGACCTCGGCGCTGCGCTCCCCTGCCGGCTTGGTGACGAGGCCGAGGAAGACACTCTCCAGCGACTTCTCGTCGAAGGCGATGCCCTTCTCGTCCGGGACGACCGTCGGCTTCCCGCCGACGAGCTTCACGGTGGCCTCCTTCGGACCGCCCTTCTTCTCCAGCGCAGCGTCGACCAGGTCGTTCAGCTTCTCCATCGAGAGCTGCGGCTGGAGTGCGCCGTCGACCGGAGCGAGCTTGAGCGCGGCGGTGTAGTCGGACGGCTCCAGCACGACCTCGACGTCACCGGAGGTGAGGGTGACGACGTCGGACACGGCCGGGTTGGCGAACTCCTCGACGGCCTTCGCGACGTCCGCGGCGTCGACGTCGGGTTCGGTCGGCAGGACGGCGAGCTCGACCGCACGGTCCTCACTCACGAACGCCTTGCGCAGCGTGTTCTCGGCCTCGGCGCGGTCGACGACCTTGCCGGCCCGCGGCTCGACGGTGACGATCTCGGCGCCCTCGAAGCGGACCTTGCCCTCACGGACCTTGGTGCCGTGGTCCTTGTCGACGCGGTCGAGCAGCGTGGAGAGCTTGTCCGGGTCGACGGTGACGACGGGCTCCACCTCGGTACCGCCGGTGAAGTAGTCGATGATCGTGCTCGGGGCCCAGGAGTCACTGACCCCGGCCTGCGCGAGCGTCGCGTCGTGGTCGAAGTCGAGGCCGGCTGCAGTGGGGTCGACCTCGCTGGACTCGGCGTCGACGGTGATCTCGATCGGAGCGGTGGAACGCTCCGAGAACGCGGACTCCAGCGTCGTCCACGCCTCACCGGAAGTCTTGCCACCGATGTCGGCGCCGGCGACCGTGGTGCCCTGCGGGACCCGGCCGGCAGCGACCTGGTGCAGAGCTGCGTAGCCGCCGCCCAGCACGACGGCACCGGCGACGGTCCAGAGCGCGACCTTGCGACCACGGCGACGCGGACGCGGTGCGTCCTCGACGGCGGTGCTGGTGGGACCGGCAGGGACGGCCCCGTCATTGCCGCCGGCCGCAGACGCGGCCACGGGGGCGACGACCGGCTGGTCGAGCAGGTCCGCGACGGGAGCCGACGCGGGCTCCTCGAGCGACTCCGCGGCGGGCTCATCCACAGGCTCATCCACAGGCTCATCCACGGGCTCTGAGACGGGCTCGGGCGTCGACGGGACCTCCGGCTCAGCGGCGCTCGGCGGCGCGGGAAGCACCACGGGAGCGGTGGACGGCGCAGCCTCAGCCACCGCGGCGTCCGCCTCAGGGGCAGCCGCGGCGTCCGGCTCAGGGGTCGGCGCAGTGACCGGCACGGCAACGGTCGGCGGCGGCTCAGGAAGGGCGTTCGCCGTCGCGGGCTCTGCCTCGGCTGCAGGCGCGGTCTCGGCTGCTGCCTCAGGCGCGGTTTCAGCTACCGCGCCAGGCTCGACTGCGGTCACGGCATCGGCCTCGGCAGCCACGTCGGTGTCGGCGGGCGCGTCAGCGTCGGGCAGCGCGGGAGCGTCGTCGTCCGGGGACTCAGCAGCGCTCGCCACCTGCTCCGCACCGCCTTCGACAGCAGCGTCGGATTCCTGGGGAGAGGTCTGCTCGACGGGCTCGTCGGGAGTCTCCTCCGGAGTGGGCTCGTCGGTCTTCTTGGGATCGAACACCCTGAGAGTCTAGGAGGACACCGGCGCAGGAGGAACCGGCCGCGCCGCGAGGGCTCAGGCCGCAGTGCCCGTCCGGGGCCCGCGCGACCCCCTCAGCACGCCTGCGAAGGCGACCACGAGGGCCACCGGAACGGTCGCCATCAGGAGCCATCCCGCCACCGTGTCGGCGACCAGGAAGTCGCCCTCCGCCCGCGGGAACAGCGACCACACGATCACCAGGGACCAGGCGCCGGCGAAGGCCGGACGGCCCCACCAACGCGACGACGACGCCCGCAGGACCGTCGCCAGGACGGCCCAGGTCAGGGCCGTCCCCCACCAGTCGGCATGGACCAGCACCCCGGCGAGGGCGCTCAGCAGACCGACGACGGCGAGGACCACCGCCGTGACCGGAGCCGGCACCCCACGCCGGGCGGTGCTCACGCGTCCGCGTCGATTCCGGCGAACAGGTCGGTCTCGAAGCCGTCCTCGCCGACCGGGCCACGCACACCCTTGACGAGGCGGTAGTACTCGACGCCGAACGCCGAGGCGCCGACGTTGTTGCTGAGCGCGAAGAACGGCCCGTCGGTGGTGATCTGGGTGGCGTGCGCGGTCAGCGCCGCCATCTTGGCGTCCAGGAACTCGGAGCCGTCGACCGCAGCAGCGATGTCCGACTCCGGGGTGGCGATGCGCGGCATCGGGCCGTCGGGGTCCATCGCGGCGAAGCCGGACGTCTCGCCCTGGGCGCGCAGGGCACGCATGCCCTCGCGCATCTTCTCCTCCGACATCGTCGACCAGTAGATCTTCGCGATCTCGTGGGCAGCGCCCAGGTCACGACGGTAGGAGTCGACGGCGGCGAGCTGGGCGGCGTACATCGCGACCCGGTGGGCCTGGACGTGGTCGGGGTGGCCGTAGCCGCCGAACTCGTCGTAGGTGACCAGGACCTGCGGGCGGACTTCACGGATCACGGCGACCAGGTGGTCGGCGGCCTCGGTGAGGTCGGCCTTCCAGAACGCGTTGTCGCGGACGTCGTCGGCGGGGATCGCGTGCCCCTCAGCGTGCCACTGCATGCCGGAGTCGCGGTAGGTGCCGAAACCGCCCAGGAAGCGGTGATCGGTGACACCGAGCTCCTTCATCGCGGCCTCGAGCTCGTCCTTGCGGACCGGACCGAGGGCGTCGTCGCGGTCAGCGGCGAGGTGCTCCAGCTCGGGGACCAGGATTTCGCCCTGCTCGCCGGCGGTGCAGGTGATCAGCGTGACGTGGCGACCCATCGCCACGTACTTCGCCATCGTGGCTCCGTTGCCGATGGACTCGTCGTCAGGGTGGGCGTGGACCAGCAGCAGACGCTGGGCGGGGAGGGGCGCGGACGTCATGGGGCCGAGCCTAGTCGTCACGTCCGTGCTTCCTCACGCCCAACCGGGAGAGCAGGTCGGGTCGCTTCACCCGACGCGGCGCGGACGGCAGGTCCAGCGGTGCGGGCTGCTCCTCGACGGCCTCGTCCGCGGACGCCCCGACGACGCTGCTCGGCGGCAGACGCAGCGGCGGCAGCTGCGGCACCACGGGCTCCGGCTCGTCGCCGTGGTCGAGCCAGCCGTCGTACTCGTCGACCAGCACCTCGAGGACGAACTCGGGGGCGTCACTCAGGACCGCCCACGGGTGGTCCTCGTCGTCGTCCTCGCCCTGGAAGCGTTCGCGTTCGAGCTGTGCGTCGTACCCGTCGTGGGTCAGACGACGCACCACGGCGGCTGCGTCGTCCTCGTCGAAGAAGATGGCCCTCATGCCTCCATGGTGCACCGACGCGGGCGAGCGTGTCGCACTCGTGGCCGGCGGCGATAACCTGCCGGGGTGACCTCCGACGACGCCGCCGCCACCCCGCTCCGCCTCACCGGCGTGCACCTGGAACGCACTGAGGACAACGTCGCCAGGATCGACGCGCTCGCCGACGTCGCCGGTGGCCGGGTCGGGTTCGCGGACGTGGTCGACAACCTCAAGTTCACCGCGCGTGAGTCGTTGGTGGGACGCCTCACCGGACGCGCCGTGGACCGTGCGATCGCCTGGAACGCCCACGACAGCGCTGACCCTGTCTGGTGGCCCCAGGGCGTCACCACCTCCGCCGACGCGGGCGCGTCGGGCGACGGCACCTGGCGTGGGCGTCGCCTGGTGGTCACCACCTCGTACGCCAAGCCTGTGGACGGCGTGAAGCGCGGGTCCCGGATCAGCGTCCTCGACCTCGACACGCTGCGCTACCGCCACGTGCTGCTCGTCGACCCGCACTTCGACAGCGACCACCGCCTCCGGATGGCCGGCGTCAACATCCACGCCGGCGGCATCGTCTGGGCCGGCGACTGGCTGCACGTGGCGGCCACCGGGCGCGGGTTCCTCTCCTTCCACCTCGACGACCTGATGCGGGTGGGCGACGACAACCTCCACCCGACCCGGATCGGTGTCCTCGACGACGACGCCCGCGGCCCGCGTCTGGCCAGCTTCGGGCACCACTACGTGCTCCCGGTGCGGCACGCACATCGTGCGTTCACCGACGAGGGCCACGAGCCGCTGCGCTACTCGTTCCTCTCCCTCGACCGATCCAGCACCCCTCCCGGCCTGCTCGCCGGTGAGTACGGACGCGGCCAGCAGAGCACCCGTCTGGCGCGCTACGAGCTCGATCCCGCCACCGGTCTTCCGGCCACCGACGGCTCGGGCACCTCGCGTCCGGTCCGTGACGCCGACGGCGTGGTGCAGATGCAGGGAGTCGCCCTGGCCCAGGGACGCCACCACGTCAGCGTCTCGCGAGGGCCGTTCCTGCCCGGTTCGATGTACACCGGCACCCCCGGCAGCCTGAAGCAGCACTGGTTCGCGCTGCCCGTCGGACCCGAAGACCTCTCCTACTGGCCCCAGACCGACCGACTCTGGTCGGTCACCGAGCACCCACGTCGTCGTTGGGTGGTCTCGATGCGCCGTTCCTGGTTCGACTGAGACGCCCCTCGGGCTGCTCGCAGGATCTGAGACTTCAGCGCGGGAGCACGGCGAGCTGCCGCGACTGCGCCACCAACCGGTCCGCGGAGTCCCACACCTCGCAGTCCTCCTCGAAGAGCCCACCGGCGACGTTGCGGGTCACCTGACGCAGTCGCAACCAGCCGTCGGCGGGGACCGCGCGGACGTGCGCGGTCAGCTGCACGGTCGGTGCCCATCCGGGCAGACCGAGGTCGAAGGTCACCGGTGGGAGAGCGTCGACGGCCAGCAACAGCTGCACCGGATCAGGTGCCTGCCCCTCCTCGACGCGGAACCAGGCCCGGAGCTCGCCGGCACCGCTGGGTTCCCCCACCGCCCACCCGATGCTGGACGGGTCGAACCGCATGTCGAAACGCTCCATCAGCGGAGCCACCTTCTTCAACTCCGGCGGAGCGAACGACGTCGAGACGCACTCCTCCAGCGGAGCCATCGCGAAGGGAGCGGCCGTGGTGGCGACCGTGTCGGGCAGGAGCGCGAGATCGGAGTAGGTCGCGGTGACTGTGAGCCGGACGACGTCGTCCTGCACCAGGTCGGCGCTGAGAGTCGCGAAACGACCACCCTCGCGCCGCACCGTGGTCCGGACCAGTGCCGGACCTCCGGTGGCAGCGGAGAGGAAGTGCGCCGCGAACGTCACCGGGTGTGGCTTGCCGGGCACCGCCGAGGCCAGCGCCTGACCGACGACGGCCATCTGGAAGCCGCCGTTGATGCCGCCACCCACGCTCCAACCGCCGTCGAGGTCGACGGCGTGGATCCCCTCCGCGACGGACGTGCTCCGCACAGCGGCTGCCCACCGACTCACTCTCTCGTCCATGGGCCGCGACGGTACCCAGCACGAGTCCCCCTGGGAAGAGCCCCTGGACCGGGGATTCTCAGGACGGCTCACATGCGCTCGACGAGCCCCCGCGTCACCATGTCGTCGACGATCGGGGTGAGCGCGTCGGCGACGGTGCCCTCAGCGGGCACTCCGATGGCCTCTTCCATGGCGGCCTCGAGCGCAGCGACCTCCATGCCCGCTGCCCCCGTCTCGCCCACCAGGTCGAGGACCAGACCAGCCACCGGCGACAGGGTCAGGACCTGGCCCTCCAGCAGCACGACCACCGTCTCGTCGATCGCGAACTCGTCCAGAACCGCGCAACGGCGCAGTCGAGCCGGCTTCTCCCCCCTCGAGTCCTCGGCCGCGGGCTCGGACTCGGACTCAGCGGCAGGCTCTGCCCAGGGCTGCTCGAGAGGCGCACCCGGCACCGGAGCGGGGCCGATCGCGCTGCGGTCGGCAGCGTCCAGCCATCCGCGCACCACCGGGACCAGGTCAGCGCTCTCGGAGTAGACGAGACGGGTCAGGCCGCCTCGGGCCTGCAGGATCGCCGTCGCCGAGGCCAACGGGTCCTCCAGCAGGTGCAGGGACGAGGTCTGCTCGGCCAGCTGTGCCAGCCCCTCCCCCAGAGCGACCTCCTCCACGACGACGCCCTCCGCGTCCTCGTGACGTGAGAGCAGCGCGACCTTCGCCAGCCACGGCGTAGGAGGCGACGGGAGCATGCCGAGCTCGGTCGGCGAGACCTGACGCTTGGGACGGCGGCCGTCGACCAACAGCGACAGGGGCTTGGGGAACGGCGTGATCGTGCCGTCACGTTCGATCACCGCCGTCTCGTCGGTGACGTAGCCGAAGGAGGTGGCCAGCGTGCGCGACGCCGTCGTCTTGCCGGTGCCCGAGGGCGCGACCAGGACGACGGTCGCACCGGTTTCCGGGTCGCCGAGGGCACAGGCGTGCAGGAGCCAGCGGTCACCGACCAGGGCCTCCAGACCCTCACGGACCAAGCGGGTGGTGAGCTCGTCCATGACGACGATCTCCGTGGTCCCGACCACGGCTCCGCGACTCCGGGCCTCGTCCACGACGGTCGTGTCGGGGTCGAGGACCACCTCGACCCGACGAGCGGGCACGGCCGTCCCGGAACCCTCCGGCCCCGCGGACCCAGGTGCCACCAGGCAGCGGTCCCAGGCATGCTCGACACAGCCCCGCAGGACCTCTGCGTCCGCGCCCCCCAGGTCGAGAACGACCCGCACACCCATGACGTCCAACGACAACTCCGTGACCATGCCCGGAGTCTAGGCATGGTCACAGGTGAGAAACCCTAGGTGTCACCTGACGCGGCGGCCCCGTAGACTCCCCGTGATTCACTCAGACCACAGCAGCAGGGGGCTCTTTCGTGGAGTTGAAGGACTACGCACGCGTTCTACGCCACCATTGGCAGGGGGTCGTGGCGATCGTCGTTGTCTGTGTCCTCCTCGGAATTGGCTGGACCCTCACCCGGTCCAAGGTGTACGCCGCTGATGCCAACGGCTACGTCACCACATCGAGCAGTGACGACAATTCGGCCCTGGCGTCGGTCAACGACAGCCTCGCCAAGTCGAAGGCAACCTCGTTCCTCGAGCTCGCCAAGGGCCGTCAGGTCGCCCAGCGCGTCATCGACGACCTCAAACTGACCGACTCGCCGTCGGACCTCGTCACCAAGATCCAGGCCACCCAGCCCACCGACACCGTGCTGATCAAGATCGTCGCGCGAGCCGGTACCCCCGAGCTCGCGCAGGGTCTCGCCGACGCGTGGGTCACCGCGCTGTCCGACGAGATCGACCTGATCCTCGACCCCGAGGACAAGGGCATCGCCCCGGTCCGGATGATCCCGGTGCAGGCAGCGGCGCTGCCCACCGCGCCGATCTCTCCCGACCCGGTCCGCAACATCGGACTCGCGCTGGTGCTCGGCCTGCTGCTCGGTCTCGGATACGCCGTCCTGCGCGGCTCCTTCGACCGTCGCCTCCGTTCCAAGAAGGAGGTCGAGGACAAGTTCAAGGTCGCCGTCGTGGGTCAGATCCCTGACGCCCAGGTCCTCAAGCGTCAGGTCTCCGGCCTCTCGCAGCTCGCGGTCGACGCCGACACCAAGGTGCAGGGCCAGGCCCCGTCCTCGGAGGCCTTCCGCAAGCTCCGCACCAACCTGACCTACATGGACGTGGACAACCCGCCGCGCGTCATCGTGGTCTCGTCCCCGCTCCCCGGTGACGGAAAGTCGACCGTGGCCTCCAACCTGGTCGCCGCGATCGAGCGTTCCGGCCAGCCGGTCGTCCTCGTCGACGGCGACCTGCGTCGCCCGATGGTGGCCTCCAGCCTCGGCCTGGTCGAGGGTGTCGGTCTCACCGACGTGCTCACCGGCAAGATCTCCGTCGAGGAGGCGCTCCAGCGCATCCCCGGCCACGACAACCTGCGTGTCCTGGCCGCCGGTTCCATCCCCCCGAACCCGAGCGAGCTGCTCGGTTCGCAGGCGATGCGCAACCTGCTCAACCGCCTTTCCCAGAACGCGATGGTCGTCATCGACGCCCCGCCGCTGCTCCCCGTCACCGACGGCGCGATCCTCGCGGCCCGCACCGACGGCGCCCTGATCGTCATCTCGGCGAACAAGACCAAGGACCACCACCTCGAGAGCGCTCTCGAGTCGCTGTCCCAGGTCGACGCCCGCACCCTCGGCGTCATCGTCAACCGGGTCCCGCGCCGCGGCAAGGTCCTCGGTTACGGCTCCTACGGTGGCTACGGTGGCTACGGCACCTACGGTGGCTACGGCACCTACGGCTCCTACGGTTCCTACTCGGCCACGCCGACCGCCGACGACGCAGCGGCCGAGCAGCCGAAGCGCCGCGGAACGCGAGCCGCCCGCTGAGGGTGTCCCCTCTGCGGAAGGTCTCCGACCACACATGAGCAACGCTGCCGACGCCCCGCTGCCCGCCGCCCCCGCGGCGGGCAGCGGGGCGTTGTCGCACTCCCCTGACGTCGCCCACACGAGCGTCGACCCGAGCGGACGCCATGCTCTCGTCGACCTCTCCTCCCCCAGCACGCCCCCACGGATCCTGGCCGGCCCCGCCGCCGTGATCTGGGAGTGCGTGGACGGTAGCCGCGACCGGGCCGCGGTGGTGGCCGCGGTCGCCGACGAGGTGGGCCTCTCCCCCGACGAGGTGCGCGACGACGTCGAGGGCTTCGTCGGCGAACTGCTCGGTCTTGGCCTGCTCCGGGAAGGACCCGCATGACGACGTCCGAGATGCGCCTCAGTTCCGCCGAGGCGATCCCGCTCGCCTACGCCCTCGTCGCCCGGGTCGCAGCCGACCACGGGATCCGGGCCCTGGCGATCAAGGGCGTGGTCCTGGCGCACCATGGCCTGCGGGAGCCGCGGGTCTCGGCCGACATCGACGTGATGGTGCACCCCGACGACCTCGACGCCATGCAGGCCGCCATGGAATCCGCCGACTGGCGTCTTGCAGGGCCGCACGAGAACCCGCAGATCCTCGGGCACCACTCCATCGACCTGCTCAACGACCACTGGCCCATCGGGCTCGACCTGCACTCCTTCTTCCCAGGATTCCTCGCTCCGGCTTCAGAGGTCTTCGAGATCCTCTGGCAGCGTCGGATCGAACTTCCCCAGGCCGGCCATCCTGTCCAGTTCACTGACCTCGCCAGCAGCGCTGCGATCGCGGCATTGCACCACCTTCGCTCGCTCTGGCGGCCCGAGAACGAAACCGCGTTCGACCGGCTCGTGGAGAAGGCCTCCACACGCCTGGACGCCTCCGACCGGGCCGACCTCTCGAGGCTGTCCGAGGAGACAGGCTGCGTCCGCCCTCTCGCACCTTTCTTCGATCGGATCGGGATGACCGTCGCTCCCTCCCACCCGGCGGAGGACACCGAGTACGAACGTTGGATGCTCGGCACGACTGCGCATCCCTACACCGCATGGTGGTACGCGTTCAAGGAGCTGCCTTGGCGGGAACGTCCCCGTTACATCTGGTACGCCCTCGTGCTCTCACCCGACGAGATCCGGGCGTACCACGGTGACCACGCCTCCGAAACCCCGCTGTGGAAGCTTCGCGTCCAGCGTGTGACCCGCGTGTGCAGGGCAGTCCCCAGCGTCATGAAACGTGAGATCGAACGACGGCGGAAGGTCTGAACCTCCCGTCCGGATCCCGGTCACTGCACAACCGGAGCATCGAGGCGTTAGAATCTCCTCAGCACAGCCCCGGGACGGCGTCCGCAAGCGCACAGCCTCCCTCGTAGCAGTCAGCAGCACTGAGGTTCTGCACCCGTCGCGCGGGTGCGTCGAACTTCGTCGAGACGACCACGTCGGACTGCCTGTCACCCCGCCCCACAGCGGCTCGTGCCCATTCCACACCGCGTCAGCGCCCGGAACACCCGACGGCCACGGCGTGGAACCCCAGAGGAGCACCTTGTCCGGCCAGAGCAAGACGGCATCGCGCGGCGGCAACCGCGGCAACCGTCGTAACCGTCGCCCCCGCCACCTCGACAACGAGGGGATCATCCCCGTGCTCGCTCGCGCCGTGCGTGAGATCGAGACCGAGGCCCAGCGTGGTCGTGTCGCCTCCGCGACCCGGGCCCGGTTCCAGGCCGTCGCACTGCTGGTGCGCGAGGAGCGCACCCGCGTCAAGGAGGACACCGAGATCTCGGAGTCGTCCCGTGCTGATGCGATGAAGCGCCTCGACGGTGTGGCCACCATCCTCGCCAAGACCACCACCCGCGACCCTTCCCTCTTCGAACTGCTCGGTGACGAGGCGGAGATCTCCGACGCCGCCCGTGCGATGAAGCGGAAGATGTCGGAGGCCGCTGGCCTGGAGTTCACCGACGTCGAGCCGGAGCCGGAGGTCGAGGCACCGCTGGGCAGCGAGCGTCGTGTGGTCCCGCAGACCGTCGTCTCGCGCCAGTTGGCCAACCCGTTCCAGCGTCCCGACTTCGACGCCGCGGCCCGCAAGGTCGAGCCGAAGACGTTCCGTCTCGCGTCGTGGGAACTGATCGGTCCGCTGCTGCGTTCCTTCGAGTACGCCAACGGCGCAGCCGCGTGCATGGACCTGCCCGACCCCAACGACCGGACCACGCGTGACGGCCTCGAACTGATGCGTCACCAGGCTCGTCTGGTCGCCTCGGTCAAGGCAGGCCACCGCACCTTCCTGCTGGCCGACGAGCCCGGCCTGGGCAAGACCGCGCAGTCGCTGGTCGCCGCCGACGCCGCCGACGCGTTCCCGCTGCTCGTCGTGGTCCCCAACGTCGTCAAGACGAACTGGGCCCGCGAGGCCGCGCACTGGCTGCCGCGTCGACGCTCCACCGTCATCACCGGCGACGGGCACGACCTCGACGGTTTCGCCGACATCGTGATCGTCAACTACGAGGTCCTGGACCGTCACGCCGCGTGGATGGCCGACTTCGGCTTCCGCGGCATGGTGGTCGACGAGGCCCACTTCATCAAGAACCGCAAGTCGCAGCGTTCCCAGCTGGTGCAGAAGATCGCCGAGCGCATCCGTGAGCGCCAGGTCAGCCCGCTGCTGATGGCACTGACCGGTACCCCGCTGATCAACGACCTCGAGGACTTCACCTCGATCTGGGAGTTCCTCGGCTGGATCGACGAGAAGAAGCCGCTCGGTGGCCTGATGGCCAAGCTCGAGGAGTCCGGCTACGCCCCTGACGACAAGGCGTTCTATCCGGCCGCTCGTCACTCGGTGGTCGACATGGGCATCGTGCGTCGCCGCAAGGTCGACGTCGCCGCCGACATCCCGGCCCGTCGGATCGCCGACATCCCGGTCGAGCTCGAGGGCGAGGCCGGCCGTTCGATCCGCGCCGCCGAGCGGGAGATGGCGCGCCGCCTGCTGGAGCGCTACGACCGTGTCGTCGCGGCCCGGGCCGAGGAGAACCGGGTCGCGGGCATCGACACCGAGCTGGTGCGTAGGGTCGCGGAGTGGGAGCGCGACGAGGCCTCCGACGACAACTCGGGCGAGAACGTCTTCTCGATGATCCGTCGCATCGGTACTGCCAAGGCTCCGCTGGCCGCCGACTACGCCGCCCAGCTGGTGCGCAACGTCGGCAAGGTCGTCGTCTTCGCCAAGCACGTCGACGTGATGGACACCTGCGAGAAGATCTTCGACGAGCGCGGCATCAAGCACTCCTCGATCCGCGGAAATCAGTCCGCGACGGCGCGTCAGAAGAACATCGACGCATTCGTCAACGACCCCGAGGTCGAGGTCATCGTCTGCTCGCTCACCGCAGCCGGCGTCGGTCTCAACCTGCAGGTCTCCTCCAACGTCGTCCTGGCCGAACTGTCCTGGACCGACGCCGAGCAGACCCAGGCGATCGACCGCGTGCACCGCATCGGTCAGGAAGAGCCGGTCACCGCGTGGCGCATCATCGCCAACCAGACCGTCGACACCCGGATCGCAGAGCTCATCGACTCCAAGGCCGGTCTCGCCGCGCGCGCCCTGGACGGTTCGGAGGAGGAGATCAACTCCGCCGACATCCAGGTCGAGGCGATGGTCGGCATGCTCACCGCAGCGCTGGAGGAGCGTGCCAAGGACGGTCGTCGCCGCTGACGGCTGACGCCTCCTGACGACTCTCAGACGGGGTCGCGGCTGATCGGACACGTCATGCAGTGTCCGCCGCCGCGGCCCCGTCCCAGTTCTGCGCCGACGATCTCGAGCACCTCGACACCTTCGGCGCGCAACAGGTCGTTGGTGTGGGTGTTGCGGTCGTAGGCCATCACGACGCCGGGTTCGAGAGCGACGACGTTCGCACCGGAGTCCCACTGCGCGCGTGCGCGGGTCGAAGGGCTGCTACCGGTGTCGACGACGCGCAGCCGCTCCACCCCGAGAGCAGACGCGATCACCTCGGTCAGCGTTCCGGCCTCCTCGCGCACGTCGAGCCCTCCCGCGGACGCAGGCCCGGGACGCAGCGAGATCGCCCGGACGTGATCAGTGACGTCGGGGTGGACCAGCACGACGTCACGGTCGGCGAAGGTCAGGACGGTGTCGAGGTGCATCGCGGCGCGCATCCGCGGCAGCACCGCCACGATCACCCGGTCGACGACGCCGCGGGCGAAGAGTGCGTGCGCCAGCGAGCTGACGCCCTGTCGCGACGTGCGTTCGGACAGGCCGACCAGCAGCGTCCGGTTGCCGATCGGCATCACGTCGCCACCCTCGAGGGTCGCCATCGCAGCGTCCCTCGTCGGGTCGCCCCACCACTCGGTGACCTGTCCGGCGAAGCGTGGGTGATGCCGGTAGACGGCGGCGGCGAGGACGGTCTCCTCGGTGCGCGCAGCGTAGTGCAGGGGGTTGAGGGTGACCCCGTCCTCGATCCAGCAGGTGGTGTCACGGGTGTAGAGCATGTTGGGCAGCGGCGGCAGCAGGAACTCGGTGCTCCCCCGCGCCCGGGACACCGACCGCATCAGGTCCCCGGCCCGACCGGGCGCGAACTCGGCCGGGGTGAGTCCTCCGACGAGGGCCTCGGCGAGCGCCACGGGGGCCAGGCCGTCGAGGTGTGCGCGGACATCGTCGACGAGTTCGGCGCCGACACGCCGGGAACGGACCCGCTGGTCGAGCACCCAGGTGCGGGCCTCGGGCACGGCGAGGGTCTCGGCGAGGAGGGTGGAGAACTCCAGGACCTCGATCCCACGGCCGCGCAACGTCGCCACGAACTGGGCGTGGTCCGCAGCGGCGCGTTCGACCCAGAGCACGTCGTCGAAGAGCAGTTCGTCACAGTTGGCGGGGGTGAGTCGGCTGTGTGCCAGTCCGGGGGCGCAGACCATGACGGTGTTGAGGTGACCGACCTCGGAATGGACGCCCAGTGCGTGCTGCGCAGGCGGCGTCGGGGCGATCGGCTCGCTCATCGCAGGGCTGCTTCCTGCTCGGCCCGACCACGTGCAGCACGGCCGAGGGCGCTGGCCACGGCTCCGACGAGGAGGACGACGACGCCAGTCACGCCGACCGGGAGCAGCCAGCTCTCCACGGAGTCGGTGAGGGCCACCAGCAACACCTCGCCCGCGGGGTCTCCCCCGCCGTCGATCCACTGGTCCTTGAGCAGCGTCCAGGCTGCCCACTCGACCACGGCGACCAGGACCAGGCCGATCCCGACGAGGACGAGGGTGCGTCCGCGCCGACGGGCGAACAGCACCCCGAGCAGCAGCGCGACGACGGCGACGACGGCGACCGGCCAGGCCTTGGCGTCCACCTCACCGGCCAGGTCGAGCACGCGAGCGGTCTTCTCGGAGTCGTCCAGGACGACTGTGCCCTCCGGACTGGGAAGCCGGTCGAGTCCGGGGATCCCGGCCTCGTCGAGGCGGGGCAGAAGCGCTTCCCAGAGGGGTGCGAGTTCGATGGCGACGACGCCCTGGCTGGTGTCGATGCCCTTGCCGTCCTCCCGGATCGTCTCCACGAGGTGTTCGTGCGAGATCCGTACCGCGCTGTCCCACGCGGAGGCGAAGGTGTCGGTGGCGACGGCGGCGTCGGTGGCTCGGTCCAACAGCGCCCGCGCGACGTCGGGCAGTCTCCGGTCGGGGTCCACGCCGTCGACCAGCGCCGTGCTGACGACGTCCTGGACGGGTGGTTGCGCGATCAGTGGGGAGACCGTCCGGGTCCATTCGTCGGTGTCGAGGAGGTGTTCGCGGGCCCAGGTGGCGGGGGCCGAGACCGCCACCAGCAACAACCCGAGCAGCACGAGGACGGCGGAGACGACACTGCGCATGGCACCCATGCGTTCACTGTTCCACCCCCGACGACACTGGTCGAGCAGTACCACCCGTGTCGGAGACTCACACGGCGCAGCAAGGACACGCTCTCTCAGATCAATCTGATCGGGAATCTCCCTGAGGATCTCACCTGCGCGCCGTAGCGTCGCGACTTCCGTTACCCCCTCGATGCCGCTCTCGGACCGACCGCGCCGAGGTCTGCCCAGCCGCACAGGCGGCTCGTTCCAAGAGCGTTCGTGAACCCCAGCACTGCCCACCCCACCCCCAGTCGCCGCACCGTCGTCCGGACAGCGGCCTGGGCCGCGCCCACTGTCGCCGTGGCTGCTGCGGCGCCCGCGTTCGCAGACTCCCGGGCACTCTGGTCGATCGCCTCCAACTCCTTCGAAGGGCTCGCCACCGTCGGGGACAGCCGCAGTGACTACACCGGGATCGGGCGGTTCAACTTCACCATCGCGGTCCCCGCCGGAGTGGCTCTGGGCACCGTTCAGGTCCAGGTTCAGTTCCTCACCGGCACCACGCGGGCCGGCGCCCACGTCGAGGGGTACAACTCGATCGCTGGCGCGAGCGCGAACCACGGCGCCTGGTCCCTGCAGGGCAGCAACCGCGGGGACATGGGGTCGTCCTACTTCACCTTCACGTTCCGACGACCCACCACCGTGAACGCAGCCGCCTCGACGCTGTCGCTCAGTTTCAACACCTCAGCGATGATGGACACCGACGTCGAGGACGGAAGCACGTACGCCACCATCACGTTCTCCAGCGGGAACAGGACCAACGGACCCGACCGCGTCTTCAAGATCCTTCCTCAGAACAACGCGTCCAGGCAGATCGTCGTACCGATCTGAGCAACCCCGGGAGCACCTCGAGCCGCCCACCTCCACGGTGAGCGGCTCGACGGACACGGGGGCCGTCACCCGCGAGCGGCCTTGTTGACGGCAGCCGTGCCTGGGGCCTTGAGCACTGCGCCCGCGCACTTCCTGGCCAGCGGCCAGAAGATCATGGTGGCGACGAACACCGGTCAAGGGCGTCACAGTTGGCTCGATGAGTGAAGGGGACCGGAACAACCACACCGGTCTGAATCTTTCAGGCGTCGCCCATTCTGTGGCGGCCCGCACCGGGAGCGCACGATCTGCAGGACGTCAGGATCCTCAACCCTGCCCGGGGAATGGGGACGAACGCGATCCGGTGACGTCCGGTTGCCGTCCACGGTGCTCACCGCCGTCGTGCGGTTCGACGCGACGCCTTACTGTGAACCCCATGCTCAAGCGATTGCTGGCCCGTCTCTTCTTCGCCCTCTCGGGCTGGAAGCTGGCCTCCGAGCCCGCTCCGGGCCGCCCCGTGGTGTTCCTCGGGGCCCCGCACACCTCCAACTGGGACTTCCCGTTGACGTTGGCGGTCGCGTGGAGCCTGGGCATCGAGATCCGGTGGCTGGGCAAGAAGAGCCTCTTCAAGGGCGTGGCCGGTCCGATCGCACGCCGTCTGGGCGGCATCCCCGTCGACCGGGAGAACCCGCAGGGTCTCGTCGACGACCTCGTCGCGCAGATGCGTTCGGGTGCCACGTTCGGGCTGGTGATCGCCCCTGACGGCACCCGCAGCGGGAACACCCACTGGAAGTCGGGCTTCTACCGGATCGCCCGCGACGCCGGTCTCGACGTCTCCCTCGGTTTCGTCGACGGCCCCACGAAGACCACCGGTCTGGGCCCCACGATCACCCTCACCGGCGACGTGCGCGCCGACATGGACGTCATCCGCGCGTTCTACGCCGACAAGCACGGCTACCACCCCGAGCAGCGGGTGGAGCCGCGGCTGCGCGAGGAATCCACGGTCGACTCCTGAGTACCTAAGAGCCCTCGCCCGGTCCAGACCAATGACGGATCGGGGCGGGCCTGCAACGTAACGACGGTGACCCCCGTCGATGCAGGTATGACCACGACAACCGTCCCAGCCTCGCTGCGGATCACCGTCCCGGTCACGGTGGACACCTTCGACGACTTCGTCCACTCCACCGGGACCCGGTTGATGCGCACTGCCGTCCTGCTCACCGGCGACCGCTCGACGGCCGAGGACCTGCTCCAGAACGCGTACGCGCGCCTCTTCTCGAAGTGGAAACAGGTCCGTCGCGCTGACCATCCGCTGGCGTACGCCCGCCGGGTGATGCTGCGCCTGCACCTCGACGAGAAGCGACGACGACGGATCGTCGAGGTCCACACCGAGGCCGAGACCTCGGCTCCGGGATCCGACCCGACGACCCGCCTCGCGTTGATGCAGGCATTGGCGACCCTCTCGGCACTCGACCGTGCCGTCGTGGTGCTGCGCTACTGGGAGGACCTCTCGGTGGCCGACACGGCCGAGCAGCTCGGCCTCTCCCCGGTCACGTGCCGCACCCGCAGCCACCGCGCCCTGAAACATCTCCGTACCCAGTTCCCCTCGCTGGCCACTCCCGAGGACTGCTCATGACGAACCCGACCCTGCACGACCAACTCGACGACCTGGTGCTCGACGTGCACCTCGACCACACCCGCATCGCCGCAGGTGCCCGCGCCGACGGCGCCTTCCTGCGTCGCCGTCGTCACCGCACCCGCGGCGTGGTCGCCCTCGGCACGGCAGCAGCCGTCGGACTGCTCTCGCTGGGAACGTCCGGATGGCTGCCCGGCTCCTCCCCGATCGCGGCACCCGCGGACGGCCCGGCCACGACTGCCGAACCGCTGCCCTGGTGGATGCCCCAGGAGTGGCCCTCCACCTTCCCCGACTTCTCCTTCGACCGGTACGTACACGAGGGTCAGGTCCCCGCCCCGGAGTCCGAGCGGTATCTTCACCCCGCCGAGAAGGTCGCCTCGGGTGCGGACGCGATCGGCATGGTGCTCTCGCCGGGCGTCTCCGGGGTCGAGGTCCCCGACGACGCCCCGGAGACGATCCGACTCGACGGCAGGATCGCGACCGCGATGCTGTTGGAGCGGCTGGAGGCACTCGGTCGTGACGACCTCACCGTCGACCCGATCTCGTTCGGCGGCGAACACGGGGACACCGCGGTCCAGGACGGCGGCGTCATCACCGGTTCGGGCACCGCGACTCTCGCGGACGGCTCAGCCGATGTCGACGGCGTGCAGGGACATGCCCGGATCGAGGTGCTGGTGATGGTCGCCGAGGAGGAACCCAGCAACAACCGCTGCGGTGTCGCAGGACGCGAGGTGGCCTGCACCCTCATCACGACGGAGAACGGCGGCACCATGCTCGTGCAGCGCAAGGAGAGCCCCGACGACTACTCCGCCCAGGAGATCAATGTCTACGACCCCGTCGAGGGACTCCGGATCAGGGTCAGCACCCTCTATCCCGCGGGTCAGGGCGACGTCTTCAGCGACCACGAGCTCAAGCAACTGGTCACCGACCCGGCGTGGCGTCTGCAGGTTCCGTCCGAGTACTACTCCGCCGGTCAGGCACTGCCCTACTTCTGGCTGCCCGGCATCGCCTCGGCCTGAGCAGCTGCGTCGCTCGCCGTCCGGGTCAGAGCAGGACGACCCGGTCGGTGATCCGGTCGTAGGTGGCGAGGTCGATCTCGCTGACCAGGTGCAGGTCCTCGACGAGCGTGAACCGACCCACCCGGGCACGCGCCTCGACGAGGGCCTGTCCCTGCGTCGGAGTGAGTCCCAGAACAGCGACGAGCAGCTCCACGGGGGCGCTGTTGAGGTCCACGAGGCCGCCGTCGTCGTAGCCGCGTCCGAGGTCGGGGCGGCCGATGCCGAGGTCGCGGGCCGTGCCGGGGTCGTTGCGCACGATCGTGCGGGCGTCCTCACGACGACGACGCTGCGCAGCGACCTGGGCCAGCGCGAGCTGGTTCGCGTCGCCGGCGATCGACGTCGAGCCCATCCGCGGGGCGGGGGCGGGACGGAAGAAGTACTGCTTGCCGCGCACCGCGGAGTACACCGCGGCACCACCCATGGAGGCGAGGATGCCGGCGACCGCCACGCTGCCGAGGAACCCCTCGCTGTCGACGAAGGTGAGCCCGAGGACCAGCGCTGCCACGAACCCGGCAAACCAACCCCAGGCCAGGGACGTCCTGGCGCGCAGTGCGATCGCGAGCGGCGGGACGAACCCGAGGAGCCCCACGGAGAACAGTGGGACCGCCCAGAGCCAGGCCTGCCCGGGACGCGATCCGTCGTCGTTGCGTGCCGGGACGTTGCTCATGTTCAGGCGCTCCAGATCCAGTTCACGATGCCTTCGAGCGGCTCGGGGAACGCCCCGAACTCGAGTGCTTCGACGAGGATCGCGGCGTACTTGGCCTTGCGGGCACCGTTGGCTCCGATGTAGCGACGCAGCTGCTCGACGACGTCGGCGTCGCGGTACTTGGGCTGGTCCTGGAAGTTGCGGAAGGTCTTGAGGTCGCCGTGCTGCTCGAGCAGCGGGGTCATCGCGACCGCACCGACGGCACGGACCAGTTCGAGCTCGAGGTCGGGGCGCGAGGCGAAGAAACCCTGACGAGTCAGGTCCTCACCGGCCTGACGGTTCAGGGCGTCGGCGACGAAGTGTTCCTCGGCCTCGTCGTAGAGGCCACCGACGCGGTGGCCCAGGGCGACGGTCTCGGGGATCGCGCGGCCGAAGTTGCCGGCGCCGTTGATGACGGTGACGGTGATGTTCTCGGCCTCGGCGTCGATGCCGAAACGGGGCAGGAGGGTGACGACGGCGGCCTTGTCGGACTCGCCCTCGACGAGGATGGTGATGGGCTTGGGCACGGGCAGCATTCTCCCGCATCGGCTCGGTGAGCGGTCATCCCCCGTCAGGTTCTCAGGTGGCGGTGACGAACTCCCGCAGCAGCGCCGCGAAACGGGTGGGGTCGTCGAGGTGCGGGAAGTGTCCAGCGCCGTCGAAGATCTCGACCCGCGCCTGCGGCACGGACTCCTGCGCGTTGAGCGCGTGGTCGACCGGGATCACCCGATCCTTGGAACCCCACACCACCAGCGTCGGCGGTGGCTGCACGTCGAGGAGATGCCGGTGGGCACTGACCGTCTGCCCTCCCAGGTCGATGACGGCTCGTGCGGTGGCCAGGAACGCCCTGCGGCTCTCGCGGTCGCCCAGCGACCGGAATCCACGCCAGGTGGCGTTGACGTCGACCGCCGGCTTCCACCCGACCTTGCCGGCCAGCCCAGCGAGTTTCTCGAGCCGGGACGTCGTCCAGTCCGAGGCCACGACACCGAGCACCTGCTCGGCCCCGGGCAGGGTGGCAGCCCGCAACGACAGACTGACCTCCCGCCCCAGGCCGCCGCTGGAGACCAGGACGAGCCGCTCGACGCGTTCAGGGAAGAGGTAGAAGAACTGCATCGCGATGCCGCCCCCGAGCGAGTGCCCCACGAGGGTGACGGTCTCGATCCCGAGCCGGTCCAGGAGGTCGCGCAGGGTCGCGGCGTGCGAGCTGAGGGAGTAGTCGCCCATCGGCTTGTCGGACTGTCCGTGACCGAGCAGGTCGGGGACGACGACACGTTGGGTGTCGTCGATCAGGTCGATCAGTCGGGCCCAGTTGTGCTGCGAGCCGAGGATGCCGTGGACGAACAGCACCACCGGGCCGTCGCCCTTGTCGAGGTAGGAGAGTTCGTGGCCGTGCAGGGTCATCGTTGAAGGACTCAAGGGCATGGGTGTCTCCCTTCACGTCGGTGCCGTTCCTGCACCGTAGCGAGCCCGGGCAGCCGGCGGGGGCCACGTGATGCGCGTCTCACCCTGCCGCCCAGGCCCAACCCGAGGCTCGGATAGCTGCCACGTCGAGGGGTCGCGCTGCGCACGGCCGTGGCGGCATCGGCTGAGTGGAGTGGATCAAAGGTTCAGCAGCCGCACGAAACATCGCCCGGCGCGACTCGAGCGCACCCTGCGCCCGTTCACCCCACCCGCAGTTCTTCAAACGCAGGACAAAAGCACGCGAAGTCCACGATGCTTGCCGCCTGATTGTAACCACGTGGGGAAAGATGCCTCGTCCAGCCGACCGGTCGCCCTTCGCGGCGCCCTGTGAGCCGCCACCGAGCCCCTCGCACTGCGAAAGTGTCCAGGGCCTCTGCTGCGGACCCTCGTCACTCGGACCCACGACGGGCCCGAACACCCCGTCGCACTCCCGAGCCGTGAGACTGCGCCACCAGACGAACTGGACCTTTCCCGCCTCAACCACCGCCGGATGCACCTCGTGGAGGTTTGCCCAGCCCATGTCAACCGATTCGGAGCCTCGATGACCAACGCCCCAGCCCCTTTGACCCGTCGCGCAGTGGTGAGGACGGCTGCTTGGACCGTTCCCGCCGTCGCCGTCGCAACGGCTGCGCCGGCCTTCGCGGCCTCCTCCGGGGACGTGTCAATCTCTGCCGTCACCTCCCCTGTCAGGGTCGTGCCGAACCAGGACACCTCGGTGCAGTTCAGGGTCTCCTACTACGGGACCTCCCCGACGGCCGGGCCCGTGCTAGTTCGCATCGCCAAACCAGGCACCAATGAAGGCACGCTGACGTTGGGCACTCTGCCCACGGGATGGACCGAACAGGGAAGTACGGCCGAGGCGTTTCTCGTCACCTCCACACTCCCGATGGGCCAGGCGAGGCATGCCGTTCTATCGCTGGTCTACCGCGCCACCCAGCCCAACGTTCCCCCACTCCAGGTGAATGCGAGCATCGTGCCCTCAGGCAACCGGGACGACTCCCCGGGCAATAACAGCGCCCACGTGTCGCTAGCACCCAAGGACTTGGCGATCACCATCAGCGGCCCCACGATCACCACCGGCACCGCGCCCGTGAGCACCACCGTCACCATCACGAACATGGGCCAGATGGAACACGACATCTCGGACAACACCGGCATGGTGCAGGTGGACATGCCCTACCTGAGCGGAACCCTCACTGCCGTTCTGGGGACGTCCCCCGGTGACCGAAAGGAGTCATTCCTTTTCATGCCCCCGGGCAGCAGTATCCCGGTGATGAGAGTGAACGCCCCGTTGCCCCCCGTGGTGCTCGCCCCGTCCCGGTCGCACACCTTCACCGTCCTCCTCACCCCCTCGGCCTGGGCGAACAAACCCACTGCCCGATACATCGACATGAAGTTGCTGCTCAATCCCACGGCCACCGAGTTCACTACTAGCAACAACACTGCTTCCCATCTGGTGTGGCAGAACTCGACCTGACCGGGTTCGCCCAGCTGGCTCCGAAGCAGCGTCGCGTCCAGGCCGCGGTGCGCTCACCGCGGCAGAGGCAGCGAGGCCTGGCCCAAAAAGAAGTGGGGGCCGAGCGTACGTTCGGCCCCCACAACATCCATCAGGAGTTCCCTCGTCAACGCGTGACGGCCCCGACAGGGTCAGACGTTGAAGCAGAACTCCACCACGTTCCACCGCCAAGCACCGTCTATGGCGCGGATTCACGCGGGCAGTCCACCAGCAAACACCCTTGATTCCGCCGTGCTCATGAAGACACTGAAGAACAGCCCGAGCTCTCACCAGAGGGGCTGAGGGCCATTCACAGCAGAGGGGGCGGTCAGGCCCACAGCCGACCGCGCGCCCCGGCCCGCCACCCCTAGACTGCTGCTCCATGATGGATCCGCAGCGCCCGGCCCCGAGCAACGTCCTGAGCGGAACCGAACTGCGCCGGTGGTACTGGCTGAAGGGCGAGTTGGCGGAGCTCGCCAGGCACCTCGGGATCAGGGCGTCCGGCAGCAAGGAACTGCTGGCGGCGCGGATCACGGCGAGGTTGGACGGCGAGCCGTTCGCCGAACCTGCCTCACCGAAGCGCGTCGGGCAGGCCCACCTGAGCGGCCCGTTGACGGCCGCTACCGTGATCCCTCGCGGACAACGCTGCAGCCAAGCGGTACGAGCCTGGTTCGTCGAGCAGACCGGCGACGGTTTCAGATTCGACGCCGCGATGCGCGCCTTCTTCGCCGAGACCGACGGCACCCAGACCCTGCAGGACGCGCTCGACCACCACCGCGCGACCCGTGATCAGCACTCGCGAGAGATCGACGCACAGTTCGAGTACAACCGCTTCACCCGCGCCTGGCACGCCACTCACCCCGGCGGCTCGCGCGAGGACCTGCTCGCGGCTTGGCGAACGTACCGTGCACGGCCGGTGGACGAGCGCGGCCGCGCCTGAGGAACAACACCGCCGTCGGTGAAAGCTACGAACTCCCGGCCACCAGGTGACCGGGAGTTTCGGCGTTGTACGTGGGTGAGGGTTCAGACGTTGAAGCGGAACTCCACGACGTCGCCGTCGACCATGACGTAGTCCTTGCCCTCCATGCGGACCTTGCCGGCCTCCTTGGCCTTGGCCATGGTGCCCGCGGCCTTGAGGTCGTCGAAGGAGACGATCTCGGCCTTGATGAAGCCCTTCTGGAAGTCGGTGTGGATCACACCAGCTGCCTCAGGAGCGGTCGCGCCCTTCTTGATCGTCCAGGCGCGAGTCTCCTTCGGGCCTGCGGTCAGGTAGGTCTGCAGACCGAGGGTGTCGAAGCCGACGCGGGCCAGGGTGTCGAGGCCGGGCTCGGTGATGCCGGCGTCCGCCATGAACTCGGCGTACTCCTCGTCGTCGAGGTCGATCAGCTCGGACTCGAACTTGGCGTCCAGGAAGATCGCCTCGGCGGGAGCGACGAGCTCACGCATCTTGTCCTTGAGGGGCTCGTCGGAGAGCTCGTCGGTGTCGCAGTTGAAGACGTAGATGAACGGCTTCGCGGTGAGCAGGGAGAGCTCACGCAGCAGGTCGCGGTCGATGTCGGTGGCGATGATCGGGGTGCCCGACTCCAGCGCCTCCTTGGCAGCCTTGGCCGCCTCGAAGTTGGCGACGAGTTCCTTGTTCTTGCGGGACTCCTTGTCGAGACGCACGATCGACTTCTCCACGGTCTCCAGGTCGGCCAGGATCAGCTCGGTCTGGATGGTGGAGATGTCGTTGCCGGGGTTCACCTCGCCGTCGACGTGGGTGACGTCCTCGTCGCGGAAGACGCGCGTCACCTGGCAGATCGCCGAGGACTCGCGGATGTGGGACAGGAACTTGTTGCCCAGACCCTCACCCTGCGAAGCACCACGGACGATGCCGGCGATGTCGACGAACTCGACGGTCGCGGGAAGGATCTTCTCCGAGCCGAAGATCTCCGCGAGCTGGGCGAGACGCTCGTCCGGCACACCGACGACGCCGACGTTCGGCTCGATGGTTGCGAACGGGTAGTTCGCCGCGAGGACGTCGTTCTTGGTCAGGGCGTTGAAGAGGGTCGACTTGCCCGCGTTGGGGAGTCCGACGATTCCGATGGTGAGAGCCACGCCCGCGAGTCTAGGTGGGGGCCACGGGGGTGCCCAATCCCGCTCCCTCCCCACCGACGCGTGACACGAGGTCACGAAGCTGTCTCAGGCGTGTGCCAAGGTGGGGCCGTGAACGACGAGACCCCCAGGACGACGCCCGAGCCGACGTCTGCACCGACACCCGCCGCCACTCCCGACGTCATTCCCGACGCCGCACCGCTCTTGCCGGTGGGTCTGCGCGACCCCGCTCACCGGGTCAGTCCGCACGCGGTGAAGTACTGGCGCGTGGTCAACACGATCGTCTCCGTGGTGGTGCTGGCCGTCCTCGTGCCGGTCTACGTCATCTTCTTCGCCGGTACGTGGTGGGCCACTGCACTGCTGGCCCTGATCGTCGTCTGGTGCCTGGTGGAGGTCTTCATCGCCCCGCAGGTCCGCCACCGCGTCCACCGGTGGGAGGTCGACGACGTCGCCGTGCACACCCTGAGCGGATTCATCGACCGCGACTCCCGGATCGCCCCGGTCAACCGGATCCAGACCGTCGACACCAGCCGCGGGTTCGTGATGCGCCGCTTCGGCCTGACCTCGGTGACCGTCACCACCGCCTCCTCGGCCGGCTCCATCTCCCTGGACTGCCTCGACGACGACGTGGCCCGCGAGGTCGTCGCCCGCCTCACCGCCCTGACGGCTGCGAGCGAGGGCGACGCGACGTGAACGACCCGCACGCCGACCCGCACACAGAGGGCGTCTCCCCCGTCCACCCTCCGGTCGGTCTACCCGCCGACCGCCCCGCCGACCTCCCGCAGGACACCTGGGTCACCGCTGCGCAGGGCCCCGAGAAGCAGCTGCCCCTCTGGGGCGCTCCGGACCCCGGTGACGACGAAGGCTGGGAACGTCTCTCGGCCAAGAAGCTGCTGCTCGACCCCCTCAGCGCGCTCAAGTCGATGCTCTTCCCGCTGATCGCACTCGTCTTCGGAGCGTCCTCCGGCGAGTGGTGGATCGTCGTCCTGATGGGCGGCGTGGTCGTGATCGGGACCCTGGGCGCGATCGTCCCGTGGTTCACTCACCGGTTCCGGGTCACCGACACCCGTCTCCAGTTCCGCACCGGAATCCTGTCCACCAACATCCTCTCCGCACCGCTGGAACGGATCCGCAGCGTCGACCTCGACGCGAACGTCCTCCACCGGATCCTCGGTCTGCGCAACATCAAGATCGGCACCGGCGTCGACGACGACCGGATCGAGCTCAACGGCATGGAGGCCTCCCGCGCCGAGGCCCTGCGGGTGTTCCTGCTGGCTCGCCGCGAGGCCGCGCAGACCCCGGCCACCTCCGTTCCGACGACGGTTCCCGACGACGCAGGCATCATCGATCCCGGCACCGCCACGGCCGACGCAGCAGCACCCCCGCAGACATCCGCTGCCGCTCCCGCACGCGTCCTGGCCACGATCGACTGGACGTGGCTTCGGTTCGCGCCCTTCGACCTGACCCGCATGGCCGTGGTCGCAGCCGTGGTCGGTTTCGCGTTCCAGATCCTCAGCGAGAACGTCATCCCCGCGTCGGTCCTCGACTCGCTGGACGACCAGGCCGCACGCGCGGCCGAGGCCGGCGCCGTTCTCCTGGTGGTCTCGATCGTCGTCGGAGTCGTGCTCGCCTGGCTGCTGCTGTCGGTGGTCGGGTACGTGGTGCAGTGGTGGGGGCTGCACCTCACCAGCGACCGCGGCACTCTCACCCTGTCGCACGGCCTGCTGAACACCCGCTCGATCAGCGTCGAGGAGAAGCGGATCCGCGGCGTGGAACTGCAGGAGCCTCTGCTCCTTCGTCCGGTCAAGGGCGCCAACCTCTTCACCCTCGCCACCGGTGTCGGCTCGGAGGGAACCACCCGCGTGCTGCCCCAGGCGCCCACCGGCGTGGCCCGCCGGATCGGCGGCGAGATCCTCACCGCAGCCGACCCGATGCAGGTCGCACTCCTCCAGCACGGCCCGGCGGCACGGCGGCGGTCCCACCTGCGCCAGCAGTGGTTCACGCTCTTCCTGCTCGTGGCCGGCGTGGTGGCACACCGTCTGCTCTCCCTCGACGATGACTTCGCCGAGATCGGCATGCCGGTGTGGGTCCTGATGATTCCCGCTCTGCTGTGGGCACCGGTGGCCGTCTGGCGAGCCCAGCTCGGCTACGCCCACCTGGGCCATGCGATCAGCGGCGAGCACCTCGTCGCGGGCAGCGGTACGACCACCCGCACCCGCACCGTGCTGGAGCTCGACGGGATCATCGGCTGGAACGTCGACCGCACGTGGTTCCAGCGTCGTCTCGGTCTCTGCACGCTCACCGCGACCACCGCGGCTGGCTCGGAGTCGGTGCAGATCCTCGACGTCGACGAGGCCACCGCGATCCGTCTGGTGGCTGCCTGCACCCCGGGGATGGCCGCTCCCTTCCTCGCTCGCTGACGTGTACCGGGTGAGCCGTGCGGCTAGGCTCACCCGGTGCGTATCGCGACCTGGAACGTCAACTCTCTCCGTACCCGCATCGACCGTGTCGAGGCCTTCCTGGCCCGTCACGAGATCGACGTCCTGGCGATCCAGGAGACCAAGGCGAAGGTCGAGCAGCTGCCGACCATGGGCCTGGAGTCGATGGGGTACGAGGTCGCTGCGGCGGGCTACAGCCAGTGGAACGGCGTGGCGATCATCAGCCGTGTCGGACTGGATGACGTCCGGGTCGGCTTCGACGAGATGCCCGGTTTCGGCGATCCGCTGACCCAGGAGGCCCGCGCCATCGGCGCGCTCTGCGGCGGCGTTCGAATCTGGTCGCTCTACGTCCCCAACGGTCGCAAGATCGACGACCCGCACTACGCCTACAAGCTCGACTGGCTCGCCAAGCTGCGCTCCAACGCCCAGGGCTGGCTCGACGAGCCGACTGCTCTGGTGGGCGACTGGAACGTCTGCCCCACCGACGCCGACGTCTACGAGCCGAAGGACTTCCGCGGCAAGACCCACGTGACCGACGCCGAGCGCGAGGCGTTCGCGGCTTTCAAGGCCGACGGCTACGTCGACATGGCGGGCCCGTACACGCCCGGGCCCGGCGTCTACACGTACTGGGACTACTTCCGGAGCCGTTTCGAGCGCAACCGTGGCCTGCGGATCGACTTCCAGCTCGGTTCGCCGTCGCTGAACGCCCGCGTCACGAACGCGTGGATCGACGTCGACGAGCGCAACCCCACCCTCGGCGAGGGCACTCCCAGCGACCACGCGCCCGTCATCGTCGAACTCGCCGACTGATCGCGCACCAGTCAGAAGTGCTGCGAAACGTCCGTTTCGGCAGCACTTCTGACTGGTGCGCGGCGGGTCAGCGGCTCACGCTCTTCCAGAACCAGAGCGGCGGGTTGGTCAGCGTCTCGGGGTACCAGGTGAGGCCGTGGAACGGCGGGAGCTTCTTGCCGTCGGTCAGCACGGTGAAGTCGGTGCGCTCGAAGAAACGACGCAGCGGCACGACGTCCTCGCGTTCGTTGCCCGAACCGAACCACGTCTGGACGCCACGGTCGGCGAGCAGCGGCTCCAGGAACGCGATCATCTGCGCACCCAGGCCCTGACCGCGGTACTCGGGCAGGACAGCGATTCGGTCGAGCTCGGAGACCTTGCCGGCAACACGGATCAGTTCGGCCGGACGCGACTCGGGCGGCAGCACACCGAGACCCGAGGTCAGGTGCGGCTCGACGCTCATCGCGGCACCCACGAGACGTCCCTCGTCGTCACGGACCTGCACCAGCAGCGTGCGGTACATGAGGTCCATGACCATGCTCGGGACGGCGATGCGGGAGTCCCCCGGGAATGCCTGCTCGAAGAACGCCTGGGCTTCCTGACGCGACTCATCGGTTTCAGCGAGCGAGATCTCCATGGGAGGAGAAGCTACGTGGAGTCGGGGCCGAGTCCGAAGTTGTCGGCGCCCTGCCCCACGATGTGACCATGACCACTGCTTCCCTGCTGACGTTGCTGCTCGGCCTCGCCATCGGTCTCGCCCTCGGCGTCGTCATCGGTTGGTTGGCCCAACGTGGCCGTGGCCCCGAGAACGTCGCCGTCGAGGCGATCGAGGCGCGCGCCGCGGACCAGGCCGTGGTGAAGGACGGCCTCGACCGGCTCGCGGCACGTCTGCGCGACCTCGAGCAGGAACGCGCTCAGTGGCAGGGCGAGTTCAATGCGCAGATGCGCTCCATGCTCCACAGCACCGACACGCTGCGCAAGGAGACGGCCTCGCTGGCCACGGCGCTGCGCAAGCCACAGGTCCGCGGCGCGTGGGGCGAGATGCACCTGCGCCGAGCCGTCGAGCTGGCCGGGCTCGTGGACCGCTGCGACTTCAGTGAACAGGTCCGGATCGACGACGGCGTGATGCGCCCTGACCTGGTGGTCAACCTCGTCGGCGGACGTCAGGTGGTCGTGGATGCGAAGGTCCCGCTCGACGCGTTCATGGACGCCACAGACGCCGACGACGAGGAGCTGCGCGCCCACCACCTGGTGCGCCACGCGCGTCAGGTACGCAACCACGTCACCCAGCTCGGCGAGAAGGCGTACTGGCGTGCGCTCACCGAGACCCCCGACTTCGTCGTCATGTTCGTCCCGGCCGAGGCATTCCTCTCCGTGGCACTGGACCAGCAGCGTGACCTGTTGGAGTACGCCGCCGAGCGCAACGTCGTCCTGGCCACCCCGACGACGCTGATCGCGCTGCTGCGCACCGTCGCGCACGGATGGCGCCACGAGACCCTCGCGGCCCAGGTCGCGGAGGTGCAGCAGTTGGGTCAGGAACTGCACCAACGTCTGGCGACCATGGGCGACCACTTCTCCAAGATGGGACGCAGCCTCGGCGCAGCCGTGCAGGCCTACAACCAGGCAATCGGTTCCTTGGAGGGCCGCGTGCTGGTCTCGGCCCGCAAGTTCGCCGATCTCGGCGTCGTCGAGCAGCCCGTGGGCGAGCTCTCCCAGGTGGACCGCAGCCCCCGCGAACCGAGCGCTCCTGAACTCACCGTCGCCGACCTCGAGATGCGTCAGAGTGCCCTCTTCGAACACCTCGAACCGGACGAATCAGGGCGTCACCGCGACGGAGCGTGAGCCGAGCACATAGTTTGTGCACGTGCCCGTACCGTCCGACCTCCCCCGCGACGCCTCGACGTACCTCGACCACCCCGAACTCGAGCCCGGAACGGACTCGAGCCGGGCTCTTTGGGCGCTCGGAGCGGCCCTGACCCTCACGACTGTCGTCTTCGACTGGATGGCCGGTGGGACGCTCACCTGGTTCTTCGACCTGTGCTTCGTCTGGATCTGCCTCGCGCTCGCGTTGCGCGCCCGCCACGGGGCGTTCTACCCCGCGGCCGCGATGCCGCCGGTGCTGATGTTCGCGATGCTGCTGCTGGTCGCGATCACGGACCCCGGGATCATCGCTGACCCCGAGGACGGTGTGGCCCAGGCGTTCGTGAGCGGCCTGGCGCACCACGCCGTCGGGTTCGCGGCAGGGTTCGCACTCACGCTGCTGGTGCTGCAGTGGCGCAGCGGCGGTGCCTTCTTGAACCAGCCCCGCTGAACCAAGCAACGACGAGAAGGTCAGCCCTCGAATCGGGCCGGGTCGCCGGCGCCGATGCGCACGACCTCGGGGTAGCCCTCGCTCCAGTCGACGACGGTGGTCGGCTTGGCGTCCACCTCGCCGCACTCGACGACGACGTCGACGACGTGGTCGAGCTCCTCCTTGATGTCCCAACCGCTGGTGCGGGCCTCCTCCTCGCCGGGGAGGATCAGGGTCGAGGTCAGCAGAGGCTCGCCGAGCTCGTCGAGCAGCGCCGTGACGAAGGGGTGCTCCGGGATGCGCACCCCGACGGTCTTCTTCTTGGCGTGCATGAGGCGCTTGGGCACCTCGGAGGTGGCCGGGAGGATGAACGTGTACGGGCCCGGCGTCGCCGACTTCACCGAACGGAACGCCGAGTTGTCGAGCTGCACGAGGCTGCCGAGCTGGGCGAAGTTGGAGCACAGCAGCGTGAAGTGGTGACGCTCGTCGAGCTCGCGGATCTTGAGGATCCGGTCCTTGCCGTCACGGTTGCCGAGCTGGCATCCCAGGGCGTAGCCGGAGTCGGTGGGGAACGCGATCAGGGCGTCCTGCTTGAGGAGGTCCACGATCTGGGTGACCAGACGGGCCTGCGGGTTCTCGGGGTGGAGGTCGAGGTAGCGGGCCATGAGGGTGTCCTTCTCAGCTGGGGTGGGTGGTGCGGGAGTGCCGGGCCGCTCCGGCCGGGCCAGAGTGCTCAGGCCTGGGCGGCGCGCTCCGCGGCAGCCTTCTCCGCGGCGCGGATGTCCTTGCGGAGCTCGGGCGGGAGGGCGAAGATCAGGGACTCCTCGGCCGAGTGCACGGCGCGGGCGTCAGGGAATCCGCGCTCGGAGAGGAACGCGAGCACGCCCTCGACGAGTTCCTCGGGCACCGATGCACCGGAGGTGACCGAGACCGTCTTCACGCCGTCGAGCCAGGCCTCGTCGATCTCGTGGGCGTAGTCGACCAGGTACGACGCCTTGGCGCCGGCCTCGAGGGCGACCTCGACCAGACGGACAGAGTTGGACGAGTTGCGCGAACCGACCACGATCACGAGGTCAGCAGCCGGAGAGATCTCCTTGACCGCGACCTGACGGTTCTGGGTGGCGTAGCAGATGTCGTCGCTCGGCGGGTCGAGCAGCAGCGGGAACTTCTCGCGGATCGCGGCGACGGTGGCCAGGGTCTCGTCGACGCTGAGCGTGGTCTGCGACAGCCAGGCGACGCGGGCCGGGTCGCGGACCTCGATGTTGGCGACGTCGTCGGGCGACTCGACGAGCTGGATGTGCTCGGGAGCCTCGCCCGCGGTGCCCTCGACCTCTTCGTGACCGGCGTGACCGATCAGGAGGATGTCGTAGTCCTCGGCGGCGAAGCGGCGGGCCTCGTGGTGGACCTTGGTGACCAGCGGGCAGGTCGCGTCGATCGTCTTGAGCGAACGCTCGGCAGCCTCGGCGTGGACCGCCGGGGAGACGCCGTGGGCGGAGAAGACGACGGTGGCACCGGTGGGGACCTCGGTGAGCTCGTCGACGAAGATCGCGCCGCGCTCCTCCAGGGTTGCCACGACGTGCTTGTTGTGCACGATCTGCTTGCGGACGTAGACCGGGGCACCGTAGAGGTCGAGCGCCTTCTCGACCGTGATGACCGCGCGGTCGACGCCGGCGCAGTAGCCGCGCGGAGCGGCCAGCAGGACGGCCTTCTCGGCCTCTGCCGGCGACAGGACGGTCGGGGTGCCCAGATCGGTGCTCATGGGGGCGAGTCTACGGGGACGACGGGCACGTTGCCCGCACCGCCGAGGCGCGGTCCGGCGTGACGTCGTCGGAACTGTCGGCGTCCGCAACTAGGCTCGTCGACGTGGCACTGGAGACCTCCCTCGAGCAGCCGGCACCGGTCCGGACGATTGCGAACGCCCTCTCGGGCTGGATCGACCGCCTCGGCGCGGTGTGGGTGGAGGGGCAGGTCACCCAGGTGACGCGGCGCCCCACGATGCAGACGGTCTTCATGACCCTGCGCGACTCCGCGGCCGACATCTCCGTCTCCGTCACCTGCCCCCGGCACGTGTACGACGCCCTCAACCCGCCGCTGGTGGAGGGCGCCAGCGTGGTGGTGCACGCCAAGCCCAACTACTACGTCAACCGCGGCCAGATCTCGTTGGCTGCGCGTGAGATCCGGATGGTCGGGCTCGGCGAACTGCTGGCACGCCTGGAGCGTCGTCGACAGATCCTGGCCGCCGAGGGCCTCTTCGCCCCTGAGTTGAAGCGTCGACTGCCGTTCCTCCCCCGACGGGTCGGTCTGGTGACGGCCGCGAACTCCGCCGCCGAACGCGACGTCCTGGAGAACGCCCGACGCCGGTGGCCGGCCGTCACCTTCGAGGTCGTGCACGCCACCATGCAGGGCACCCGGTCCGCTGCCGAGGTGATCGCAGCGGTGCAGAAGCTGGACGCGCACCCTGAGGTCGACGTCATCGTCGTGGCCCGTGGCGGTGGTTCGGTCGAGGACCTCCTCCCGTTCTCCGACGAGGGTCTGGTCCGGGCAGTCCACGCGATCCACACCCCGCTGGTCTCCGCGATCGGTCACGAGCCCGACCAGCCCTTGCTGGACCTCGTCGCCGACGTGCGTGCCTCGACCCCCACCGACGCCGCCAAGCGCGTCGTCCCCGACTTCGCCGAGGAACGCGCCGGTGTCGACGCCGCCCGCGACCGCCTGCGACGCAGCGTCACGCACGTGGTGGGCCGCGAACAGCAGCTCCTCGACCAGCTCCGGTCACGCCCCGCGATGGCGGACCCGCGCACGATGCTCGACGCCCGCCTCGACGAGGTCTCGATGCTCCGCGACCGGGCCCGACGTCAACTCTCACACCGCCTCGACCGCGCCGCCGACGAGATCGACCACCAGCGCGCCCGCGCCCGGGCGCTGTCCCCGTTGGCGACCTTGCGGCGCGGCTACGCGGTGGTGCAGGACGCCACCGGCCAGGTGCTCACCTCGGTGGCTGCCGCACCCGAGGGCACGGTGCTGCAGGTGCGCGTGGCTGATGGCCGGGTGCACGTGGTGAGCACCGGCACCGAACGCACCGGCACCGAACGCACCGACTCCCCCGACCAGCCAGACCCGAACCAGACCGAGCCGAACAAGAGCAAGGACGCCTGATGCCCGCCAAGAAGACCGCTGACGCCGCTCCGGAGCTCTCCTACGAGGAGGCTCGCGAAGAGCTCGTGCGGGTGGTGCGGACCCTGGAGCAGGGCGGCACCACGTTGGATGAGTCGTTGGCGCTGTGGGAGCGCGGCGAGAAGCTCGCGACGCTGTGCCAGGAGTGGCTCGACGGCGCGCGTCAGCGTCTCGACGCTGCGATCGACGCCGACCAGGACTGACGGCGCCGAGCTGAGTTCAGAGGACTGAACTCAGGGGGCCGGGGTCTCCTCGGCCGGAGCCGGGGACTGGGACGTGGCACCCTCGGGTGCGGTCCGCAGGGTGTTGGCGAGGTCCTGGAGCTCCTTCTCGTCGGCGGAGCCGAAGACCAGGACGACGCCGCTGCGGTCCTCGTGGGCCAGGGCGTAGTCGCCACCCTTGTCGGTGAAGGTGCGCCACTCGCCGGCCAGGTCACCGCCGGTGACGGTGAAGGGCTCGCCTTCCTGCGCGTTCTTGTCGACACGCTCCTCGATGACGTTGTCGAGGCGGTCGTCGGTCTGGAAGACGCCGGCGAACTTGTCGTCGCCGGTGAGCATCGCGATGTCCCAGGTGGGGCTGAGCGAGGGCACGAAACGAATGTTGGTGACCAGCCACTCCTCCGGCACCTCGGGCACCGCGATCGGGTGTCCTTCGGCCTGGGAGGCGTCGGCCAGTTCGCGCCAGTTCTCGATGTGCTGCGGCTTGGTCTCCGGCACCTCACGGAAGAGTTCGCGGTAACCCACGAAGACGAGGACCAGGGCCACCATGACGATCATGGCACCGATGAGGCCTCCGAAAGAGCTCTCGTACCCACTGCGCGACTTGTTGCTCACCCGCCCATCCTCTCAGGCTGCTGGGAACGCACCGAACCGACGTCGGAAACGTTCCGCAGGTCACGTCGGGTGTGACAGCCGGATCTCCTGGCAGACCACCTCTGCCACCACCTGCACCCGGTACGTCCTGCATCGCTAGAATCGCGGCCATGACCACTGTTGACCCGTCCGTACCCGACCGCAACCTCGCGATGGAGCTTGTCCGTGTGACCGAGGCAGCCGCACTGGCCGCCGGTCGCTGGGTGGGACGTGGCGACAAGAACGGCGCCGACGGCGTCGCGGTCGAGGCCATGCGCCACATGATCTCCTCGGTCGCCATGAACGGCGTCGTCGTGATCGGCGAGGGCGAGAAGGACAACGCCCCGATGCTCTACAACGGCGAGCAGGTCGGCGACGGCACCGGTCCCGAGGTCGACGTCGCCGTCGACCCGATCGACGGCACCACCCTCACCGCCAAGGGCATGAACAACGCCGTCGCCGTCATGGCCGTCGCCCCGCGCGGCGCCATGTACGACCCGTCGGCCGTCTTCTACATGGAGAAGCTCGTCACTGGCGCCGACGCCGCCGACGTGGTCGACATCCGCCTCCCCATCGCGGAGAACATCCGCGCCGTGGCCCGCGCCAAGGGCAAGCGCGTCGAGGACGTCACCGTCGTGATCCTGGACCGTCCCCGCCACGAGGAGATGGTCGCCGAGATCCGCGCCGCGGGTGCTCGCATCAAGTTCATCTCCGACGGTGACGTGGCCGGCGCCATCATGGCTGCCCGCCCCAACACCGGCGTCGACCTGATGCTCGGCATCGGTGGCACCCCGGAGGGCATCATCACCGCCTGCGCCATGAAGGCTCTGGGCGGCGTCATCCAGGGTCGCCTCTGGCCGACCGACGAGGAGGAGCGTCAGCGCGCCCTCGACGCCGGCCACAACCTGGACCCCAACTTCGTCCTGCACACCGACGACCTGGTCAAGGGCGACGACTGCTTCTTCGTCGCGACCGGCATCAGCGACGGCGAGCTCATGCAGGGTGTCCGTTACCAGGCCAAGGGTGGCGCGACCACGCACTCCCTCGTCATGCGTTCGCGTTCGGGCACGATCCGCCAGGTCATCTCCGAGCACCAGCTCGGCAAGATGAAGGACTTCTCCGCGATCAACTTCCAGGGCTGATCCGCCCGGCCCGCACACACGGGTCGCGCTCAGGCACTGAACGGCTCAGGGGCCGGTCTTCGGACCGGCCCCTGAGTGCGTCCGCACCCCCGTGACGGACGATGTGACGTGCGCCACACCCCAACCCTAGGTGGACTCGGCTCGTGTCGCAGCCGTTCTCGAGGAGACCCCGGCAGGACTCAGCCGTTGAGCCACTTCTTGAGCTTGCCGGGCTCACCGGGCATCCGCTTGCGGGTCACGGTGACGGCACCCATGAGGGCGACACCCTTGACCCGGACGACGGGTGCCCCAGGGCCGATGTCGGCCTGGACCCTGTCGCGCGCCTGGCTGAACTCGCCCATGATCCCGGTGCCGTCGACGATGACCTGGGTACCGGCGTTGACGTAGATCGACACCTCTCCCATCACCGCGGTGGCCGTGATCACGGTGACCGGTGAGGTGAAGCGGGCCTCGCGCAGGTCAAGGACGACCGAGCCCATCACCGCAGTGGCGGTGTGGGTCGTGGGGACGTCCCACAGGCCCTTGCGCGAGGTCTCCGACAGTGCAGCCCACGACGTCGAGTGCACGGCGGCAGGCATTGCGGAGGCCGCGGTGGCAGAGGTCTGGACGACGCCGTGCATGCCGGGCACCGTGACGGGCGCGACACCACCAGCCGCAGGAAGGTCGGCAGTGAGCGGCACCAGGTCGGCGTACACCTTCGCCGCGTAGGCGGCTTCGAGCCGTTCGTCGAGTTCGTCGAGATCAAGGCGACCCTCCCCCGCAGCGTCGCGCAGCAGGTCGGCGACGCGGTGACGGTCGTCGTCGGAGACGCGGTAGTGCGAGGGATCGGCAGGCTGCATGAGCCCAAGGGTACCGAGGTGTCCCGGCACGCTCGACGGCTCAGACCACCGCCGCTCTCTCCGGAGCGGCGCTGCTCGGCAGCACCATCACCGGGGCGTCGGAGACGGTCACCTCAACGCGCTCCCCCGGACGCAGGTGCGCGGCCTGGGCACTGGGCAGTTGGGCGACCACCTCGGTGTCGTCGGCGAGGCGGCACGTGACGCGTGAGATCGAGCCCAAGAACGCCACGTTCACCACCACCGCGCCACCGTCGGGCTGCGCGGTGACGTCGAGACACTCGGGGCGCACCAGGGCGTCACCGTGGCCAGCGACCGATCCGGGCAGCACCGGCAGCAGCCTTCCCAGGACCCGCACGCTCTCGCCGTTGCGATCCACCGGGACCCGGTTGGAGAGGCCCACGAACTGCCCGACGAACGGCGTCGCCGGGCGACCGTAGAGGTCGGCGGGTGTCGCGAGCTGTTCGAGACGCCCAGCGTTCATGACGCCCACCCGGTCGGCGACGGCGAGGGCCTCCTCCTGGTCGTGGGTGACGAAGAGGGTGGTCGCGCCGACCTCCTGCTGAACCCGGCGGATCTCGTCCCGCAACTGGACGCGCACCTTCGCGTCGAGCGCGGAGAGGGGTTCGTCGAGCAGGAGCACCGACGGTTCGAAGGCGAGGGCCCGGGCCAGCGCGACGCGTTGCTGTTGGCCTCCGGAGAGCTGCCACGGGTAACGGTCGTGGTGTGCGCCGAGCCCGACGAGGTCGAGCATGTCCCCGGCCCGCTGCTTGCGTGCGGCCTTGCGGCGGCCGCGCAGTTTGAGTCCGAAGGCGACGTTCTCGACGACCGTCAGGTGCGGGAAGAGCGAGTAGGCCTGGAAGACCATCCCCATGTCGCGGCGGTTCGCCGGAACGGAGGTGAGGTCCTTGCCGGCGACGAGCACCTGTCCGGCGTCGGGGCGGTCGAGTCCGGCGAGGATCCGCAGGGCAGTGGTCTTGCCGCAGCCGGACGGTCCGAGCAGGACGACCATCTCGCCGGGGGTGAGGGTGAGGTCGAGGCCGTCGAGGGCCTTGACCTCACCGAAGTGGCGTTCGAGGCCGCGGAGTTCAACCAGGTGTCCGCGTTCGGCGGCGGTGGCTGTGTGGACGGTTGCGCCGGGCGTGGAGTTCATCGGGAGCCTCCTTGGGTGCGTCGACCGCGGTCGAAGAGGGACAGGAGTACCAGCAGCACGGCCGCGAAGAGGATGGAGGCCAGGGAGGCGGCCATCGACAGCGACGCGTCGGACTTGCTGGTCAGGACGATGGCGACGGGCAGCGTCTCGTAGTTGAGCAGGGAGGCGAAGGTGTACTCCCCCAGCACGAGCGCGATCGAGATGAACGCGGCACCGAAGACGCCGGGCCAGATGTTGGGGACGACGACGCGCAGGATCACCGTCCACCATCCGGCCCCGAGCGAGCGGGCGGCTTCCGACAGCGTCGTCGTGTCGAGCCCGGAGAGGGAGGCGTCGACGGCGCGGTAGGCGTAGGGCAGCACCAGCACGACGTAGGCGAACGTCAGCACCAGTGGCGTGTCACCGAAGAAGTAGGTGAGCCAGGTGAAGACGTTGGTGACGCCGACGACGAGGACGAGGGCGGGGATGGTGAGCGGCAGCAGGCACATGAACTCGACGAACCGGGTGGCCTTCGGCAGCCGCAGACGCACCCACACCATCGTGGGGACGAGCAGCACCAGCATCAGCACGACCGTGAGTCCGGCGAGCGTCAGGCTGGTGACGATCGCGTCGACCATCAGCGGGTCGTCGAGCAACGACGTCCACGCTTCCCACGAACGGGAGCCGTCGCGTTCGGCGGTGGAGAAGTCGAGCAGCGCCACCAGCGGGGTGGCGAAGAAGAGCAGCGCCGCCAGCAGGACGAGGCCACGGGCGAGCCGCACGCCGAAGGACGTCCGGGTGCCGTCGACGTTGCGCCTGTTCACTGCAACCACCTCGAGGTGCGACGCAGCAGCCATGCGTAGGCGGCCATCACGACGGAGACGACGAGCACCATCTGCAGGGCGAGGGCGTAGCCGAAGTCGGACTGTCCGAGGACGACCTCGCTGGTGAGCGAGGCCCGGATCAGCAACGGGGTGATCGGCGATCCCTGACTGACGAGCGCAGCGGCGGTGGCGTAGGCGGCGAACGCGTTGGCGAAGAGCAGCAGCGCGGATCCCAGGAATGCCGGCCGCAGCAGCGGGAATCCGACCTGCCACCAGTACTGCCAGGTCGAGGCACCGAGGTTGGCGGCGGCTTCACGCCACTGCGGCCGCACGCCTTCGAGGGCAGGGAGGAAGACGATCACCATCAACGGGACCTGGAAGTAGGTGTAGACGAGGACGAGACCGGGGAGCCCGTAGAGCCAGGAGGCGCCGTTGGGGTCGGTCCCGAGGACGTCGGCCAGCAGGCCGGTGAGCAGACCGTTGAAGCCGAGGGTCGCGACCCACGCAAACGCGAGGGTGACGCCACCGAACTGCGCCAGGACACCACAGACTGCCGTCGTGACGCGGCGCAGCAGACTCGCCGGCGGCGAGGCCAGCACGGCCCAGCAGAGCAGGGCGCCGGCCACTGCTCCGATCAGCGCGGAGGAGACCGAGAGCAGGAGGCTCTCGCGCAACGCACCGAGCGCGGTCTCGCCACCCAGCGCCTTGATCTTCTCCAGCGAGAAACCGCCGTCGGGGCCTTGGAAGGCGCCGACGACGACGGTCACGGTGGGCACCACCAGGAAGATCGTCATGTAGACGACGAACGGCACGAGCCCGATGGCCGGTGCCGCGGCACGCCCCCGCGACGGGCGACCGCTGGTGCGGCCACCCGTCGCGGTGGGTGTCTGGTTCGTGGTCACGAGCGGCTCGGTCAGCGGATTGCCTTGGCCCAGTTGGCCGCGAGGTACTCACCGAGCTTGGCGGTCTGCTCGTCGGTCACGACGACGGGCTCACCGGAGACCTGGGGCAGGGCGGCCCAGTCCTCGGCGTCGATGGTGCCGCTCTCGACCATCGCGTCGGCACGGACGGGGCGGGCGCCACCTTCGAGGTAGAGGTTCTGTCCCTCGTCGCTGTAGAGGAACTCCTGCCAGAGGCGGGCTGCGGCCGGGTGCGGGGCGTCGGCGTTGATGGCCTGGAAGTAGTAGCCGGCCACGGCTGCCTCGGGCACGACGACGGTCTTCCAGGTGTCGACCTCGTCGGCGATCGCGGCGTTGTTGTAGTCCCAGTCGATGACGACGGGGGTCTGGCCGGACTCGATCGTCGCGGGGGTCGGGTCGAGCGGGAGGAAGTTGCCGGCCTTCTTGAGGTCGGCGAAGAAGTCGACGCCGGGCTTGATGTCGTCGGCGGATCCGCCGTTGGCCAGGGAGGCCATGACGACGCCGGAGAACGCGGCACCGGCCTGGGTCGGGTCGCCGTTGAGGGCGACCTTGCCCTTGAACTCGGGCTTGAGGAGGTCCTTGACGCTGGTGACGTCGGGGACGACGGAGGAGTCGTAGCCGATCGACATGTAGCCGCCGTAGTCGTTGATCCAGAGGCCGTCGGAGGCCTTGAACGCGTCGGGGACGTCGTCCCAGGTCTGCACCTTGTAGGGGGCGAACTTCGCGGTGTTGGCCAGCGCGACGGCCTGGCCGAGGTCGAAGACGTCGGGGGCACGCTTGGTGCCCTTGAGCTGGTCGGCGGCGTTGATCTCCTCCTGACTCGATGCGTCGGGCTGGGCGGAGTTGACCTTGATGCCGTACTTCTCGGAGAACTCCTCGATGATCTCGCCGTAGTTGGCCCAGTCCTCGGGGAGCGCGATGACGTTGAGCTCGCCCTCGGCCTGGGCTGCCTTGACGAGGTCGTCGAAGGTGCCGAAGTCGGCGACCGACGTGGCCTTCGCCGCTGCGACACCACCTGCGCCACCGTCGTCGTCGGCCTTCTCCTTCTCAGGGGCTGCGCAGGCGGTGAGGGCCAGGGACGCGGCTGCTGCTGCCGCGACGAGTGAGTGCCGGATCTTCACGTCATTCCTCCAGGTCTTTCAGAACGGGGCTGCAAGCGGAGTCTCACTGTGGCAGCCGTCACGGCAGTGAACAGCGCATGAAGCGTGGCGGGAAGATCCGTGACCAGATCGCAACCAGACCTGCGCGCTCCGGACGCAACGAGGCCCGGGGCGACCGTCCGGTGCGGATCGATCGTCCCGGGCCTCGGGAGGCGTGGGTACGGGTGCGCGGTCAGCGCGAGGCGTGCACCGTGTTGGGGCCGTGGCCCGAGATCGCGTGCGGCGTGTACGGCGCCTCGAGCTGGGCGATCTCGTCGTCGGTGAGGACCAGGTCGACGGCAGCGATCGCGTCGGTCAGGTGCGCCATCTTCGTGACCCCGACGATCGGGGACGCGACCTGCGGACGCGACATCACCCAGGCCAGCGCGACCTGGGCGGGTGCCACTCCCCTGGCCTCGGCGATCGCGATGACGGTCTCGACGATGGTGCGGTCGCCGTCGACGTAGAGGTTCTTGCCCCAGTTGTCGCCTGCGCTGCGCTTGGTCTCGGTCCCCCACGGACGGGTCAGCTTGCCGCGGGCCAGCGGGCTCCACGGCAGCAGGCCGACGCCTTGGTCGGCGCAGAGCGGGATCATCTCCCGCTCCTCCTCGCGGTAGATGAGGTTGTAGTGGTTCTGCATGGAGACGAACTTGGTCCACCCGTTGCTCTCGGCAACGTGCTGGGCCTTGGCGAACTGCCAGGCGAACATCGACGACGCACCGATGTAGCGGGCCTTGCCGGCCTTGACGACGTCGTGCAGGGCCTCCATCGTCTCCTCGATGGGGGTCGCGTCGTCCCAGCGGTGGATCTGGTAGAGGTCGACGTGGTCGGTGCCCAGTCGGTTCAGGGAGGCGTCGATCTCCCGCATGATGTGGACGCGAGACAGGCCGACGCCGTTCGGGCCGGGGCGGGTGCGCCCGTGCACCTTGGTGGCGATGATGACGTCCTCGCGCGGCGCGATCTCGGAGAGGATCTTGCCGGTGATCTCCTCGCTGGTGCCGCCGGCGTAGACGTTGGCGGTGTCGAAGACGTTGACGCCTGCTTCCCACGCAGCGGTGATGAGTGGGCGGGCCGCGCCCTCGTCGAGGACCCAGTCGTGCCATCCGGCGTCGTTGCGTCCCCAACTCATGCAGCCGAGGGTGATCGCGGAGACCTCGAGGCCGGTGTTGCCGAGGCGGGAGTAACGCATGACGCTCCTGTGATGGGGACGAGGTGGGAGTGCTGACGACGGGCACAGTTCCAGGGCATGTGCATCCCCAAATCTGGCCTCACCTCCAGCCATCGAGAACATATACGTTCATTGTGGCGGCGCAACCGCGACGCCGTGATCACAGACGTGGGGCGTCCCCGTCCGCCCGATCCGGGGCCGAGGACGCCGCCCGAGAGGTGGACGAGATGACAGACGCCCGACGCCCCCGCTCCCCTCGCGCCCCGAGGTCCAGCGCCCTGAGTGCGAGCGCACTGGCCAGCGGTGCACTCCTGCTCGGCGCACTCGCTCCGTGGACGCCGGCCCAGGCCGCTCCTGCTGCAGCTGAACTCTTCTGTCAGGTCCCCGACTTCGACAGCACCATGGACTACCCGACCACCGCCGACATCACCGCGACCCGCGCCAGCAACGGCACGGTGACACTGCGGCTGACCCTGGGCGCCATGCCCGGCATCGTGCCGCTCGCGCTCCCCGCCACTCCTGTCTCTGCCACCGTCTCGGCCACCGTCAACGGCAAAGCCGTGACGTTGAGCGGCAAGCACACCACCGCACCACTCGGCGTCCGGGCACCGATCCCGGCACCGCCCACCACCGGCACCGTCTCCGCGACAGGTTCCTCCGCATCGGTCTCGGTCACGAAGGTCGCGTTCGTCGCGACCGCCCTCGGCATGGACGTCGCGGTCACGTGCGACACTGTCGCGGGTCTGACCCGCACCGTGAACATCACCGATGCGCCGGCACCGCCCGCACCGAAGCCGCCCGCACCAAAGCCGGCTGGGACCACCACCACCGCCAAGGTGACGGTCTCGAAGAAAAAGGTCGCCACGGTGAAGGTGACGGTGAAGTCGGCGAAGGTCGTCCCCACCGGCAAGGCCACGGTGACCGTCCTCAAGGGCAAGAAGCAGGTTGCGAAGAAGACCCTGAGCCTGAAGAAGGGCTCCGCGTCGTTGAAGACGAAGAAGCTCGCCAAGGGCAGCTACAAGGTCAAGGTCGCCTACGCGGCGACGAAGAAGTTCAAGGCGTCCTCGAAGACGGTGACCTTCAAGGTGAAGTGACCGTCCCGCTGACGGCCTCGTGCCGGCGACCGCCTGAGGCCGCCGGCACGAGGCCGATCCATCTCCTCGCCCCAGGTCGTGTGGGTGAGGGTGACCTGCACAGGCACATGGCTGGAAGAGCGGCGTATCCTGATGACTCGTGAGCACTGGTCCTGAATTCCGTTACTCCGACCTTCTCCCCATCGGGAAGGACGACACTCCGTACCGTCTGATCACCACCGAGGGCGTGAGCACCCTCGAGGTCGACGGCAAGACGTTCCTCAAGGTGGAGCCGGAGGCAATCCAGGCGCTCACCCGTGAGGCGATGCACGACATCTCCCACTTCCTGCGTCCTGCGCACCTGAAGCAGCTCCGCAAGATCATCGACGACCCGGAGTCGTCGGGCAACGACCGCTTCGTGGCGCTCGACCTGCTCAAGAACGTCAACATCTCCGCCGGTGGCGTCCTGCCGATGTGCCAGGACACCGGCACCGCGATCGTCATGGGCAAGAAGACCGAGGGCGTCATCACCGGTGTCGACGACGCCGAGGAGATTTCGCGCGGCATCTACGACGCCTACACCCAGCTGAACCTGCGTTATTCGCAGCTAGCTCCTCTGACCACCTACGAGGAGAAGAACACCGGCACCAACCTGCCCGGCCAGATCGAGATCTACTCGACGCCGCAGGACTCCGGCAAGCCCGAGTACAAGTTCCTGTTCATGGCCAAGGGCGGCGGCTCGGCCAACAAGTCGTTCCTCTTCCAGGAGACCAAGGCGATCCTCAACGAGGAGTCGATGCTGAAGTTCCTCGACGAGAAGATCCGCAGCCTCGGCACCGCGGCCTGCCCGCCGTACCACCTCGCTGTGGTCATCGGTGGCACGTCGGCCGAGTTCGCGCTCAAGACCGCCAAGTACGCCTCGGCGCACTACCTTGACAACCTGCCCACCGAGGGTTCGATGTCGGCGCACGGTTTCCGCGACACCAAGCTGGAGGAGCAGGTCTTCGAGCTCACCCAGTCGTTCGGCATCGGCGCCCAGTTCGGTGGCAAGTACTTCTGCCACGACGTCCGCGTCGTCCGTCTGCCGCGCCACGGCGCGTCGTGCCCGGTCGCGATCGCCGTCTCCTGCTCCGCCGACCGTCAGGCGCTGGGCAAGATCACCCCCGAGGGTGTCTTCCTCGAGCAGCTCGAGATGGACCCGGCCCAGTACATGCCCGAGGCCGGCATGCAGGAGGAGATCGACGGCGGCGAGGTCGTGAAGATCGACCTCAACCAGCCGATGGCCGACATCCTCGCCGAGCTCTCCAAGCACCCGGTCAAGACCCGACTGTCGCTGACCGGTCCGCTGGTCGTGGCGCGCGACATCGCGCACGCCAAGATCAAGGAGCGTCTCGACGCCGGCGAGCCGATGCCGGAGTACCTCAAGAACCACCCGGTCTACTACGCCGGCCCGGCCAAGACCCCCGAGGGCATGGCGTCCGGTTCGTTCGGCCCGACGACGGCTGGCCGTATGGACTCCTACGTCGAGCAGTTCCAGGCTGCCGGCGGCTCGATGGTCATGCTCGCCAAGGGCAACCGTTCCAAGCAGGTCACCGACGCCTGTGGCACCCACGGTGGTTTCTACCTGGGCTCCATCGGTGGCCCGGCCGCTCGTCTGGCCCTCGACTGCATCAAGTCGCAGGAAGTCATCGAGTACCCCGAACTCGGCATGGAAGCCGTCTGGAAGATCGAGGTCGAGGACTTCCCGGCCTTCATCGTCGTCGACGACAAGGGCAACGACTTCTTCACCGACCCGTCCGGCGCGATCAACGTGCCGATCACCGGTCTGCGCATCCGCTCCGCGGAGAAGTGAGGCGCTGACGCTCTGACGCCGAACCCCACCGGTTTGGGTCGCGAATCTGCTGATTCGACGACTCAAACCGGTGGGGTTCGCTCGTTCGGGTGGAGGTTCACTGTCACCAGGTGACAGTGAACCTCCACCACAACACCTACGAACGCAGACGCTCGGTGAGCGACTCCAACGCGTCGAGAACCTTCCCGAGCTCCTTCGCCCGGAATGCCTGTGGCGCGAACCCGTTTTCGTCGAAGTCGGTCCGCAGTCCAGCGTGCACGGCCGCGCTGACGGTGTGCAGGCTCAACGTCGCGGCGATCGTCCGCCAGTGCTCCACCGACCTCGCACCGCCCACTCCCCCGTAGGAGACGAAGGCGAGACCCTTGTCGCCCCACTCGCTGAACAGCAGGTCAACGGCGTTCTTGAGCGGCGCGGGCACCGAACGGTTGTACTCCGGCGTCACGAAGACGTAGCCGTCGAAGGAGTCGATGAGGTCGCTCCACGCCTGGGTGCTGGGCTCGTCGTAGGTCTTGTCGAGCTTCTGCTCGTACCTCATGGTCAACGGATGGTCGACCAGGTCGACGAGGACGTACTCGGGGTCGCGGTCGGCGGCCTGGGCGATCACCCAGTCGCCGACGCCGCGTCCCCGTCGTCCTTCACGGATGCTGCCGACGACGACAGCAATCCTCACGAAGCCGTCCCGGGGTAGTCGGCCAGGAAGCCCAGCAGCGTCCGGTTGAACTCCTCCGCGTGCGAGGCGTTGATGCCGTGCGGTCCACCGGCGATGACGTGCAGCTGGCTGTTGAGCAGCGACGCGTGGCTGCGCGCACCCGAACCCTCCAGCGGGACGATCCCGTCGGCGTCGCCGTGGATCACCAGCACCGGGATGGGCAGCCCCGCCACGACCGCGAGGTCCTGACGGAAGTCGGTGCGGGCAAAGGAGTCGATGCAGGCCAACGCTGCCGGGTGGTGGGACTGCTTGGCCAGCCCCAGCGCGGCAGCGGTCTCCTGCTCGCCGACCGCGAGCTCACCGTTCGCGGAGAAGAAGTCCTTCACGAAGCCCTCGAAGAACGTGTCGCGTCCCGAGTCGAGCCCAGCCTTCATCTCCTCGGCGCCCTCGCTGGGCAGCGGGCCGTCGGGGTTGTCGTCGGTCTTCAACAGGTACGGCGGCACTGCGGCCGCGAGAACGACGGCGCTGACGCGACCCTGCGGGTTCTGCGCCGGGTAGCGGATCGCTTCGCCACCACCCATCGAGAACCCCACCACGACGGCGTCGGTGACGTCGAGGGCGTCGAGGACCTTCCCGAGGTCGGCGGTCAGGGCGTCGTAGTCGTAGCGGTTGTCCGCGGGGTGCCCCGAGCGCCCGAACCCGCGACGGTCGTAGGCCACCACCCGGTGTCCGGCCTGCACCAGTGCCGGCACCTGGTGCGCCCACGAGTCGGCCGAGAGCGGCCAGCCATGGACCAGGACGACCGTGCGGCCACCCTCTGCGGCCGGGCCGTGGTCCTCCACGTACAGGTCGAAACCACCTGCGTCGACAGTCGTGCTCATGCGTTGTCCCCCTTCAAGGCTTTGATCAGTTCACGGTTGAAGGCAGGCAGGTCGGACGGGTTCCGGCTCGTCACCAGGTTCACGTCGACCACCACCTCCTCGTCCACCCATTCCCCGCCCGCGTTGCGGATGTCGGTGGCCAACGACGGCCACGACGCCAGGCGACGTCCCCGGACCCGGTCGGCCTCCACGAGCGTCCACGCGGCGTGGCAGATCGCAGCGACCGGACGTCCCGAATCGACGAACGCACCCACGAACGCGACCGCGTCGGCGTCCATGCGCAACGCGTCGGGGTTCGCGACCCCTCCGGGCAGCACCAGACCGACGAACTCGTCGACGCCGACGTCAGCGACCACCGCGTCGACGGGCTGTTTGCCGACGGCAGTGAGGTGGTCGAAGAGCTCGACCTCGCCGGCCTCGGGCGACACCAGCACTGGCGTGAACCCGGCGTCGCGCACCGTCTTCCACGGCGCGGTCAGCTCGATCCTCTCGATTCCTTCGCTGGCGGTCAGGAACGCGACGCGTCCTCGGGAATCCGACATCGTGCCTCCGAGCAGGTGGGGCGGATGGGTGTACCTCGTCCACCCTCCCTTGGCTCGGCGCCCGACCACAACCCCCTCTCGTCCCCCGAAATCACTGGGAGGACGTCAGCGGGTCACGGCCTCCGGGTCCGAGGCAAGGTGACGGGCCAGGGCGTCATCCTGCTGCTTGACGACGAAGTCACGTTCGCCCGTGACACCTGCCAGGGCAAGGTTCAGGTGGAGCAGAGCACGCTCCTGGCCACTGAGGTCCACGCCCGAGAGGGTCTTGCGCTGGGTGACTCCGATCAGGAAGACGTCATCCTGGCGCTGGAGGTCGTCGATCGAGTCCAGCAGCCACTCACGCTTCTTCGACGGACCACGGAACACGACGCGGCGATCGGTGACAGTCACCGTTCCGCTGTCGGCTCCCACCAACGTCGGGACGTTCTGGCGAGTCCGAGCCTCGACCAGCACGCCGGGGCTCGTGCCGTACACGCGCTCTCCCGACTTCAGCTTGATGCCGTCAGGGACCTCCGCGGCGGTGACGCCGTCCCATTCACGAGCCTCGCGGCACAGTTCACGCAGGAAATCGCCGCGCTGCTCCCACGCCCGATGTGCCTCAGCACGTGCGGCGGCTTCACGCTGACGCTTCTCTTCGGCCAACCGCGCCCGCTCGATCTCCGCCAGACGACGAGCCTCGGCATCACGCTCGGCCTTGGCCTTGCGCTCGACGGCCTCACGTTCCGCGCGAGCACGGGCCTCCTCCTCCTTGCGTTCCTTGCGGTTGATCCGCCACCCGGCCACGAGCAGGCCCAGGAACAGCAGGGCCAGGACCGCGAGGATCCGCTTGCTCCATCCCCACCACCCCCACGGGTCGGAGTCGACGTGGAACTCCTGCGTCTCCTTGGTCTCGTTGCCTGCTGCGTCGCGCACGGTGGTCTCCACCTTGTAGTCACCTTCCTCGAGGTCGACGTCCACGAGGGCGCCGTCCTCACCGGTCGTCTCCTCTCCGGAGCCGACCTCCTTGCCGTTCTGGTCGACTGCGCGCCAGACCAGCGCAGCCCCTGCTTCGGTGCCGACCGCGAGGACGAGGCGACCGCGGGTCCGCCGTTCGGTGCGGCGGACCAGCTTCACCACGGGGCGCACGGTGTCAACGACGACGCGTTCCAGGAGTGTGCGTCCGGTGCGGCCGAACTGGTCGGTGAGAGTCACGGCGACGTTGTCGTAGGTGCCGTCGGGCAGGTCGAGGTCGATCTCGGCCGTGCCATCGGTGAGGACGAAGGTCCGCTCGTCACCGAGCCCGTTGACCACAGCGGTGGCATCACGGGTGCCCCGAACTGTCAGCTTCTGTGCCTCGGAGGTCGCGCCGCCCACACTCGCCTCGAGGTTGAGCGAGTCGATGTCAACGGTGATGGAACGGCGCACCTTGGCTGCGTTACCAGCAGCGTCCGCGAGCTTCACCGTCACCACGTGAAGCCCATTGGCAACCGGGAAGGGCACCTCCGTCTGGGCAGCGCCGGCGTCTCCGGCTGCCACCTGCTTACCGTCGACGAAGAGCTTGTAGGTGGCCGGTTCGCCGGCGTTGAAGGAGGCGAGAGACCACGCCTGCGCGCTGCTGCCCGAGGTGAGCACGAGCCCGTCCAGGGACGGCGCCTTCGCATCAGCCACAACGGTGAAGCGCTGGACCGAACTACGGTTGCCGGCCGCATCGGTTGCCGTCACGGCAAAGGTGCGCTTGCCGTCAGGAGCCTTGAACCTGAGCTCCTGGGCGCCGCCGGTGGCAGTCACGGTGGCGTACTTGGTCCCCTTGGACTTCACGACGATCTTCGAGCCACGCTCGGCGTCGACGCGCAGCGAGACGCTGCCGCCCTTGGCTGCAGTGATCCTCGAGACCGCGGGCCTGTCGGGTGCTTCGTGGTCCGGGGGCGGTGCCGCGCTCGCGAACGTGCGGGGGGTGCCCACGGACGGAAGGCTGGTGTAACCGCACTCGCTGAAGTTTCCGGTGTCGCCGCAGATGTAGGAGCCGGTGTCGGACGGGCACGAATGCGCAGCGTGACAGCCGTCGCGGTGCGCCGACGCCACGGGCATCGGCACGAAGAGCATCGAGGCGAGGAGCGACAACGTCGCACCCCAGGGAAGAAGACGGGAGGTCACATCGGGCTCTCGGGGCTGTAGGCGCGGCGTGACACCGCCGCCGCGTGGGTCCTCGCTGGCGGAGGTGGGTGTCCATGCCGTTTCTACCCTCCTTCAACTCCGGCCGCTCTCGAAACAGCGGTCTGGACCTGTGGCTTCGAGCACACTGCCCCGGAGAACGTCAGCGGGCAGCACGCTCCAGCAGTGCGGTGAGGACCTCGGCAGCCTGATCCGCGCCGTCGACGGTGATCAGCAACGGCTTCTTCCCGCGGCGCTCCAGCACGATCGCCTCACCAGCGCGGACCATGTGCGCGGTGCCGCGAGTGGACATCCGGTAGCCCCAGCCGCCCCACTGCAGCGGCTGGGCGTCCTCGATGCTCACCAACTCGACGTCGGAGAGAGCAGTTCGGGTACCGGGCCAGCCGAACGGCCCCCACACGGCGCGGACGCCGGCGTCATCGATCCGGACGGTGATCGAGTGCATCCACCCCATCAGCAGGCCAACGGCGACGAGCACCAGACCGACCCAGCCCACCACGACGAGCAGCACCGCACCGGCCAGGGCAAGGAGTCCGCCCATCCAGACGAACGAGAACGAGCGTGCGCCACCGACCCAGACGACCTTCTCGTCGTCCCCGAGGCGGAGGCCGCTGGACGCCGCGACGGCCTCCGGCGGCCGCTGGACCGTCGGCGGAAGCAGCTTCGTCAGCACCAGGCCCACGACCATCGAGACCCCCAGCGCTACCAGGATCCACACCCACGGCAGGGCGACGTCCTCGGCCCGGGCCGCGTCGAGCGAGGCCACGAGGGTGCCGACGTAGAGGATCGAGAGGAACCACGTCAGCCAGCCGGTCAGCGGTGCCGAGAACCCGGCGACGTCCCGCGCCCGGCGTGCCAACACCACCCCGAGCACCGCGAGCACGGCCGCAGCCCCCAGGACCAGCGCAGTGAAGACCACGAACCCGGACGTGCCGTCGACGTCGCCGGAGGTGTTCCAGTGCCGCGGCAACGGGTCGGGGAGGCGGTCACGCCACACGAGCGCCAGCACCAGCGCACCGGCCGGGGCGACGATGAGGAGCAGGGACGCAACGAGGCCCTGGCGGACGGAGCGGGACGACGCCGCGGGGCCGGACGCAGCAGGGGCGGACGGAGCAGGGGTGGTCATGACTGCACCTTTCGGATGATGTCGACGAGTTCGTCGCGGGAGACGCCGAGACGGTCGGCCTCCGTGACCAGCGCACGTGCCTGTTCGGTGAGAGAAGCAGCCCCTCGTACAAGGGTGGCGACGCCGTCGCGGACGTGGGCACCACGGCCCCGTCGCAGGTCGACCAGACCCTCGTCACGCAACTGCGCGTAGGCGCGCAGGACGGTGTGCATGTTGACGCCCAGGCCGGCCGCGACCTCACGGGCGGGCGGCAATTTCTCCCCCGGCCCGAGGCGGCCGTCGGCCACTGCGGCGCGGACCTGCGCAGCGATCTGGTCGGCGAGGCCCACAGAGCTGGTGGGGTCAATGCGGAACAATATAGTTCACATCTTACTAGAACAATGCGTTTGCAGCGAGTGCCAGGAAACGCCACCACCGGGCACCGCCGCGCCCTAGCCTCGACGCATGAGCCCCCTCTCCCCCGAGACCGCCCGCCTGCTCGTCGTCGCCGAGGACCCCACCGCTCTCGCGCTTCCCGACGACGCCGCACGCCTCACCGTCGTCGCACAGAACGCGGACCAGGTCTCCGACTCCCTCGACGACCTGCTCGCACCCCTGACGTCGCTGGAGGTCGTGCTGCTCGTCGGCCCCCTGGCCAGCGAGACCTGGCGTCGTCACGGCGCCTTCCAGCTCCACCTCACGCTGATCGACGCCCCCACCGCCGAGCACGTTCCCGGCGCACTGGCCGGCGCTCTCGCCATGCTCGGCTGACGACCCCACGCCTCGTCCCTCGAACCTGTCAGGGGCCCGCGCTAGGTTCGAAGCATGACCGAGCAGACCTCCCAGACCAGCCCCACGCCCGTCGGTGACTTCCGGATCGAGCACGACTCCATGGGCGAGGTGAAGGTCCCCGCCTACGCCCTGTGGCGTGCACAGACCCAGCGAGCGATCGAAAACTTCCCGATCTCCGGGACGACGCTCGAACCCCGCCACGTCCGAGCGCTCGGGCTCGTCAAGCAGGCCGCTGCTCGCGTCAACGGTGAGCTCGGCGTCGTCGACCCTGCCCGCGCGCGAGCGATCGACGCCGCTGCCGCAGAGATCGCGGGCGGCGAGCACGGAGAGCACTTCCCGCTCGACGTCTTCCAGACCGGCTCGGGCACCTCGTCCAACATGAACTCCAACGAGGTGATCGCCTCCTTGGCTGCCCGCGCCGGCGTCGAGGTCCACCCCAACGACCACGTCAACGCCTCACAGTCCTCCAACGACACCTTCCCGACGTCGATCCACGTCGCCGCGACGCTCGCCGTCGTCGAGGACCTGCTGCCCTCCCTGGACGTCCTGGCCACTTCCCTGGAGCGCAAGGCCGAGGAGTTCGCACCGCTGGTGAAGTCGGGCCGCACCCACCTCATGGACGCCACCCCGGTGACGCTCGGACAGGAGTTCGGTGGCTACGCGGCGACCGTGCGCTACGCCGCCGAACGACTGGAGTCGGTGCTCCCACGCGTCCGCGAACTCCCCCTCGGCGGCACCGCCGTGGGCACGGGGATCAACACCCCGCCCGGGTTCGCGGCCCGGGTGATCGAGGTGCTGGGCGAGATCACCGGCCAGCCCTTCACCGAGGCTCGCAACCACTTCGAGGCCCAGGGCACCCGCGACTCTCTTGTCGAACTCTCCGGGGTCCTCAAGACCTACGCCGCCGGCCTGAGCAAGATCTGCAACGACCTGCGGTGGATGTCGTCCGGTCCCACCACCGGCCTGGCCGAGATCCACCTGCCCGACCTCCAGCCGGGCTCGTCGATCATGCCGGGCAAGGTCAATCCGGTCCTGCCCGAGGCGACCCTGATGGTGTGCGCCCAGGTGGTCGGCAACGACGCCACCGTCACGTGGGGTGGCGCCGCCGGATCGTTCGAGCTGAACGTGATGATGCCGGTGATGGCCCGCGGCGTTCTGGAGTCGGTCCGGATCCTGGCCACTTCCTCGCGGCTGCTCGCCGAGCGCTGCGTCGACGGGATCACTGCCAACCCCGAGCGAATGCGTCGTTACGCGGAGTCCTCGCCCTCGGTGGTCACCCCGCTCAACAAGTACATCGGCTACGAGGCCGCCGCGAAGGTCGCCAAGAAGGCTCTCGCCGACGGCACCACCATCCGCGAGACCGTCCTCGCCCAGGGCTTCGTCGAGCGTGGCGAACTCACCCTCGACCAGCTCGACGCCGCCCTCGACGTCGAGTCGATGACGCACCCCTGAGGTCCCACCGGCGCCGCCGCACCTGCAGTGAGGACGTCCCGGGAGCAGGCATATCCTCGAAGCCATGCTCCCGGGACTCCTGACCGCTGACCCCACCCGTTTCGTCGAGGTCGCCGGACGACGCCTCACCCACCCCGAACTCCTCGGTGCCGCCGCGCAGGTGGCTGCCGACCTCGAGGGCAAGAACCGCGTCGCCGTGCTCGCCACCATGACCCTGGAGACCGTCGTCGGTGTCGTCGGTGCACTCCTGGCGGGTGTCTCCGTCGTGCCGGTCCCGCCGGACTCCGGCACCCGCGAGCTCGAGCACTTCCTCACCGACGCCGCCCCCGACGCCTGGCTCGCCTCCGCCGGCGACGACACCCTCCCGCTGATCTCCGTCGACGTCGACGCCCGCGCGCCCTTCGTCGAGAAGCAGGTCGGCCAGGACGACGTCGCGTTCGTCCTCTACACCTCCGGCACCACCGGGCTGCCCAAGGGCGTGCTGATGTCGCGTCGTTCGGTGCAGGCAGGCCTCGACGGTCTCGCCGCGGCATGGGACTGGACCGGGGACGACACCGTCGCGCACGGTCTGCCGCTCTTCCACGTCCACGGCCTGATCCTGGGCTGCCTGGGTCCGCTGCGTCTGGGCGGCAACGTCGTCCACGTCGCCAAGGGCACCCCGGAGGCGTACGCCTCGGCCGCCGACCCCGAGCGCGAGGGCGGCCCCGCGACCATGTACTTCGCCGTCCCCACGATCTGGTCCCGCCTGGTGGAGCGTCCTGAACTGCTCAGCCAGCTCTCGAACGCCCGCCTGTTGGTCTCCGGCTCGGCCGCGCTGCCGGTGCCGGTCTTCGACAAGGTCCGTGAGATCACCGGCCTGGAGCCGGTGGAGCGCTACGGCATGAGCGAAACCCTCATCACCGTCGCCACCCGTGCCGACGGTCACCCGCAGGCCGGCTGGGTGGGCATCCCGATCGAGGGCGTCGAGACCCGTCTCGTCGACGAGAACGACGCCCCGGTCGTGCACGACGGCGAGTCGGTGGGCAACCTGCAGGTGCGCGGCGCGACCACGTTCGACGGCTACCTGAACCGTCCCGACGCCACCGCCGAGGCGACCACGCCCGACGGCTGGTTCCGTACCGGCGACGTCGCCGTCATCGCTCCCGACGGCCGTCACCGGATCGTGGGCCGCGAGTCGGTGGACCTGATCAAGTCGGCCGGTTGGCGGATCGGCGCCGGCGAGATCGAGTCGACGCTGCTGGGCCACCCCGCCGTCGCGGAGTGCGCAGTGGTCGGTGAACCCGACGCCGACCTGGGCCAGCGAATCGTCGCCCACGTCGTGCTGCGCGAGGGCTTCACCGGCTCCGACGACCTCGCGACCGAACTCGTCGCACTGGTGGGCAGCGAACTGTCGGCGCACAAGCGTCCCCGTGAGGTCCGCTGGGCCACCGGACTGCCCCGCAACGAGATGGGCAAGGTCCAGAAGAAGCGCCTGCTTCCCTGACCCCTCCCCGCTGCCCCCCCCGAAAACGACGCGGACGTCATCACTTCCGGGCGCTATGGCGACCAGATGTGATGACGTCCGCGAGGGGAAACGCTGGGTGGTTCAGTACCAGCCGCGACGCTGGGAGTGGTTCCAGGCGTTGCAGGGCTTGCCGTAGCGACCCTTGATGTAGCTCAGGCCCCACTTGATCTGGGTGACGGGGTTGGTGCGCCAGTCACGACCGTGGCTGCGCATCTTCGAGCCGGGCAGTGCCTGCGGGATCCCGTAGGCGGACGACGACGGGTTCGCCGCGTTCCAGCGCCAGTTCGACTCCCTGTTCCAGAGCTTGATGACGCAGTTCTGCTGGGCGGTGGAGTAGCCACGCATCCGCATCATCGTGCGGGCGGCCGCACGTGGGTTGCTCTTGGCGAGACGCTTGACCTTGGCCTTGTAGGCACGCACGGCGCGCACCTTGGCAGCCCAGGACTTCTTCTTGGCCTTCTTGGCCTTGGAGGTCGCAGTCTTCACGACCCTCGAACCGGCGGCCGTCTTCGCTGCAGCAGCAACGACGGTGCTGGAGGAGGCGCTGGTGGTGGCGGGAGCGGCCACGACCGTCTTCGCGGCACTGGATGAGATCGCAGTGGAGGAGATCGCCGCACCGGTCGCGACGGGCGCCTGGGCCGCGGTGGCTCCGGGGACTCCGGAGACCAGGAACATCGCTGCGGTGAGGGCCGCGATGCCCGCGAATGCCCGACGACGCTGGGTCCGGGCGGGCTGACGGGTGTCAGCGGGGGTGACGACCTGCTCGGTCGTCAGAGAAGGCTGGTTGAGGTTCGCATTGTCGGGGCGCACGTTTCCCTCGGGGGTAGGCAGTGGGACTGCCCACCTGCGTGACGAACCCGCACTGAAGAGGGTCCGGTCACGTCCACCTACGGCGCAGTGGCGGCCGTTCCTCGGAGCTGGTGTCTCTCAGCCTTCCGAGCGGCTCTGCCAGGCCTGTGGACGACGTCGTCGTGACGTCCGGCGGGCATCTCCACCATGCAAGGAGTTCCAGATGGGATCAAATGCCACGGCCCCGACGGACGCCCTCAAACTGACGCAAACGCGTCACTCAGACCTCAGGGGACTCAAACACCCCACCCGTTCGAGAGCATGCTCACGTACGAATGGGGTGTCGGGGAGGGCCGCTCAGGGCCCTGCGAAGGTCTTTTTCAGTACCAGTTGACGGCCTGGCTGTGGCCCCAGGCCGAGCACGGGCTGCCGTAACGACTCTTGATGTATCCCAGGCCCCAGCTGATCTGGGTGGCCGGGTTGGTCGCCCAGTCGGCGCCGGCGCTGGCCATCTTGGAGCCGGGCAGCGCCTGCGGGATGCCGTAGGCCGAGGACGAGGGGTTGTCGGCGTTCCAGCGCCAACCCGACTCCTTGGTCCAGAGGCTGTCCAGGCAGGAGAACTGCGAGTCGGCGAAGCCGAAGTCGCCCATCAGGGTGCGCGCGATGTCGCGCGGGTCCTGGTCGGAGAGCTTGCGCTCGTGCGCGGTGACGACACCGGCGCCGTCGCCGAGGAGAGCGGCCTTGGTCTGGTCGACGGCGTCGCGGCGGTCCGAGCGCGTGACGCTCTTCTCGGCACGGTCGGCGACCGACTCGGCGGCCAGTGCGGCCACCTGGGCGTTGACTCCCGCGCCGCTGTCCGCGGCCGCCACGGTGGAGGGGGTCGGTTCGCCGCCGAGAACACCACCCGCGACGCTGACGCCGGTGACGGCGACAGCAAGGCCGGTCACTGCCAGGGCAGGACGGCTCGAGACGACGCGCAGGGACGCCAGCGGGTCACGCTTGGCCTTGTGCTTGCCGGGTGCCCGATGCTTGGGCACGTACTTCTCGGTGTTGGTCACGGTTCCCTCGTGGTTGGGGGTGATTCAGACGCGCGGGCATGCGTTCGGCGCACCCGATCAGGGTTCCTACGGTGCCCCGGCCTCGACCACAGTGCATCGCCGACTTCGGTGACGCAAACCGAACAGCAAAATATGAGCCGTTCATGGACAAAAATTGGCCCGCCTGGGCCACATTGGCGTTCAACTGTCACAAACGCCACACCCGTCGCCGTTCCGAAGACTCCACACCCACCACGGCGCTAACGTCTGACCCAGAGCCGCGGTGCGTCTGCGCACCAGGTTCCAGACCCTGCACGCACCCCGACAGCGAGGACGACGCACCCATGAGCAAGACGATCATCGCCGGCGTCGACGGAGGCGCTCCGGCTCACGAAGCCGCCGAGGCCGCTGCTCGCCTCGCCCACGCATTCGGCGGCAAGCTGCACGTCGTCGCGGTCTACGACACCGCCCCCGACCGCAACGCCCGCGAGTCAGGCTTCGACCCGTCGCTGGCCGCCGAGCGGATCGCCGCCGACGCCGCCGCCCGCCTCGCTGCGAGCCACCCCGGCCTGGAGGTCGTCCCCTCGGCCCAGCCCGGCCCCCGTGCCGCCGAGACCTTGGTCAAGCTGGCCGGCAGCCTCGAGGCCGACATGATCGTCGTCGGCAACAAGCGCGCCAAGGGCCTGGGGCGCCTGCTCGGCTCGATCGCCTCAGAGGTCGCCGCCAAGGCCCCGTGCGACGTGTACATCGCGCACACCCACGACTGATTCCGAGCACGAGCCAGCCTCAGAGCCTCGACGCAGCAGGGCGCCCACCGCACGGTGGGCGCCCTGCTGCGTTCACGCGCAGCGGCGACTCAGCCCCGAACGACTCAGACCTGCACGTCCTCCAGCAGGTCGGTGACCAAGGCCGCGATCGGCGACCGCTCCGAGCGGGTGAGAGTGACGTGCCCGAACAACGGGTGCCCCTTGAGCTTCTCGACCACGGCGACCACCCCGTCGTGACGCCCCACCCGCAACCCGCAGGTTGTCGCGCTGCGCGACGTCGTGGGTCAGCACCACCTTCGAGTTCTGGCCGATCCGCGAGAGCACCGCGCCGAGGGTGTCGAAGACGGCCTGCGCCCAGGGCGCCATCTTCTCGCTCTCACTGCCCGGCAGGTAGCCGAGTTCCTGCCCACCGACCGCGAAGAGCGGCCGGAAGACGACGACCTTGCGGTGCTGGCCGCGCTCGAGGACTGCTTCCAGTCCCGCGCACAGCGCCAACGCCGACTTGCCGGTGCCGGCACGCCCGCCGAGGGAGACGATCCCGATCTCGGGTTCACTGAGCAGTTCCAGCGCGATCCGCTGCTTGGCCGAGCGCCCCACCAGACCGAACGCGTCGCGGTCCCCACGCACCAGGTGCACCTGCTTGTCCGGCCCGACACGGCCCAACGCAGTGCTGCGCGCCGAGACCAGCACCAGGCCGGCGTGGCAGGGAAGGTCGCGGGCGGCGTCGAGAGCGAGGGTTCCGTCACGGTAGAGCTCGGCGAGATCCTCGACCTCCATCTCGACCATCCCGGTCCGCCCTGCCTCGGAGGGGTGGATGCTCTCGGCCCGGTACTCCTCGGCCTCCAACCCCACCACCGACGCCTTGAGGCGCAACGGCAGGTCCTTCGAGACGAGGGTGACGTGACGTCCCTCGGCCGCGAGGTTGGCCGCCACCGCGAGGATCTGGTGTCGGCGTCCCCCAGCCGGAACCCGGCCGGCAGGTGCTCGGCGTCGACGTGGTTGAGCTCGACCCGCAGCGTCCCGCCCTCGTCGTTGAGCCCGTGGGTCGGCCAGCAGGACGCTGGTGTCGACATGGGCGTGGCGGCGAGGTTCAGGAGCCGAAGCGGCGCTCACGCTCGGCGTAGGCGCGAATGGCACGGAGGAAGTCGACGCGACGGAAGTCGGGCCAGAGTGCCTCGCAGAAGTAGAACTCGCTGTGGGCGCTCTGCCAGAGCAGGAACCCACCGATCCGCTGCTCGCCGGAGGTGCGGATGACGAGGTCCGGGTCGGGCTGGCCCTGGGTGTAGAGGTGCTCGGCGATGTCCTCGACCTCGAGCCGGCCGGCGAGTTCGGTCATCGTGGAGCCCTTGGCCTCCTCGGCCAGGAGCAGGGAGCGCACGGCGTCGGCGATCTCGTGGCGGCCACCGTAGGCGACTGCGACGTTGACCAGCAGACCGTCGACGTCGGCCGTCGACTCCTCGGCCTCGCGCAGGACCGCGGCGATCGACTCGGGCAGCAGCTCGAGTGCGCCGACGTGGTGGATCCGCCAACGCCGGGTGGCGGCGAGTTCGGCGACGACGTCAGCGATCACGCCGAGCAGCGGCTCCAGCTCGGCAGCGGGGCGCTTGAGGTTGTCGGTGGAGAGCATCCACAGGGTGACGACCTCGATGCCCAACTCCTCGCACCAGCCGAGGAAGGGCTCGATGTTGTCGGCGCCGGCACGGTGACCGTCCATGGTGCCCGCGCCGATCTGGCGAGCCCAGCGACGGTTCCCGTCGAGCATGACACCGACGTGACCAGGGATGCGGTCCTCAGGCAGGAACTTGGCCACCCGTGACTCGTACGCCGGGTAGAGCACCCGCCGTACGGCGTCCTTGAACTTTCCCATGGTGCCGATGGTATCGAGCCTCGCGGGCCGACGACCGAATGCATCCGCGCGAGCACGTGACCTTTGACCTACGGTCCCGTAGGTTGATTCCATGACCGATCAGATCCGAGCCCGGCTGGACACGTTCCAGGACCGCGTCGAGGACGTCATCGCAGAGGTGAAGCCCAAGTTGCGGGGCTGGTTCCACGCCGCCACCGCCCCACTCGCGCTTGCCGCCGGCGTCACGCTGGTGGCCCTCTCGCCTGACAACAAGACCCGCATCGGGTCTGCCGTCTTCGCGCTCAGCGCGTTGCTCCTGTTCACCGTCTCGGCGCTCTACCACCGAGGCACCTGGTCGCCGCGCGTCCACCAGTTCCTCAAGCGCTTCGACCACTCCAACATCTACCTGCTCATCGCGGGGACGCTGACCCCGTTCGCCCTGTTGCTGCTCGACGGCGCGGACCGGATCTGGATGCTGGCCATCAGTTGGACCGGGGCCCTGCTGGGCGTGGGTACCCAACTCTTCTGGCCCACGCATCCGCGCTGGCTCTCCGCTCCCATCTACATGGCCCTGGGCTGGGCCCCGATCTTCTTCTTCGGAGGATTCATCGAGGGCTCCAAGGCCTACGGTGCCATCGGCGTGGCCGTGATCGTCCTGGTGATCGTGGGCGGCGCGCTCTACACCGTCGGCGGCATCGCCTACGGCACCAAGCGCCCCAACCCGTGGCCCCAGTGGTTCGGCTTCCACGAGATCTTCCACGGCTTCACCGTGGTCGCCTTCCTGGCGCACTACGTGGGCGTCTCGCTCGCGACGTACTCCCTGCGCTGACCTCGCGGTCCAGCGCTCTCGCGGCCCCGTTCGTCCTCGACGAGCGGGGCCGCGGTGCGTTGCGGGTGGGAAATGTCAGAAGACCCGAAGCATGGGGCTTCGGGTCTTCTTCGGCACGCTGGTCCTCGCATGGGGACCGAGCAGACCTGGGGGTCGTAGAAGGGGTGCAGCCGGCGCATGGGGGGGACCGTCGGCTGCACCCCGGATCAAGGGGAGGCGGAGCTCTGCTCCTGAATCCTGCTGAACCAGCCTCTCGACTTGTTCAACGATTGATACTTTAGCCCGAGATCATTGATTCCAGGTAGTCCAAACATCACATTTGATGCGTGAACCGGATCACACCCATTTGAGTGGGTCTGCAGTGCCTCACTTCTTGGACGTGACACCCTCGGCGACGCCGATCAGCAGGACGGCCGCGACGATGGCGACGATGGCGCCAATGATGTTCAACTCCGTGAACTCGCCCGTCCCCAGCAGTGTCGCGACCACACCTCCAATCAGGGAGCCGACCACACCCAGCAGCAGGGTGCCCAGGAGGCTCAGGTTCTGCTTGCCCGGCTTGATGAGGCGGGCGACTGCACCGACGAAGAGACCGAAAATGAGGAATCCGATGATTGCCATGCCCCATTAGTACCCCCGACCCGGTGACGCGGGCCACACCTTTTTGGTCACGATTGGGGATGAACAGACCAGCTGGGTACGCACACGACCCCGCTCCCGGGCAACGGGAACGGGGTCGCGGAAGCAGTCGTCAGGCGTTCTTGTCCGCGCCCTCGTCGTCGACCTCGAACGCCGGGCCGTCGGTGATCTTGCGGTCCTCGCCGTAGATGCCGGCCTCCTTGGCCGCCAGGGTGCGCTTGAGCTGACGCACCAGGCTCCAGCCGAGCAGACCCACGGCGACGATCATCGCGACCCACAGGAACAACGCGGTCCAACCTGCCTTGACCTCGCTGCCCTCGGGCACAGGCTTGGGCACGACCTCCGTGAAGAAGGTCGTGGTCAGGGTGATCAGCGGATCGATGACAGCGAGCATGGTTCCAGTGTGTCAGGCGTCCGGCTGGACGCCGGCGAACAGGTCGTCCTCGGGCGTGCTGCTGGCGACGTGGCTCACCACCAGCTCGTAGTCCTCGGTGGGCCACACCTTCTGCTGGAGCTCGCGTGGGATAGCGAACCAGAAGCCGTCGGGGTCGATCTGCGTCGCGTGCGCCAAGAGCGCCTGGTCACGCACACCGAAGTAGTCACCGCACTCCACCCGGGTGGTCACGCGGGCCTCCCAGGACGGGTCGCGCTTCCAGTTCTCCAGACGCTCGCCGTACGGCGACTCCAGTCCGTGCTCGAGCATCGCGGCGTGCAGCGCGGAGATCTTCGCCCAGCTGAAGCTGTGGTGGTAGTAGAGCTTGGCCGCCTGCCAGGCCTCCCCCAGCTCAGGACGCCAGGTCGGATCGGCCGCCTTCTCGAACGCGAAGACCGAGATCTTGTGGCACATGATGTGGTCGGGGTGCGGGTAGCCGCCGTTCTCGTCGTACGTGGTGACCACGTGCGGACGGAACGAGCGAATCAACGCCACCAGCGGAGCAGCCGCCTCGGCGACGTCCATCAGGCCGAAGCACCCCTCGGGCAGCGGCGGCTTCGGGTCTCCGTCAGGCCAACCGGAGTCGACGAAGCCGAGCCAGTCCTGGCGCACACCGAGGATGTCGCGGGCCCGCTCCATCTCCTGACGGCGGATCTCGTGGATGTTCTCCAGGATTCCTGGACGGTCCATCTTCGGGTTCAGGATCGAGCCACGTTCGCCGCCCGTACAGGTGACGACGTGCACGTCGACCCCCTCGGCCACGTACTTGGCGGTGGAGGCAGCACCCTTGCTCGACTCGTCGTCGGGGTGGGCGTGCACGTGCATGAGGCGGAAGCCTGCGCGATCGCGTCCGGACATGAGGCCGAGTCTAGGGCGCATCGAGCACCGCGGCCCCCGCCACGTCCCCACGGTTGGTGTGACCTTGGACCTCTCTGGGAGCATGGGGCGGTGAGCACCCCCACCGACCTCAAGGCCCGCTACGGCGCACCGTCCCCCGTCCTGCGTCAGGTGGGCCGAGGCGCCGTCCTCGTGCTCGGCGTCGTCTTCGTCGGGTGGGTTCTCTGGGCTGCTGCCTTCCACGCCACCCCGCCGGTGAAGTCCGAGCTGTTCAGCTTCGACGTCAACGACGAGCACTCGGTCACGGTCGTGCTCGACGTGACCCTGGCCGACGGCGTCGACGACGCCGACTGCCTGGTCCGCGCACAGAGCGAGGACAAGTCGGTCGTGGGCGAGATCTCCTTCACCCCGATCCAGGGTCGCCAGGAGATCGAGATGCGCACCGACCGTCGCGCCACCGCCGTCGAGGTGCTGGGATGCCGCACCCCCGACGAGCCGCGCAGGCGCTGACCCACCCACCGTCCGGACCCGCTGTCCGGCCCCGGCCGAGTGCGCGACAGCACTTCGGTCGGGTTGCTACAGTCAGACGACATACCGACACCCGCAGGGCTCAGAAGGCACGCTCGCGAACAGCGCGAAGAGCCCGGCGGGTTTTGCTTTTGTCCAACAGGAGTGAATCCCATGACCCAGTCGACCGGCACCATCTGGCTCACCCAGGATGCGTACGACAAGCTCCAGGCTGAGCTCGAGGACCTCAAGGGCCCCAAGCGTCAGGAGATCGTCGACAAGATCTCCGAGGCACGTGACGAGGGTGACCTGAAGGAGAACAGCGGCTACCACGCTGCCCGCGACGAGCAGGGCAAGCTCGAGGGCCGCATCCGCCAACTCACCGAGATGCTGCGCCGCGCCGAGGTGGGCGAGACGCCCGCCGACGACGGCGTCGTCGAGCCCGGCATGAAGGTGACCATCCACTTCACCGACTTCGACGACGAGGAGACCTTCCTCCTCGGCGCCCGCGAGATCGAGGAGGAAGGCCTGACGGTCTACTCCCCGCAGTCCGCCCTCGGCGCAGCGATCAACGGCAAGAAGGTCGGCGACAAGGTCTCGTACGAGGCGCCGAACGGCAAGCAGATCAACATCGAGATCACCGAGGCCAAGCCGCACGTGGCCTGAGCCCCGCCGGGGACACATCGTCTCCACGCACGACCGGTCACGGCACTGCCGTGGCCGGTCGTCGTCGTTCTCAGGGCCATGTTCCCGGGGCCATGTTCTCGGGGCGATCTCAGCCCTCGACGACGTACCCGTCCTCGCGCAGCCTGCGCAGCAGTGACGCGGCGTGCTCGCGGCCGCGGGTCTCGACCTGCAGCCGCACCTCCACCTGGTCGATCTCCAACGACGGCGATATCCGGTGGTGCACGACCTCCAGCACGTTGGCCCCACTCTCGCCGACCGTGTGCAGCAACGCCGCCAGGCCACCGGGACGGTCCGGGATGGTGACGCGCAGGTACCGGTAGCGACCACCGGCGGCCATGCCGTGTCGGATCACCGATCCCAGGAGCAGCGGGTCGACGTTGCCGCCCGACAGCACCGCCACCACCGGGCCCTCGTCATGTTCCTGCATCTCCATCAGGGCCGCCACCGCTGCCGCACCGGCCGGTTCGACCACCATCTTGGCCCGTTCCAGCAACGCCAGGAGGGCAGCGGAGAGCGCGCCCTCACTGACCGTCACGACGTCGTCGACGAGGTCTCGCACCAGCGCGAACGTCACCTCGCCCGGCAGCCCGACCGCGATGCCGTCCGCCATGGTCCGCATGTCGTGGGCCGTGCGCGGTTCGCCTGCCGCCAACGATCCGGGGAACGCCGCGGCACCGGCCGCCTGCACCGCGATGACCCGGACGTCGGGCCGTCGGGCCTTGATCGCGAGCGCGATGCCCGCCACGAGCCCACCACCGCCAGCGGGCACCAGCACGGTCGCGACGTCGGGCACCTGGTCGAGGATCTCGAGCCCGACGGTGCCCTGACCGGCGACGACAGCGGGATGGTCGAACGGGTGGACGAGCACGGCGCCGGTGTCAGCGGCGAACGCACGGGCCGCGTCCAGCGACTCCTCCAGGACGTGCCCGGCGAAGACGACGTCGGCGCCGTACGCGCGGGTGGCGTTCTCCTTCGGAATCGGTGCGCCCTCGGGCATGAAGACGGTGGACCGGATGCCGAGGCTGGTCGCGGCCAGGGCAACGCCCTGAGCATGGTTGCCGGCCGAGGCCGCCACGACGCCCCGCGCACGCTCCTCCTCGCCGAGACCGTGGATCCGGGTGTAGGCGCCACGGATCTTGAACGAGCCGGTGCGCTGCAGGTTCTCGCACTTGAGGAACGCCGGTGCACCGATCACGCCCGACAGCCACCGGGACTCCTCCATCGGGGTCCGCAGGGCGACGTCGCGCAGCGGCTCCTGGGCGGCGAGCACGTCGTCGAGGCCGGGGAGCACCAGCTCAGTCATCGGCCGGCTCCGCGTCCTGCTCGACGGGCGCGTCCTCGCCCTCTCCGACCTCCGCAGCAGCGGCATCGAGCTCACGTTGCTCGGCCTCGGTCCGGGTGATCTCCTCTCCACTCATCCGGTCCGACAGGTGCAGCACCACGGCGTTGATCGCAGCCACCAACGGCACCGCCACCAGCACTCCCCCGATGCCTGCGACCAGCGCACCCATCGCGATCGCGAGGATGATCCCCAGCGGGTGAACGGCGACGAAGCGGCCCATCAGGAACGGCTGCAGGACGTGGCCCTCGATCTGCTGGACCACGATGACGCCGAGCAGCATCAGCAGCGCCGTCACCATGCCCTGGTCGACGAGGGCGACCAGCACCGCGACGCCTCCTGCGACCGTCGCACCGATCATCGGCACGTACGCACCGAGGAAGACCAGGACGCCGATCGCGGGGACGAACGGAATCCCGAGCAGCCACGCCACCAGCATCACGCCGCAGGCGTCGGCCAGCGCGACGAGTGTGGTCGCGCGGACGAACTGCGTCAGCGACAGCCAGGCGACCTTGCCCGAGGAGTCGACGTGCTCACGGACGCCGCGCGGAGCGAACCGCACCAGCCATCGCCAGATGCTGCGACCGTCGGCGAGGAAGAAGTACATCGAGAACAGGACGATGAAGAAGCCGGCCGCGACGTGACCGATCGCAGTGCCGATGCCGGTGGCCTGCTCCAACGCCCCGGACTTCGACCACTCCGCGATGCCGTCCTGGGCACTCTTGATCCAGGAGTCCATCTGGCTGTCGGTCAGTCCGAGCGGACCGGTCTTGAACCAGTCACGGATCTTGTCGAGCCCCTCGACCACCTGGTCGGCCAGGTCGGAGGAGCCGTTGGCGACCTGCTGTCCCGCGAACGTCAGCATCCCGCCGACCGCCCCCAGGGTCAGCACGACGCCGATGATCGCGGCGAGCACTCGCGGCACTCCGGCACGCGAGAGTCGTTCGACGAACGGGAACACCAACGCCGCCAGCAACAGCGCGACGGCCAGCGGGAGCGTCACCACTGCGAACTTCATCAGGACTGCGCCCAGGACGCAGATCCCGAACCCGATCAGGAGCAGGCGCCACGTCCAGTTCGCCGCGACCTCGATGCCGCGTGGGACGCCGCTGCCGCCCTTCTCGGCATCAGGAGGAACAGGGACCGATGCTGTGTCAGCCGTCACGCGTTCGAGCGTACCCGTGACACGCCAACTCTTGGTACGACGACGGGGCGCCCCTGCTCATGACGAGCGGGGACGCCCCGTCGCGGTGCGTCAGGTGGAGGTGCCTCTGGTCCGGTGGCACCGCTGACCTCAGGCCAGGGCCTGCTCCAGGTCGGAGATGAGGTCCTCGACGGACTCGATGCCCACCGAGAGACGGATGAGGTCAGCGGAGACCTCGAGGTCGGTGCCGGCGACCGAGGCGTGGGTCATGCGGCCGGGGTGCTCGATCAGCGACTCCACGCCGCCCAGGGACTCACCCAGAGTGAAGACCTGCGCCTTGGCGCAGACGTCGAGAGCAGCCTGCTCACCGGCGGCGACGCGGAAGGAGATGATGCCGCCGAAACGCTTCATCTGCTTCTTGGCGATCTCGTGGCCGGGGTGCGACTCCAGGCCCGGGTAGATGACCTCGGCGACGGCCGGGTGGTTGACGAGGAACTCGACGATCTTCTCGGCGTTGTCGCAGTGACGCTCCATGCGGACCGCGAGGGTCTTGAGACCGCGGTGGGTCAGGAACACGTCGAACGGACCGGCGACACCACCGATGGAGTTCTGGTGGAAGGCGATCTTCTCGGCGAGCTCGGCGTCACGGCAGACCAGCGCGCCACCGACGACGTCGGAGTGGCCACCGACGTACTTGGTGGTGGAGTGAACGACGACGTCGGCGCCCAGAGCCAGCGGCTGCTGGAGGTAGGGCGAGGCGAAGGTGTTGTCGACGACGAGGATCGCGTCGTGCTCGTGCGCCAGCGCGGCCAAGGCCTCGATGTCGGCGATGTTGAGCATCGGGTTGGTGGGGGTCTCGACCCAGATCATCGTGGTGCGGCCCGGGACGATCGCGGCGCGGACGGCCTCGACGTCGGTCAGCGCGGCCGGGGTGTGGTCCAGGCCCCAGACCTTCTCGACCTTGTCGAAGAGGCGGTAGGTGCCGCCGTAGGCGTCGTCGGGGATGACGACGTGATCGCCGGGACGGCACACCGAACGAATCAGGGTGTCCTCGGCCGCGAGGCCGGAGGCGAACGCGAAGCCGTGCTCGCCGCCCTCGACCGCCGCGAGCGCGCCCTCGAGGGCGGTGCGGGTCGGGTTGGCCGAACGGCTGTACTCGTAGCCGCCGCGCATGCCGCCGACGCCGTCCTGCTTGAACGTCGAGGAGGCGTAGATGGGCGGGTTCACCGCGCCGGTCATCGGGTCCGGGTCGTAGCCGGCGTGGATGGCCTTGGTCTCGAAACCGGCCTGGGTCCAGTCATGCTGCTCAGTCACACCACGAGCCTAGGCGCTGTCCGGGTGTCACGCCCACCCGCGTCCGTCTCCGCAGCGGGGTTGTGCGAAGCGGGAAGAATCGGTGCCGAAGGAGTGTTGGACAGGAGTTCGACCCGCCCCACCTCCAGCCCGACGTCAGGAGCACCCCGTGCTGTTCGGCCACTTCAAGACCCACCTCCCCGCCGCCGGCCAGACCCTGCCCGGACGTCCTGAGCGTCCTTGGCAGCTGGGCGAGCACGTCGTCCTGGGCACGCCGGTGGAGACCGACGAGGTGCCCGAGGGCCTCGAGGCCGCTGTCTTCGGCCTCGGCTGCTTCTGGGGCGCGGAGGAGTTCTACTGGCAGCTCCCCGGTGTCTGGTCGACGTCGGTCGGCTACTCCGGCGGCACCACCCCGCACCCCACCTACGACGAGGTCTGCTCCGGACTGACCGGCCACACCGAAGCCGTGCGCGTCGTCTTCGACCCGACCGTGACGTCGTACGCCGAACTGGTGAAGCGGTTCTTCGAGATCCATGACCCGACGCAGGGCATGCGTCAGGGCAACGACGTCGGCACCCAGTACCGCTCGGCGCTCTACACCCTCAGCGACGCCCAGGCCGCGACCGCGCGTGAGCTGACCGACATCTACGGTGCCGAGCTGGAGCGTCAGGGACTGGGAGTGATCACCACCGAGGTCGCACCGGCCGGTGACTACTTCTACGCCGAGGGGCCGCACCAGCAGTACCTGGCGAAGAACCCGAACGGCTACCGCTGCCACGCGAACACCGGAGTTGCCTTCCCGGCCTGACCCCGGAACGCAGCCTCGGAATCCGCGAGAATCGCCGACCGCGTCAAGCACCAGGACGGCCCGGACAGATCCTCCAGACCCCCTGCCGTGCAGGCTCCAGCGCGACTACGGTGTTGGGTCACGAAGAGGATCCTCGCGCTGACCGCCATCCCCGTCCTGAGCCTCTCGCTCATGTCCGCACCGGCCCAGGCCGCTGCCCCCAAGATCACCACCGACGACCTGCCCACGCTGGGCCAGGTCACCAAGATCTACCCCGACCTGGCCAAGACCAAGGCCAAGTTAGAGACCGAGAAGCTCACCACCTACGGTTACGCCACCTCGTGCTCGAAGACGAAGGCGATCCGGGTCACGAAGGGGCTCAGCGGCACCTACTGGAGCAAGAAGGGCAACGTGCTCGCCCAGGTCAACGTCGTCGACCTCAAGAGCACCGCCGTCGCCAAGAAGGTGATCGCCGGATCGCGTCTGCTGAACACCTGCGGCACCATCGTCGAGGACGGCTCCGCAGCCACCTTCAAGGCGATCAAGGCGCCGAAGTTGGGAGCAGGGAGCGTCGGCTCGCTCCTCACCCTCGACGACGAGAAGAAGCCCCGTATGGCCTACTTCGACTTCCGCACGAAGAACCGCGTCGTGAGCGTCACGGTAGTCAGCGAGAAGAAGAAGATCGACGTCGCCGAGGCGCGCAAGCTGGCCAAGGTCGCCTTCAAGGCCGCCTCCTGAACCCTCCCGCTCCACGCAGCCGCCCGAGCGCACCGATCCAGCATCGTGTGCGGTCGGGCGGTTCCGTGTCCGACCGAACGTGCCTACCGTGGACACCATGAAGAAGCTCCTCGTGCTCGCTGCCGTGCCAGCCCTCACGCTGACGCTGCTGACGGCTCCGGCCACGGCGGTTCCGGGGAAGAAGGTGACCGGCAAGAACGTCCCGACGGCATCACAGATCGCCGGAGTGTTCCCTGCCCTCAAGGGCAACCGGGCCGACGTCGCCCGCGTCGCCCGGCTCACGCTCTCGATCAGCTGTCAGTGGGGCACGCTGTACCGCGGCGCCGGCCTCTCCGCCGGGTACACGACCCGGAAGGCACAGCCCCAGATCCCGGTCGTCCACGTCACCGAATCGACGTCCGCGAAGAAGGCGAATACGGCGGTGGCCCGCTTCGGCAACGAGAAGAAGAAGTGCCACCGCACCGGTGCCGACCCCTACCGGGTCACCCGAATCTCGCTGCCCGCACTCGGAGACCAGCGCGCCGGCTACTCGGTCGTGACCAGGAACGACGCCGGCGGGCCGCTCCACGTCACCGTCATCGCCTACCGCAAGAAGACGCGCATCATCCACGCGACCGTCCTGAGCGACACGAAGGTGTCAGCAGCCCGGACGAAGAAGCTGGCCCGACTCGTCTACCGCACCGGCGTGAAGTGAGCCCTCAGGCCGGGTCGCGACGCACCCAGACCACGACGCCGTAAGGGGCGTCGTCGATCTCGTCCACCGGCACGAAACCGTGACGGGCGCAGAACGCTGCAGCGTTGTCGTCGCCGAGCGGGTAGCGGGTCCAGAGGGGCACGTCGTCGGCCAGCGCCAACACCTCGGTGAGCAGGCGGGAGCCGAGGCGGGAGCCCTGGTGGTCGGGGTGGACGTGCAGGGTCGACATGACGAAACGGTCCTGGTCGTCGACGACGGCCGAGGCCAGTCCGATGACGCGGTCGTTGAGGGTCGCGAGGACGTAGGCGCCGTCCCGGAGCTTCTCGGGCAGGTCGGCCAGGTCGAACTCGGCGAGTTCCCGCTGGGCGTAGTCAGGGTTGAACGGGTCGTAGGTGGCGGGCAGCACGACCTCGACGAGGGCACGCACCGCCTTCGCGTCCTGCGCAGTCGCAGCACGGAGTTCGATGTTCACAGGGTTCCTCCGGACGGAGTTGAAGACAGCCTCGGTGAGCGGGCCCGGCCGGCGGGGTCGGCGGCGAGTCCTGGAAGGCCGGGCACCGGGATGGGGCACCTCTGAGCGGACCGGCGGGTGTCGCCGCTCACACCCACGACCCTAGTTGACGATCCCTGAACGCGCTGGGGGTCAGCGCGACCTCGCCCGACGGCGCCGCGGACGCCTACCCTGCTGGGGTGTTGACCTCTCCCTGCCCGTGCCGCCTGCTCGACGACGCCGACACGTCCCCGTCCTACGAGGCCTGCTGCGGCCGGTTCCATTCCCGCGGCGCCTGGCCGGGCACCGCGGAGGAACTGATGCGCTCGCGCTACTCGGCGTTCGTCCTGGAGCTGGACGACTGGGTCTTCGTCACTTGGCACCCCCGTACCCGGCCCGACGACGTCGACGCCTCGGGTGGCGAGGAGTGGCGCGGCCTGGAGATCCTCGACACCGTCGACGGTGGCACCGAGGACGCAGAAGGGATCGTCGAGTTCGTCGCCCACCACGCCGGGGGCGCGATGCGCGAGCGCAGCAGGTTCGCCCGCCGCGCAGGACGGTGGCTCTACCTGGACGGCGACGTCTCCCACGCCTGAACGAGACGGCGCCGACGCAGGCGTTCGCGGGCTCTAGCCTCCACCCATGCGGACATCTGAGCTCGGCGCTCCTCTCTCCCGAGCAGACGGTCGACGCAACCGGCGCGGCATCCTGGATGCCGCCACCGAAGCACTCTTCGAGAACCCTGCGGTCAGCATGGGCGAGATCGCCCGCCGGGCCGGGGTCACCCGCGCCACGGTGTACCGGCACTACCCGGACCGCGACCTGCTCGTGGCTGCCGTCCTCGGCGACATCGCGACCGTCCTGGTGCCGCCGCTGTTGAAGGAGATGCGCCATCTGGCGTGGGCCGATGCGCTGAACCGACTCGCGCGACGAGCCATCAGCGTCGCTGCTGCGCACCGCGTCCACATCACCACCGTCGCGCCGCATCTGGAGTCGATGACGCGGTCCGCGATCGCAGGCGAGCCCATCGAGGCCCAGCTCGGTGCCCGCCGGGCCAGCGGCGACATCACCGTCAGCCTCGACGACGCCTGGCTGGCCCTGTGCATCCGCTCGCTCTGCCTCACCGCGGTGCGAAGGCTCGCCGATCCGGAGACGGACCCCGAACGGCTCGCTGACGAACTCTCGCTGTCGCTGCGACGCCTCTGCGTCTGAAGCCAGGCGTCTGGCTCAGGCCAGGTCGACCCAGCGCTGTCCGACCCGGTGCAGGCGACCACGGCCGTTGAGCAGTTCGGCGACCAGCGTCTGCAGCTTCTCGCCGTCGGTGGTGCCCAGCAGCAACGTCACCCGGTGCGTCCAGGTGACGTCGAGAACCTGAACGCCGCGGCTGCGCAGGTCGGACTCGGCCCGCCCGGCGTCCATGTGATCCAACTCGAGGGTCCATTCCTGCACCAGTTGGCGACGCAGCAGACCCACTTCGTCGAGGCCGGCCTGGACGGCGTCGCCGTAGGCACGCACGAGCCCACCCGCGCCGAGCAGGATGCCACCGAACCACCGCGTCACCACCACCGCGACGTCGGTGACCCCGCGGCCACGCAGCACCTCCAGCATCGGCGCTCCGGCGGTTCCCGCCGGCTCCCCGTCGTCGGAGGAACGCTGGGTCATCGCGTCAGGTCCGAGTACGAACGCGGAGCAGTGGTGCCGGGCGTCCCAGTGCTCCTTGCGGAGACGTTCGACGAGCGCGCGGGCGTCGGCCTCGTCCTCGACCCGTTGCAGGGTGCAGAGGAACTTGGAGCGCTTGATCTCGATCGTCGCCTCGCCGTCGCGAGCGATCGTGGAGTACTGGGTCACGTCGGCCATCGGCGCCATTCTCCCCCGGCGCCCACCGACCTCACCAAGTGTCAGCCCCAGAGGCCGATCAGTTCGCCGCCGATCCGGACGACGAAGCCCGAGACCACGACGACGAAGAAGACCCGCACGAACGCCGCCCCGCGCCCGATCGCGGTGCGGGCACCGACGTAGCCACCCACCATGTTGGTGAGCCCCATCAGCAGCCCGACGTGCCACACGATCGCGTCCTGGACGAAGAAGACGCTGAGCGCGGCGAGGTTGGTGGCCCAGTTGGCCAGACGGGCCTTGGCCGATCCTTCGAGGAAGTTGTAGCCGAGCCAGCCGACCAGCCCGAAGACGAAGAACGAACCGGTACCGGGGCCGAGCGCCCCGTCGTAGACACCGACGACGACGCCGACGGTCAACGCGGCCAGGGTGTGGGCCCGGCCCTCGAAGCGCAGTGCGGTGGTCTCCCCCAGCGACGGCTTCGCGACCACGTAGGCACCCACCACGACGAGCACCACCAGCACGATCGGGTCGAACGCCTCCTTGGGGATGTGACTGGCCCCGAAGGCACCGATCACCGATCCCGCAAACGCGGCCGCCATCAGCGGCAGGAAGGTGCGTGGGTCGGGGCGGACCCGTCGGGCATAGGTCGCGGCCGAGACACTGGTCCCGCAGAACGACGCCAGTTTGTTGGTGGCCAGCACCTGCACCGGGGTGGCGTGCGGCATCCCGAGCAGCAGCGCGGGGAGCTGGATCAGCCCGCCGCCACCCACGACGGCGTCGACGAATCCTGCTCCCAACGACGCGAGGAGCAGCCACGCCAGGACCTCGTTCGAGATCTCCACGGCGTGACTGCTCCTCTCAGCGGGCGACGGACCAGGTCCGTGCGGGGCTGGGTCAGCCCTTGGCCAGGTTGGCCAGCAGGTCGTGACGAGTCACGACGCCGACCGGGGCACCGTCCTCGTGGACGAGGACGGCGTCAGCGGTCTCGAGCTGGCGCACGGCGTCCTGGACCGACTCGGTCGAACCGATCGTGGGCAGCGGCGACGACATGTGCTGCTCGACGGCGTCGGTCAGCTTGGCCTTGCCGGTGAACAGGGCGTCGAGCAGGTCCCGCTCGGAGACCGAACCGGCGACCTCGGCTGCGACGACCGGGGGCTCGGCACGGACGACGGGCATCTGGGAGACGCCGTACTCCTGCAGGATGTGGATCGCCTCGGCGATGGTCTCGCCCGGGTGGGTGTGGACCAGGTCGGGCAGCTGGGCGGCGTCGTGCTTGCCGCGCAGGACGTCACCGACGGTGAGCTCGAGGTCGGCGGTGGTCTCGGTGGCGAAGCCGTACTGGCCCATCCACTGGTCGTTGAAGATCTTGGTCAGGTAGCCGCGGCCCGAGTCCGGGAGCAGGACCACGATGACGGCGTCGTCGCGCCCCTCGGCGGCCAGTTCAGCAGCGAGCTGCTTGGCGGCGAAGGCGGCCATGCCGGCCGAGCCACCCACGAGCAGCGCCTCTTCCTTGGCCAGACGGCGGGTGAAGGCGAACGAGTCGGCGTCGGAGACCTCGATGATGCGGTCCGCGATGGTGCGGTCGTAGGTCTCGGGCCAGAAGTCCTCGCCGACACCCTCGACGAGGTAGGGGCGACCGTCGCCACCGGAGTAGACCGAACCGGCCGGGTCGGCGCCGATCACCTGGACGTCGGGGTTCTGCTCCTTGAGGTAGCGCCCGATGCCGGAGATGGTGCCGCCAGTGCCGCAACCAGCCACGAAGTGGGTGATCTTGCCTTCGGTCTGCGCCCAGATCTCGGGACCGGTGGTCTCGTAGTGCGAGCGCGGGTTGTTCGGGTTGGAGTACTGGTTGGGCTTCCACGCGCCGGGCTGGGACGCCAGGCGGTCGGAGACGTTGTAGTAGGAGTCCGGGTGCTCGGGCGCGACGGCGGTCGGGCAGACCACGACCTCGGCACCGTAGGCACGCAGCACGTTGCGCTTGTCCTCGGAGACCTTGTCGGGGCACACGAAGACGCACTTGTAGCCCTTCTCCTGGGCCACCATGGCGAGACCGACGCCGGTGTTGCCCGAGGTGGGCTCCACGATGGTGCCGCCCGGCTGGAGTTCGCCGGAGGCCTCGGCGGCCTCGATCATGCGCGTGGCGATGCGGTCCTTCACGGAGCCGCCGGGGTTCATGTACTCCACCTTGGCCAGCAGCAGCGGGCCCGTGGGCTCGCCGTACTTCTCGACCTTCAGCTCGGGAGCGAGCGAGGTGGAGAGCTTCAGCAGCGGAGTGTTGCCGATGAGTTCGAGGAGCGAGTTCGCGTACTGCATGTCCGCCAATCTAGCCGGGCGTGTAACGGAACGGTGAAACCGTAGAATGACGCCCGTGAGCAGAGCCGACGCAGCCCGCAGACTCGCCTCCGCCGCCGGCCGGGGAGGTCGCGCAGCGACCGTGGCCGGGGCCGCGCTGTACGGCGTCCTCGCCGCCGAGGCCGTCGCGGCACGCAAGAAGATCGGACGTGCGACGAAGCCCGTCATGGACTCCACCGGCTGGTACGGACGTGGTCGTCCCGGTCCGGCGCTGCAGGTCGCACTGCTCGGTGACTCCAGCGCATGCGGGTACGGCGTCGACCGGATCGAGCACACCCCGGGCGCCTACCTGGCCTCCGGACTCGCCGTCGAGGCCGATCGTCGGGTGCACATGCGCCAGCTCTGCGTCGTGGGGGACCGTTCCTCCGACCTCTGGGCCCAGGTGGACCGCACGCTCGCGATGCCCACCGACCTTGCCGTGATCCTGGTCGGGTCCAACGACGTCACCCACCTCGTGAAGGCCTCCAGGGCCGCAGCCCAGCTGGGTGAGGCGGTGCGACGTCTGCGTGAGGCCGACATCGAGGTGATCGTGGGTACCTGCCCCGACCTCGGCACCATCCGTCCGCTGCTGCCTCCGCTGCGTCAGGTGGCGCGCCACCTCTCGCGCAAGCTCGCCGCGGCACAGATGATGGCGACCCTCGACGAGGGCGGCCACACGGTCTCCCTGGGTGACGTGATCGGGCCGGAGTTCTACACCAACCCCGCCGAACTGTTCGGCGACGACGAGTTCCACCCCTCCCCCGAGGGTTACAAGGCCTGTGCCGACGTCCTGCTCCCGACGTCCCTGGCAGCTCTGGGCCTGCTCGACGACGACGCTCCCCTCGCCGGACACGACCGCGTCAAGGCACTCACCGACGCGGCGCTCGAGGCCGCCGACCACCCCGGCACCGCCCTCGACCCGGTCCGTCCCGGCACCGGTCGCAGCGGCCGCTACGTCGAGATCCGGCAGCGTGCGCCGAAGCAGACCCCGGACCACGCCGAGTCCCCCGAGGCCACCGACTCCCCCGACGCCTGAGCCCGCACCCGTCTGCGAGCACCCCCAACAACGCAGAAGGCCCCAGCCGGATCGGCTGGGGCCTTCTGCGTGACGTGCGGGTCAGTCGTTCTGGAAGTACGCGAGGATGCGCAGCAGGTTGGTGTAGATCCACACCAGCGACAGCGCGAGGCCGAAGGCCGACATCCACGACATCTTCTCGTCAGCGCCGTAGGCGATGCCCTGCTCGATCGAGTCGAAGTCGAGGATCAGGAAGAAGATTCCGAGCACCAGACCGGCGACCGACATCAGCAGGCCGAGGCCGGAGTCGAAGGTGCCGACCGAGATGCCGAACAGGCTCAGGACGAAGAAGATCAGGCTCATCGCGACGACACCGAAACCGGCCGCGATGACGCCACGGCGGAACTTGTCGGTCACCTTGATACCGAAGTACTTGTAGGCGGCCAGGGTTCCGGCGAACGCGGCGATCGTGCCGATCACGGCGCTGGTGATGATGCCCGACTCCGGGAAGATCAGGTCGAAGGACTTGCTGATCGCGCCGAGCGCGACACCCTCGGCGACCGCGAACGCGATCACCAGGCCCGGGCTGACGGCACGCTTGAAGGAGACGACCATCGACAGCGCGAACGCGGCCACACCACCGACCATGGCGGCGGTCGTCATGCGGGTGATCGCCTCGCTGGTCGGCTGACCCAGGACGTCGGTCGCACCGACGTACCACCAGGTGACGACAGCCATCGCGACGATGATGCCGAGCACGATCCCGGTCTTCTGGACGACCGAGTCGATGGTCATGCGTCCGGCGGACGGCTGCTGCACGGGTGCGCCGGTGCCCCAGGTGCTGGGGTCGCCGTAGGGGCCGTAGGGGTCGGCCTGACGCGTGTAGCCGGTCTGCTGAGGCTGGTTGAAAGCCTCGTTCTTGGTGAAGACGGGGTTGCTGCTCTGCACTGGTCTCTCCTCGGAGCCCTCGGGCGGGGTCTGGCTGATCTCGCTCGTTCGTTCCAACTCTACGGGTGGTTGCCTGACGTTTCACGCAGGCGATCCCAAGAATTCGCTGAACTCTGTGCGTCCCCTGCGCTGGGGCACGCTCCGGCCGTCAGGAACCACCCGTCCGGGACCAGTCCTTCCTCAGGCCTGCTCCTCCACCAGCCAGTCTCCGGTGCCGTAGGGATCGGCCAACGGCTGTGAGCCGTGCTCGTGGACGATGCGCCACACCCGGTCCTCGCCGCGGCGGACGGTCCAGGTCATGCGCATCGGCAGCGGGCGGGGCTCGCCGTTGCCCTCGAAGAGGTACTCGATGGAACCGCAGACGGTGGCGATGTCGCCGGACTCGAAGACCTGCGGCCCCTCGGTCCAGGTCCAGGAGATGAGTGCGATCGGCGCCTCGAAGTAGTCGCGCCAGCCCTTGTGGATGTTGAGGCCGCCCTTGTTGCTCCAGCGGGGGCCCTCGATGAAGACGTACACGTCCTCGGCGGTGTCGAAGCAGTCCAGCACGCCCTCGAGGCTGCGGTCACGCAGCGAGTCGAGCATGAGGGCGGCGGTCTCGAGCGCGGTGCGCTCGGGGTTGGCGATCAGGGTGTTCACGGGTGCCTCCGGGCAGGTGATGGGGACGGAACGCAGTGCTCAGGGTGGAGGACGTCGCCGCCCCGTCCGGGGTGACGGGGCGGCGGCGTCGGCATGGGGAGACCGTGGGGTCAGTCGGCAGCGACCCACGAGGAGTCGAGGTCGCGCAGGCTGAACAGCGACGAGGCGCTGTGACCCTGGAGACGCTCGCTCGTGGCCTCGACGTAGCGGGCGGTGACCGTCGGGATCAGCGGGACCACTTCGAGCTCACGCTGCTGGACCGCCGCCCAGGCAGCGTCCGGGTCGGCCGGGTCGCTCACGGCGGCCTCGAGGAGTTCGTCGAGCTCGGCGTCGGAGAACCCGGTGTAGTTGCCGCCCGAGCCGCTCTTGTAGGCCGAGTACTCGTAGAACGGGGTGTAGCCCGAGGAGAGACCGGCGTCGATCGGGAGCAGCATCAGGTCGAAGTCTCCGGTCGCCAGCGTGCCGAAGTAGGCAGCCGGCTCCTGCGGGGAGAGCGAGACGTCGAGGCCGAGGGCCTTGAAGTTGGCCTGCAGGATCGTGCCTGCGGAGATCGAGAGCGGCTCGTTGCGGACGATCACCTCGAGCTTGGTGCCTGCCTTCACCCCCGACGCGGCCAGGTGCTTCTTGGCCTGGGCCAGGTCGGCGTCCTCGCCGTAGGTGTGGCCCAACTCCTCGTTCCAGTGCTGGGTGCCGGTGGCGATCAGCGTGGAGGCGGGCTCGGCGACGCCCTTGAAGACGGTGTCGACGATCTGGCCACGGTCGATCGCCCAGGCCAGCGCCTTGCGGAAGTCTGCGTCGGCGGTGGGACGGCCCTTCTTCATCGACGGGAAGAGCGTGGGCATGTGGGCCGAGCTCTCCGTGATCTCGACCTTGACGCCGCGGCCCTCGAGGGCCTGGATCTGGTTGAACGGAACCATCGGCATGACGTCGGAGTTGCCCTGCGCGATGTTGACCATGCGGGTGGCGTCCTCCTTGACGGTCCTGAGGACGATCTCGTCGGCGTAGGCCTTGTCGTCGAGGAAGTAGTCCTCGTTGCGCTCGAGTTCGACCTGCTGGCCGCGCTTCCAGGAGACGAACTTGTAGGGGCCGGAGCCGTTCATCGTCTGGGCGTAGGTGTCACCGGCGACGTAGGGGGTGTCGGCGGAGATGATCGAGACGTGGGCGAACATGCCCTGCAGGACGCCGTGGCGACGCTCGAGGTGGACCACGACCGTGGTGTCGTCGGGGGTCTCGACCTTGGCGATGGGGCCGAGTCCGGCGCTCCAGATGGAGGCGTTGTCGGGGTTCTTGACCTGCTCGATCGTGTACTTGACGTCTTCGGCGGTGAGGGGGGAACCGTCGTGGAACGTCACGTCGTCCCGGATCGGGATGGTGACCGTGAGGCCGTCGGAGGAGACCGAGGGGGCTGCGGTGGCGATGTCGTTGACCAGCTCGCCGTCCTCGGTCCAGCGGTACAGCGTGCTGTAGACGAGGCCGGAGAGCGCCGAGGCGGGCAGGGTGTTGAACTTCAGCGGGTCGAGGTGGCTCGGCTCGCTGGTGAGGTCGACGGTGATGGTCCCCCCGGCAGTGGGGGTGCCGGCGGACTTCTTCTCCGTGGATTCGGTACCGCCGCAGGCAGTCAGGGCGAGGGCAGCGACGGACGCCAGTGCGGCCAGTCGAACACCCCGGCGCTGGGGGGAGGCGAAACGCATGCAGGTACTCCTTCGAGAATCCCGATAGGCGGAACAATGTTCCTTCAAGCGGGACGCTATGTGGCACACGTCACGCACGCAAGCACTTTTGCACTCGCTGCTCACATTTGTCTGACAATTTTGTGCGCACAACGGAACGACGTCCCGATCTGTGGCGATCGGGACGTCGTTGGCGGTCTCGCCTGCAGGACGGACCGGGTCAGGAGTGGTGCCCCCGCTGGGACTCGAACCCAGACTGTGCCGTTTTTAAGACGGCTTCCTCTGCCATTGGGATACGAGGGCGGTGCGTCCCGCCGTCACCGACAGGACGCCTGTGCTCAGAGGTAGGTCTGGCGCTGGTAGATGGCGTGCGCACCGGCGACCCGGTCGACGAACAGGTAGCCGTTGCAGTGGTCCATCTCGTGCTGCAGGCAGCGGGCCTCGAAGGCGTCGGAGCGCAGCGTGACCCACTCACCGGTGCCGGGGAGCTGACCCTTGACGGTCACCAGGCTGGCGCGCTTCACGTCGCCGGTGAGGTCGGGGACACTCATGCAGCCCTCGCGGGCCTTCTGGTTGCGGCTCGACTCGACCAGTTCGGCGTTGCACAGCACGTAGGTGCCGTGGTGGGTACGGGTCTTGGCGTGCGTCGAGACGTCGACACAGAAGACCTTCACACCCTCGCCGACCTGCGGCGCAGCGAGGCCGACACATCCGGGCGAGACGCGCATCGTGGCGACCAGGTCGGCAGCCAACTGGACGATCTCCGGCGAGGTCGGGTCGACGGTCGCGCCCTCGGTCGAGAGCACAGCGGCAGGAGCGGTGACGACGGGCAGGACCTTGCCCTCGACTCCGAGCTCGTCGACACTCCAGGCGAAGACACGTTCGTTGAAACCCTCGATCCGCTCGGCGGACGGGGTTGCGTTCTCGTCGCTCACAGCTCGTCGGCCTCCGCCGGACGCAGCGAGGCACCGACGCCGAGCTCGGCCGCAGCGCTCTTGAGGGTCTTCTCCAGGACGACGGCGTCGACGCCGGCCGGCAGGGAGACCTCGGCGACGAGCAGGTACAGCTCGCCCGCGAGGCGGGTGGTGAGGTCGGTGACGTTGCCCTCGACCCGGGCGACCTCGCGCAGGATCGTGGAGACGATGCCGGGACGATCACCGCCGTGAACGGTCAGGACCCACGGGGTGGCGGCCGCGACGGGAGCGGTCTTCTCGACGGGGACCTCACGGACGGTGACGGTGAGACGCCCGTCGGCACCGAGGGGCTCGAGCGCCTCCTTGATGCCGACGGCGTCCACCTCACCGGCGCAGACGAGGGTCATCGCGAAGTGTCCGCGCAGCAGGGTCATCGAGGAGTCCTCGATGTTGAGTCCGAGCGCGGCCAGACGGTCAGTGGTCCAGGCGATGATTCCGGGGCGGTCGTGGCCCAGGACGGTGATGGCGTGGATGGTCCCTGCGGTGGTCATGCGAGACATTGTCCCGCATGACGCAATGACCACCCATTCGCCTCACCGACGCAACTCAGAGATTGGCAGTGGAACCCACGGTACCGAGGTTGACGCCGCCGGTGTTGGCGCTGACACCACCGGAGGTCGGCGCAGCGCCCACGGGGACGAACGTGACCTGCGGGGAGGTCAGCGCCATCGAATCGCCGTTGTAGAGGGCCTGCGAGAAGGTGATCGTGCCAGACAGCGCGGGGTCCGCGCTGCCCGACATGGTCCAACCATTGCCAGCCAGGATCGTCGGCGTGACGGCCGAGTTGAAGGACCAGGTCAAGGTGATGGTCGCGGTCGTGACGTAGGTGCCGTCAGCGACGACCTTGCCGTCCGCGCCGGTGACTCGGTAGCGGACTTCGTCGTCACCAGCCTGGTTGAGAACGGCCATGAACGGGCCGTTTCCAGCGTCGACCTGGGCACGCGCACGCCACGTGGTGGTCAGGCCAGCCGGCAACTGGTCACCCGTGGTGCTGGACGCGAAGGCCGGAGCAGAGGTCGCGACGACGACGGCCGGGACACCCCAGGCAGCAGCCTTGATGACGCTACGACGGTGCGCGGTGAGAGCAGTGGGGGTTTCGTTCGACTCGGTGTGCATGCGAGCCCTTTCAGTGATCTGGGCCCGACCCTGGGGGGACGGTCAGGCAGACGGGATCACTGCACCTGCTCCCGACACCGGTCTCCGCCGACCGTCCAGGACCCCAGGGGACCTCGCCCCCCGTTCGGGCACAGTGATGCTTCACCGCACAGATCGGCCGAAATTCGGCACACTGAAGGGAAAGTTGAACGATTCTTCAAAAATTCTTTCGCCGGGCCACGGACCAAGCGATTCCCTCGAGGATGTCCGCCTCCGAGACCGTCCACGTCGCGGGCGTCACGCGGGCCAGGACCCGGTCCACGACGATCGCTCCGGCGTCGATCACGTCGGCACGTCCGGGGTGCATGAATCCCAGGCCCAGACGCTCTGCGGTGGTCATCTCGACCAGACGCGCACAGACGGCGCGGGTGATGTCGACGGGAAGGGTCACGTGCTCCAGCGCGGTCGGGTCGTAGGCCGGCAACGACAGCACACCAGCGGCGATGGTCGTGAAGGTCCCGGCAATGCCGACCACCGTCGTCGCCGAGGAGATGTCGACACCAGCCGCCTCGACCTCGTCGAGGATCGCGTCGACGTCGGCGACGCAGGCAGCGATCTCAGCAGGCGTGGCCGGGTCGGAGCGCAGGTGACGCTCGCTCATCCGCACCGAACCCATGTCGGAGGAGTACCAGGCGAAGGGCCCGTCGGCGTTGCCGAGGACGAACTCGGTCGATCCGCCACCGATGTCGATCACCAGGGCGGTGCCGTCAGCAGGCAGGTCGAGGCCACGGACCGCACCGGAGTAGGCCAACTGGGCCTCCTCCTCGCCCGGGATCACCTCGGGCTCGACGCCCATCCGTTCGCGCACCCCGGCGACGAAGACGTCGGAGTTGGAGGCGTCACGCGACGCGGACGTCGCACAGAACCGGACCCGCTCGGGCGGCACGCCGTAGACGCGGAGCAGCCCGGCGTACTCGTCGATCGCCTCGAACGCGCGCTCCAGCGCCGCGTCGGAGAGACGACCGGTGGTGTCGACACCCTCCCCGAGCCGGACCATCCGCGAGGTGCGGACGTCCACGTCGGGCAGGGCGCCGATCAGAAGTTTGATGGTGTTGGTGCCGCAGTCGATCGCGGCGATGCGTCCGTTGTCGGACGTCCCCGGTTGCGACACCGTCACCGGGTCAGCCCTCGGTGGTCTCGGTGCCGGCAGCAGCGTCGTCGGAGCCGCACGCGTTCACGCAGGCGCCGTCCTTCCACCACTCGCCGAGCATCTCCAGGACCTCGTCGCCCAGCGGGTTGACGCCCGGGCCCTTGGCCAGCGCGTGACCGGCCAGGACGTGGAGGCACTTGACGCGGTTGGGCATGCCACCGGCGGAGATGCCCTCGATCTCGGGGACCTCCAGGCCGGCGGCCTTGCCGATCTCGGCGCGGTCGGCCAGGTAGGACTCGTGCGCAGCCTGGTAGGCGGCAGCGAGCTCCTCGTCGGTGCCGAGACGCTCCTGCATCTCCTTCATCACACCGCCACCCTCGAGGGTGCCGATCTTGGAGGCAGCCGTCGGGCAGGTCAGGTAGTAGGTGGTGGGGAACGGCGTGCCGTTGGGCAGGCGCGGTTCGGTGGCCACCACGTCGGGGTTGCCGCAGGGGCAGCGGTGACCCACACCGGCGATGCCACGGGGCTCGCGTCCGAGCTGCGCCTCGATGGTCTTCTTGTCGGCCGGGTCGATCACTGGTTCTCCTGCTGTTCGTTCTTCTTGACGCCGTCGATCTTCGCCGGGGCCTGGCCCCGCTCCTCGGGCGGGTTGCCGGCCAGCTCGACCGATCCCCACACATCCTCCCACCAGGCGGCCCGTTCGGCGGTGCCGACGTCGTCGGGGTCGGAGAGACCAGCGGCCGCACCGAGCGGCTCACCGTTCTCGTCGAGCACCTGGTAGCCGGTCTCGCCGGGCATCAGGTAGCCGAGGTTCTTGCGGGCCTGGGCCTTCACGTAGGACGGGTCCTGCCAGCGGCGCTTCTCGCGTTCCAGCTTCTCGATGCTGGCCTCGCGGCGCGCGATCTCGTCCTTGAGCGACTGGATGGTGTCGCGCTGGTCGAAGTAGGCACGGGTCGAGGACGCGAACGAGACCGCGAGGATCACGACCACCACGGTCAACACGAAGAAGCGCATCGTCAGGCGCGAACGGCGCGGCGGACGGCCGCCCGCTCCGGCGAGAGGCCGTCGCACCGCCTGGGGCGCGGACGCCGGACGTGAAGCCTCGGCGCCGCGCTTCGCCGGCCCGGGAACCGGCGTGCCGATCACCGTCGTCTCGTCCGAAGTGCTGGTCTCGTCCCCGGAAAGCGCAGCAGCGACCCGGCCACGCGAGGTCTGCCCTCGCTGGCCGGGTCGCCGGCTGCCCCCCGGTGTGGGGGAATCACGTCGCTGTGCCATCACGGACCATCATCCCTGATGACGTCCTCCCGTCACCGGGAGGCGCGCTGGATCAGCCCTTGAAACGCGGGAACGCGGCGCGTCCGGCGTACTTGGCGGCGTCACCGAGGTGGTCCTCGATGCGCAGGAGCTGGTTGTACTTGGCGACGCGCTCGGAACGGGCCGGGGCACCGGTCTTGATCTGGCCGCAGTTGGTGGCGACGGCGAGGTCGGCGATGGTGACGTCCTCGGTCTCACCGGAGCGGTGCGACATCATGTTGCGGTAGCCGGCGCGGTGCGCGAGCTCGACGGCATCGAGGGTCTCGGTGAGCGAACCGATCTGGTTGACCTTGACCAGCATGGCGTTGGCCTGGCCACCGGCGATGCCGCGCTGCAGACGCTCGACGTTGGTGACGAACAGGTCGTCGCCGACGAGCTGGGTCTTGTCACCGATGGAGTCGGTGAGGGTCTTCCAGCCCTCCCAGTCGTCCTCGTCCAGCGGGTCCTCGATCGAGACGATCGGGTAGTTCGCGACGAGCTCGGTGTAGTAGGCCGACATCTCGGCAGCGGTCTTCTGCTGACCCTCGAAGGTGTAGAAGCCGTCCTTGTGGAACTCGGTGGCGGCGACGTCGAGAGCGAAGACGATGTCCTCGCCGACCTTGAGGCCAGCGGCCTCGACGGCCTCGGTGATGAGGTCGAGGGCGGCACGGTTGGACTCGAGGTTGGGGGCGAAGCCACCCTCGTCGCCGACGGCGGTCGCGAGGCCCTTGGCCTTCAGGACTGCCTTGAGGTGGTGGTAGACCTCGGCACCCTGCTGCAGCGCCTCACCGAAGGTGGCGGCACCGATCGGGGCGATCATGAACTCCTGGATGTCGACGTTGGTGTCAGCGTGGGCACCACCGTTGAGGATGTTCATCATCGGGACGGGCAGGACGTGCGCGTTCGGGCCACCGACGTAGCGGAACAGCGGCAGGTTGGCCGACTCGGCAGCGGCGTGGGCCACGGCGAGGGAGACACCCAGGATCGCGTTGGCGCCCAGGTTGGCCTTGTTGGGGGTGCCGTCGAGCTTCAGCATGGTCTCGTCGACGAGGCGCTGGTCGTCGGCGTCGAGGCCCTCGATCGCGGGGGCGATCTTCTCGATGACGCCCATGACGGCCTTGACGACGCCCTTGCCGAGGTAACGGTCGGTGCCGTCACGCAGCTCGACGGCCTCGAAGGCGCCGGTGGAGGCACCGGAGGGAACAGCGGCACGGCCGAAGGAACCGTCCTCGAGGGACACCTCGACCTCGACCGTGGGGTTGCCACGGGAGTCGAGGATCTCGCGTGCGTTGACTGCTTCGATGGCTGCCATCGTTGACTGCTCCTGGGGTAAGCGTGAGTGTGTCGGGTCGTGGCTCCCGCTCGGGGCACCACGGACTCGCGCGCATGACGCGTGAGGCACCCCCAGCCTAACCGTCGCCGTTTCGTGATGAACGAGGTCGTCCACCTCGACCGCGTGACCTGAACGACACCCCGATTCACCTGCACGTCGCCGCGGCCCAGAAGGGATCCCCGAGCGGCCCGACAGGAGGTGCCCTCCCTTGCTCATCCCTAGACTGCCGCTGTGATTCCCCCCTCTCCCCGCACCTCCCTCCGCCTCCGGCTGCCCCTCGCCCTGGCCGCCACCGCACTCCTCGCGGGGTGCACTTCCTCTCCCGACGAGGACGACGTGGCTGCGGCCGGCGCGCTGGTCGAGCAGGGAATCTCTCAGATCGCCGCCGACATCGACGCTGCCGCGCGGTCCTTCGAACGCGCCCTCCGCCTTGATCCCGAGGAGTACCTGGCCCACTACAACCTCGGCTACCTGGCCCAGCAGGCCGACGACACCGCCGAGGCTCTCGCTCACTACGACGACGTCTTGGAAATCAATCCGGAGCACGGACCGACGTTGTACAACTCCGCGATCCTGCTCGAGGCGTCCGACATCGAGGCCGCAGCGGATCGCTACCGTGACGCGATCGCGGCCCAGCCCGACTTCGCTCCCGCCCACATGCGTCTGGGCTTCGCCCTCACCCACCTCGGCCGGACCGCTGAGGCGGAGGCCATGCTGGCCCGGGGCATCGAACTCGACCCGGCCATGACCGCCGTCGAGGCCCCGCGTTTCGACTGAATCCCACCTCACCGTCTGCCCGGTCTCCGTCGTCGGGCCGCACGGGCTCCCCCGCATCGGATCGCACTTTCGTCGACGGCGAACGCCCACCGCGCAAGCGCTTTCCGTACGCTCCGTCCCATGAACTCTCCCCTCGTCAGGACTGTGACGGGCGCGCTGGCATCGCTCGCGCTGCTCGGACTTTCCACGATGCCTGCCTCCGCCGCCCCCCGCACCTACGTCAACGACGACGACCAGATCGCCGCCTGCATCGACACCACGAACGGCACTGTTCGCCTTCTCCGCGGCACCGCCAAGAAGCGCTGCCAGAGTGGCGAGTCCCTGCTCCGCTGGAACATCCAAGGAGAGAAGGGAGCCAAGGGCGCGAAGGGCGACAAGGGCGCGAAGGGCGACAAGGGCGCGAAGGGCGACCGCGGCGCCACCGGAGCCACCGGCGCAACGGGTGCCACCGGCCCTCAGGGCGCAACCGGCGCCACCGGCCCTCAGGGCGCAACGGGAGCCACCGGTGCCACGGGCGAGACCGGAGCCACCGGCGCAACTGGCGCTCAGGGACCTCAGGGCCCCAAGGGCTCCCAGGGCGCGACGGGCGCGCAGGGCCTCAAGGGTGCAACCGGCGCAACCGGCGCAACCGGGGCAACCGGGGCAACCGGCGAGAAGGGCGACACGGGTGCGACGGGCGCTCAGGGCCTCCAAGGTGTCCGCGGCGTGGCCGGTCCCCTCGGTCCTCAGGGTGCCCAGGGCCTGCAGGGTCCTGTCGGAGCAACCGGCCCGCAGGGCAAGCAGGGCGAGACCGGAGCCACCGGCGCCAAGGGCGACAAGGGCGACACCGGCGAGAAGGGCGAGACGGGCGCACAGGGCCTGATCGGAGCCACCGGCCCCCAAGGCCGGCAGGGTCTCCAGGGCGAGAAGGGCGAAGCCGGAGCCACCGGCGCAACCGGCCTCCAGGGTGAGACCGGCCCCCAGGGCAAGCAGGGTGCCGCGGGCGCCACCGGCGCCAAGGGCGAGAAGGGCGACAAGGGCGACACCGGCGAAAAGGGCGAAAAGGGCGACACCGGAGCCACCGGCCCTCAGGGCCTCCAGGGCCTCCAAGGCCTCCAGGGACCCCAGGGCGACCAGGGACCCCAGGGCGTGCAGGGCCCCCAGGGACTGAACAACGTCACCCTGCGCGGCCAGTGGCACACCACCACCCTGCACGGCGGCAACCAGACCTTCGTCGGCGGCGTGTGCGCGGCCAACGAGATCGCCATCAGCGGCACCTACTCGGTCTCCTACAACCAGGAACACGGCGCCGCGATCTCCAGCGGCCTGGTTCCGCTGACCAAGGACCTCTACCCGAGCGGCGCCGCCCGCCTCGACCGCTGGTCCGTGACGCTTCCGGTCACCCACATGCAGGCGGTCGGTGTGCAGGTCTACACGGTCTGCGCCCTCCTTCCCTGAGCAACGACAGATTCAACTCCGTCCACGGAGCACCTCGCCACGACGCCCGACCGGAAACGGTCGGGCGTCGTGGCGAGCTCGGCGGCACACCGTGGCCGCGTCGGTCAGCGTGCGTCAGGCAGACGTCGTCGCACCGCGCCGCGCAGGGCCTGCTCGGCATCGACGCCGGTGGCCCGTGCCCGCTCGACCAGCGCCAGGAGCGCGTCACCGATCTCCTCCTCCACCCCGACCGGGGCAGCCACCTCAGGCCGGGCCTCGGCCTCACCACGCTCGAGACGGCCCAACACCTTCGAGGCCCACATCAGGGCCGGGAGATCGGCGGGGATGCCGGCCGTCGGGGAGATGGTCGCCCGTTCCGCCTTCTCCGCCTGCTTGGCCACCTGCCACAGGGCGTTGACCTCGTCGGGCGTCAACGACGCGTCCGGGGACTCCCCCACGACGTGCGGGTTGCGGCGCCGCATCTTGGCGTCGATGTCCGCGGCCACGTCGGCGATCGTGAAGTCACCGCGTTCCTCGGCGATCGCGGCGTGGAAGTAGACCTGCAGCAGCACGTCGCCCAGTTCCTCGCGCAGGTGTGACCAGTCGCCGGTCTCCTCGCCCTCGTCGATCGCCTCCAGCGTCTCGTAGCTCTCCTCCAGCAGGAACCGCTTGAGCGAGGTGTGGGTCTGTGCCTGCTTCCACGAACAGCCGTCGCGCAGGACCCGCATCAGGTCGGCGAAGGCCAGCAGCGGGTGCTGTTGCACGGTGGACGGATGTGCGGTGGACGGAGTGTCGTTCTGGGTCTGGACCACCCCACCATTCTGCGGCACCCGAGGCGGAGTCCGTGCCAGACTCCCGCAGGCCCAACCCGCTCGACTCCCCCTGCGAGGCACCGATGTTCCCGCGTTCCCCCCGCTCTGCACGCCGCTCTGCACGCCGCTCTGCACGCCGCTCTGCTCGCCACACTGGTCACCGCACTGGTCACCAGGCTGCGCTGACCGCTCTGGGGTTCCTGCTGGCCCTGCCGACGACGCTGCTCGCCAGCACCGTGCACGCCGCCGACGCCGTCCCGACTCCGAGCACCACCACGGGCGACGACATCGTAGCCAGCACCCCCGGCAGTCCCACGCCGGCTCCCCGCACCGCTGCCGACATCGCGAACGAGCTGCGCGGCCGCCTGTTCTCCATCGAGTACAGCGAGACCAAGCAGATCGCCAACCACAACGCCGGCGCCCAGGCCGACCGCAACCGCGTCAACACCACCTACTCGGCCGCCGCCGGGAAGGCCGGCAAGGAGCACTCCGCCGCGATCCAGAAGGCCGACCGCGCCCGCGGCACCGTGATCGACGCCGTCACGGCGTCCCACCGGGCCGCGATCGCCCGTGCCGACCGGATCTGGAACCGCAAGGTCTCGGCCGCCTCGACCCTCTCGCAGCGTCACTGGCGCACGGTCGTGCGTGCCGCCGATGCCGAACACCGACGCACGGTGAAGGCTTCCGCGACCAGCGGGAAGAAGGTCTACCGGGCGGCGCAGACGACGCACGGCCGCGCGGTCACGGCCGCCAACCTGGGTCGTGACACCGCCACCGCAGCAGCACGCCGGGTCCGCGAGACCGCTCTGGCCTCCATCGACGCGGCGAGCCGGACGTACACCGACGAGGTACACGCCACGGCGGAGGCCGAGCGGGTCCAGGCCTACGCCGACTACGCCGCGGCGATGGCCACGATCACCGGCTGACCCTGACGTCTCAGGGCCAGCCCCACGATCAGGCCAGCCCCACGATCAGGCCAGCGATCAGGCCGGTGGCGGGTCGATGATCTGGTCGATCACTCCCCCGGCCCAGGCCAGCAGCGGGATCCCGGAGGCCTTGTCCTTGCCGACCGGGCGCGGTACCAGCATGGCGTCGAGCTGGGAGTGCAGCTTCGACTTCGGGTACATCCGGGCAAGGCGGACCTGACGGGAGTCGGGCAGTTCGACCGGCGCGAACTTGACGTTCTTGCCGGCGAGCGCGACCTCGGTCAGCCCTGCCCGACGGGCGCGGGCACGCAACCGGGCGACCACCAGGAGCGACTCGACCACCACCGGCGGCGGACCGTAGCGGTCGACGAGCTCGGCGCGGATCGCGTCGACGTCGTCGTCGCTGCGGACCTCGGAGAGCCGCTTGTACATCTCCAGACGCAGACGTTCGGAGGAGACGTAGTCGTGCGGCAGGTGGGCGTCGACGGGCAGGTCGATGCGCACCTCCTCGTCGACCTCGGAGTCCTCACCGCGGAAGTCGGCCACGGCCTCGCCGACCAGACGGACGTAGAGGTCGAAACCGACGTCGGCGATGTGACCGGACTGCTCGCCGCCGAGCAGGTTTCCGGCACCGCGGATCTCGAGGTCCTTCATCGCGATCGCCATGCCGCCGCCGAGGTCGGAGTGCTGGGCCAGCGTCGCGAGCCGCTCGTGCGCGGTCTCGGTGAGCGGCTTCTCCGTCGGGTACAGGAAGTAGGCGTAGGCACGTTCACGGGAACGTCCGACGCGTCCGCGCAGCTGGTGCAACTGGCTCAGGCCCAGCTGGTCGGCGCGCTCGATGATCATCGTGTTGGCGTTGGAGACGTCGAGGCCTGACTCGACCAGCGTCGTGCAGACCAGGACGTCGAACTTCTTCTCCCAGAAGTCGAGCATCACCTGCTCCAGCTGACGTTCGTTCATCTTGCCGTGCGCGGTCGCGACCCGGGCCTCGGGCACCAGTTCGCGCAGCTTGGCGGCCGCGGAGTCGATCGACTGGACGCGGTTGTGGATGTAGAAGACCTGGCCGTCGCGCAGGAGTTCGCGGCGGATCGCGGCGATCACCTGACGGTCCTCGTAGCCACCCACGTAGGTGAGGACCGGGTGACGCTCCTCCGGCGGGGTCGTGATCGAGGACATCTCGCGGATGCCGGTGATCGCCATCTCCAGGGTGCGAGGGATCGGCGTCGCCGACATCGAGAGCACGTCGACGGAGGTCCGCAGACGCTTCATCGCCTCCTTGTGCTCGACGCCGAAGCGCTGCTCCTCGTCGACGATGATCAGGCCGAGGTCCTTGAACTCGACCTCCTTGCCGAAGAGGCGGTGGGTGCCGACGACGATGTCGACCGAGCCGTCCTTGAGGCCGGCGAGGATCTCCTTCGCCTCCTTGTCGGTCTGGAACCGGCTCAGGCCGCGCAGGTTCACCGGGAACCCGCTCATGCGTTCGGTGAACGTCGAGAGGTGCTGGGTGACCAGCAGCGTCGTGGGGACCAGGAGGGCGACCTGCTTGCCGTCCTGGACGGCCTTGAACGCTGCCCGGACCGCGATCTCGGTCTTGCCGTAACCCACGTCGCCGCAGACGAGACGGTCCATCGGGACCGTCTTCATCATGTCCGACTTCACCTCGTCGACGGTGGTGAGCTGGTCGATGGTCTCGTTGAACGGGAACGCGTCCTCGAGCTCGCGCTGCCACGGGGTGTCGGGGCCGAAGGCGTGGCCCTTGGTGGCCTGACGCGCCGCGTAGAGCTTGATCAGCTCCGAGGCGATCTCCTTGACCGCCTTGCGGGCCTTGGCCTTGCGGTTGGTCCAGTCGGCACCGCCGAGGCGGTCGAGGGCAGGCGCCTCACCGCCGACGTACCGAGTCACCTGGTCGAGGGTGTCGGCCGGGACGAGGAGTCGGTCGGCCGGCGCACCGCGCTTGGCCGCGCCGTACTCGAGGACGAGGTACTCCCGCGTCGCACCCTGGACGGCGCGCTGCTCCATCGCGATGAACTTGCCGACGCCGTGCTTCTCGTGGACGACGTAGTCGCCGGCCTTGAGTTCGAGCGGGTCGATCTGCTTCTTGCGTCGGGTCGGCATCTTCCGCATGTCGCGGGTGGAGGCCTTCTGACCCGTGAGGTCCTCGCCGGTGACCAGCGCGGACAGCGTCGTGGGGTCGACGAGACCGGCCGCGAGGTGTCCGCAGGTGACGGTGACCGCGCCGGGCGGTGCGGGCTCGCCCTCCTTGACCAGCGTGGCGGGGATGTCGTGCTCGAGCAGCACCTGGACGGTGCGCTCGGCGGTGCCGGCGGCGGGCTGGACGACGGTGACGGCGTAGGAACGGTCGAGCCACTCGCGCACGTCGCGGACCGCGCGTTCGAAGTCGCCGCGGTACTGCTCGGCGGGGGTGTGCCCCAGCGCGCGCGAGACGACGGCGCCGTCGATCGCGTCGACGTCACTGACTCGCCCGGAATCAGCGGGGTCGTCGTCGATGCCGAACGGCGAGACCGACCACCAGGCCATGCCTCGGGCCAGGGCGTGCTCGCGCACCTCACCCATCTCGCGGTAGGAGGCGGAGTCGAGGTCGATCGGGGCGGTGCCTCCGCTGGCTGCAGCAGCCCAGGAGGCAGCCAGGAACTCCTCGCTGGTGGCGACGAGATCGTGGGCGCGGGTGCGTGCCCGTTCAGGGTCGAAGACGACGACGGTGGTGTCGACTCCCATCAGGTCGACGAGGAGTTCCATCTCGTCGACGAGGACCGGGGTCAGTGACTCCATCCCCTCCACTGCGATGCCGTCGGCGAGCTTGTCGGTGATCTCCAGCAGCTGCGGGTGCGACTCGCCCAGGGCACGGGCGCGCTCCCGGACGGCGTCGGTGAGCAGGAGTTCGCGGCACGGCGGTGCCCAGAGCCGATCGGTCTCCTCCAGAGTGCGCTGGTCGGCGACCGAGAACGCCCGGATGGTGTCGACCTCATCGCCGAAGAACTCCACGCGCAGGGGGTGCTCCACGGTGGGCGGGAAGACGTCGACGAGGCCACCACGGACGGCGAACTCACCGCGCTTCTCGACCAGGTCGACGCGGCTGTAGGCGGCGTCGACGAGCCCCTGGACGACGTCGTCGAGCTCAATCTCCTGGCCCTTGACCAGCTCGACCGGGGCGATCTCGGCCAGGCCCTTCACCTGCGGTTGCAGCACCGACCGGATCGGGGCGACGACCACCTTGAGCGGGCCGTTGGTGAGGTCGGTGCCAGGGTGCACCAGACGGCGCAGGACCGCGAGACGTCGGCCCACGGTGTCGCTGCGGGGGCTGAGGCGCTCGTGCGGGAGCGTCTCCCAACTCGGGAAGAGGGCGACCTCGCTGGGCTCGAGCAGGTCGCCGAGCTCGGCGACCAGGTCCTCCGCCTCACGCAGGTTGGCGGTGACGGCCAGGACCGTACGTCCGGCGACCGCGGAGAGCGCGTGCACGACGAAGGGGCGCACACCAGCGGGGCCGGTGAGGTCCAGGGAACGCGTGGCCGAGGCGTGCTCGACGGCCTCGCCCAGGACGGAGTCCTGGAGCAGTCGTTCGGCGAAGCGGGTCAGCGGGGTGGGCGGGCTCTGGGCCGTCACGGGAGTCCTCTCGGCACGCAGTCAGGCCCCGGCCGGCCGGCACGGGGAGGGACAGCTTTCGATCCTACGCGGCCGCCTCAGTCGCCAACCAGCGCACGGACCGAGGCGGCGGCGCCTGCAGCGTTCTCCGGCGCGGTCATGTCGGGACGAGGGAGAATGGGCGGGCGAGTGCATGTCTCGGGTGCCTCGTCCACTGCCGTACCCCGCGGCAGCGCGGTGTCGTGCCCCCATGTGCGCCGCGACTCTCCCCAGAAAGGCACCCATGTCCACTCCGACGCTCACTCGTCCCCAGGCTTCCCGGCGGAACCGCCGGCGCACCCTGCGTGCCTTGGCCTCGCTGACCGCCGTCAGCATGGTCGGCCTGACTCCCGTGGCTCTGTCCGGCATCGCGGTGGCCGACGACGTCACCCCGACGTCGAACACCTCTCCCACCACGTCCCCCAGCGAGTCTCCCGCCCCTGCCCCGGCCCCACTCGCCACCCGCGCCACCCTCCGCGGCAGCAGCTACTCGTCCGAGCTGAACTACGGAACCAGCGGCTTCGTCTACGCCGACCTGCACGAGGCAGCAAGCGGCCGCAGTGTCTTCGAGACCGGCACCATGCGTCTCCAGCAGTCGGTGGCCGGAGGCGCCTGGACCACCACCGGCCTGAGTGCGCCGGGCGGTTACCGCTCGTTCGAGGTGAAGCCCAAGGCCACCACGCGCTACCGCATCGTGTTCAGCGGCGGCACCAACCGTCGCGGCGTGGCTTTCGCTCCCAGCACGTCCGCACCGGTCACCTACACCGTGACCCGCACCGGCAAGTACAGCGGCTCAAGGGTCGCAAGCTCACCGTGAAGCTGACCCCGAAGTCGAAGGGCACCAAGCTCGTCTTCAAGGTCAGCAAGAAGCGCAACGGCAAGTACACGACCTTCAAGGCCGTGCGGACCAACGCCCAGGGCAAGGTGACCATCACTGTTCCCCGAGGGACGCGTCATTGGCGTGTCGTCACGGCCAAGAACGCCAAGTTCGGTGCCGCCACCTACCAGTTCAGCACCTACGGACGCTGACCAGGAGGCAACTCACTGCTCGGGCACGCGACCTGACGGAGCCCCGCCCGGCACCAGCCGGGCGGGGCTCCGTCAGTGGTGTCAGTCGATGCCGTGACGTCGCACGAATCCCACGATCGTCTCGGCCAGCTCGGGGCGACACACGATGAGGTCGGGCAGCTGCACGTCGTCCTTGTTGTAGACGAGCTCGGAGCCGTCGACGCGGGAGCAGAGCAGGCCGGCCGCACGCGCCACCGCGACCGGTGCCGCGTTGTCCCACTCGTACTGGCCGCCGGCGTGGACGTAGGCGTCGGCGACGTCGCGGACGACGGCCATCACCTTCACCCCGGCACTGCCCATGGGGACCAGCTCGGCGTCGATCTCGGCGGCAAGCTTCTCGACGAAGGCGGGCGGGCGGGAGCGCGAGACCGCGATCCGAACCTTCTCCGACGTACGCGGGGGCACGACGACGGGGTTCAGCGTCGAGAAGGTCTCACCCAGGGCAGGCTGGGCGACGGCACCGGCCACGAGGACACCGTCCACCCACAGCGCGACATGGACGGCCCAGTCCTCGCGGGGCGGTTCGGAGAACTCACGGGTGCCGTCGAGCGGGTCGATGATCCAGACCCGGGAGGCGGAGAGGCGGGCCTTGTCGTCGACTGCTTCCTCGGAGAGGACCCGGTCGTCAGGGCGGTGCTCGGCCAGCAGCGCCGCCAGCACCTCCTGGGCAGCGGCGTCACCGGCGTCCTTGAGTGCGCGTCCCTCGAGGCCCTGAGCGCGTACCTCCAGCAGGCGTGCACCTGCCTGTTCGGCTGCCCACACCGCGAAGGCGTGGTCGTCGGTGGTCACGGCTTCGGGCATCGGGCTCTGCTCGCTGTTCACGGCGGTCAGCCTACCCACCGCGGCACTGCTCATACGCCTGTTCCCCCGGCCCGCGGGAACATGCCCTGGTCGGGCTATGCCGGCGACCAAAGTGGCTGCTTGTGGGCGGTTTTCGGCGTTTCTCACCCTGCCGACGTGGGATACCTTTCATTGGGTACTCCGAATTGGGTATGCAGGAGAAACCGCGTCACCAGAACCAGGTACCCAAGAGCCCCGTGCTCCTCCCGTGGACGGGCGCCGCACCACCACTCCCGGCCACACCCCGCCTGCCCCACAGGTGCACCGCCGCACCTGGCACCCCGGGCGCACTGCCGCACCACGCCCCCACGTCGTGCCCCGGACATCACTAGAAGGGATCACTCGTGCTCACCACTGCCACCGCACGCGCCCTCGCACTCACCCTCGTCACCTCCGCTGCCGGCCTCGCACTCTCCTCAGCCGCCACGGCCTCCCCCACAGCGCCAGCGAACACGTCCTCGGCGAGCTCCACCGGATCGACCTACCAGGAGCGCGTCGTCGCCAAGATCGGTCTGTCGTCGCTGCTCAAGACCGCCGACAGCGGCACCCGCATCGCGACCCTGCGCCGCTCCCACCTCACCGCCCACGCCCGGGCCACCGCCACGGCCCTGGTCACCGACAGCCACAAGGTCGACCGGACCTTCTCCGACGCCCGGATCACCCGCTCCAGCGGACTCGCGCGCAGCACCTACGGCCGCGACGCCCTCTACACCCACAACGACGCCGGGGACACCAACCGCCTCTTCGTCGTCAACAGTGCCGGCGCGACCCGGGCCGTGCTCCGGCTCACCGGCGCCACGCACCAGGACTGGGAGGACATCGCCTCCGGACCGAAGAACACCCTCTGGGTCGGCGACATCGGAGACGACCGACGCACGCGCAAGCAGATCGTCGTCTACAAGGTGACCGAGCCCAAGGAGCTCCCCGACAACGGTTCCGAGATCAAGGCAGCCGCCACCCGCTACACGTTCACCTACCCCGACGGTGCCCGCGACGCCGAGACCCTGCTGGTGCACCCGAGCACCGGACGCCTGTACGTCGTGTCGAAGGCGTCCAGCGGCGCAGCCGTCTACGTCGCGCCCAGCACACTGTCGACGACGTCGACCAACAAGCTGACCAGGCTCGCCGCGGCTCCTGCCGGCATCACTGCAGGCTCCTTCTCCCCCGACGGCCGGCGCGTGGTCCTGACCAGTGCCACCACCGCCTGGACGTCAGCGACGCCCGGCGGCGCCGCGACCGTCACCGCACTGCCCGCCCGTGCCCAGGGCGAGTCCGCCGAAGTGGCCCGTGACGGTGTCCGGCTCCTGATCGGCAGCACCGGGGTCCGCTCCTCGGTGCTCTCGGTCGCTCTCCCCGGCGCTCCGGCCACGGTCCCGGTCACCCCCACGCCCACCCCGACGCCCACGCCGACCCCGACGCCCACGCCGACCCCGACGCCCACGCCGACCCCGACGCCCACGCCGACCCCGACGGTCACGCCAACGCCGGTGAGCCATCCGCTGGCCCCGGCCTACGTCAGCTCGAAGACCTACTTCGGCACCGCGCTCTCGGGTTCGGACGGCTCCATCGCCCAGGCCCTCTCGATCAACGACGCGTTGTTCGGGAAGCTGCCGGCCGTGCGCCAGTTCGACCCCACGGTCCCACCCGAGGGCGCCTGGTCGCGACGCACCGTCCTCAACGACCGCGTCCTCGTCACGTCGTTCCGGGAACCGCCGGCCGACATCCTCGCGGGCAAGTACGACGACCGCATCGTGCGGTACTTCAAGGAAGCCCCCACCCAGAAGCCGATCTTCTGGAGCTACTTCCACGAACCCGAGCCGCACGTCGTCAAGGGCGAGTTCACCACCGCCGAGTACAAGGCAGCCTGGCGTCACGTCGCCGCCCTCGCGGGCAAGGCCGGGAAGAGCAACCTCTACCCGACGCTGATCCTGACCGGCTGGACCACCGAACCCGCCTCGAAGCGCAACTGGCGCGACTACTACCCCGGCGACGAGTACATCTCCGTGGTCGCCTGGGACCCCTACAACTCCGCCACCGGCACCCCCACGAGTTACCCCGATCCGGCGAAGCTCTACGCCAGCGTGCTCAAGGCGTCGCGAGAGTCGGGCAAGCCGTGGGGCATCGCCGAGACCGGATCCGCGTTCGTCCCCGGAGACACCGGCGCGGGACGAGCAGCCTGGCTGACCAAGGTCGGCAACTACTTCGACGAGCAGGGCGCTGCCTTCGTGACGTACTTCCAGTCCAACCGCGACGGCAACTTCAAGCTGACCGACGCCCCCTCCGTCGCGGCGTGGTCGGCCTTCGTCCGGGGCAGCACCGAGTGACCTCCCTGCCGCGTGCCTGACCCCGCCAGGTGACGCACGCACGCACGGCCCCGACCTGATCTCCAGGTCGGGGCCGTCTCATGTCCGCGGCCACGACTGCGCCAAGACGTCGCAGGCCGGTTCAGCGTTGGACGAGCGTGGCCGTCAGGTCGAAGGTGGCGTCCGGCGTGCGGCGGTAGTTCACGTGCGTCTCGGCCGTGATCACGTTCGTGCCCGAGCGGAGCAACGCCGCCGGAACCTCGACGACCAGCGGGGACGCGAGTGCCACCCCAACGCGTCGCGCGCTCGGAGCGTAGGTGGTGTGGGTGACCGCTCCGTCGCGCATGTTGCTGCGCCCCACCTCGGTGCCGTTGACGTGGACGACGACGCCGTCGTCGCCGCGGGTGTTCAGGGACAGCGTGACCACCTTGGAGGCGTCCGCGACCTGGAAGCTGCGGCGGAAGTAGGCAGTGATCGGACGACTGGCAGGGTCACTGAAGGTGTCGATGTCGGTCTTCACCGACGTGTGGCCCCAGCCCAGGGGTGCCGCGCCGGAGGACCATCCGGTGGTGCTGGCGTCCGCCCCGGTCCAGCCGGCGTCGGGCGCCGCGGTCCGGTACCACCACTGCCACGTCGACCCCGCCGGGACGACGGTGCTGGAGCTGGTCGCGAGGACGGTGACCGTGCGCGTCGTCGTGCTGGTGGCTCCCTCGGCGTCGCTGACCCGCAGCGTGACGGTGTAGGTGCCGGCAGTGGCGTAGGCGTGGGATGCCTTCACGCCGGTCGCGGTGCTGCCGTCGCCGAAGGACCAGTTCCAGGAGGTGACGGCAGTGTCGTCGCTCGACGACGAACCGTCCACGGTGACGGTGCGGTCGGTGACGTCGGTGGTGAAGGCGGCCTCCGGGGCGCGGTTGGCGAGGCCTGGCGTGACGGTCCGGGCGGGGCTGCTCGGCCCGACGTTGCCGGCCCGGTCGACGGCCCGGACGAAGTAACGGTGCGTACCCGCGTGGGGAACCGTGAGGGTGGTGGCACCGGTGACGGTGGCGATGGTGCGGTCCCCGCGCAGCAACTCGTAGGTGGCTCCACCGGCCGGATCGCTGACGCTCGACCACCCGAAGGTCACCTGGCTGGCGCTCTGGGACCGGACCACGAAGTTGGCCGGTGCCGGGGGCGGCGTGGAGTCGCTGCGCTGGAAGCGGGCGAAGCCGCCGGAGAACTTCTGGCCCTGGCCCGTGCGGACGGTCTCGATGTCTCCGCCGGCCCAGACGTTGCCGAGCGAGTCGGTCTTGATCGCCCACGGCCCCGATCCCAGTCGCATCGACAGGTTGGGGGTGAACGAGGGGACGTAGTCACCGGTGCGGGCGTTCCAGACGCCCATCCACTTGATCGTGTCGGCCTGCTTCCAGCCGCTGTTCAACGTCTCCCACTGGTACGCGCCGGAGTAGTTCCACTGTGCGCAGTGGCAGGCCGCGTAGACGAGGTCCCCGTCGGTTGCTGCAGCCTGGAAGTCGCCGCCCTTCTTGGAGATGTTCGAGGTGAGACGCGAGAAGGTCGAGGTGTCGAACTGGAACAGGGCGTGCTCGGCGCCACCGACGAAGAGACGGTTGCCGACCTGCTGCACGGCCTGCTGGTAGTTGTTGTCGGCGTTGCTCCACTTCGGCGCGAACGTGGGCCCCGAGAGCGGGGCACCGGCCCCGGTGCTGATCGAGGCGACCCGGAACGTGGCCGCACCGTTGGTGGTGGAGAAGTAACCGACCGGGTAGACGCGGGTTCCGTCGTCGGAGGCGTCCAGGTCGATCACGGATCCGTTGAGGTCGACCGACCAGTCAGCGGCCGGAGTGGCTGTGGCGGCGTCGATCTTGGCCAGGTTGCGGCTGTAGACCACCCGTCCCGGTGCCGTCCCTCCGGACAGGTGGGTGAACGCGCCACCGACGTACAGCTGGTTGCCCTGGACGTCCAACGCACGGACGCGGGTCGCGCCTCCGGTGGAGCGGTTCTCGAGGAGGACGTTGAACGAGGAACGCGTCGCGCCGGTGACGGGGTCGAGCCCGACGAGCGCGGCGGCGGGCGCCCCGTTGGCCTGGCTGAAGTTGCCGCCCGCGACGACAGTGCCGTTGGGCAGGGTCGCCAGGGCCTTGACCTGTTCGTTCAGCTGGGGTCGGAACGTGGGGTCCCACTCGCCGGTGGCGACGTCGAAGGCCGCCAGGTAGGACTGCTCCACGCGACCGGTGCCGGCAGCGTCCTTCTGGACGTGGCGGAAGTTGCCGCCCACGTACATCCGGTTGCCGTGCTGGGCGAAGGCCTGGACCTCGACGCTGCCCTCGACCGCCACCGAACCCTTCAACCCGTTGACACCCCACGGGGTGACGAGGGCGTTGGAGTTGAGGCTCGCGGGCAGCGGACGGGCAGCCGTGCCGGAGTCGGGGACGGCGGTGAACCCGGCGTCGGTGGAGGTGACCTTGGGCCGCAGGTAGACCTGCGTGTAGGGCAGCGCGCCCCCGCGACCGTTCACCGCTGACCAGAGGTAACTGGTGGCGTCGGTGTAGCCGGTGATGCTGGTGCCGAACCCGAAGCCGACCTTCCACTTCTTGGTCGCGTCGGTGCTGTTGGTGACGCGGTTGTAGAGCTGGCCGGACCCGAAGCTCTCGGTGGTGCCCGAACGACCACTCAGGAGTCCGATGTTCCAGGACGAGACCGCATGCTCGGCGCCGAAGGTCCAGGTCCAACGCGACTTGTCGGCGAACTTGAACCGAGCGTCCTGCCAACTGGTGCCGGCCTTGTTCTGAGCACGACGCAGACGGACGCCGTCGGCGAGGGCGTCGACGCGGGTGTCGTTGAGGAGCTGGTCGATGCTGCGCGAGGGCAGCTGGACCGTGGCCGAGGACATCGGCACGGTGTCGGGGCTCAACAGCGCCGCAGCGGCGCCCTTGCCCTCGTACTCGGTGGTCCAGCCGTCGCGTCCCTTGCCGACGAGCACCCAGCCGCCACCGTCGGTGCTCTGGTCACAGTAGAACTGCTGGGGCGCGGACATCGCCGGGGTCAGGAGCCAGTAGACGCCGCTGGGTGCCGAGGAGCGCTTCTGCTTGATCTCCCAACAGGAGCCCGCAGCGGTCTCCATCGACCTGCCCAGCTGGTCGGCAGGGATCGCCGCGCCGGCCGCCGACGACGTCGTACCGGCGACGACCGGCAGGACGGCGGCGGAGAGGACGAGTGCGGCGGTGGTGGTGAACGCGCGCCTGAACAACTTCATGGGACCCCCGTGCGAAGTGTCCGGCGCCCGGACGACAGGTGGCTGTCGGGCGCCGATCAACCGGAGACCAACTCCGGTACAGGGGCGACTGTAGGGCGCTGTGCACGGCCATGAACGGGTGCAGAGTTCTATTTCCCAGATATGCGGTACCCCGTTCGGCGAGTGCCGGAATGCGTCGCCTCTGGCCACTACGGTGAGCCGCGTGGAAGCGCTGCGCATGCTCACCGAACAGCTCTGGGAACCCGGTCTCGGCGACCGGGTCCGCACCCGCGTCGTGCCCACGGGCCGGACCGACGAACCCGACGACGGGTGGTGCACCGCCGAGGAGTACTGGCTGTTGGGCGGCCCGCAGACGCCGCGGCTGCTGGTGCCGGTGGCCCCACGCGTCGTGCAGCGGGCTGCGCTCACCCACTACCGCGGACTGCGCCGTCCGGCCGCCAACGCCGGCCGGGCCCTGCTCGGTGCGGCGGCAGGAGCCGGGGCACCGCTGGCTCGCCACCGCCTGCTGGTGCAGGTCCGTTCCCCCCAGGACGCAGCCCTGCTTCCGCTCACGGTCCTGGCCCGTGCCCTCGACCGGCCGCGGCTGCACGCCACGTTCGGGGTCCGGATCGGGGCTAACCGCAAGGCGACCCTGCACCTCCTCGACGACGACGGCACGTCCGTCGGGCACGCCAAGTTCGGCTGGAACGCCACCGCCGACGCCTACGTCCGGACCGAGTCCACGGTCCTGACCGCCCTGGCCCGGAGCGCGGGCCCGGCTGTCCCCGGGACCCTGCATGCTCCGGGGTTGTTGGCCGCGCTCGAGCAGGGGGGACGTCCCGTCGTCGTGGTGGCACCCCTGCCCGACGACGTCCGGGGTGCCCGTGGATCGCTCGGCGTCCCCTCCGCGCAGGAGTTCTACTCGCTCACACCCGTGGTCCGCACCGGTCCGGCGGCGAGCACCGCCCACCTGGCTGCGTTGGGGTGGCGGGTGGACGCGCTCGCCGGTGACGACGCGGTCCCGGCCAGTCGCGCCGTCCTCGCCGCGGCCCGTGACCTGCTGGCGCGGGTGCACGCCGACCCGCGTGCCGTGCCGATCCAGGCCAGGTGGCACGGCGACCTGACGCCCTGGAACTGTGCGCGCGGTGCCGACTCCGAGCTGTGGGCCTGGGACTGGGAGTCCTCCGAACCCGACGTCGTGGCCGGACTCGACGTCCTGCACTGGCACTTCAGTCTCGCGCGAGAGGCCGGCGCCCTGGCCACCGTGCGGTTGGCCGACTGCGTGCAGCAGGGCAGGGCGCACCTGGCAGCGGCCGGGATCGCGGCCTCCGAGACCGGGCTGGTGCAGGCGGTCTACGCCCTCACCGTCGTCGAACGGGCGGCCTCGCTGGCACTTCGGGACGGTGGGTGGGACCGGGTGTGGATCTCGCCGGAGCGCCTCGGATCGCTGGTCGCGGAGGCACGCGACCAGCTGGTGTCAGCCGAGCCCGTCGGCGTCGCCGGCTGAGTCCGGAGACGTCCAATCGAGGTCGAACCCGAGGAAGTCCTCGAGGGCGAGGTTGTGCGGGGCGTAGAACTCCGCGAGCTCGGAGCGGACCGGCTCGGGCACCGACGACTTCCGGTGCGAGGCGTTGAAGGTGCGGGTCGTGGGCAGCGTGACCCGGTCCAGCCCCAGGAACTCCGAGACCTGGTCGAAGACACCCTGCACGTCGCCGTACATGTCCTCGCTGCGCAGCACCAGCACCTGGTCGCGGTGGAAGTGGGTGAGCCAGTTCTGCAGCTGCGGCAGGTAGATCCCGCGCGATCGGTAGGAGTACCAGTCGTGCGAGGTCGAGTGGTAGGTCGGATCGGCGAGCATCCGGTCGATCTCACCCTCCAGACGAGCGGGTTCAGCGGCGAGTGCCTCCGCGAACCCCAACGGCTCGACACCGTTCTGGGTCCGTTCCTGGTAGTGCGACCAGGCCCGTTCGACCGGGTCCCGCAGCAGCACCAGAGCCTTCACTCCCGGGTACTGGGCTGCGACCTTCCCGGCGATCCGCGGGTCCCACAGGTAGTAGGGGGAGGCCTCTCCCCCGACCGGTGCGTACCCCAGACGACGTTCGATCCGCTCGCGGTGGCGACGGGTGTGGAAGTGCGAGCGGTACCAGCTCTCGGAGTGCTGGTCGTCGGCGAAGAAGAAGTCGGTGCTCTTCTTGCCGCGGCTCTCGGGGAACAGCCCCAGCACGCCCGGGTGCATCAGGAGGTAGTTGAACAACGAGGTCGTGCCACCACGCTTGGTCCCGGTGATCAGGAAGTCCGGCCCCGGACGGTCCGCGACCGTGGCCAGCGCCGCTGCTCGGGTCGAGACGTTGGCGAGGTCCTTGGCCCACCGCGGCGAACGGTCCTTGAGCTGCGACAGGCTCGGCAGCGTGGGGGTCAGGGCAGTGGGTACGACGCTCGGCATGGCGTGACTCTAGGCGGGGTCGCGGAGCACGTCCGGCGACTTGGCCGGCACATCCCCGCAATGCGGTACGGACTGGCGCGGCGTGCGGTCAGCGCCGCAGGGTGGAGCGGAGTTCGTCGAGTCGCAGGGTGCGGCGCTCCACCACACAGAGCAGCACCATCCCGACCGCCCCCGCGGCGATGCCCAGCAGCAACGGGCCCTCCCCCTGCCCGAGCAGTGCTGCGCAGGCCCACAGGGGACCGCCCACGGCCACCACGACACCGGTGCCCAGGCGCAGCACGCCACTCCAGTCGAGGGCGACACCGGTGAGCCGTCGGACCCAGATCGAGGCCAGGACCGTGTCGAGCAGCATGCTCGCCGCCCACACCCAGGCTGCGGCGGTGATGCCGAACTCGGGCACCAACAGCACGTTCCCGACGCAGTTGAGGGCCAGCACCACGAGCTTGATCCCGGCTCCGGCCGCGCTCCCTCCGGCCATCAGCAGCAGCGACTGGACGTTTCCCGCGGCGAGCAACACCACCGAGCCGAGACAGAGCACCACCATCGCGGCATGTCCGGACGCGAATCCCTCCCCGAGCCACCCCAGGACGGTCGGGGCGAAGGAGGCCAGGGCGAGGTAGACGGGAGCACCGAAGAGCAGGATCCATCGGGCGGTGACGCGGTAGAGGTCGCCGACCTCGTCGGTGCGTCCCTGCGCCAGCAACGCGCTGAACCGGGGGGCCACCACGATCCGCATCGCGGTCGCGATCACCACCCCTGCGGCCACGAACCGGGCTGCGGAGCCGTAGACACCGGCGGCCACCGAGCCGGCGATCATCCCGACCAGAAGCACGTCGAGCCAGATGATCGACTGTTCCAACGCCTGCGCGAGGGCTCGCGGCCCGGCGTAGGCGCCGATCGTGCCACGCAGTTCCCGGCGGGTGTTCCGGTCGAGAGGAGCGCCACCCCTGGCCGGGCGCAGGCATCCTGTGAGGACGCCGCCCGCGATCGCCGCACCCACCCACCACGGCAGCGCCCAGGCCAGTGCCGCGGCCGCCGCTCCCCCACCTGCAAGATGCACGACGACGAGCAGCACCGGACGCAGCGTCGGGACAGTGAGGTTGTCGACGACGTTGAACGCCACGATCCGCCCGTAGGCGCGGGTGCAGGCCAGTGCCACCGCCATCAGCACACCGGCAGGCAGGCAGAGCGCGACGAGGTCGACCGCTTCGACGACCGAGCGTCCACCGTCGCCGTCGGGCCAGACCCGGCGCAGCACGGCGAACCAGAGCAGCAGCACGATCCCAGTGCCGAGGGCGGCGCTGGCCAGCAGGACCCGTACCGCAGGCAGCACGGCGTCGGGGTCGGTGCGTCGCAGCCGGGGCAGGAGCCAGACCGCGGTGGTGTCGGTGCCGAGACGGGCGAAGGAGGCTCCGATCGCGGCGACGGCCACGGCCTGCAGCACCACCCCGGCGTCCCCAGCCCCCAGCAACCGGGCCAGGAGCAGGCTGAATCCGAATCCGAACGCGGCGCTGGTGACGGCACCGACGAAGGTCAGGGCACCGCCGCGGGCCGCGCGGGAGAGCTCGCTGGTGTGGGGCTCTCCGGCAACCGTGCTGCTCACTCGGCCTCCCGCGCCGTCGTTGAAGACCTACGATGTGCGCCGGTGACCTGCGAGGTCCCCGTTCGCGCCGCGAGTCTAGGTAACCGGGGGGTTCCCTTGTCCGTTCTCAGAAGATCTCTTGTCCGCTCCGCCGCTGCCAGTCTGGCCGGGGCGGCGCTGCTGACGGGTTGTTCAGGCGGCGAGGAGCCGTCGGAGGCACCCTCGTCGACGTCCACTGCGTCGTCCGCGGCGTCGTCCACGGCGTCACCGTCGACGTCCGCGGCGTCACCGTCGACGTCCACGGCCGCGTCTCCTGCGGCAGAGCCCGAGGACGACGCACCTGCTCCGGGCGACGGCACGTTGGGGGCGGACACTCTGGACCTTCCCCCGGCTGAGCGGACCGCGGTGGTCGACGGCGTCGATGCCTTCGTCGACGGACAGAGCGACGTGCTGGCCGAGCCACGTGAATGGGCACCGGACGACGACGTCCGTGTCCCCGGCGTCGTGGGGAGTGCGCTCACCGACCTGATGGTGACCTCCGACGAGTACGCCCGCAACGGTTGGAAGGTGGTGGGTGAGCCGAAGGTCGTCGCCCAGCAGGTCGTACGACGTGACGAGGCGACCGGGTCGCTGGTGGTCCGGGTCTGCGTGGACAACTCAGACGTCCGGGTGGTGGAGAAGGACGGCAGCACGGTGCCGAACAGTGCCGGTGGCGGTCGGTCGCTCAACGTGGTGACCCTCTTCAGTGCCGACAGCGAGTGGGTGGTCCAGACCCAGCGCGTCGCAGCCCGGCCCGACTGCTGAACTCGCTGCCGGACTCGCTGCCGTTCAGCGGACGGCGATGCAGTTCAGCGGTCGAAGGCCCACGGGCGTGGTTCGTCCAGGTCCGGCGGAGGCGTGGACAGGTGTTCCCGGCTCGGGACGTCGGCGAGGTCGGCCTCGAGGGAGAGGTCGACCTCGAGGTCGTCGGCGAACGGGTCACGCGGCGACCTCTCGACGTCCGTCGCGGGCGTGGGTTCGAGGATCGCCGTGATCACGGGAGTCGGGAGGATCTGGACCTCGGTCTCGTCCACGGGCTCCTCCACGGGCTCTTCCACCGGCTGGGCATCCAGACCTGCGAAGGTCCGAGAGCCCGGGACGAGGACGGTGCCGTGCACGGTGGCCCAGACCGAGCGCATGTCGTCGACGACGCCAGCGAGCTGGTCGATCGAGGTGTCCTGTTCCCGCGCCGCGAGGACACAGAGGTGCGCGGACCGGGCCACGGTGAGACGGGCCGCAGCACCGGCACCGGGGGCGACTCCGACGACGGTGGCCTCGGCGACCCGGACCGCGTCGTCGAGCATCTCAGTGACGAGGTCGCTGGTCGAGATCCGCGGCCGGGCCGCACCAGGAACGACGACGGTGAGGTGCTCGGCGATGCCGCCACGGAAGCGTCGCCCCAGACCGTGGGTGTCGACCTCGCGGGCCTGCAGGGCCTCGGCGATCTCGTCGACGACGTGCTGCGGGTAGTCGGCGAGCACGAGGTCGGTGGCGACCCCGGCGTCGGCCAGGGACACGGCGAGGCCGACCGCCACGTCAGTGGGGTGGTCCGGGGACGGTGCCACGTCGATGACACCGAAGACGGGCCGTTCGCCCTCGATCGAGGAGAAGAGCCGTTCGCGCACGGCGCGGATCTGGTCGGCGTCGTCCCCGGTGGCGGGCACCTCGGTACGGGGGCCGCGCAGCAGGGCGAGGGTGTCTCCGCCGCCCGCTCCGGCGACGTCGTAGGGGTCGAGGAGGCGACGGTCGAGGACGTTGACGACGAAGGCGGCCACGAGCCCCAGCAGCAGGCCACCGAGAGTGCCGGAGACCAGCATCATCGTCCGGTTCGGGCTGCTCGCGGCCTGGGCCGGATCCGCCTCGGTGAGCACTTCGCCGCCGCTGGTGCTGACGCCGGAGAGCTGACCGATCTGGGCGCTGACTCCGGCCAGTTCGGTCTTGATCTCCTCGGCCGCCAACTCTGCCGCAGCGCGTTCGGCCGACCCGAGCGGCAGCCCGGCGACCTCGGCGTTCTTCTTCGCGACCTGCTTCTTGAGGGCGTTGCTGCGCACCACCAGGGGTTCGGTGGCGAGCTCGACACGGCTCTGGGCCGACGAGGAACGGTAGGCCAGGTACTGCTCGGCCACGAGGGTGGCGCCCTGGGCTGCGACTGTCGGGGTGGGCGCGGTGAACTCGATCCGGACGACGGTGCCGTCGGGCAGCAGCGTGGCGGTGGTGGAGCGACGCACCGTGGATCGGGTCCAGCTGCCGCCGAGCGCGTCGGCGACGCCCTGCATCACCTCGGTGGAGCGGGCCATCGTCTCCTCGGTCTGCGCGTCGACGAGATCGGACGGCGGACGGGAGTTGTTGAAGGCGTTGGTGGCGATCAGGTTGACGTTGACCAAGGTCGTGGACGTCGCACTGGAAGGCGTCACGACGATCGCCGCGACCGCCAGGGCGAGCCCCACGCCGAGCCCCGCCAGCACCTGCCACCAGCGACGACGCAGCACCACCAGGTAGTGCGACAACTCCATGGACGACGTCTCGGACGCGTGCTTGGCCACGGACGGCCCTCCCCCGTACTCGTGCCCCGAGATCCCTCACCCTGTCCCGGCAGCGGGCCTAGGATAGCCAGCCATCCACGTCCTGCCGGCGGAGAAGAGAACTTCGTGAACACGAGTGCGTCCTCGACCGCACGGGTCCGCACCGAGCCCCCCGACCGGCAGGCTCGGAGGACGCCCGACTCCGTCGCGACGCCCGTCCCCACCCGGTCCGGACCAGTGGAACGCACCTCCCCGGCCAGGCGCAGCACGTCAGCCCGGGTCCTGTCCCGTCCCGACCCCGAACGTCGTCGCGGCACCAGCGAACTGCCGGCGTGGCCGGTGGTGTCGATGTTCGCCGGATTCCCACTGTGGTGGATGCTCGGCCTGGCCGACCTGATCTGGATCGCGATGGCGTTCCCGATGACGTTGCTGATGGTGCGGTACCGACAGGTCCGGAGCCCACGCGGGTTCGGGCTGTACCTGCTGTTCCTGGTGTGGGTGGCGCTCTCGGCGTCGCAGCTGGACCGGGCCGGTCAGGCGATCGGGTACGGCTACCGGTTCGCGCTGTACGTCTCGGCCGGTGTGCTGCTGGTCTACGCCTACAACGCCCGACGTCGGTTGAGTGCGCAGATGCTCACCGGGGCGATGACGGGCTACTGGCTGGCCACGACGTTGGGCGGCTACATGGCCTTGCTGTGGCCTTCGCTGGTGGTCCGCACCCCGCTGGCCCATCTGCTGCCGGGGGCACTGCTGAACAACGACCTCGTCAACCACATGGTGGTGCGTCGGATGACGCAGTGGAACCCGGACGGCTGGGCCCAGCTGGACCCGCGTCCCAGCGCCCCGTTCCTGTACACGAACAACTGGGGCAACGTGTACTCGCTCGTCATGCCGTTCGTGGTCGCCTACCTCTTCCACGTCCGGGGCACCAAGCGGTTCTGGTTGGTGCTGGCGATGGTTCCGGTCTCGATGGTGCCGGCGTTCCTCACCCTCAACCGCGGCATGTTCCTGGGGTTGGGGGTCGCGGTGGTCTACGCGTGCTTCCGGTTGGCGCTGATGCGCAACGTGAAGGCGATCGCCGCGGTGGCGCTGGTCGCCGTCGTCGGCGGAGGGTTGTTCGCGGTGATGCCGGCCCAGGACCGAATGGAACACCGGGTGACGGAGTCCTCCTCCACCGAGGACCGAGCCTCGCTCTACGTCCAGGCACTCGACACGATTCCGGGATCGCCGGTCTTCGGCTACGCGGCACCGATCGAGGCGAGCAATCCCAACCTCGACCCGGTCGGTACCCAGGGACAGTTCTGGATGATCCTGGTCTCCCACGGCGTCGGGGCGGTGGCGCTCTTCGTGCTGTGGTTCGTCGTGGCCTTCGTGTCGTCGTGGCGCAGGCTCGACGTGACCGGCATGGCGGCGCACACCGTGCTGCTGGTGGGGACGATGGAGCTGCTCTACTACGGCGCGCTCCCCTACGGACTGCCGATCCTGATGGTCGCTGCCGCATTGGCCCTGAGGCCCGACTACCCAATCTCGGGTACCTCTGCCAGCGGGGCCCGCACACGTGCCTCGTCCCGCCTACGCTGACGACGGCCCGGGCGCTGCCCACCACGTACCACCAGGGGGAACCGTGTCCACAGGCGATGTCGCGCACTCCGAACTCGACCAGGTTCTGGACCCGACGGTGCTCTACGTCGGCGGGTGGGGACGAAGCGGCTCGACGTTGCTGGAGTGTCTGCTGGCCGAGGTGGACGGCACCGTCGCCCTCGGTGAGGTGGTGCACCTGTGGGAGCGCGGCCTCAAGCAGGACCAACTCTGTGCCTGCGGCGCGAACTTCCACGCCTGCGACTTCTGGCGTGAGATCGGCAGCGTCGCGTTCGGCGGCTGGTCCGCCGTCGACCTCGACCGGGTGCGGTTCCTGGCCGGGGCCGTGGACCGGCAACGGTGGATCCCGCAGTCGGGCCGCCGCTCCCCCTCCCCGGAGTTCGCAGCCCTCGCCGTCGAGTACGCCTCCTACTACCAGCGCATCTATCGCGCAGCAGCGACGATCACCGGCGCGAGGGTCGTGATCGACTCCAGCAAGGAGATCCCCACCGCACTCGCCCTGAGTCATCTCGTCGACCTCGACCTGCGCGTCCTTCACATCGTGCGTGACGCCCGGGGCGTCGCGTACTCGTGGTCGAAGGTCGTGGAACGTCCCGAGGCCGATGGTGAACCGATGCCGCGCTTCTCCCCCGCCCGCTCCACCACGTTCTGGCTCTCGGGCAACCTGACCGTCGCGGCCCTGCGCCATCGCGGAGTGCCGGTGGCCCGGCTGCGCTACGAGGACCTGGTGGAGGCACCCGTGCCCACGATCCGCGCGGCCTGGGAACGGCTGGGTGTGCCCCTGCAGCTCGACGTCCCGATGGTCGACGACACCGCGATCGAGCTCGGTGCCACCCACTCGGTGGCCGGCAACCCGATGCGTTTCCGGCGAGGGCTGACCCGTCTGCGTGCTGACGAGGCGTGGCGTACGGCGCTGCCCGAGCGTGACCGTCGGGTGGTGACCGCGATGGCCTGGCCGGTCCTGAAGTCCTTCGGCTACCTGGAGGCGAACCGATGACCGAGACCGTGCACCGACCCCCCGACGCCCCTGAGCCCGCACCTGTGTCCGAGCACGACGTCGTCCCCGGCCTCGTGTCGGTGGTGATCCCCACCCGCGACCGGGTGGAACTGGTGCGGCGCGCGATCGCGTCGGTCTTCTCCCAGGACCATCCCGGTGACATCGAGGTGGTGGTGGTCTTCGACCAGTCGCCGCCCGACGTGTCTCTGCTCCGTGCAGCCCCGGGCCGCAGCGTCCGGATCGTCACCAACACCCGTACCCCGGGTCTGGCCGGCGCCCGCAACTCCGGCATCGTCGCCTCGCGCGGCGAGTGGGTGGCCTTCTGCGACGACGACGACCACTGGCGGGCCTCGAAGCTCAGCAGCCAGTTCGACGCCGCGCGTACGGAGGAGGCCCGCACCGGTGCGTTCCCGCCGTTGGTGACCACCTCGATGGCCGTCGACTTCGACGGCACCGTCACCGATCGCACCGCCGGCACGGACCGGGTCGGCGTCAGCCACCTGACCCGATCGCGGATGGCGATGCTGCACTCGTCCTCGCTGCTGTTCACCCGCGCTGCGTTGCTGGGGTCGGAGGACTGCGCGGCCGTCGTGGGTCTGGTCAACGAGGAGATCCCCGGCAGCCAGAACGAGGACTGGGACATCCTCCTGCGAGCCGCGAAGGCCCGCGACATCGTCCACGTCGACGAGCCACTCGTGGTGGTGCAGTGGGGAGCCGCGTCGTTCTTCACCCGTTCGTGGGACACCAAGATCTCCTCCCTGCACTGGATGCTGGAGGCGCACCCCGAGATCGTGGCCGACCGCAAGGGCGTCAGCCGGGTCTACGGCCAGGTCGCGTTCGGCGAGGCCAGCCGTCCCCACCGACGAGCTGCGGTGCGGTGGGCGTTCGCCGCGCTGGCCCGGAACCCGCTGCAGTGGCGTGCCCTCGTGGCGCTGGCCGTGGCCGCAGGGGTGGTCTCGCCTGCCTTCGTCCTGGACACCCTGCACCGTTTCGGGCGCGGCGTCTGAACCCACCGACGCACCTCGAGGGCCGCTCCCCACACCGTGGTGTGGGAACGGCCCTCGAGGCACTTCTCCGTTCACGAGTCGGAGGAGTCAGAGGTGGTGCCAGCCTGAGCCGATCGGTTCAGTAGGCGCCCTTGGAGCGGAGCACGGCTCCGACAGTGCGGACCAGGATGACGCCGTCGTCAGCCAGGCGCCAGTTCTCGGTGTAGTGGTTGTCGAGAGCGACCGACTCGTCCCAGCCGAGGTCGGAGCGACCCGAGACCTGCCACAGACCGGTCAGGCCCGGCTTCGCGACGAGCCGGCGTCGTTCGAGGGAGGAGTACTGCGCGACCTCCTCGGGCAGCGCGGGGCGCGGACCCACGAGCGACATGTCGCCGGTGACGACGTTGAAGAGCTGCGGCAGTTCATCGAGGGAGAACTTGCGCAGGACCCGGCCGAGCGGTGTGATCCGCGGATCGGCCTGCATCTTGAACAGGACGCCGGACCCTTCGTTCTGCCCGGCGAGTTCTCCCTTGTCCCGCTCGGCGGTGGCCACCATCGTGCGGAGCTTGTACATGGTGAAGTGCTTGCCGTCGATGCCCACCCGGACCTGGCGGAAGACTGCCGGACCGGGCGAGGTGAGGCGGATCGCTGCCATGAGACCCAGCAGGAGCGGGCCCGCGAGGAGCAGCAGCAGCGTCCCGAAGACCCGGTCGAAGGCGCTCTTGGCCAGCAGCGGAAGGCGTCCGGCACGGCTCGGCGAGACGTGCAGGAGGCTGGCTCCGGCGTACGAGGTCGACGTGAGCCGGTGCGGGGCGATGCCGTCGAGGTCGGACTGGACGGCGAGCGCGGCGGTGGACCCTTCCAGAGCCCATCCGATGCGGCGCACGCTCTCGGCGTCGACGCCGGGACCTGGCACCACGAGCACCATGTCGGGCTGTGCAGACAGCAGGCTGTCGCGGGTGATGGAACGCCCGGAGTCGACCTTCACCACCGATCCGGTGCGGGGACGCGGCACCCGGGGGAACTCGTCGTCGACGACGAGACTTCCGACGATCTGCACGTGGCGACTGTCGAACCAGCGGGTGGCAGCCTCTGCGATGGCGACGGCCGAACCGACGACGACGACGCGCTGAGCGATCGGGATCCAGCGGCGCAGCAACGCCCCGACGACGGCGACGGCGGTGCCGGCCAGGGTGATGGCCAGCGCTGCGCTGAGGTGGCCCGCGGGCCAGACGTGGGCTGCGACCGGTAGGGCCGCGACGCAGAACGGGACGGAGGTGTCTCGCAGGACGCGTTCCGTCCGGGGCCATCCCGGACGCAGGAACTGACGCCCTTCCCGGTACCGGACGACGAGGGTGACGCCGGCGACCAGCATCAGGACCGCGACGGTGGTCTCGACGACGAAGGCGACCAGGGTCATGACGAGCAACGAGGCCACGATCTCGGTCCCGAGGATCAGCTCGGCACGGAGCCGACGCAGCGGGGACGGCCCGGCGACGACCGGACGGGCATCGCCGGCGGCGTGTTCGGGGCAGCGCGGAGCAGAGGTGCAGCACGTCCCGACCGTGGCAACCAGTGCCTCGTGTGACGCAGCTTCCTGAACGCTCATCGATCCCCCCGACTACGACGCAGGGAGCCCGTACTGGACGGTGTGCCAGGATCCCCGAAATGTCTCAGGGAGAACCTAGAAGTCGAAGGATTCTGGCTTCATGCCCAATATGAGGTGACTGAGTCCCGCTACGTCATCGCATTTGGGTAACTCAGGAGTTGAAGCGCGACTGCGCCTTCTCCAGGCCCTCGGTGATCAGGCATTCGATGGCGTCCGCGGCGTCGACGATCTGCATCGGAAGCTCCTTCTTCTCCACCGTGGAGTAGTTCTGGAGCACGAAGTCAGCGACGTCCTGACGGCCCGGCGGACGACCGATGCCGGCCCGGACCCGGAAGAAGTCGCCGGTCCCGAACGAGGAGCGGATCGACTTGAGGCCGTTGTGGCCGTTGTCGCCGCCACCGTTCTTGAGACGCAGGGTGCCGAAGTCGATGTCGAGCTCGTCGTGCACGGCGATCACGTGGTCGGCCTCGACACCGTAGAACTTCGCGACGGCCAGGACCGCTCCGCCCATGGTGTTCATGTAGCTGCGCGGGCGCACCAGGACGACGCGCGGGCCGGGGTTGCCGGGCATGCCCAGACGGCCCTCGACGACGTCGGCGCGTCCGGTCTTGTGGCTCTTGAAACTGCCCCCCATGCGGGAGGCCAGCTCGTCGTTGACCATGTAGCCGATGTTGTGACGGTGACCCGCGTACTCGGGACCGGGATTGCCGAGACCGACGACCAACCACACCTCAGAGCTCATGCTCGCCATTATCGCGTCCCTGCCCGGTCGGTGCCGAACTGGGAGCACGGTCGGCGCGCGGCTCCCCGGAAAACGCAGAAGGCCCTGCACCACGAGGATGCAGGGCCTTCCGACCGGTGAAGGCAGAGCCTTCGGTGACCTGGCGAACCGGTCACTTCCTCAGAGAGGGAAGTGATCAGGCAGCAACGAGGTCGAGGTGCACGATGACGCGACGGATCGGGTCAACCTGGATCTCCTTGACGGAGAAGTTCTTCAGGGTGCCGTCGATCTCGACCTCGAGCTTGGTCTTGTCGGCGCGCAGCGACATGGTGGTCGCGTGCTGCGGGAGGGAGATGTGGGTGGCCTCGCCGCCGGCGGCGTAGAAGACGGCGGGGATGCGGCCAGCGGCGCGGACGCGGCGGGCGAAGCCCTTGCCGAACTCGGTGCGGGCCTCGGCGACGATGGTCTCGATGACAGCAGCCATGATTTCTCCTCATGAAGGGGCCGCACGGGGTGCGACCGGGGTCTGGTGGACCTCAGAAATGGGAGAAGCCGTGCTGACGACACGGTCAGGCACGGCTAGCGTTCCTGCCGCGTCGATAGCGGAGTCAAGCTCCCTCGCCGAGGCAGTTCCCGACTGTACGCACTCCGGGGCGCGCAGCGAAATCGGAGCCGATCAGGCCAGCGTCGTACCCAGTGTCGATGGTCTTGCGGGTCGCTCGGCCTGAACCGTTTGTCGGCCCCTGCACGCTCCGCCGTCACGGAGGGTTGAGGCTGTCGCGAGCAGGCGGACCTGGCCCGTCACCAGTACGAGGAGTACCCCTCATCACTGGCCGCGCTCGACACCGCGGCCGCGCACGTGACAACACTGCTGCCGACCGCCTGAAGACGTCCCGGGAGATGGGGCGGTGCTGGTGTCCCTCCCGCCTCCCGGGCACCCGTTCCCGAGAACACACGCGAACGCGCGAGGCCCCCGGAACCCAAGGGTTCCGGGGGCCTCGCGTGCAGGGACGGCGGTGCCGCCCTCGCGGTGGATCAGGCGTGACCGTCGAACATCGAGGTGACGGAGCCGTCCTCGAAGACCTCGCGGATGGCACGAGCCAGCAGCGGAGCGGCCGAGAGGACCGTCAGCTTGTCGAAGAGCTTGTCCTCGGGGATCGGCAGCGTGTTCGTCACGATGACCTCGACGGCCGGCGAGTTGCGGAGACGCTCGACGGCGGGGTCGGAGAGGATCGCGTGGGTGGCGGCGATGATGACGCCCTTGGCGCCGGCCTCCATGCATGCCTCGGCGGCCTTCACGATGGTGCCACCGGTGTCGATCATGTCGTCGGTGAGGACGCAGATGCGGTCGGCGACGTCACCGACGACGCGGTTCGCGACGACCTCGTTGGCGACGTCGGTACGACGGGTCTTGTGGATGAAGGCCAGCGGCGCGCCACCGAGGGCGTGCGACCAGCGCTCTGCGACCTTGATGCGACCGGCGTCCGGGGAGACCACGGCGAGCGGCTGGTTGCCGTACTTGTTCTTGACGTGCTCGGTGAGGATCGGCATCGCCATCAGGTGATCGACCGGGCCGTCGAAGAAGCCCTGGATCTGGTCGGCGTGCAGGTCGATGGTGATGAGACGGTCAGCGCCAGCGGTCTTGAACAGGTCGGCGACCAGACGGGCCGAGATCGGCTCGCGTCCACGGTGCTTCTTGTCCTGACGGCTGTAGCCGTAGAAGGGCATCACGACGGTGATGCGCTTGGCCGAGGCGCGCTTGAGCGCGTCGACCATGATGAGGTGCTCCATCAGCCACTCGTTGATGGGAGCCGTGTGCGACTGGATGACGAACGCGTCGGAACCGCGGACGGACTCCTCGAAGCGCACGTACAGCTCGCCGTTGGCGAAGGCATAGGCAGACTGCGGAACGAGGCCGCTGCCGAGCAGCTCCCCGATCTCGTTGGCCAGTTCAGGGTGCGCCCGTCCGCTGAAGACCATCAGGTTCTTCTCGGGGGTCCGCTTCATTCCGCTCACGTAGGGCTCTCCTAGCCGGTCACGCTGGTGCAGTAGGCGTCTGCAAGTGTTACCCACCACCCCTCTCGCTCCCAAGCCGGGTCCCGTCGGCCGGACGACGGTGTCGTCCACTTCACACCAGAGAACGATGTGCGCACCGAGTCGATCGGCCGATGGACCGCCGACACTTCCAGATGGATGCAGAACGCCCCGCGGACGAGCATCCGCGGGGCGTTCCGGAGGGCGGAACAGCAGGGGTCTCAGCTGTGCTCGAGGGCCCCGTCGGCGTGGGTCGCAGCCAGCGCGGCGTCGGCCTGCTTGGTGCCTGCGCGATTGTCCAGGACCCAGTTCTCGATCAGGCGCTGCTTGGCGCCCGGGACGACGAGGGCACCGGCAGGGACGTCCTCGCGCACGACGGTGCCGCCGCCGGTCGCAGCACCGTCACCGATGGCGACCGGCGCGACGAAGGTGTTGTTGGAACCAGTGCGGGCGTGCGCACCCACGGTGGTGTGGTGCTTGTTGACACCGTCGTAGTTGGCGAAGATCGTGCCCGCACCGATGTTGGTGTGCTCACCGATGGTGGCGTCGCCGACGTAGGAGAGGTGCGGAACCTTCGCGCCCTCACCGAGAACGGCGTTCTTGGTCTCGACGAACGCGCCGACCTTGCCGCTCGCACCGATCTGGGTGCCGGGGCGCAGGTAGGAGAACGGGCCGACGGTCGCACCGTCGCCGATCACAGCGAGTTCGGCATGGGTGCGCACGACGCGGGCTCCGGAGCCGACCTCGGTGTCCTTGAGCGTCGTGTCGGGGCCGACGACGGCGTCCTCGCGAATCACGGTCGCGCCGAGGAGCTGGGTGCCGGGCAGGATGGTGACGTCGCGCTCGATCACGACGTCGTCCTCGATCCAGGTGGTCGCCGGATCCATGACCGTGACGCCCTCCTTCATCCAGGCCGTCACGATCCGGGCGTTCATCTGGCGACCGAGTTCGGCGAGCTGGGCGCGGTCGTTGGCGCCTTCGGTCTGCGCGACGTCGGCGACCTGATGGGCGCCGACCGCGAGGCCGTCGGCGAGGGCGATCTTGACGGTGTCGGTGAGGTAGTACTCGCCGTTGGCGTTGTCGTTGCTCAGGCGCGGCAGTGCACCGAGGAGGAACTCGGCGTCGAAGGCGAGGATGCCGGAGTTGATCTCGTCGATCGCGCGCTGCTCGTCAGTCGCGTCCTTCTCCTCGACGATCGCGACGACGGCGCCGGCCTCGTCACGGACGATGCGGCCGTAGCCGAACGGCTTGGCGACGCGACCCGAGAGGATCGAGACGGCGCGGCCGGAGGCCTGGTGGTCGGCGACGAACTCGCGCAGGCTCTCACCGCGCAACATCGGGGTGTCACCGGCGGAGACCAGGACCGTGCCGCTGGCAGTACCCGCAGCCTCGACCGCGACGCGCACGGCGTGGCCGGTGCCGTCCTGGGTCTCCTGCACGGCGAGGACCGCGTCGGGGACGATCGCGGTGATGTGCGGTCCGACCTGCTCACGCTGGTGGCCGACGACGGCGACGATCTTCTGCGGCTCGACAGCCTGCACGGCCTTGAGGACGTGACCGATCATGGATCGACCGGCGACCGGGTGAAGGACCTTCATGGTCTTCGACTTCATCCGGGTGCCGCCCCCAGCGGCCAGAACGATGACAGTGACGTTCTCCATGCGAGAAACAGTAGTCCTGCGTCCGGGGCGCCCCGACGCCGCCGGGTCGAACAGGAAGCACAGGTCACACGGACGGGTTTCTCCGGATCCGAGATTCAAACCGTTCAAACTGTGTCAACAATCACTCAGGTCGCACGATGTGACGCCGATCTCAGGGTTCCGTCCCACAGCACCGACACCAGCGAGGCCCCCGTGCGCACCCTGTTTCGCAACCTGCCGATCGGGCGGCGCCTTGCCCTCGCCTTCGGACTGCTCTCCGTACTGCTGGCCGTCGTGGCCGGCTCCGGTGTCTACGCGGTGCACGACCAGGTGACCGTGCGCGCCGACCAGGAGCGGCTGGCCACTGCGCGCGACGAGGTCCAGGAGCTCCGCTACCTGGCCAACGACGCGATCAGCTGGGAGGCGTTCATCTACGCCGAGGCCAGTGCCACCTCCCCCGAGGCCGCCCTGGTCGCCGACAACGCCGCGGGACTCGTCGAGACCCGCGAGGCGGCGACCGCACTGCTCGACGCGTTCCACGCAGGCGCACTCGTCGACTCCGAGCGGACGATCCTCGACCGGATCCGCACCGACTGGTCCTCCTTCTTCGACGCCACCGACGTGTGGACCGCTGATCTCGCACGGGCCACGTCCCCCGAGGACATGCACGACGCCTTCCTCGTCCTCAACGAGGGCAAGATCGGCCAGTTGTGGGAGACCCTGCTCGACGACACCGCCACGCTCGCGGCCTCGATCGAGGTCCGCACTCTCGCACTCGCGGCGGAGGCCGACAGCCGCGCTGTCATGGCACGCCGGATGATCGTCGCTCTGGCCTGCGTCGTCGTGGGACTCTCCGTTGCCCTGGGCGTCGCGGCCGCCCGCTCGATCGTGCGACCGGTCGGTCGCGTGGTCGACGCCCTCGACCGGCTCGCCGAAGGCGACCTCACTGCCTCCCCCGACGTCCACCAGCGCGACGAGATCGGGCACCTCGCCACCTCGTTCGACACGACGACGGCCTCGCTGCGCCGGATCGTGGCCACGATGGCGACCTCTGCCGACACCGTCGCCGCGAACGCAGCGCACATCTCCGCCACCACCGCGAATGTCGCAGCGTCGGCCTCGGGGACCGCGGACGACGCGACGGGTGCCAGCACCGCCGCCGTCGCGGTCTCGCGCAACGTCGCGACCCTGGCTGCCGGTTCCGAACAGATGGGCGCCTCGATCCAGGAGATCGCCCGCAGCGCCCAGGATGCCGCCGACGTCGCTGCCGAGGCCGTCCGCGGCGCCGAGGCCACCGCGGTCAGCGTCGACCGACTCGGCGTCTCGTCGCAGGAGATCGGTGAGGTCGTGGCAGTGATCTCCTCGATCGCCGCCCAGACCAACCTCCTCGCGCTCAACGCCACCATCGAAGCGGCTCGCGCCGGTGAGGCGGGCAAGGGCTTCGCCGTGGTCGCCAGTGAGGTCAAGGAACTCGCCCAGGAGACCGCCCGCGCCACCGAGGAGATCACCCGCCGAGTCACCGCCATCCAGACCGACGCCACCGGGGCTGCCACCGCGATCGAACAGATCGGTGTCGTCATCGCCCGGATCAGCGACTCCCAGATCGCCATCGCCGCCGCGGTCGAGGAACAGACCCTCACCACCCGGGAGATGACGCGCAACGTCACCGACGCCGCCTCCGGCGCCGAGGAGATCGCCTCCCTCGTCGACAAGGTCGCAGGCGATGCCTCGGGTGCCGCCGAGCACCTGCGCGGCAACCACACCGCCGTGGCCGAACTGACCGAGATGTCGGCGCAGTTGCAGGAACTCGTGGCGACCTTCCGCCACGAGTGACGCCCCTGCGTCTGCGGGCCACCGGCCCTTCTCGCCTGTTTCCCGACTCACGATTGCTGCAACAGCCCGCGAGCGGGAACAGGCCTCCCTACGGTCGACAGAGTTCTGCCGAAAGGAACCCCATGCCCGATCAGTTCACGCTTCACCCCACCCCGTACCCCATGTCCGCCCCTGAGCCCAAGAAGCCCTGGTACAAGAAGAAGGGCTGGTGGATCGCCGGCGGCGTCGTCGTGGTTCTGGCTGCGGTGGGATCGTCAGGCGAGGACGAGAAGGCCGACGACACCTCGGCCGCGTCGTCCCAGAGTTCCACGAAGGATCCGGGGACGACTGCAGAAGCCCCTGCTGGCTCCGAGCTTGCCGAGAAGGCAGGAGACGCTGTCAGCAAGGCTGCCAAGAAGGCAGAGGAAGCCGCCGATAAGGCGGCAGCCAAGGCGGAGGAAGCCGCGCAGAAGGCCGAGGAAGCGAAGGCCAAGGAAGCTGCCGAACCCTCGATGACCAAGTCGCAGGAACAGGCTGTCAGGTCCGCCGAGGACTACCTGGAATTCTCCTCGTTCTCCAAGCAGGGCCTGATCGACCAGCTCAGTTCCGAGTACGGCTCCGACTTCCCGGTCGCCGACGCTGAGTTCGCCGTGAACCAGCTCGACGTCGACTGGAAGGAGCAGGCCGTGAAGTCCGCCGAGGACTACCTCGAGTTCTCGTCCTTCTCGCGTCAGGGCCTGATCGACCAGCTGAGCTCCGAGCACGGCAGCCAGTTCACCGTCGAGCAGGCGACGTACGCGGTGAACGAGATCGGCCTCTGAGCGTCACTCGCTCTGAGCGGAATCTCTTTGCGAAGGGGCGGCCCTCGGGCCGCCCCTTCTGCGTGTCTCCATGCGCGCGGGGTCGGCCTGACCGGCCTCCTCACGCGGCGTCACGAAGGATGCCTTGCTCCCCGGGTAGGAGTCGAACCTACGTCGCTAGTCCTGATTCAAAGTCAGGCGGGCCCTGCCGGCAGACCAACCGGGGAACGCGGGGCTGGCCCCGCGTCGAGCACTCTAGTCGAGCCGGCCTGACGTTCCTCAAAGGCCGCCCCACAAACCGTGGCGGGGCGCGCCCCGCACCGCTAGCGTCGAGGAATGGACCTCCCCGTCATGCCACCGGTGCGCCCGATGCTGGCGAAGTCGACGTCGTCGGTGCCCACCAGCGGCGGGTTCCTGTTCGAGCCCAAGTGGGACGGGTTCCGTTGCCTCGTCTTCCGGGACGGCGACGAGGTCGAGCTGTACAGCCGCGGCGGGAAGCCGCTCACCCGGTACTTCCCCGAGCTCGTCACCGCAGTCCTGCGCGACCTGCCCGAGCGCTGCGTCGTCGACGGGGAGGCGTTCGTGGCCCTGCCGGGGCCCGACGGGGTGCACCGCCTCAACTTCGACGCCCTCAGTGAACGGATCCACCCAGCCAAGTCCCGAGTGCTCACCCTCGCCGAGGAGACCCCGGCCGGGTTCGTCGCCTTCGACGTCCTAGCCCTGGGTGACGACGCCGTCACCGCGCTCCCCTTCGTCGAACGCCGCGACCTGCTCGAGGATGCGTTGGCGCACCTGGTGGACCGTGACGCGGACGGAGAGACCTTCGGCGCCCGTTGCCACCTCACCCTCGTCACCGACGACACGGCCCTGGCTGGCGAGTGGTTCACGACGTTCGAGGGCGCCGGGCTCGACGGCGTGATCGCCAAGCCCCTCGACGCTCCCTACACCCCCAACCAACGCACGATGCTCAAGATCAAGCACGCCCGCACCGCCGACGTCGTGCTGGGCGGGTACCGCCTCCACAAGGACTCCACGCCCGAACGTCCGCTCGTCGGGAGCCTGCTGCTGGGCCTGCACTCCCCTGACGGCCACCTGCAGCACGTCGGGGTGGCGGCGTCGTTCACCGCGAAGCGTCGCGCCGAACTGGTCGACGACCTCGCTGACCTCGTCACCGACAGCCCTGAGCACCCGTGGGCGGCCTCGGACTGGGCGATCGCCAACCCCGACCGCAAGCCCGGCACCCAGAGTCGGTGGAGCGCGGGCAAGGACCTCTCCTTCACCGCGCTGCGCCCCGAGAGGGTCCTGGAGGTCGGCTACGACCACATGGAGGGCACCAGGTTCCGCCACACCGCCCAGTTCAAGCGGTGGCGTCCCGACCGCGACCCCGTCTCCTGCACCTACGACCAACTCGACGAGGTGGCGGCCTACGACCTCGCGGAGATCCTCTCCGCCCGCCCCGACCAGTGAAACCGCGACCAGTCCGACACACCCGGAGGGCCCCATGACCGAGCAACTCGACCCGAACCCCGCCACGGGCGGGACCGACGACATCAACGACGGGATCGGCACCTACGAGGTGGTGGTGCTGGTGGAGCACGAGATCTCCTCCGCCGACGCCGCCCAGATCCAGGGCCTGCACTCCGAGATCGCCGACCAGGTCGTCTACCACGTCCTGATCCCGGCCCAGGACGCCGCAGCGCGACTGGAGAGCACCATGGGCACCTTGGCCGCGGGTGACATGTTCGCCGCACCGTTGGTGCTCGACGACGACGAGCTCGACGCTGTGCGGGCCGAGTTCCGGCAGGAGGCCGAACGTCAGCTCGGCGAGAGCCTGTCCGTGCTCGGGTCCGGCCAGTACCGCGCCGTCGGACGCGTGGTCGAGGGGCCCGCGATCGACGCCCTCGCCGCCGCGACCCGGGCCGATGACGCCCGTGAGGCGATCGTGCTGACCAGCCCGCACGTCGTGCAGGAGTTCTTCCACGTCGACTGGGCCTCCCAGGCCCGCCGCAAGCTCGGCGTGCCGGTGCTGCACCTGATCGAGCACGAACTCCACTGACCCGACCGACGCACACAGGCTCCCGCACATGCGTCGAGGCCCCGTCCAGCAACTGCTGGACGGGGCCTCGACGAGCGACGCGGTGGGGCTGCGTCAGATGGACTTGCGGTAGGCCGCGAGGACCTCGGCGACCTTGGCCTCGTCCTGGTCGGCGACCGGGAGGAGGAGCTCACCGACGACGTCGGTCAGCTCGGCGATACGACGGTTGAGGGCGCGGTTCTCCTGCACCTCGGCCTCGAGCACGCGGACGCGGTTCTCCAGGTCGTTGCGCTCGGTGATGAGGCGGCGGGCGCTGGCCTTGACGCGGGCAGCGCGCTCACGAAGGGGGTTGCTCATGGACGGTTCCTCTTCACTTCTCGTCGATGGGGCGGTGGCCCGGTGCGGGGAAGGTGACACGCATGCGGCACACGGCCGGGTCGCGCTCCTCCATCATGTCGATACCCTCCACGATCTCCTCGAACTCGACACGGCCACCGGCCGCCTCGATCTCGTCGCGGATGATCTGGGGGTTGATGCGGCGCATCAGGCGGTCCGGCGAGGGACGACGCAGACCGTCCTGAGTCTCGGCGCTGAACTCGAGGAACAGCTGACCGCCGTGGGCACGCAGCGCCATCCGGGCCAGACGCCACAGGTTGAGGCGCTCGTGGTCCTCCAGGGCGTTGACGCCCAGACGGCACGCCATGTGGTGCGGGTCGCGGGCCAGTTCGGTGGCGACCTTGAAGGTGGTGCGCATCTCGCCGAGGATCAGCTGCTCGACGTGGAGGTCGACGTTCTCCTCCTTGGCCAGCGCGACGGCCGCCTTGCGTCCGGCCATCGAGTAGTCGTAGGCACGCACGGTGCGACCCTGCTGGGTCCACCAGACGGCGTCACGGGCAGCGCCGGCGCAGACGTCGGCGATCTTGGCGTCGGGCTCGTCGGCCAGCTCGGCCAGGACCCACTCGGCGAAGGCGCTCTGCTCGGGGCGCACGCGCGCCTCGGTGCCGATGCCGATGCCGTTGTGAAACTCGCCCCAGATGCCCATGACGGAACGGAAGCCGCGGAACCAACCGTTGAGTCGGCGCTTGCCGGGCTCGGGGTCGGCGTAGGCGAACGAGGGGTCCGGGATGCGCCAGTTCTCGCCGTAGAGGAACGCCATCATGTCCTCGGGCACGCGCGGGGCAGGGAACGTGTAGCCGTCGAGCTCGATGGTGCCCAGGGGCAGCAGCGACTCCTTCTTCAGGTGTCCCGAACGGTTGCCGAACTGGTAGAAGACGCCGTTGATCCAGAACGCGCTGAAGACGTCGATGTGGCACTGACGTCCGTCGCTCAGCGGCAGCAGGAGCTTGATGTCGCCTGCCGACATGCGCAGGACCTTCCAACCGCGGTTGCGCAGGATGCGCTCCATGCGGAAGGACTCCAGGATGATGTCGGCCGGCTGGTCGAACTTCGACACGTAGCAGAGGTCGGTGTCGGAGTCGTGGGCGATCATCGTGCCGTCGCGCACGGCACCGAGCAGGGCCCCGTAGTTGAGGTAGGCGTCGACGCCACAGATGTCGCGGAGCTCGTCGAGCACCTTGACGGTGCCCGAGAGGATCTCGTCCTTGATCTGCTGGTTGGTCGCGGCGAACGAACGCTGCAGGTGACCGACCTTGTCGACCGAGACAGGGAAGCCGTACTTGTCGACGACGGTGAACTCGCCCTCACCGTTGCCCAGGGAGACCACGTCGTCGAAGATCGCGTTCTCACCGTTGGCGTCAGTCAGGGAGAGGCGCGCCGAACCGTTGAGGTGCGGGCGCAGGACCTTGGGCCACGGCACGAGGACGCCGTCCTCGTGGGGGTGCCCGTCACGCTCAGGGTTGAGGGACCAGAGGAACTCGCCCTCGAGGTTGAGCACCTGCACACCGGTGCCGACCGGGACGAAGACGCCCTCGTCGGTGATGTCGGTCCCGGGGTTGCGGACGGCCGGAGCCGCGGCGCTCGGGGATGCTTCGTTGGTCACGAGGCCTGCTCCTGGACGGGGGTCGCGCCCGGCTCACCCAGCGCGCGGCGCAGGGCGGTGCTGGACGTCTGCTTGGTGTAGGGGAAGTACACGACCTCGACGCCGCACTCAGCCATCTGGGCCTCCAGTCGGGCACCCTTCTCGGTGCCCTTCCAGTCGTCGCCCTTGAAGAGGTGCGTGAACTGCACGTCGCGCCAGGCGTCGCGCTTGTCGAGGCTGTTCTCGACGTAGACGCGGTCGACGATGCCGATCGCGCCGACGATCTCGACCCGCTCCTCGAGCGGGACGGTGGGGGTCACGTTCTTGCCGAGCTGGCTCATCTCGTCCGACACCACACCCGCGACGAGCACGTCGCACTGGGCGTGGGCCTGACGGAGCATGTTGAGGTGCCCGACGTGGAACAGGTCGTAGACGCCCGGGACGTAACCGATCACGTCACCCAACGGTGTCACCTCGTTCTCTTCGATCGTCTGTCCAGACCCTCCGAACTCTAGCCAGTGGGTCTTCGTGCGGTGGCCTCAGCCACGCCCGCACAAGCAACCTACGATGCCCCTCGCCTCATCCGGGAACAACTCCGGGGGTCGGTGTGGCGACATGGCAATGCTCACAAACCCTCGTGTGGAACCTCTTACGAGCGTTCTTCGGGCCAGTGCTCCGCGACCTTGCGCGAGGGCTGCACCCGCGGCGGCTCCCCCGGCATCTTGGGGTACTCGGGCGGGTAGTTGAGCTCCACCGGGTGCTCCGCCCAGGCCTCCAACAGCGGAGTCAGGTCGTGGGCGACGTCGTCGATCCCCTTCCACGGGTCGCCGTGCGCAAGGCGTTCGCGGGCGTTGTGAACCGTGAACTGCGCGGCGTCGCGCAGGCCTGCGACCTCCGACCACTCCAGCGGCGTGGAGACCGGTGCGCCCGGCAGCGCGCGCACCGACCAGGCCGAGGCAATGGTGCGGTCGCGGGCGTTCTGGTTGTAGTCGACGAAGATCCGTTCACCGCGCTCTTCCTTCCACCACGCGGTGGTGACACAGGCATCGGCGGCCTCCAGCGCACGTCCGAACGCGATCGCGGCGTGACGCACGTCGACGAAGTCCCACTCGGGCCGGATCCGGACGAAGAGGTGCAGGCCGCGGTTGCCGCTGGTCTTGACGTACCCCTGCATCCCGAAACCGTCGAGGAGTTCGCGGGCGACGAGCGCGACCCGAGCAGCGTCGCGCAGGTCGGTGCCGGACTGGGGGTCGAGGTCGATGCGGAGTTCGTCGGGGTGTTCGACGTCGTCGCGACGGACCGGCCAGGGGTGGAAGGTGAGGGTTCCCATCTGCGCGGCCCAGACTGCGGCGGCTGGTTCAGTGGGGCAGAGTTCGTCGGCCGGACGCCCCGAGGGGAACCGCACCGTGGCCGTTTCGATCCATTCCGGGGCTCCCTGAGGGAGTCGCTTCTGGTAGAAGCCGTCGGCGTCCTTCGTGGAGCCCGAGGTCGCCAGACGCATGCCGTCGCGCCACCCCGAAGGCCAGCGCTCCAGAGCTGTGGGGCGATGCCGCAACGCGGCGAACAGAGGGTCCCCCACGTCGGCGAAGTACTGGGCGACCTCGAGCTTGGTCAGCGCCGGAGTGCGCTCGGTGGCCTCGAACAGAACTCTGCTGGCCGACGAGATGCGGACCTCGCGGTCGCCGACCCGGACGTGTGCCTCGTCGTTCTTCCCCATGGACCCACCTTAGGGGCGCCCGCCAGCACCCACACTTGAGAATGATTCTCATTCCCATGTATGGTGCTCCCCATGTCCCGAACCATGTCCCGCAGGACTCGCACCCTGACCCTGTCCGCCCTCGTCCCCCTGGCCCTGGTGGCCACCGGTTGCGGCACCGACACCTCGTCCCCGCGTGCCACCGACAGCCCCGACAGAGGCGAACCTGCCGTCGTCGTCGGCGGAGATGCCCGCGAGGTCGCAGCGATCACGCCGCGCGCCCTCGTCGCCCACGACGGAACGCTGACGCTGCTCGACACCGAGACCGGTGAGACGGTCACCACGGCGCACACCGACGGCTTCGTCCGACTCTCGGAGGCCGGCGACGGTCGCCACGTCGTCGTCGCGGACGGCGACAAGTTCAGGGTCTTCGACACCGGCATCGTCAGCGCCCAGCACGGTGACCACGCCCACCACCACGAGCACACTCCAGGGCTCTCCCCCGTCACCCACGACTCCCCCACGGCCGGACACGCCGTCCCGCACGAGGGCTGGACCGCCCTCTTCTCCGACGGCACCGGCGAGATCGAGGTGCTGCGCACCGAGGACCTCACCACGCCCGACGCCCCCAAGGAACGACTCGCCACCGGCGCCGCGCACCACGGTGTCGCGATGATCCTCGACGACGACGCCGTGCTCCACACCGTCGGAACCGCCGAAGAACGCCACACTGTTGCCGTCACCCGCAACGGCAAGACGCTGGCCCGCACCGACGCCTGCCCCAACGTCCACGGCGAAGCGGCAGCAGCCCACGACCGCGACGGCGACGTCGTCGTGATCGGCTGCACCGACGGCCCGGTCGTGCTGCGTGGCGGCGAGTTCCACAAGGTGAAGATCGACGAGACCTACGCCCGCACCGGGAACCTGGCCGGACACCCCGAGTCACCCTTCGTCCTCACCGACTACAAGACCGACCCGGACGCCGACCTCGAACGCCCCACCCAGGTGGCGGTCGTCGACACCCGTGACGCAAGCCTGCGGACCGTCAGCCTCGGCAACGACGCCGGCGACTCCTACTGGTTCCGCTCCCTGGGCCGCGGCCCCGACGGCGAAGCACTGGTCCTCACCTACGACGGCTCGATCCGCGTCATCGACCCGGCCACGGGACGCCAGACCGGCGCAATCGAGGCGATCACCCCGTGGACCGAGAACAAGGACTGGCAGCAGCCCGGACCCGTCCTCGAGGTGGTCGGCGACTTCGCCTACGTCAGCGACGCCGCGGCGTCCGAGCTCGTCGTCGTCGACCTCGTGACCGCCACGGTGGAGCGCCGCCTCCCGCTGCCCTCGGGCGTCACCGAACTCGTGGTCACCGACGGAGTCGCTCCGCACGCCCACGCACACTGACCCCAGCGCCTTGCCCCAGCGCCCTACCCCCAGCATCGGCCCCCACGGCGACCCTTCTCCCGAGGGTTACCGTGGGGGGCATGGGTTACCGCGTGGAGAAGACCGACGAGGAGTGGCGTGCCGAACTGGCGCCCGACGAGTACCAGGTGCTGCGCCAGGCAGGCACCGAACGCGCCTTCACGGGCGAGTACACCGACACCGAGACGCACGGCGTCTACTCGTGCCGCGCCTGCGGCACCGACCTGTTCACTTCGGAGACGAAGTTCCACTCAGGATGCGGCTGGCCGTCCTTCTACGACGCGATCCCGGACGCGATCGAGTTCATCGAGGACAACTCCTTCGGCATGAAGCGGGTCGAGACGCGGTGCGCAGCCTGCGGCTCACACCTGGGACACATCTTCCCCGACGGCTTCGGCACTCCGACCGGAGACCGTTACTGCATCAACTCCCTCAGCATCCGCCTGGAGCCGAAGACCGACTGATCGCTCCACTTCGCCGAAGGCCCGCCGTCCTGCGACGGCGGGCCTTCGGCATTCCTGAGCACTTTTCCCTTGCGTGATGCGAATCACGTTTGAAATCGGGGGCTCGGCAATCTGAATTGTTCAACATCCCGCAATACTGGCTCCGCATACTGCAGGTATCCCCCCGCCTGCGGTCAGTGTTTCCCCCCGACACTCGGAGCTTCTCCATGACCCACACCACATCCCGTCGCGCCCTGCTGCAGACCGCAGCATGGAGCGCGCCTGCCATCTCCCTCGCTGCCACGGCGCCGGCCTTCGCCTCGAGCACCTGCACCTGGACCTCACAGAAGGTGACCATGGCGTCTTTCGCTCCAGTCACGTTCACCTCAACCGCAGGTGCCACCGTCTCCACCTCCACCTCATCCGCGTTGGCCAGCGGCGCCGTTGCCCCCGAGCCGGTCACCGTGAGCGTGAAGACCACCTTCGAGGCGAACAGCGCGCCGACGAAGAGCAAGCACCTGTTCAAGTTCCCCGAGTCCGGGAACCTCGCCCAGACCGCGGGAGCCCCGGCGGCCCTGCGCGTGAACAACGGCGACAAGATGCTGAAGTTCGCCATGGAGCGCGCCTCTGGCGCATCTTCCCCCAATGAACTCGGCATGACCGTCACCGTGGGTTTCAGCCCGGCTGTGACCAACCTCCAGTTCACCATCACCGACATCGACTCCAACGGGACGAACCAGTACGACAAGGTTTGGCTGACCAGCGTCAACAAGGCCGCCGTCGACTTCTCCACGATCGCCGCCTCGATCGGATCGTTCATCGACCCGACGTCGTTGGGCACCTCGGCCAAGCCCTGGCAGACCGCGACGAACAGCGGCTCCCTCAACGCCGGCGACAGCTCCTCCGACGCCAACGTCCGCATCAACTTCCGCACGTCCGAGCCAATCTCGGAGATCACGTTCGTCTATCGCAACGCCGGCACCAGCGCCTCGGCCACCACTCTCAACATCGCCGACCTCAGCTTCGACGCCCCGCAGTACAGCGGCTGCTGATCCAGTGCCACACACGGAGAGCGGCCACCCCGCCGGGTGGCCGCTCTCCAATGTCCGACCCCGTCATCAAGAGGCCAACGGACGCATCGCCGAGGTCACCGCCACCTCAGCCGCAGCGACGTCACCCCTGACAGTGAGGCCCAGGTGCCCCACCCTCACCCTCAGAGCCATGCCCGCACCATGCAGGAGCCGCACTCCGGCCGCTGGGCGGCGAGCGAAGACGTCAGCGCTTCCGCAGAATCTCTCCGGCCCGCCGCACGTCGGCCACCACCATCGGCACTGCCGCACGGGTCAGCAGCGACCCCAGGCCGGGCAACCATCTCGGCGCCCGCACCCGGAACGTCACCGCGACGGAGCAGCCGGTCGGGACCGGCGCGAAAGCCAGGACGAGGTCGGCCGCGAAACCACGCCAGCGGCCCGTCTCGGCCCAGCGCTCCCCCGGCACGGCGAGCGTCGTCTGCATCGACGGACGCAGACCGGGCCGGGTGACGTCGACCCAGCACGTCCCCGGCCCGAACCCGTCGGCGGGGTCGCCGGAGAACACGACCGCCCGCAGCGACGACTGCCACTGCGGACGGTTGCGGGGATCGGCGAAGTAGTCGAAGGCCTGCTCGGGGCCGACGGGGAGGAGTACCTCTCGGGTGCGGGTCACTCCCCCAGACTGCCGATCAGGAACGGATCAGGGAAGGAGCTCGAGCAGCTCGGCGACCTCGTAGCGGGCGCCGGTGTAGAACGGCACCTCCTCGCGGACGTGACGGCGGGCGTCCGAGGCGCGCAGGTGACGCATCAGGTCGACGATGCGGTACAGCTCGTCGGCCTCGAAGGCCAGCATCCACTCGTAGTCGCCCAGGGCGAACGAGGCGACGGTGTTGGCACGGACGTCGGCGTAGCCGCGGGCCATCTGACCGTGCTCGGCGAGCATGCGGCGACGCTCGGAGTCCTCGAGCAGGTACCACTCGTAGGAGCGGACGAACGGGTAGACGCAGATGTGCTTGCGCGGGGTCTCGTCGGCGAGGAACGCCGGGATGTGGCTGCGATTGAACTCGGCGGGGCGGTGCAGCGCCATCTGCGACCACACGGGCTCGAGCCGGGCGCCGAATGCGGTGCGACGGAAGCGGTTGTAGGCGACCTGCAGCTGGACGGAGTCCTCGGCGTGCCACCAGACCATGACGTCGGCGTCAGCACGGAGACCGGAGACGTCGTAGATGCCGCGGACCTTCACGCCCTCGGCATCGAGGGCGTCGAACAGGGCCTGGACCTGCGTGGCCTCGCCGGCGCGGTCGGCGTCACCCAGGACGTCGCGCAGCTTGAAGACCGACCACATCGTGTAGCGGATCGTGTCGTTGAGCTCGTTGATGCGAGCGGCGTTGGACTTGATGGGCGCATCGGTCATGCCTCCGAGTCTAGGCAGGACGGCCACATCGCGGCCGTGACAGACCGGCGCCCTGGACACCCGACGAATGACGTGATCGACGTCACGATTGAAGCGTGTCATAAATGGCAAAGCGAGACGTTTACATACTAGAAGTACTTCAATGTAAAGGCAGTTTCGTGTCCCCCCACACCCCCCACACCCCCCACTCACGCCGCGCGCTCATCCGGGCCGCGACGTGGACCGTCCCCGCAGTCGTCGTCGCCTCCACCGCGCCGGCCTACGCCTCGAGCGTCCCCCCTGTTTCCGGCGCGGAAGTCACCCGGCCCAGCGCCGAGTGCCGGATCGAACACACCATGGTGTGGCACCGCACGAAGCCCACCAGCAGCACGACGTACGCCATCTCGTCGCGGCCCTCCCTCGCCGGCATCGACCCGGTCACCGTCACCATCCGCACCGAGTTCGTCGACTCCACGCCGGCCACTGACCCGGCGCACTACTCGTTCGTCGACCTCAAGCAGAGCGACGCCACCTACGGCATCACCGACGCGATCAAGTTCGCCATGACCAAGCGCGGCACCCAGGTCGCGACCATGCGCGTCACCTTCGTGTTCAGCCGCCCGGTCCAGGGACTCTCCTTCATCGTCACCGACATCGACAGCAACGACGACTCCGCCAACCAGTGGTGGTCACCCAACCAGCGCGACCGGGTCTTCATCTCCCACGTCAACGGCTCCGACGCCGCAGGCCGGTTCACGCCCTCCCAGCCGAAGAACAGCAAGGTCTCCGGCGCAGGCCTTTCGAGCAACCCGTGGCTGAACCGCACCGGCAACTCGGCCAACGACGTCACCACCGGCAACGTCAAGGCGTCGTTCTCCGGCGAGGTCTCGAACTTCTCCATGACGTTCGAGAACTACGCCCCCTCCCAGGACGGCACGAACTCCATCAACATCGGTGGCATGCACTTCGAGACGCAGGAGACCACCACTGCCTGCTGACCCAGCAGCGACGACACGACCCCGAGACGCAGAAAGGTCCTCAGGTGCACCGAGCACCGGAGGACCTTTCTGCATTGACGGGGCCGATCACATGGCGCGGATGCCGCTCACGATCAGGACCACACCGAAGATCACGAAGAGGGTGGTGGCGAAGACCGTCACCGCCTTCTCGGGCAACTTCTTGCCCAGGACCGCACCGACCACGATCGCCAGCGCATCGGCGGCGACCATGCCGACCGTCGACCCCAGCCAGGTGCCCGCCGACTGTGCGAACGACTCATCCTGCGCAGCCAGGGTGATGGTGGCGAGCATCGTCTTGTCGCCGAGCTCGGCGAGGAAGAAGAAGAGACCCACGACCACCATCGGCGCGAACGACTTCGCGCTCAAAGCCTTGTCGCGCTCCTCGTCGGTCAGTTCGTCGCCGCGCAGGGTCCAGAGCGCGAAGAAGATGAACGCCACACCGGCGACCAGTTCGATCCAGGACTGGTAGGAGGCGAACGCGTCGCCGATGACGTAGCCGATACCGACCGAGGCGAGGTGCACGACGGCGGTGGCCACGGTCAGACCGATGATGACGTCGCGGATCTTGTAGCGGGTGGCGAAGGCCATCGCCATGAGCTGACTCTTGTCACCGAGTTCGGCGACGAAGATGATGCCGGCACCGACGAGGGTGCTGAGCAGGAAGGCGGACACGCAGGATTCCTCTCAGGGGCCCGCCGGCCCAGGAGCCCCTCGGGGAAGCGCCTTCGACCGGACACCGACCCCATGACAAATGGGTGGGTCAACTGGTCGAAAGTCTCGTCCGCCTTGCCGCCGCGTGTCTTCACCCGGGGCCGGGCTCACCGTGCCGGACACCACGAGGGCGTCAGTATGTCGACACGGCGATTGGGGACTACTCCCTTTCGTCCCGCGAGGCTACCAGCGCCTCAGAGCTCCTGCAGCATCCCAACGACGGCCCGTTCGGCCGACGCCACGACGGCCGGAATCCCCACCCCGTCATAAGCCGCACCGGCCACCTGGACACCCACCGGCAGGGCGGCCCTGATCCGTGCGACCCGCTCCACGTGACCCACCGCGTACTGGGGCAGGCCCTGCTCCCAGCGCTGGACGTGGACCGTCTCCGGAGCGAGCCGCACGCCAGTGGCGTCGGCGAGGTCGTCGAGGGAGAACTGCACGAGCGTCGCGTCGTCGGCATCGAGGACGCCGACCTCACCGTGACGTCCGATCGAGGTGCGCAGGAATGTGAGCCCTGCAGCCTCGCCCGCCGACCGCACCCACTCCCATTTCGCGAACGAGAACGTCGAGGCCTTGATCCGCCTGCCCTCGATCGGCGGCACGAGGAAGCCCGACGACCCGATGGCGCGCAGGCCGTCTGCCTGGTCGTGCGGCACCGCCAGAGTGATCACCGCCATCGCCGCGTACTCGATGTCCGAGAGTGCGGCCGCGGCGTCGGGAGCGACCGAGGCGAGCAGCTCAGCCTGGACCGGCGCCGGCGCCGCCAGGAGCACTCGGTCGCCGACGAAGGTCTCCC